>NZ_JBDGON010000013.1:0-117722 GCF_057751355.1 Salmonella sp. FC25216 | reverse complement strand
GCCTGCCGCCAGCGTTCAATCTGAGCCATGATCAAACTCTTCAATTTAAGTTTGATGCTCGTGAATTAAACTTCGTAATGAATTACGTGTTCACTCAGAGACTTGGTATTCGTTTTTCGTCCGGGGACGTTAAGAATCCGTATCTTCGAGTGCCCACACAGATTGTCTGATAAATTGTTAAAGAGCAGTGCCGCTGCGCTTTTCTCAGCGGCGCGGGGTGTGCATATTACGCTTTCCCGCTTCAGAGTCAAGCGTTTATTTTCGCTTTTCTCCGTGAGGTTCTGGTCTGAACCCCGCTGACCCGGCGGCCTGTGTGCCGTTGTTCCGTGTCAGTGGTGGCGCATTATAGGGAGTTATTTCTGCCTGACAAGAGGAAATTTAAAATAATTTTCCAAGTGCCTGGTATTTACCCAAAACGCCATTAAACCGCCAGTTTTTCGAGCGTTTCAAAGCCATAACGCTGTAAAACGGGCAATAATTGTTCAGCTTCTGGCGTCATTGCCATGCAATAAGCAATATTGGCATCGGTCGATTTTGCATACGGCGCTTCATGCTCCAACAGCCAGGCTGTACGACGCGCTATCGCCGCGCCGGAATCCACTAACCGCGTCCCTTCGGGCAGGACTTGCAAAAGCTCGTCTCGTAATAGAGGGAAATGCGTACACCCCAGAACGACCGTGTCAGGCGGTTCCGGCATTCGCAGCCATGGACGTAATATACGGCGTAGCTCTTCCAGCGATACCGAGTTGCCATGTAATTTAGCTTCCGCCAGTTCCACCAGTTCTGCCGACCCCAACATAGCTATCTGACATTCATTGGCGAAGCGCGCAATCAGCTCGTGAGTATAAGGACGCTTGACCGTCGCTCGCGTCGCCAGTAGCCCGACGACGCCATTTGCGGTAAGCCGCGCCGCTGGTTTAATCGCAGGTACAACGCCCACCACCGGGAAGGCAAACTTTTCACGTAATGCGGGAAGTGAAACCGTACTGGCGGTATTGCAGGCTATCACCGCCAGTGAAAGGGGATAGCACTGCTGTACCGCAGTAACAATCTCGACAACGCGCTCGACGATAAACGTTTCGCTCTTTTCCCCATAGGGGAATGCCACGTTATCGAAAGCATATATATAGTGGAGATCCGGCAGGAGCCGCCGAATCTCATCATAGACCGACAATCCACCGACGCCAGAATCAAATACCAGCACGGTGGGACGTGGTTCAGAAGGTGTAGCTGCCAGACAAGGTGTATTCTCGTCCTGCAGTTTGGTAGCCATAAACTGTCTCGTAATCTTTGTCGAACAGGTTGGCTATTTTACCACGAACTGTCAGATGTGAGGTGAGCGGATATGAAACTCCAATATCCCACAAGCTCAAGCCGCCCATTTTTACATCTCTATTATTGTCGAAGTCTTTATCGTAACGTTCGCCGAGGTACTGATACATCACATTCCAGCCGAGTTCAAAAATCTGTCCGGTCAGCTCATACTTTACCTGCTGCTTAGCACGGCGATAGAGAACCTTATTGGTTTCATCATCACGCGGATCGACGTATTGCAGCGTCAGGTGGTGATCTACCGGGCCGGTGGTGATATTTCCGGTCCACTCCAGACCTTTAATAGTGGCCGATTTCAGATTAACGTATTGATTATCTGTATAATCGATCAGGTTTTGAACCTTATAATGATATGCAGAAAGGCGCCAATCCAGCGGTCCGGTCAGCCCATCAATGCCGGCCTCCCACTGCCTGGATTCTTCCGGCTTTAGGTTTGGGTTAGCGGCAATACCAGGCCCATAAGATGATGCAAAACGCGTCGCGCCATATTGCTGCCCAAGGGACGGTGCCAGGAACCCCGTACCATAGGAGAGAGTTGCCCGATAACCATCAACAAACTCCCAGCCCGCTGCGGTCTGCCATGTCCCATGCCAGCCGAACTGCTCATCATGATCTTCACGGCCAGAAGCTTCCAACGTGACACTATCGATTTGTTGCTGTCCGGTCAGGTAAAGCCCGGTGGTATCACGTTTGTAAGTATCGGCCTTCGTTGTACTACTGGAGGTCAGCTTTTCCTGTTTCCAGTCAGCCCCGCCGCTAACCGCTCCGTGCCCAACTTCAACACTATTACCCCACTGAATATAACGCTGCTCCATGTTATCCAGCGAGGCATCCCCCGCATACCGACCAAGATCGTGACTGTAGTTGTAATCTTTAATATGTTGATAATTGGCGATCAGCTGAGAAGAATAGATGCCAGAACTGTATTGCAGGCCAGCATCCCAAGATTGGGTGTAATTCTGGGCCTCATCATTGCCGCCAACATGACCATATGAACCCTGATCGTAATCGCTATTCGCCGTATAGCCATAACCGCGAAAGAAACCGGAGACGTTATCGTTAAACTTATGCTGTACGCCTCCCCAGAACAGCTTATTGCGGTAGCCGTCCCGGTCACTGTCCCCGTTATAGGGAGAGTCAGGCTGAATGTTAAAACCCCTGGTCGTCTCATACGCCCCGGCAGCAGTTACAATCGTATCGCCAAACCGTTTATTCATAATCCCATCATAGGTCTGGTAACCATCCGATCCCATACCGGCGTTGATCTGTGATTTCTCGTCATTGCTCATCGTAATGATATTGACGACGCCGCCAATCGCGCCAGAACCGTACACCGCTGAACGCGGTCCGCGAATGTATTCAATGCGCTGCACTAACGACACCGGAAGCTGACCAATATCAATCGCGTTACTAATGCCCGCCCGCGCCATCGGCACACCATCAATCAGTACCAGGACATGCCGCGATTCGGTGCCGCGAACATACAGCGAGGAACTCTTCCCCATTCCGCCGCTCTGTGAAATATCCACACCAGGAAGACGGCGCATTACGTCATTAAGATCTTTTGACTGCCAGCGCTGAATATCCTCGCGGGTGACGACATCAGTTGGCGCCAAAACAGAGTTTACAGGCTGCTGAAAACGGTTGGCGGTGACAACCAGGGTATCCGGGCTAGTGTCCTGCGCCCAAGCGGAAAAGGCCGTGACGGAGAACGCCGTCAGCAGCGTAGCTTTTTTAATCATTGTAAAGCATCCACAATATAAGAAGGATGCCGCAGGCTTCATCGATAGTACGCGATGATGAAAACCAGATGCGACGTTAGCCGGCAGGTCTTCGGGCTTGGAGGGTTATCCGTTGGCTGGATAGCAGAAATGATGACTTCCCACCGGAGGCAGTGTCTGCTTACGCTCTCATCTCACCTTTCCTTACCGCTGCGCGTCAGCTCCAGATTTTCACTGGATTCCCTATTAACTCACAGGACCGGCCCACGGATGCTACCGTCTGTCACAACACCCTGTCCAGACCGCGCATCACAAATCAGAAATCATCAATAGCTGGACATCCACTGAGCAATCCCTACAATCCCCGCGTACTTTTATTATTCAGGATGCGATATGACCCCCGAACATCTTCCGACAGAACAGTATGAGGCGCAGCTAGCCGAAAAAGTGGCGCGCTTGCAGAGTATGATGGCGCCGTTTTCTGGCCTGGTTCCGGAAGTATTTCGCTCGCCGGTCAGTCACTATCGTATGCGTGCGGAATTTCGCCTGTGGCATGACGGCGATGACCTGTACCACATTATGTTTGATCAGCAGACCAAAAGCCGGATTCGCGTTGACAGCTTCCCGGCGGCCAGCCAACTGATTAATACCTTAATGAAGGCGATGATTGCCGGCGTGCGCGATAATCATGCACTGCGGCATAAGCTGTTCCAGATCGATTATCTCACCACCTTGAGCAACCAGGCGGTAGTGTCGTTGCTGTACCATAAGAAGCTGGACGAAGAGTGGCATGAAGCCGCCACTGCGTTACGCGATGCTTTACGCGCGCAAGGTCTGAACGTACACCTGATTGGCCGGGCCACTAAAACCAAAGTCGAATTGGATCAGGATTATATTGATGAGCGTCTGCCTGTGGCAGGTAAAGAAATGATCTACCGCCAAGTCGAAAACAGCTTTACGCAGCCAAACGCCGCCATGAATATTCAGATGTTAGAGTGGGCGCTGGAGGTGACGAAAGACTCAAAAGGCGATCTGCTTGAGTTGTATTGCGGCAACGGCAATTTTTCTTTAGCGCTGGCGCGCAATTTTAACCGCGTGCTGGCAACCGAAATCGCCAAACCGTCCGTCGCTGCCGCGCAGTATAATATTGCCGCTAATCATATTGATAATGTTCAGATTATTCGCATGGCGGCGGAAGAGTTTACCCAGGCGATGAACGGCGTCCGTGAGTTTAATCGCTTACAGGGGATCGATCTGAAGCGCTATCAGTGCGAAACCATTTTTGTCGATCCGCCGCGCAGCGGTCTGGACAGCGAAACTGAAAAAATGGTGCAGGCTTATCCACGTATTCTGTACATTTCCTGCAATCCGGAAACGTTGTGCAAAAACCTGGAAACATTAAGCCAGACGCACACGGTGTCTCGCCTGGCGCTGTTCGATCAGTTCCCGTATACGCATCATATGGAATGCGGGGTGTTATTGACCGCAAGGTAAAATATACGTCGGATAGCCGATTATACCGCTATCTGGCGTTCTGCCGGGGCGCTTCGCTTGCCCGGCCTACATATATGTACAGTTGTAGGCCGGATCAGGCGCTTGCGCCGCCATCTGGCATTCGCACACTACTCCGCGATGTCCTGCTTCCGATTGCGCATCTTAAAGCCAATCCAGAATACCAGAATCACCGACAGCACCGCCGGAAAGAAATTAGAGCCCATATCCGGATATTCTGCACGCACGACGGTGCTATACAGTAAAACGCCAAGAATAAAACAGGCGGCGGCCAGCCCCGGCAAACCCACCGGCATAGTACGATTTTGGTAGCGTTGATGCAGGCAATATACCGTCAGCACCAGCGAGATAATCGGGAATACGGAGAACGGCACAATAGCGCTAAACAGTGCCGCGAATGTGCCGTTAATCGATAAGCCAGCGATGAGCGCCAGCAACAGCGTACCTTTATCTTGACCTGACTGTTTCATTACTCGTCCTTCACGTTATTCGGAATGATGTGCTATTTTCTCTTGCTCACGGCGATACCAGTAATACGCCCCTTTCGCAATCATGCGCAGTTGCAATACCAGCCGCTCTTCTAATTGCCGACGCTGTTCAGCGCCGATGTCCAACGCCTCTGCACCCGCGCTAAAGACAATAGTCACCATCGCTTCGGCCTGGGCTTCAGTAAACGCACGCGGCATATGGTTTTCGAGTTCCAGATAGTCGGCAAGTTCCGCAATAAAGTGCTGAATCTCCCGCGCGACGGCAGCACGAAACGCCGCTGAAGTGCCGGAACGCTCGCGCAACAACAGACGGAAGGCGTTGGGGTTGTTGCCGATAAACTCCATAAATGTGGAGACCGACGTGCGGATGACGCTGCCGCCTTTCGCGATGCGCTGTCGCGCCTGACGCATCAACTGACGCAACATCAGACCGCTTTCATCCACCATCGTCAGACCGAGTTCATCAACATCGCGAAAATGACGGTAAAACGACGTCGGCGCAATGCCCGCTTCACGCGCCACTTCACGCAAACTCAGGCTGGCGAAACTCCGCTCAGCGCTCAGTTGGCTGAATGCGGCTTCCACCAGCGAACGCCGGGTTTTTTCTTTTTGTTGCGCTCTAACACCCATCACAATGTCTGAATCCTTCCATATGCCTTATTCGGCACTATACCAGAGAATAAAAGTAACGGGTTCACACTGGATTGTGAATGATTGTTTACAGACAGTTTGTGCTCCGGCTTCGCAAAAAAGCACAACGATAATTGGGTTAAAGCTGGGCAAATGTTATCATCGTGTTTATTTTATGTATAAAAACAGGTGAGTAATACCATGCCACATTCCTGGGATTATGATGCAGTCGTCATAGGGTCAGGCCCCGGCGGTGAAGGCGCTGCAATGGGTCTGGTTAAGCAAGGAGCACGCGTCGCGGTGATTGAGCGTTATCATAACGTTGGCGGCGGATGTACCCACTGGGGCACCATCCCATCCAAAGCCCTTCGCCACGCCGTCAGCCGTATTATCGAATTTAATCAAAACCCGCTCTATAGCGACCACTCCCGTCTCCTTCGTTCTTCTTTCGCCGATATCCTCAACCATGCTGATAACGTGATTAATCAACAAACGCGTATGCGTCAGGGGTTTTATGAGCGTAACCACTGTGAAATCTTGCAGGGCAACGCCCATTTTATTGACGAACATACCCTGGCGCTGGAATGCCATGACGGCACGGTTGAAACCCTGACGGCAGAAAAATTTGTTATTGCTTGTGGTTCGCGTCCTTACCATCCCAATGATGTGGATTTCTCGCATCCGCGCATTTATGACAGCGACTCAATCCTTAGCCTCCACCATGAACCGCGCCACGTTATTATTTATGGCGCCGGCGTTATCGGCTGCGAATATGCGTCCATCTTCCGCGGTATGGATGTGAAAGTGGATCTGATCAACACTCGCGATCGCCTGCTGGCCTTTCTCGATCAGGAGATGTCCGACTCTCTCTCTTACCATTTCTGGAATAGTGGTGTGGTGATTCGCCACAATGAAGAGTATGAGAAAATCGAAGGCTGCGATGATGGCGTCATCATGCACCTGAAATCCGGCAAAAAACTGAAGGCTGACTGTCTGCTCTATGCCAATGGCCGTACCGGTAACACCGATTCGCTGGCGCTGGAGAATATTGGTCTGGAAACAGACAGCCGTGGACAGCTCAAGGTCAACAGCATGTACCAGACCGCCCTGCCGCACGTCTATGCGGTGGGCGACGTGATTGGCTATCCCAGTCTGGCTTCCGCAGCCTACGATCAGGGGCGTATTGCAGCGCAGGCGCTGGTGAAAGGCGAAGCGACCGCGCATCTTATCGAAGATATCCCCACCGGGATTTATACCATTCCGGAAATCAGTTCTGTCGGCAAAACCGAGCAGCAGTTAACGGCAATGAAAGTGCCTTATGAAGTGGGCCGCGCGCAGTTTAAGCATCTGGCGCGAGCGCAAATCGTTGGCATGAACGTCGGCACGCTAAAAATTCTCTTCCACCGTGAAACCAAAGAAATTCTGGGGATTCACTGCTTTGGCGAACGCGCCGCCGAAATTATTCATATCGGCCAGGCGATCATGGAGCAGAAAGGTGGCGGTAACACCATCGAGTACTTCGTTAACACCACCTTTAACTACCCAACCATGGCGGAAGCTTATCGGGTTGCGGCGCTAAACGGCTTAAACCGCCTGTTTTAACGCCTTGTCGAAATGGCCATCCATTGCGCCACGGATGGCCTCTGCCAGTTGCTCATAACGGCTACGCAGCGGCGATCCCGGGCGATAAACCAGCCCCACGGTACGACGCGGCTCCGGCTTAATGCATGGCAGATAGACCACGCCGTCGCGCTTACGCTCCTGCGGCACTGCCAGCGCAGGAAGTAGCGTAATACCACTGCCCGCCGCCACCATGTTGCGCAGCGTTTCCAGACTGGTCGCCCGGAAATGGGTATCTTCATCCGCTCCCGCTTCGAAACAGAACCCCATCGCCTGATCGCGCAGACAGTGGCCATCTTCCAGCATCAGCAATTTTTCGCCCGCCAGATCGGACATCGGCACGCGATCGCGATTCGCCCACGGATGATCCTCATAAATAGCCAGCATCATGGGCTCATCAAACAGCGGCACTTCGATAAATGCCTCACTCTCTTTCACCAGTGCCAGAATAGCGCAGTCAAGCTTGCCGCTATCGAGTTGCGCTAACAGCTGATGGGTTTGCGCCTCATGCAGATACATTTCCAGCTTCGGGAAAGTCTGGTGCAACATCGGAATAATAAGCGGCAGCAAATAGGGGCCAACCGTTGGGATTAAACCAATATGTAACGGGCCGGACATCGCCTCACCTTGTTGGCTTGCCATCTCCTTGAGCACCTTGACCTCACGCAGCACGGTGCGCGCCTGATCCACCAGCAGTAAGCCCGCCTGGGTAAACAGCACCTTACGACTCGTACGCTCCAGCAGCATAACGCCCAGCTCATCTTCCAGCTTGCGAATTTGCCCGCTAAGGGTTGGCTGGCTGACGTGACAGGAGTCCGCCGCTCGCCGGAAATGGCGATGTTCGGCTAACGCCACCAGATATTCAAGATCACGAATATTCATTATTCATCCTCCGTCGCCACGATAGTTCATGGCGATAGGTAGCATAGCAACGAACGATTATCCCTATCAACCTTTCTGATTAATAATACATCACAGAAACGGAGCGGTTTCTCGTTTAACCCTTGAAGACACCGCCCGTTCAGAGGGTATCTCTCGAACCCGAAATAACTAAAGCCAACGTGAACTTTTGCGGACCTCTGGTCCGCTTTTTTTTTGCGTAAAAAACCCGGCGTCGCTTACGCTCGGCCGGGCTATATTGCCTGATGGCGCTACGCTATCAGGCCTACAACGCGAGGCGCGCCTTCGCATCGTCGATGGCCTGCGCTACCTGTTGCGGAGAAACACCGCCTTTTGCCGCCCGTTTATCCAGACACGACTGTAAAGACAATATCGGATACACATCGTCGCCAATCACGCGGCTGAATTTCTGTAAATCAGCCAGCGGCAACGCTTCCAGCGGCTTACCCTGGCGAATGGCTTCTACCACCGCTTCGCCGACAATATGGTGCGCTTCGCGAAACGGCACGCCTTTCGCGACCAGGTAATCCGCCAGCTCCGTGGCGTTGGCATACCCCTGTTGCGCCGCGTCCTGGCAACGTGGGCGTTTCACCTGAATACCGTCCAGCACCAACGCTGCCATATGCAGGCAGTCAAGCCAGGTATCGAGCGCATCGAACAGCCCTTCTTTGTCTTCCTGCATATCTTTGTTATAAGCCAGCGGCAGACCTTTTAAGGTCATCATCATGCCGGTTAGCGCCCCTTGTACGCGACCGCACTTACCGCGAATCAGCTCCAGCGCGTCCGGGTTTTTCTTCTGCGGCATTAACGATGAACCGGAAGTAACGCGGTCAGAAAGCTCCACAAAGCCCGCTTCACCAGAATTAAAGAAAATCAGATCTTCCGCGAAGCGTGACAGATGCACCATACCAATAGCCGCATCAGAAAGCAGTTCCAGTACGTGGTCACGATCCGACACGCTGTCCAGACTGTTGCGGGTCGCAGACGTGAAGCCCAGCCAGCCTGCCAATTGTTCACGGTCGATTTCATAGGCTGTTCCCGCCAGCGCGCCGCAACCTAACGGACTCACGTCCAGACGTTTGAGTGTATCCTGCAGGCGGCTTTCATCTCGCACCAGCATTTCGACATACGCGAGACACCAGTGGGCGAAAGTCACTGGCTGCGCGCGTTGCAGATGGGTATATCCCGGCATTACCGCGTCCTGGTTCTCCTGCGCGGTTTCCACCAGCGCGCTCTGTAGCTGGCGGTTGGCGGTGAGCAGCTCCATCACCGTCTCTTTGCACCACAGTTTCAGGTCCGTCGCCACCTGATCGTTACGGCTGCGTCCGGTGTGCAGCTTTTTACCCAACTGACCCACTTTGTCGATGAGCTTACCTTCCACCCAGCTATGGATATCTTCCGCATCGCTTTGCAGGATTTGCTGCGGATTCGCGCGAACCTCTTCCAGCAGCACGTTCAGCGCCTCTTCCAACTGTCGTTGCTCATCGGCAGTCAGTACGCCCACCGTGACTAATGCTTTGGACCAGGCCACAGAACCGACAATATCCTGCTCCGCCAGACGGTAATCGAAGCGCAACGAATCATTGAATTGTTTAAACCGCTGGTCTGCCGCCTGTGTAAAGCGCCCACCCCAAAGTGCCATAATATACTTCCTTAAATTCTTCGAATTTCACTGCCGGATAGCGCTACGATTATCCGGCGCACAAATAGTTAAGCCAGAATACGCGTGCCAATCGGCGTACCATTAAACAGCGCTGGCAATTGTTCCGCATGACGCCAGGAAGCGATATCCACCGGGCGACCCAGCGCCCTCGCAGCATCGAGAGCCGCATTCACTTTCACAATCATACCGTCGGTAATAATGCCCTGGTCGATAAGCTGCTCTGCTTTGGACGCCGTCATTTCAGCGATACGCTGGCCTTTGCCGTCCAGAATACCGCTCACGTCAGAAAGCAGGATCAGATCGGCCCCCAGCGTCGCCGCCAGCGCGGTTGCCGCCTGATCGGCGTTGACGTTCATCAGTTGGCCGTCGTCTGTTACGCCAATGGAGCTGACTACCGGCAGAAAGCCGTTTTCCAGCAATGTGTTAATCAGCTTCGGCGACCCCGGCTGCGCCAGCCCGACGTGGCCTAACGCTTCATCGAGTTGAGTCACTTTTACGCTGTCGCCATCGCCCAGAAACAGACCAACAGAGGCGATATGGTGTTTCTTCGCCCAGGCCAGCAGGGTTTTGTTAGCGGTTCCCGCCAGCGCCCCGGTAATGATGCCAATCTGATCGGCAGGCGTCACGCGCAGGCCGTCTTTCTTTTTCACTGGCAAATTAAGCCCTTTCATCAGCTCATCCACCACACAACCACCACCGTGAACAACCACCAGCGCACGCTGATGGGACTCACGATAGTTGACCAGCGCGGTAAAAAGACGTTCCAGAGCCTCTTCGCTATCCAGTAATACGCCACCCAGCTTGATAATTAATGGATTCATCATTTCACCCTTAAATAAGAGACTGCGTTTCAGCGAAGCCGAAACGAATATTAGCGCATTGCACCGCCTGCGCCGCTGCGCCTTTCAACAGGTTATCTTCGGTTGCCACCACAATCAGATGTTCGCCCTGGACGGCAAAACCAATATCACAGAACGGCAACCCGACGACGTTCTTTAACGCCGGAACGCCTTTGTCATACAGGCGCACCAGCGGTTTGTCGCCATAGGCTTTTTGCAACACGTCGGCGACCTGCACATGGGTTACGCCCGCTTTCAGGCGGCAGGTAATGGTTTCCAGAATCCCGCGAGGAAAATTCCCCAGATGCGGGGTGAAGATGACCTCCGCGCCCAGATGGGCGGCGATTTCCGGCTGATGACGATGCGTAAACACGCCATACGGTTGCAGACTCACTTCACAGAAACTGTTCGACATTGCCGCCTTGCGCCCCGCGCCACTCACCCCGCTGGTGGCATTAATTACTGGCCACTGCGTCAGCTCCAGAAGCCCACCGTCAATCAGCGGTTTTAGCGACAACTGCGCCGCGGTTGGATAACAACCAGGAACCGCAATCAGATTCGCCGCGTTCAGTTTATCGGCATTCCACTCCGCCAGACCGTACACCGCCTGTTCCAGCAGTTCAGGATACTGATGAGTAAATCCGTAATACTTTTCATAGAAGGCGCGATCATTTACCCGAAACGCGCCGGAAAGATCGAATACGACGCATCCGGCCTGTAAAAACTGCGGCGCCAGATCGTGGCTCACTTCATGCGCTGTCGCCAGGAACACCACATCAACATCTGCGCTAAAGTCACGCACATCCGACATCGGTTGCAATGGCAGATCAACAATCCCTTTTAACTGCGGATGTAAATCAGAAATTAACTTTCCTGCATCATTGCTTTGCGCTGAGACGGTCAAAGCGGTTATGGTCATATGTGGGTGGCGATTTACGTAGCTTACAAGCTCTGCGCCCGCATAACCGCTAGCGCCTACAATCAGCGTATTCAACATCGGGTTCCTTTATGCTCAACGTTAGTGTATTTTTATTCACAATTAATGCATGAATATTGATACTATCATGACCTGAGGTGTGTCAACAATGAAAAACGTTTTACCGCCATTTATCGAGATTTACCGCGCTCTGATTGCCACACCATCGATAAGCGCAACCGAAGAATCCCTGGATCAAAGTAATGCGTCTTTAATCACTTTGCTTGCAGGCTGGTTCAGCGATCTTGGTTTCAACGTAGAGGTTCAACCGGTTCCGGGAACGCGAAACAAATTTAATATGCTCGCCAGCACCGGACATGGCGCGGGCGGTTTGCTGCTGGCCGGTCATACCGATACGGTTCCCTTTGATGACGGACGCTGGACGCGCGACCCGTTCACGCTGACCGAGCACGACAACAAGCTCTATGGCCTGGGCACTGCGGATATGAAAGGCTTCTTCGCTTTTATTCTGGACGCGCTACGTGACGTTGACGTAACACAACTGAAAAAGCCGCTCTACATTTTGGCGACCGCCGATGAAGAGACCAGCATGGCCGGGGCGCGTTATTTTTCCGAAACCACGGCATTACGTCCGGACTGCGCAATCATTGGCGAACCGACATCTTTGCAACCGGTACGCGCACACAAAGGGCATATCTCTAATGTCGTTCGCGTCCTGGGCCAGTCCGGTCACTCCAGCGATCCGGCGCGTGGGGTTAACGCCATTGAACTGATGCACGATGCGGTTGGCCGTATCATGCAACTGCGTGACGCGCTGAAAGCGCGATATCACTACGAGGCGTTTACCGTTCCATATCCAACGCTGAACCTGGGCCATATCCACGGCGGCGATGCCTCAAACCGCATCTGCGCCTGCTGTGAACTACATATGGATATTCGTCCACTGCCGGGCATGACGTTAAACGACCTCAATGGATTGCTTAACGACGCTCTGGCCCCCGTAAGCGAACGCTGGCCGGGCCGCCTGACGGTGGCAGAATTACATCCGCCGATTCCGGGCTACGAGTGTCCACCGGACCACCAACTGGTTGAAGTAGTAGAAAAACTGTTGGGTACAAAAACCGACGTGGTGAACTACTGTACTGAAGCACCGTTTATTCAGACATTATGTCCAACGCTGGTGCTCGGTCCTGGCTCAATTAATCAGGCCCATCAGCCGGATGAATATCTCGAAACGCGTTTTATTAAGCCCACCCGGGAATTAATTACCCAGGTAGTACACCATTTTTGCTGGCATTAATGCATATTGCTCGGTAGCGCTATGTTTATCGGGCCAGAATCCACCTGTTGCCGGATTAGTGTAGTGTCATCCGGCAACAGGTCATTACCATGTTTTTTACATTTCCATAAGCAATGCTTATTTGATTCGGTATGAATTAAATAACGTAAATTATCGCCATTTTTTCGTTTGCTGAACCGATTTCGCAGTAATTGACGCCACGGGTTTTACGTGGCTTTATAAAGATGAGAAGTGATGTGAAAAAGCTTGGTCCGAAAGATTTCGCGTTGCGGCAAGACGGCAAACGAGCACATCCCAGGGAGCTTACATAAGTAAGTGACCTGGGTGGGAGAGCGCAGCCAACGCCGCCGCAGCGTGAAAGATGCAGGACAATTACAACAGAGATGGGGTGTCTGGGATCATATGAACGAACAATATTCCGCGTTGCGTAGTAATGTCAGTATGCTCGGCAAGGTGCTGGGAGAAACCATCAAGGATGCGCTGGGAGAGCACATTCTTGATCGCGTAGAAACAATCCGTAAGCTATCCAAATCTTCACGCGCCGGCAATGAAGCTAATCGCCAGGAGCTGCTCACCACGCTACAAAATTTGTCTAACGACGAGCTGCTGCCAGTTGCGCGCGCGTTTAGTCAGTTCCTGAACCTGGCCAATACTGCCGAGCAATACCACAGCATTTCGCCAAAAGGCGAAGCTGCCAGCAACCCGGAAGTGATTGCCCGCACTCTGCGTAAACTGAAAAACCAACCGGACCTCAACGACGCAACCATCAAAAAAGCGGTAGAGACGCTGTCTCTGGAGTTGGTGCTGACCGCCCACCCGACAGAAATTACCCGCCGTACGCTTATTCACAAGATGGGTGAAATCAACAACTGTCTAAAACAGCTTGATAATACCGATATCGCCGACTACGAACGCCACCAGGTGATGCGTCGCCTGCGCCAGTTGATTGCCCAATCCTGGCATACGGATGAAATCCGCAAGCAGCGTCCAAGCCCGGTGGATGAAGCCAAATGGGGCTTCGCCGTGGTAGAAAACAGCCTGTGGCAGGGCGTACCTAACTATCTGCGTGAACTGAACGAACAACTGGAAGAAAATCTTGGCTACAAATTGCCGGTGGATTTTGTGCCGGTACGTTTTACCTCCTGGATGGGCGGCGACCGTGACGGCAACCCGAACGTGACGGCGGATATCACCCGCCACGTACTCTTGTTAAGCCGCTGGAAAGCCACCGATCTGTTCCTGAAAGACATTCATGTTCTGGTATCAGAACTGTCAATGGTCGACGCCACGCCGGAGCTGCTGGCGTTAGTGGGCGAAGAAGGCGCGTCTGAACCGTATCGCTATCTGATGAAAAAATTGCGCGCCCGTCTGATGGCGACCCAGTCCTGGCTGGAAGCGCGTCTGAAAGGTGAGAAACTGCCCAAACCGGCTGGTCTGCTGACGCAAAACGAGCAGCTCTGGGAGCCACTTTACGCCTGCTACCAGTCGCTACAGGCCTGCGGCATGGGCATTATCGCCAACGGCGAGTTGCTCGATACGCTCCGCCGCGTGAAGTGTTTCGGCGTACCGCTGGTGCGTATTGATATTCGCCAGGAGAGCACCCGCCATACCGAAGCACTGGGCGAAATTACCCGCTACCTTGGTATTGGTGACTACGAAAGCTGGTCGGAAGCCGACAAGCAGGCCTTCCTGATCCGCGAGCTGAACTCCAAACGTCCGCTGCTGCCGCGTAACTGGGAGCCGAGCAACGATACCCGCGAAGTGCTTGAAACCTGCAAGGTCATTGCCGAAGCGCCGAAAGGGTCGATCGCCGCCTACGTGATTTCAATGGCGAAAACGCCGTCTGACGTGCTGGCTGTGCATCTACTGCTGAAAGAGGCAGGTATCGGCTTTGCCATGCCGGTCGCGCCGCTGTTTGAAACTCTTGACGACCTGAACAATGCCGACGACGTGATGACTCAGTTGTTGAATATCGACTGGTATCGCGGGCTGATTCAGGGTAAGCAGATGGTAATGATCGGCTACTCCGACTCGGCAAAAGACGCCGGAGTCATGGCCGCATCATGGGCGCAGTATCAGGCGCAGGACGCACTGATCAAAACCTGTGAAAAAGCCGGTATCGAGCTAACCCTCTTCCACGGTCGCGGTGGCTCTATTGGCCGTGGCGGCGCGCCAGCCCACGCGGCGCTGCTTTCGCAACCACCGGGCAGCCTGAAAGGCGGTCTGCGCGTGACCGAGCAGGGTGAGATGATCCGCTTCAAATACGGCCTGCCGGAAGTCACCGTCAGCAGCCTGTCGCTCTACACCAGCGCAATTCTGGAAGCAAACCTGCTGCCGCCGCCGGAACCGAAAGACGGCTGGCGTCATATTATGGATGAGCTTTCTGTGATCTCTTGCGAAACGTACCGTGGCTACGTGCGCGAAAATAAAGACTTTGTGCCGTACTTCCGCTCCGCGACGCCGGAACAAGAGCTGGGCAAATTGCCGCTCGGCTCACGTCCAGCGAAACGTCGTCCAACCGGCGGCGTCGAATCGCTGCGCGCGATTCCGTGGATCTTCGCCTGGACGCAAAACCGCCTGATGCTACCAGCCTGGCTGGGCGCGGGTACTGCGCTGCAAAAAGTGGTGGAGGATGGTAAACAAAGTGAACTGGAAGCCATGTGTCGCGATTGGCCGTTCTTCTCCACGCGTCTTGGAATGCTGGAGATGGTGTTCTCGAAAGCCGACCTGTGGCTGGCCGACTATTACGATCAGCGCCTGGTGGCGAAAACGCTATGGCCGCTGGGCAAAGAGCTACGAGACCTGCTGGAAGAGGACATTAAAGTGGTGCTGGCGATTGCCAACGACTCGCACCTGATGGCCGACTTACCGTGGATTGCGGAGTCCATTCAGTTAAGAAATGTTTATACCGATCCTTTAAACGTGTTGCAGGCGGAGTTGCTGCATCGTTCCCGTCTGACTGAAGAGCAGGGAAAATCGCCCGATCCTCGCGTTGAACAGGCGTTGATGGTCACGATTGCGGGCGTCGCCGCTGGTATGCGCAACACCGGCTAACGCGAAAAGAAAGCCGCCCTCATGCGATTAAGCAGGGGGCGGCATGAAATACTGCTGTCATAATCGTCGTTTTTTCAATATATTCCTGTCTGCATTTTATGCATCTATAAATCTTTCTTAGCAAAACGCGCGGCATAAAGCAGGTTTGCTTCAGATTCTTTTAAGGTTCAGGCGCTACGTTTGGCGCTACGATTAAAGACAGGCTCTCATTATGCAATCCACATTACTCCAGACTAAACCCGCGTTTAGCTGGAAAGCCCTGGGTTGGGCACTCCTTTACTTTTGGTTCTTTTCCACCCTCCTGCAGGCCATTATTTATCTCACCGGATACAGCGGGACAAACGGCCTGCGGGATTCGCTACTGTACAGCTCACTGTGGCTGATCCCCGTCTTTCTGTTTCCAGGCCGCATCCGACTCATTGCCGCCGTCATTGGCGTCGTACTCTGGGCCGCCTCGCTGGCGGCGCTGAGCTATTACGTGATCTACGGGCAGGAGTTCTCACAAAGCGTTCTGTTTGTGATGTTTGAAACCAATGCCAATGAAGCCAGCGAATATTTAAGCCAATATTTCAGTCTGAAAATTGTTCTTGTCGCGCTGGCTTATACGGTGGCGGCGATTTTGCTGTGGACACGTCTGCGCCCGGTTTATATTCCATCGCCCTGGCGTTATCTGGTGTCGTTTGCCCTGCTGTACGGGCTGATCCTGCATCCCATCGCGATGAATACCTTTATCAAGCATAAGTCGATGGAGAAAACGCTGGATAGCCTGGCGTCACGAATGGAACCCGCCGCGCCGTGGCAGTTTATCTCTGGCTACTACCAGTATCATCGCCAGCTCACCTCGCTGAATAATCTGCTGAATGAAAACGACGCCCTGCCGCCGCTGGCTAACTTCAAAGACCACTCCGGCGATGCGCCACGCACGCTGGTACTGGTGATTGGCGAATCGACCCAGCGTGGCCGTATGAGCCTGTACGGTTATCCGCGCGAAACCACGCCGGAACTGGACGCGCTGCATAAAACCGATCCCGGGCTGACCGTGTTTAATAATGTGGTGACTTCGCGACCTTACACCATTGAGATTCTGCAACAGGCGCTAACGTTCGCGGACGAAAAGAACCCGGACTGGTATCTGACGAAGCCATCGCTGATGAATATGATGAAACAGGCCGGGTATAAAACCTTCTGGATCACTAACCAGCAGACGATGACGGCGCGTAATACCATGCTGACCGTGTTCTCTAAGCAGACTGATAAGCAGTTCTATATGAACCAGCAGCGCACTCAAAGCGCACGCGAATATGACAGCAACGTGCTGGCGCCGTTTAAAGCGGTGTTAGCCGACCCGGCGCCCAAAAAATTCATTATTGTGCATCTGCTGGGAACGCACATTAAGTACAAGTTCCGCTATCCGGAAAACCAGGGCAAGTTTGATGGTAAAACCGACCATGTTCCGCCGGGATTAAGCAATGACGAACTGGAATCGTATAACGATTACGACAACGCGAATCTGTATAACGACTATGTTGTCGCCAGCCTGATTAAGGACTATAAAGCGACCGATCCGAACGGTTTCCTGCTCTACTTCTCCGATCACGGTGAAGAAGTGTATGACACGCCGCCGCATAAAACGCAGGGACGGAACGAAGATTCGCCAACCCGTCATATGTATACGGTGCCGTTTCTGCTGTGGACCTCAGAGAAATGGCAGGCGGCGCATCCGCGCGACTTCTCGCAGGATGTCGATCGTAAGTACAGTAGCTCCGAGCTTATCCATACCTGGTCTGACTTAGCGGGCCTGACCTATGATGGCTACGACCCGACGCGTTCCATCACCAGCCCGCAATTCAAAGCAACCACGCGCTGGATTGGCAACCCGTATAAGAAAAATGCGCTGATTGATTATGATACGTTGCCGTATGGCGATCAGCCTGGGAATCAGTAACCGGTATATTGCCCGATAGCGCTAACGCTTATCGGGCCTGGCGTTATTCTCTCCCGTAGGCCGGATAAGGCGCAGTTCAGCGCCACCATCCGGCAATAATCGCTTGAGGGCATCGGTTTTCGACGTTACTGTTTCCCCTGTTTGCTATCGGCAAGGGATTATCATGTATCACGACGTCAGCCACCTTCTTTCCCGCCTCATCAACGGCCCGCAGCCGCTGCGTCAGATTTATTTTTCCAGCGCCAGCGGCCCAGCACCGGAACTGGCACATCAGGTTGATTTTCCGCGGCTGGAGATTGTGCTGGAGGGCGAGCTTACTGACATAAGCATTACCGCCCCGCTCATTCCTTGCGATGTTCTCTACGTTCCGGCTGGCGGCTGGAACATCCCGCAATGGCAAACGCCCGTCACCACCCTGAGCATCCTGTTTGGCAAACAGCAGTTAGGTTTCAGCGTGGTCCACTGGGACGGTCAGCAGCATCAAAACCTCACGAAACAGCACGTTGCGCGCCGCGGCCCGCGTATCGGCTCTTTCCTGTTACAGACGCTTAATGAGATGCAGATGCAGCCGCAAGAGCAGCAAACGGCCAGATTGATTGTCGCCAGCCTGCTAAGCCATTGCCGCGATCTGCTCGGCAGCCAAATCCAGACCGCCTCCCGCAGCCGCGCGCTTTTTGAAGCTATTAGGGAGTATATTGATGAGCGCTACGCCGCACCGTTGACGCGCGAATCGGTAGCGCAGGCGTTTTATATCTCGCCAAATTACCTCTCGCACTTGTTTCAGAAAACGGGAACCATCGGCTTTAACGAATACCTGAACCATACGCGGCTGGAACACGCCAAAACGTTGCTGAAGGGTTATGACCTGAAAGTTAAAGAGGTGGCGCACCGCTGCGGCTTTGTCGACAGTAACTATTTCTGCCGCCTGTTTCGCAAAAATACGGAACGCTCGCCATCGGAGTATCGCCGCCAGTATCACAGCCAGCTAACGGAGAAATAATCCACACTACAATAAAGAAAATGCAGTAGATAAAAGGCGCATTTACTGGATTATTGTAATATAAATGCAAAAAACTCACTCCCCCACAGGGCATACAACAGCACGTTACACGTTAATCATCGCCAACTTGTGAAGTTAATCACACTTTACCAAGCACATCACATTTGTCCAGTTTTTGGCAGATTTGTCACATAGCGCATCCCGGCAACGCTCCTTTATCCTGTCGATAACGAAAGCTCACGAAAGGAAAGACTATGGAACTCTATCTGGATACCGCTAACGTGGCGGAAGTTGAACGTCTGGCGCGCATTTTCCCGATTGCCGGCGTCACCACCAATCCGAGCATTGTGGCTGCCAGCAAAGAATCTGTCTGGGATGTGCTGCCCAGGCTGCAAAACGCCATCGGCGAAGAAGGCACTTTATTTGCGCAGACCATGAGCCGCGACGCGAAAGGTATGGTGGAAGAAGCCAAACGACTGAATAACGCCATCCCCGGTATTGTGGTTAAAATTCCAGTGACCGCCGAAGGTCTCGCGGCTATTAAGCTGCTGAAAAAAGAAGGCATCGTGACGCTGGGCACCGCCGTCTACAGCGCATCGCAGGGCCTGCTGGCGGCGCTGGCGGGCGCAAAATATGTCGCTCCCTACGTCAACCGCGTTGATGCTCAGGGCGGTGATGGCATTCGTATGGTTCAGGAGCTGCAAACGCTACTGGAACGTCACGCGCCCGACAGTATGGTGCTGGCGGCCAGCTTTAAAACGCCGCGGCAGGCGCTGGATTGCTTACTGGCAGGTTGCCAGGCGATTACCCTTCCTTTAGATGTAGCGCAACAAATGCTCAATACGCCTGCGGTAGAGTCAGCAATAGAGAAGTTTGAGCAAGACTGGAAAAACGCTTTTGGTAATCTGAACCTGTAGGGGAGAAATGTATGGATCGCATTATTCAGTCACCAGGCAAGTATATTCAGGGTGCAAACGTCATCGCGCGTCTTGGCGATTATTTAAAACCGATGGCGAACAACTGGCTGGTTGTGGGCGATAAATTCGTGCTGGGATTTGCCGAAGAGACGCTACGCAAGAGCCTGACTGATGCAGATTTATCAGTAGAAATCGTCCCGTTTGGCGGCGAATGTTCGCAAAATGAGATCGACAGGCTCCGCGCCGTCGCCGAGCAAATCCAGTGCGGCGCCGTACTGGGCATCGGCGGCGGTAAAACGCTGGATACCGCCAAAGCGCTGGCGCACTTTATGAACGTCCCGGTCGCTATCGCGCCGACCATCGCCTCTACCGACGCGCCGTGCAGCGCGCTCTCGGTTATTTATACTGATGCCGGTGAGTTTGACCGCTATCTGATGCTGCCGCATAACCCGAATATGGTCATTGTCGATACCCAAATAGTAGCGGGCGCACCGGCGCGTCTGCTGGCAGCCGGTATCGGCGATGCGCTGGCAACCTGGTTTGAAGCGCGCGCCTGCTCACGCAGCGGCGCCACCACGATGGCGGGCGGCAAGTGTACACAGGCCGCGCTGGCACTGGCGGAGCTATGTTATAACACGCTGATCGAAGAAGGCGAAAAAGCAATGCTGGCCGCCGAACAGCATGTCGTCACGCCAGCGCTGGAACGCGTCATCGAAGCTAACACCTACCTGAGCGGGGTCGGTTTTGAAAGCGGCGGTCTGGCCGCAGCGCACGCGATTCATAACGGTTTAACGGCGATTCCGGATGCGCACCACTATTATCACGGTGAGAAGGTCGCTTTCGGTACGCTAACGCAACTGGTGCTGGAAAACGCGCCGGTCGAAGAGATCGAAACCGTTGCTGCACTGTGCCATTCCATTGGTCTGCCGATGACGCTGGCGCAACTGGATATTAAACAGGATATCCCGGCGAAAATGCGCACCGTCGCGGAAGCTTCCTGCGCAGAAGGTGAAACTATTCATAACATGCCTGGCGGCGCCACGCCGGATGAAGTATACGCCGCGCTACTGGTCGCCGACCAGTACGGTCAGCGCTTCTTGCAGGAATGGGAATAAGGTCGGCTTGTAATGAAAAATCCCCGTAATCGCGGGGATTTTTTTGCCCGGAGGGCATCTGGAGCGGTAGGCCGGATAAGCGTTGGCATCATCCGGCATGAGATTTACAACATGAGATTTACAACAAATCGAAACGGTCCAGGTTCATCACTTTCACCCATGCCGCGACGAAGTCCTTCACAAACTTCTCGTGCGCATCGCTACACGCGTAAACTTCCGCCAGCGCGCGCAGTACGGAGTTGGAACCAAACACCAGATCGGCGCGGGTTGCCGTGTATTTTACCTCGCCAGTCAGTCGATCGCGGCCTTCGAACAGCTCATTAGAGTCGTCGGTGGGTTTCCACTCGTAACGCATATCCAGCAGATTAGCGAAGAAGTCAGTGCTGAGCACGCCCGGTCTGTCGGTAAAGACACCGTTCTGGCTGCCGTCAAAGTTGGTTCCCAGAACACGCATCCCGCCAACCAGCACCGTCATTTCCGGCGCGGTCAACGTTAACTGCTGCGCTTTATCAATCAGCAGCGACTCGGTCGTCGATACATCCAGACGCGCACGATAGTTACGGAATCCATCGGCAATCGGTTCAAGCAGCGAGAACATCTCGATGTCGGTCTGATCCTGACGCGCATCCACCCGACCCGGCGCAAAAGGTACGCTGATGCTGACACCCGCAGCAGCGGCCGCCTGCTCGATACCGACCACGCCCGCCAGCACAATAATATCGGCCAGAGAGGCTTTATTAGTCGTTTTCTGGAGCTCTTCTAATATCGGCAAAACGCGAGCCGCAACGGCGTTTACATCCCAGTCGCGCTGAGGCGCTAATGCCAGACGCGCGCCGTTAGCGCCGCCACGCTTATCGCCGCCACGGAAAGTAGACGCGGATGCCCAGGCAACCGAAACCATCTCGCTAATAGAGAGCCCGGATGCAGCGATCGCCGCTTTCAGATTAATAATGTCTTCCTGCGTTGGCTGGTAGAGCGGTTGCGGCAACGGGTCCTGCCAGATCAGATCTTCTTTCGGCACTTCCGGTCCGATGTAACGCGCTTTTGGCCCCATATCTCTGTGCGTCAGTTTGAACCAGGCGCGAGCAAAGGCTTCATTAAAGGCCTGCGGATCGTTAAGGAAACGGCGAGAGATCTTCTCGAACTCGGGATCAAAACGCAGCGTCAGGTCGGTGACCAGCATGGTTGGCTTACGTTTTTTCGACGGATCGAACGGGTCCGGGATGATGTCCGGCGCGTCTACCGCTTCAAACTGGATAGCGCCAGCCGGACTACGGGTTTGTACCCACTCATATTTGAACAGGTTCTCGAAGAAATAGTTGCTCCACTGGGTCGGCGTCTGCGTCCAGACCACTTCCAGCCCGGAGGTAATAGCATCCGCGCCAACGCCGCTACCATAGCTGCTGGCCCAACCTAAGCCCTGCGCTTCAATCGGCGCGGCTTCCGGATCGGCCCCTACATGGGATGCTGCTGCCGCGCCGTGGGTTTTACCGAGGGTATGCCCGCCGGCGATCAACGCCACGGTTTCTTCGTCGTTCATCCCCATATTGCCAAAGGTGGCGCGAATAGCGGCGGCGGCAGAAAGCGGTTCGCCGCTGTGATCCGGCCCTTCCGGGTTAACGTAGATAAGGCCCATCTCGGTCGCGCCCAGCGGCGCTTTCGCCAGCGCTTCAGGATGTCGGTGCGTCAACCAGGCTTTTTCATCGCCCCAGTTCACATCCAGATCCGGTTCCCAGACATCTTCACGCCCGGCGCCGAAACCGAAGGTACGGAAACCGGAGTTTTCCAGCGCCACGTTACCCGCCAGAATAAACAGGTCGGCCCAGGAAATTTTCTGGCCATATTTCTGCTTAATCGGCCATAGCAAACGACGCGCTTTATCCAGGCTGACGTTATCCGGCCAGGAGTTGAGCGGCGCAAAACGCTGTTGACCACGACCCGCGCCGCCACGACCATCAATAGAACGGTAAGTGCCAGCCCCGTGCCAGGCCATACGGATAAACAAACCGACATAGCTACCCCAGTCGGCAGGCCACCACGGTTGTGAATCGGTCAGCAGCGCCTTAAGATCCCCTTTCAGGGTGGAGTAGTCTAACTTGCTAAACTCTTTGCGGTAGTCAAAGTCTTCACCCAGCGGGTTAGAACGGTTGGAATGTTGGTTCAAAAGATCCACGCGAAGTTGATTCGGCCACCAGTCGCGGCTGGCTGTCCCTGCTCCTGCGCTTCGGTCATGCCCACCCTGATGGAAAGGACATTTTCCAGTAGATAACGTGTTATGGGTATCGTCGGTCGTGCTCATATCTCAGCTCCCTTTTAAAGTGTTACCGTTACGATATACACCAATTAAGTGAAGAGATAGTTGAATTAATCCACAGATTCGATAGCTAATACCTTTTATATTTTTAGTTACAGAGATGCAGATCAATATGAGTTGTAATAAAGCCCTCAGCAGAGGGCTGGAGGTTATAAACCAGGTCTTACGCCCAGCGTGTGGCAAATGGCATAACTCATTTCCGCACGATTCAACGTGTAGAAGTGGAAATCCTTCACTCCTTCGCGGCTTAAAATTTTCACCATATCCATCGCAATATTAGCGCCCACCAGCTTGCGGGTTTCCGCGTCATCATCCAGCCCCTCAAACATCTGTGACATCCATGACGGAATGCGGACGTTGGTCATATCGGCAAATTTTTTCGCCTGTTTAAAGTTAGACACCGGTAAAATGCCTGGAATAATTTCTACGTCGATACCGGCAGAAACGCAGCGGTCGCGAAAACGTAGGTAGCTTTCCACATCGAAGAAAAACTGCGTAATGGCGCGGTTAGCGCCAGCATCCACTTTACGCTTCAGATTAAGCAGATCGGCCTGCGCGCTTTTCGCTTCTGGATGCACCTCCGGATAGGCCGCCACGGAAATATCGAAATCGGCCACCTCTTTGAGCAAGCCGACCAGATCGGCGGCGTATATATCCGGCTTACCGCTACCCGGCGGCAAATCACCGCGCAAAGCGACAATGTGGCGGATACCGTTATTCCAGTAGTCGCGGGCGATAGTACGCAGTTCATCGCCCGTGGCGTCAATGCAGGTAAGATGCGGCGCGGCCTCAAGACCAGTACGCTCTTTAATGCCTTTAATAACGCTATGAGTGCGGTCACGCTCGCCGGAGTTGGCGCCATACGTTACCGAAACAAACTTCGGTTTCAGGCTGCTCAGGCGATCGATAGAGTTCCACAGGGTTTGCTCCATTTCACTGGTGCGCGGCGGGAAAAACTCAAACGAAACGTTAATCTGACCCTGTACTTCCGCCAGACTCTGATTCAGGGCTTCCCGCTGGTTGGCGTGAAAAAAGCTCATACCTTACCTCATCAATCGCGTGTTATTATTTGTGATGTTGTAAACATCTATCCGTTTAGACGTCCAGATGTAAAAATGACGGAAAAGCGGGAGGACGTCAACCGAAAAATCATGCCAAAGAATGAGGAATATTCAGCAAAGATGAATATTCCTCATGTCACGCCGCGACACTGAGCGCGCCACGGCAGGGGAAATTACTTCTTCACATCCGCAACGCGCATCCCTTTGAGCTGCTCATCCGTGATGGTGTTTCCCGCGTTAAAATAAGCCACCACCGCATTCGACACATAGTAGCCGCCGGAGGTATTCCGCGCCTGACCTTCCGTGAACGCCGCAAAACCGTCGCCGCCGTCGGCAAGGAAGCTGTTGGTGGCGATATGATAAACCGCCGCATCATCAATCGGCTTGCCATTGAGCGTAAAGGCTACCACGCGCTGACCGATGGGTTTGCTGCTGTCATACTTCATCTCCAGACCTTTAGACACCGGCAAAACACCGTTGCTTAATCCGGCGCCATGTTCCATCAGGCTGCGCAATTGTTTACCGGTTAAATCCATCATGACCCGTTCATTAGGGAACGGGAAGGTACGCCAGCGTCCCGCCTCGCTGTGGTTCGTTGAGGAAGAGATAAACGATGACGATTGCCGCGCAGAGTGGCAACTGTTAGGCAAAATCTGGCAGGGAGGGTGCAAAATCAGTGGCAACTCTGGGGGCACGGCAATAACCGCAAAATGGTCTGTTCGTTAACCGGTTCCCACTTAGCACAAGGCGTCGCCGTTAATCTGACAGCCAGTCGCCGCTTTATTACCTGGCTATGGCAACAGCCTGAATTCCAGCAAAGTGCCCACTATTCCGCCGGACGCGTCACGCAAATCCTTAAGACATTGGCGCTGGAATACAATTCACGCTTAGGGTAACAGCCGGATAGTGACGCTCACGCGCTCATCCAGCCTACGGATCTGGCTTAACGTAGGCTGGATCAGGCGAAGCGGCCATCCGGCAGGCATATTACAAGAGCTGCGCCAGGCGGTTGATATCGGACTGAATCGCCCCGGCGGTGACATCGCGACCCGCGCCCGGCCCACGGATCACCAGCGGGTTATCGCGATACCAGCGGCTTTCAATAGCAAAGACATTATCGCACGGCAGTAGCGCCGCCAGCGGATGCTCCGGACGAACCGCTTCGACGCCGACGCGCGCTTTGCCATTAGCGTCGAAACGCGCCACATAGCGCAGCACCAACCCCAGTTCGCGGGCAGCCTCCAGACGTTGCACCATCTGCTCATTTAGCGCATCGCCATTCTCAAAGAAATGATCGATAGACCCTCCTTCACAATGCGCAGGCACCAACGATTCTACGCGTACCTGATCCGGCTCAATGTCGTATCCCGCCTCGCGCGCCAGAATCACCAGCTTACGCATGACATCTTTTCCGGAAAGATCGACGCGCGGATCGGGTTCGGTCAGCCCCTGCTGCCAGGCCTGATCCACCAGATCGGTAAACGGCACCGTACCGTCAAATTGCAGGAACAGCCAGGATAGCGTCCCGGAGAAGATCCCACTGATCGAGAGAATCGTATCGCCGCTGTCGATCAGATCTCGCACCGTGTGATTGATCGGCAATCCTGCGCCCACAGTGGCGTTATACAGCCAGTGACGCCCGGTTTTTTCAAATGCGTCATGAATCTGGCGATACTTATCGCTGGCGCTTGCGCCTGCCAGTTTATTAGCGCTAATCACATGAAAACCGTGGCTGGCGAAATCAAGATACTGATCGGCTAACTGCTCACTGGCGGTCACGTCCAATACCACCAGATCGTCGTAGGGATGAGCGCGCATCCACAGGAATAGCGACTCTTCATCCTGCTCAACGGCTTCATCATCAAAGAACGCCAGCGCGCGACTGGCATCCAGCCCGTCATAGCTGAGCAGGCTGCGGCGGCTATCCACCACGCCCGCCAGCACAAATTCAAAACCAGTACGCGCGGAAAGCGTACTTTGCTCACGGGCAAACAGTTCCAGCCAACGGGAGCCGATATTCCCCTTGCCGAACAACATCAGCCCGATGCGTTTTTCGGCGCGGAACAGCGACTGGTGCAACCCCTGGATCACGCTTTCAGTCGGACCGGTACGCAGCACCGCCACCAGACTGATGCCCTCCTCCGACTGCCAGGTAAATTCCACTGGCTGACCTTTGAGCTGCTGCCAGAAGCGATGGCAGTGTAGCGGATTACGAGTGACGCCCGCGCCGACCATCGCCACCAGCGCCAGCCCCTGTCGCAGGCGCAATTCGCCCGGCAGCCCGACATCGTCGAGGAGCTTCAGTACGCTATCCGCTACCTCGGCGGTATAGCAGAACTGCAATAGCTGGCGATCGCGATGCACGCCCACCGCCAGCGGACGCGCCTGCGCCCGTTTTAAAATTTGGTCGAGCTCTTTGTGCGCCAGCCTGAAATCCTGGCTGGCGGGTACCTGGAACTCAATCAGACAGATATCATCGTGACTGGTCACGATACGCGCGCCCGTCCCGGAAGCCAGCACCCGTTCAATTCGGGTAGACCCTTGATCCGGCGTGTAGCTACAGCGCAACTGCAAATCTATATCGCTGCCGGACACCGGCTGTAGCGTACGGGCGTGCAAAACAGGCGCCGCCAGACGCGCCAGCTCGCTGGCTTCGTCCAGACGCAACAACGGCAGCAGGCAGGCATCTTTGACTTTGCGCGGGTCGGCGCTATAAACGCCCGCCACATCGCTCCAGATGGTCACGCGGGAAACACCCGCCAGCGCGCCGATTTGCGTGGCGGAATAGTCGGAACCGTTACGGCCCAGCAGGACCGTTTCGCCGTCATGATTGCGGCTGATAAAGCCGGTCACGACCAGACGTTTGCCAGGATGCTGCGCCAGTAGCTGTTGCAATAAAGGATAAGATAACCCTTCATCAACCTGCGGCTGTGCGGCGCGTTCGGCGCGTAAAAATGCGCGCGCGTCCAGCCAGGCGGCATCCAGCCCCTGCTGATTCAGGACAGCGGACATCAATCTCGCCGACCAAATTTCGCCGTGTCCGACGATCTCAGCATAGACGGCATCCGTTACGCCGCCGTCGAGCAAGGCGGCAAGACGTTCCAGATCGCTGATAAAAGCGCTGGTTAAGTCATCTGCCGCGTCGGCGGGAAGCAGCCCGCTAATCAGATCGCACTGGTAGCGGCGTAACGTCTGTAATACCTGATGCGCAGAAAGGCGATCGGTCTGGCTTAACTTGAGCCAGCTAATCAACTGGTTGGTGGTACTGCCTGCGGCGGACACTACCATCATATCGTCAGGCTGCGAATACTCCGCCATAATGCCTGCGACACGCAGGTAACACTTCACATCCGCCAGACTACTGCCGCCAAATTTATGCAGTTGACGACCTTTCGCCCCTGCCTGCGCAATCACACTCATGTTTACCCCTTGTTTGCAGCCCGGAAGCCATTTTCCAGGTCGGCAATTAAATCTTCGCCATCTTCAATACCGGTGGAGATACGCAGTAGCGTTTCGGAGATCCCGGCGGCGGCACGCGCCTGTGGCGACATACCGGCGTGCGTCATGGTGGCGGCGTGAGAGATCAAACTTTCCACTCCCCCTAAAGATTCCGCCAGCGTAAACAGCGACAGCCCGCCCAGAAAACGACGTAGCGTCTCCTCATCTCCATCCAGTTCAAAACTCAACATTGCGCCAAAGCCTTTTTGCTGACGCGCGGCAATCTCATGTCCCTGATTATCCGGCAGCGACGGATGATACAGCTTCTTCACCAGCGGCTGGGTTTGCAGGTAATCCACAATCGCTTGCGCATTACGCTGCGCCACCTCCATACGCGGCGACAGCGTACGCAGGCCGCGCAGCAGCAGATAGCTATCAAACGCCCCGCCAGTGACGCCAATATTATTCGCCCACCACGCCAGTTCAGTGACCATTTCTGGATCTTTAGCGATCACCACGCCGGCCACGACATCCGAATGTCCGTTGAGATATTTCGTGCATGAATGCAACACCAGATCGGCGCCCAACGCCAGCGGATTTTGCAGCGCCGGGCTTAAAAACGTGTTATCAACGACGCTCACTGCGCCCGCCTCGCGCGCCAGCCGACAGATTTTCGCAATATCTACCACGCGTAACAATGGATTACTTGGACTTTCTACCAGTACCAGCTTCGGTTTTTCTTCCAGCGCGGTCTGTAAGGCGTGCTCATCGCTCTGATCGACAAACCGCACACGATAGCAACCGCGCGTCGCCAGACTGTCAAACAGACGATAACTGCCGCCGTAGCAATCATGCGGCGCGACCAGCAGATCGCCCGGCTTGAGGAAAACGGTCGTGACCAGATGAATTGCCGACATGCCGGTATTGGTCAATACCGCGCCCGCGCCGCCTTCCAGTTCCGCCAGCGCGCGCTGAACAACATCACGCGTAGGATTACCGCGGCGGGAATAATCATGCGCGCGCGGCTCATTGAAACCGGTAAAGTTATAGGTACTGGAGAGATGGATTGGCGGCACAACGCAGCCGTATTGTTCGTCGTCGTTTAATCCGCTACGCACTGCGATAGTAGCCTGTTTACGCGTCATATGAAGATATTCCTGGCTGAGTCGGTGAAAGTCAGGCCACAGATTAACCACTGCCACAATAGACGTCAATACATCTGGACATCTAAACTTCTTTGCGTATAGATTGAGCAAACTGCAAATAGCCGTTAAAATTATATGCATTAGCGCACATCTGCGACCGCTAACTTCGTGTCAGGGCCGCGCCACTACGGTAAACTACGCGCGATTATGGTCCGGGCTCAGGTTCAGACCTCAATATTAATGACGAAGAGGATTAAGTATCTCATGGCTGAATGGAGCGGCGAATATATCAGCCCATACGCTGAGCACGGCAAGAAGAGTGAGCAAGTCAAGAAAATTACGGTTTCCATTCCTCTGAAGGTGTTAAAAATCCTCACCGATGAACGTACGCGTCGTCAGGTGAACAACCTGCGCCACGCCACCAACAGCGAGCTGTTGTGTGAAGCATTTCTGCACGCCTTTACCGGGCAACCCTTACCGGATGATGCCGATCTGCGAAAAGAGCGCAGCGATGAAATCCCGGAAGCGGCAAAGGAAATCATGCGTGAGATGGGGATTGACCCGGAAACGTGGGAGTATTGATCCCGAAAAGAGCGGCGCAGAATTCCTGGCCGCTGTTTTCATGGTAACGAAAACCCTCTACTCTACAGTTGCTCTACCTTACCCCCACAGATAAGAAGAGGCGAGATTGCTTCCGCCTCTTCTCGATCCGTTCATGAACTCATGGCGTTACTGACTAATGCCATTGAATTTATTTAGTGTTTTTTCCATTTTGAGCGTTTCTTTACGGTTCAGTGGATAGAAAAAAATCAGAATAACCGCCGCCAAAAACAGGCATGAAGCCGGTAAGAGATTCGCCATCGTATAAATATTTTCCTGCACGGCGCTGGTTTGAACAGCGCCACCCGCTGACGAGGATTGATAACCAATAATAGCCAGCATAAAACCGCCAATAGCTCCTGCGCACGCTTGACCAACCTTGCGAGCGAAGAAGTTCACACCATAAACAGTGCCATCCTCTCGATCGCCAGTAACATACTGGTGGTAATCACACACATCGGTCATAAACGCCCAAATCATCAGGTTAAATAACCCCGCCCCCAGCGTCGCCAGGAACAGGAAAACTAAATAGACTTTCGCGTCGGTAATGTGGATGAAAAACATAATCAGATACATCGCTACCGCAAAGAGCAGCGCGCCGACGCTGGCCTCCTTTTTGCCAAAGCGCTTCGTGAGCCAGGATGCCGATGGCGCCAGCAAAACCAGGGAGCCAAAAGTAAACAACAGCGCGACAGACATGGCCCCTTTATTGTGGAAATAGTCATTAAACAGGTAAGTCATGTTGGTACCGGACAATCCCTGATTAATCACGATCAGCAGATCCACAACCACTAAAACAATCAGCGCCTTATTACGCGCCAATCCCTTCAGCAGCACCGACACGGGCATGCTCTCTTTTCTCTCCACACGCACGCGTTCCGTCGTGAGTTGGCAGGTCAACGATAAGAAGATGAAACCCAGTACAGCGCAACCAATGGCGATCCAGAAGAAATGCTGCCCGGAAATCACCTGGCTTCCGTCCACCAGAGTGGTATACATCAGGATCGGAATAAAAAAGCCAGTTGCCCCGCCGCCGATTGCTGACCCAACGCTGCGGTAAGTTGAGAGTGACACACGATCTTCGGGGTTCGAGCTTATCGCTGCAGACATCGCGCCATAAGGAATACTTATGGTCGATAACAGTGAACCATAAATAAAATAGGAGCAGCAGATGTAGATAATTTTCGCCGTATACGAAAAATCCTGCACAAACGGCAGGAACAGGACGACCGCGATGATGCAGAACGGATACTTCATGCGGCGCACCCAGGGGTTAAAACGCCCATGGGCCGTCAGCCTGGAGGTATCACATAAACGCCCGACCCCAACATCGACAAACGCATCAAAGAATTTAGTCACAAAATAGAGCGAGCCGACAATAGCGCCGGAAATGCCAAGTACGTTAGTGTAATAAATCATTAAAAAACTATTTACTAACCCAAGAATAAAACAGGTTCCCAGGTCACCACACAAATAACCAAATTTATCTCTGAGCCCAAAAGGCCTGATGGTAATACTCTTATTGTTTCCGGTGATAGCACCATCACTAGACATGATGTCAACTCCTTAGATACGTTACTCACGCAAATTATGTATATATCCTGACGCTCAACGTAATAAGCCGATACGAAGGGTATTAATCAGAAGTTATATCCAAGACCAACACGGTAACGGGTCTGACGATCGTCTGTCGTTGTGGTGTTATAACCCGAGGAAACGTTACCCAACTCAATAAATGGGAGCCAGGAACCTATGTTATAAGCAACGCGAAAGTTATATTCGTAATCTTCTTTTTTGTTGTTATACAAATCTTCGCTATCGGCAATCTTATAAATCCCGTTGAGTTCAAACATCCAGTTATTGATGTTATAACCAAGCCATGTTTCAGGACGGTAGACCATGCGGTCATCTTTACCATCGCTGTTTCTGCGCATGTACTCCAGGCGATAGCGGAACGCGGTCCACCAACTGTCATTGATGTTATACTGCACGCGGATATAAGGCTTATAAATCGCGATGTTATCGCCCGTTTCAATAGCAATACCAGGTTGCCAGATAAGATCCTGCCAGGTAAACTGATAGCTTGCGGTATACTCGTTGCCGTTGCTTTCCATATTGTTCCACGCATCGTTAGATTGCGCGTCATCGGAGCGAGAAATGGCTTCGACTGCTACCCCAAAACCTGTAGCAAAACGGTGAGACATATAAACACGATCATAGTTACGTCCATCATCATAATATTCATGACGGTAATCAACATAACCCGCGTGCGTGGCCGCAGAGAGTAATGGAATAATTAATAATACGAATTTTAATTTCATGATCGTCCCTCTTCATACACAATTAAGTAATTAACCCGATCTTTACTCCGTTATGGAAAAAGAAAATCGGGCCTATGAATAATTTTAAATTTCCTAAAAAGTGTATTGAAGCAAGGGAAACAAAACCTTTTTGATTTTGCCAACAAAAGAAACAAATGGCAAAAAAATGAAGATAAAAAGGATGGAGATCACTAATAGAAACAATTTATCGAAAAAATAAAAACATCGTTTTATTTATTAATAAAGGAAATTCATTCAATGACTAAATGTATATTCCAATTCTGGTTCACTCATACAAAAAAAGCGCCTTGCGGCGCTTTTTTCTGGCGATAACTTATTTGCTGCCAGGGATGCTGAAGCGTTTGTTGAAACGCTCAACACGACCACCGGTATCAACAACACGCTGCTTACCAGTGAAGAACGGGTGGCATTTGCCGCACACGTCCAGGTTCAGGTCGTGACCCACGGTAGAGTGGGTTTTGATAACATTACCGCAAGAACAGGTTGCAGTAATTTCTACGTAATTCGGGTGAATACCTTTTTTCATGGGGAACCTCAGTGTAAGGCCGCGTCGCTCTTCCAGCCCTAACGCCAGACACCACGCGAAGTTAATAGTAAAGGGTTTGATGCTCATAACACGCACCAAAGGCGGCGAATCATACAGAATTTGACCACCGTATGCAAACTGATCCGCGCTCCCTTATCGTAATGTGTATACTACCCGACGAAATTTCAAGTCAGGAAGATGCTATGTCCGTCGCGCGCGTTGCCTTGCCCGTTCCGCTTCCCCGAACCTTTGATTACCTGCTGCCGGAAGGCGGGGTCGCCAAAGCCGGGTGCCGCGTGCGCGTGCCATTCGGTAAGCAGCAAGAGCGTGTGGGCATTGTCGTCTCGGTTAGCGACCACAGCGAATTGCCGCTCGATGAATTAAAATCGGTCATTGAAATCCTGGATAACGAGCCGGTCTTTTCTACCTCCGTCTGGCGCTTACTCCTCTGGGCGGCGGATTACTACCACCATCCCCTCGGCGATGTTCTGTTTCACGCTCTGCCGGTTTTACTGCGTCAGGGAAAACCAGCCAGCAACGCGCCCCTATGGTATTGGTTCGCCACCGAAGAGGGGCAAGCCGTCGACATCAACAACCTGAAACGCTCCGCCAAACAACAACAGGCGATGGCGGCGCTGCGGCAAGGAAAGATCTGGCGCTATCAGGTCGCTGAGCTCGATTTTACCGACGCCACGCTGCAAACGCTGCGACGTAAGGGGCTTTGTGAGCTTGCCAGTGAAACGCCCGCGTTTACCGACTGGCGAGAATGTTATGCCGTCGCAGGGGAGCGGCTGCGGCTGAATACCGAACAGGCGACGGCAGTCGGCGCGATTCACAGCGCGTCGGACGGTTTCTCCGCCTGGTTACTGGCAGGCGTGACCGGTTCCGGCAAGACCGAAGTGTATCTGAGCGTGCTGGAAAACGTCCTCGCCCAGGGCAAACAGGCGCTGGTGATGGTGCCGGAAATCGGCCTGACGCCGCAAACGATCGCCCGTTTTCGCGAACGTTTCAACGCGCCGGTGGAAGTGCTGCATTCCGGGCTAAACGACAGCGAGCGTCTTTCGGCATGGCTGAAAGCGAAAAACGGCGAAGCGGCGATTGTCATCGGCACGCGTTCCTCCCTCTTTACGCCGTTTAAGCATCTTGGCGTGATTATTATTGATGAAGAGCACGACAGTTCTTATAAACAGCAGGAAGGGTGGCGCTACCATGCCCGCGATTTGGCGGTGTATCGCGCCCATAGCGAGCAGATCCCGATTATTCTCGGCTCCGCCACGCCAGCACTGGAAACGCTATGCAATGTACGGCAGAAAAAATACCGGATGCTGCGTCTGACGCGGCGCGCAGGCAACGCCCGCCCAGCCCTGCAGCATGTGCTGGATTTAAAAGGCCAGCGTCTCCAGGCGGGACTGGCGCCCGCCCTTATCGCCCGTATGCGCCAACATCTCCAGGCCGACAATCAGGTGATTTTATTTCTTAACCGCCGGGGATTCGCGCCCGCGCTGCTTTGCCACGACTGCGGCTGGATTGCGGAGTGCCCGCGTTGCGATCACTACTACACGCTACACCAGGCGCAGCATCATTTACGCTGTCACCACTGCGACAGTCAGCGTCCGGTACCGCGCCAGTGCCCCTCCTGCGGCTCCACACATATGCTACCGGTTGGGTTAGGGACGGAACAGCTTGAGCAAGTGTTGGCCCCCTTCTTCCCCGGCGTGCCGATTTCACGAATCGACCGTGATACCACCAGTCGTAAAGGCGCGCTGGAGCAGCATCTGGCGGAAGTTCACCGTGGCGGAGCGCGCATCCTGATAGGCACGCAAATGCTGGCGAAAGGCCATCACTTCCCCGACGTCACGCTGGTAGCCCTGCTGGATGTCGATGGCGCGCTCTTCTCCGCCGATTTTCGTTCAGCGGAACGCTTCGCTCAACTCTACACTCAGGTTTCCGGCCGCGCCGGACGCGCGGGTAAACAGGGCGAAGTGGTGCTACAAACGCACCATCCTGAGCATCCCCTGCTGCAAACGTTACTGCATAAAGGCTATGATGCGTTTGCGGAACAGGCGCTGGCGGAACGGCAAACGCTCCAGCTTCCGCCGTGGACCAGCCACGTCATTATTCGCGCAGAGGATCACAACAATCAGCAGGCACCAGTCTTTCTCCAGCAGTTGCGTAATTTGATTCAGGCCAGCCCGCTATTAGACGATAAGCTGTGGATCTTAGGTCCGGTGCCGGCCCTCGCGCCAAAACGCGGCGGCCGCTATCGCTGGCAAATTTTGCTTCAGCATCCTTCACGGATTCGCCTGCAACACATCATCAGCGGCACGCTGGCGTTGATCAATACGCTCCCTGAAGCGCGAAAAGTTAAATGGGTTCTTGACGTCGATCCGATTGAAGGATAGTCCTCACGATGCGAGGCGGATCGTAAAATTAAACATCCATCACACTTTTTATGAAAATTCTGTAACCGCTTCCACGCACTATCTGATAAAAATGTTTTCGATGAGTGTTAGCAGGGATAGATCTGCGCCAGCAGTTCCCAGGCGAGGAGAAAGAGTGAAATCGAACAAGCAGGTTACTGCCGCTACGATGAAGGATGTTGCGTTGAAGGCGAAAGTCTCTACGGCAACCGTATCCCGCGCGTTAATGAACCCCGATAAAGTCTCCCAGTCGACCCGTAGCCGGGTTGAACAGGCCGCGCTTGAAGTGGGTTATTTCCCGCAGTCGATGGGGCGAAATGTAAAACGCAATGAATCTCGTACGGTTTTGGTAATTGTCCCGGATATTTGCGATCCCTTCTTCAGTGAAATTATCCGCGGTATCGAAGTTACCGCGGCAGAACAGGGATATCTGGTGCTGATTGGCGATTGCGCGCATCAAAACCAGAAAGAAAAAACCTTTCTTAATCTCATCATCACCAAACAGATCGACGGCATGGTACTTCTCAGTTCCCGACTGCCCTTTGACGCCAGCGTTGAGGAACAGCGCAATTTGCCTCCGATGGTGATGTCGAATGAGTTTGCGCCGGAGCTTGAACTGCCGACGGTACATATCGATAACCTGACCGCCGCGTTCAATGCCATGAACTACCTGTTGGATTTGGGCCACAAGCGGATTGGTTGTATTGCGGGGCCGGAAGATATGCCACTCTGTCACTATCGCTTACAAGGTTACGTACAGGCATTAAGACGCAGTGGCATTGTGGTCGATCCGCATTACATCGCCCGTGGCGACTTTACCTACGAAGCCGGGGCAAACGCATTAAAGCAGTTGCTTGAGCAACCGTTACCGCCTACCGCCGTCTTTTGTCATAGCGACGTAATGGCGCTGGGCGCGCTCTCCTGGGCCAAGCGCCAGGGTCTGAAAGTGCCTGACGATCTGTCGATTATCGGCTTTGACAATATCGCACTGGCCGAGTTTTGCGACCCTCCGTTAACAACCGTGGCACAGCCGCGTTTTGACATTGGTCGCGAGGCGATGCTGTTGTTGCTCGATCAGATGCAGGGGCAAAATGTGAGCAGCGGCTCGCGTTTAATGGATTGCGAGCTGATTATTCGCGGTTCTACGCGCGCTTTACCCTAAAGTAAATAGCTTTAAGACTCACCTGTCTGGTCAAAGGCCCGCCGCTTCAGTAACATGACGGGCTGACGAACGAATAAATACAGCGAAACGATAGTGGCACAACGAGATTATGTACGTCGCGGCCAACCGGCTCCTTCGCGGCGCAAAAAGAGCACCTCACGGAACTCACGGAAAAAGCAAAGCAACATGCCTGCGGTCTCGCCGGCAATGGTCGCGATTGCGGCAGCCGTCCTTGTGACCTTTATCGGCGGCTTGTACTTCATTACGCACCATAAGAAAGAAGAGTCCGAAACGCTACAAAACCAGAAAGTCACCGGCAATGGGCTTCCACCAAAACCGGAGGAACGCTGGCGTTACATCAAAGAGCTGGAAAGTCGCCAACCGGGCGTGCGTACGCCAACGGAACCGTCCGCCGGCGGCGAAGTCATGAATCCGAATCAGCTCACCAGCGAGCAGCGTCAACTCCTGGCGCAAATGCAGGCGGATATGCGTCAACAGCCGACGCAACTTAATGAAGTGCCGTGGAACGAGCAGACGCCAGAACAGCGTCAGCAAACGCTACAGCGCCAGCGTCAGGCGCAGCAGCAGCAGCAGCAGCAGCAGCAGCAGTGGACTCAAACGCAGCCGGTTCAGCAACCACGAACGCAGCCGCGGATAAACGAGCAGCCGCAAACGCGCACGGTACAGTCCGCCCCGGCGCAACCCGCGCGCCAGAGCCAGCCGCCGAAGCAGACGGCCTCGCAGCAACCTTATCAGGATTTGCTGCAAACGCCGGCGCATACCAGTGCGGCAGCGCCGAAAGCCGCGCCAATTACGCGTGCGCCTGAAGCGCCGAAAGCGACAGCAGAGAAAAAAGATGAACGTCGCTGGATGGTGCAATGTGGATCATTCAAAGGCGCTGAGCAGGCAGAAAGCGTACGCGCTCAGCTAGCGTTTGAAGGCTTTGACTCCAAAATAACCACCAATAACGGCTGGAATCGCGTCGTTATCGGGCCGATTAAAGGTAAAGAAAATGCCGACAGCACCATTAACCGTCTGAAGATGGCGGGTCATACAAACTGCATTCGACTCGCCACCGGGGGTTGAAACCCTCAAAATCTCCCCCATCTATACTTGCATTACGCCCCGTACGCCGTACGGGGCTAGAATTCTGCATTAGTAACCAAGGGGTCTGCTCGTGACAACAATAGTAAGCGTACGCCGTAACGGCCACGTGGTAATCGCCGGTGATGGTCAGGCCACACTGGGTAACACCGTAATGAAAGGCAACGTGAAGAAAGTCCGCCGTCTTTACAACGACAAGGTCATTGCGGGCTTTGCGGGCGGTACTGCGGATGCATTCACGCTGTTCGAGCTGTTTGAACGTAAACTGGAAATGCATCAGGGGCATCTGGTCAAAGCCGCCGTTGAACTGGCGAAAGACTGGCGTACCGACCGTATGCTACGCAAGCTTGAAGCGTTGCTGGCCGTCGCGGATGAAACCGCCTCGCTCATCATCACGGGTAACGGCGATGTCGTGCAACCTGAAAACGATTTAATTGCTATCGGCTCCGGCGGTCCTTATGCCCAGGCTGCCGCTCGCGCTCTGTTGGAAAACACCGAGCTCGGCGCGCGCGAAATTGCTGAAAAGGCGTTGGATATTGCAGGCGATATCTGCATTTACACCAACCATTTCCACACCATTGAAGAATTGACCTCCAAAGCGTAAGGACCTCTCATGTCTGAAATGACCCCACGCGAAATTGTCAGCGAACTGAACAAACACATTATCGGCCAGGATAACGCTAAGCGTTCCGTGGCGATTGCATTGCGTAACCGCTGGCGTCGTATGCAGCTTGATGAAGAGCTGCGCCACGAAGTGACTCCGAAAAATATTCTGATGATTGGCCCGACCGGCGTCGGTAAAACCGAAATCGCCCGTCGTCTGGCAAAACTCGCCAACGCGCCGTTCATTAAAGTCGAAGCCACCAAATTCACCGAAGTGGGCTATGTTGGTAAAGAAGTGGACTCTATCATCCGCGATCTGACCGATGCCGCTGTGAAAATGGTTCGCGTACAGGCTATCGAAAAAAACCGCTATCGTGCGGAAGAGTTGGCGGAAGAACGTATTCTCGACGTGCTGATCCCGCCGGCAAAAAATAACTGGGGCCAGGCCGAACAGCAGCAGGAGCCTTCTGCCGCCCGTCAAACGTTCCGCAAAAAACTGCGTGAAGGCCAGCTCGACGATAAAGAGATCGAGATTAATCTCGCCGCCGCGCCAATGGGCGTAGAGATTATGGCGCCTCCGGGCATGGAAGAGATGACCAGCCAGTTGCAGTCTATGTTCCAGAACCTGGGCGGTCAGAAACAGAAACCGCGTAAGCTGAAAATTAAAGACGCGATGAAACTGTTGGTTGAAGAAGAGGCTGCTAAGCTGGTCAACCCGGAAGAGCTGAAACAGGACGCTATCGACGCGGTTGAACAGCACGGCATCGTGTTTATCGATGAAATTGACAAAATTTGTAAGCGTGGCGAAACCTCCGGCCCGGATGTTTCACGTGAAGGCGTACAGCGCGATTTACTGCCGCTGGTAGAAGGCTGCACGGTTTCGACCAAACATGGGATGGTCAAAACGGATCATATTCTGTTTATCGCCTCTGGCGCGTTCCAGGTGGCGAAGCCGTCTGATCTGATCCCGGAGCTGCAGGGCCGTCTGCCTATTCGCGTTGAACTTCAGGCGCTGACCACCAGCGATTTCGAACGCATTTTGACCGAGCCAAACGCGTCCGTCACCGTGCAGTACAAAGCGCTGATGGCAACTGAAGGCGTCAATATTGAGTTCACCGATTCCGGTATTAAACGTATTGCCGAAGCGGCCTGGCAGGTTAACGAAACCACCGAAAACATCGGTGCGCGTCGTCTACACACCGTACTGGAACGTCTGATGGAAGAAATTTCCTATAACGCCAGCGATCTACACGGCCAGGACATCACAATTGATGCGGAATATGTGAGCAAACATCTGGATGCGCTGGTCGCAGATGAAGATCTAAGCCGTTTTATCTTATAATCGCGTCCAATGCATTTTCATCACTGTTGATGGGGCTGAAAAGCCCCATTTTTATTGGCGCTAAATATGACTGAACAACAACAAATTAGCCGCACCCAGGCCTGGCTGGAAAGCTTACGACCCAAAACCTTACCCCTCGCCTTCGCGGCGATTATCGTCGGTACGGCCTTAGCATGGTGGCAAGGCTATTTCGATCCTCTGGTTGCACTGCTGGCCCTTATCACCGCCGGGCTGCTGCAAATTTTATCCAACCTCGCCAACGATTACGGCGACGCTGTCAAAGGCAGTGATAAACCGGATCGCATCGGGCCGCTGCGGGGGATGCAAAAAGGCATCATCACCCGGCAGGAGATGAAGCGGGCGTTAATCATTACCGTCGTGCTAATCTGTATCTCCGGACTGGCGCTGGTGGCGGTCGCGTGCCATACGTTAACCGATTTTGTCGGCTTCCTGATTTTGGGCGGGCTGTCGATTATCGCAGCCATCACCTACACCGTGGGTAATCGGCCCTACGGTTATATCGGGCTGGGCGATATCTCTGTCCTGGTATTCTTTGGCTGGCTAAGTGTCATGGGGAGCTGGTATCTCCAGGCGCATACGCTGATTCCGGCGCTGATTCTCCCTGCCACCGCCTGCGGTTTACTGGCGACGGCGGTACTGAATATTAATAACCTGCGCGATATTAATAGCGACAGAGAGAATGGCAAAAACACCCTTGTGGTACGTCTGGGCGATGTCAACGCGCGTCGTTATCACGCCTGCCTGTTGCTGGGCGCGCTGCTCTGTCTGGCGCTGTTTAATCTGCTCTCGTTACACAGTCCGTGGGGATGGTTGTTTATTCTGGCTGCGCCGTTACTCATCAAACAGGCGTGCTATGTGATGCGCGAAAGGGAGCCTGCGGCAATGCGCCCGATGCTTGAACGTACCGTTAAAGGCGCGCTGTTAACCAACCTGTTATTTGTGATTGGGATACTCTTAAGTCAGTGGACCGTTTAACTGACAAATATCAATTAACAATTGATGATTTTGCCAACAGTGTACTTAGCGCGATATACTAAAAATTGTCGCAGCAACTAAACGTTAAGCCTATGAAATACGATACTTCCGAGCTTTGTGACATCTATCAGGAAGATGTCAACGTCGTGGAACCGCTGTTCTCTAACTTTGGAGGGCGGTCGTCGTTTGGCGGACAAATCATCACGGTAAAATGTTTCGAGGACAACGGGTTGCTGTACGATCTGCTCGAACAAAATGGCCGTGGTCGGGTTCTGCTGGTCGATGGCGGCGGTTCTGTCCGTCGTGCATTGGTCGATGCGGAGCTGGCGCGTCTGGCTACGCAAAATGAATGGGAAGGGCTGGTTATCTATGGCGCGGTGCGTCAGGTGGACGATCTGGAAGAGCTGGATATCGGCATTCAGGCGATCGCCGCAATCCCGGTTGGCGCCGCAGGTGAAGGCATTGGGGAAAGCGATGTGCGCGTCAATTTCGGCGGCGTGACGTTCTTCTCCGGCGATCATCTCTATGCCGACAACACCGGTATTATCCTTTCCGAAGACCCGCTTGATATCGAGTGATCAAAAAAAGGCGCCGCAAGGCGCCTTTTTTATGCGTTGTCGCTGATTGCCGGATGGCAGCTTACACGCAGGGACGATTACGCGAAAGATTTCGTGTTGTAGCAAGGCGGCAAGCGAAGATATCCCCAGGAGCGTAGTGAACTACGTGACTGGGGTAACTGAGCGCAGCCAACGCAGCTACGGCACGAAAGATAAAGCGTAATCAGACTTCTTCCATACGACCAAGCAGGGCCTGCAGACGCTCCTGCCAGCCGCTCTGCTGTTCCTTCAGAGAGTTGTTCTCACGCTCCAGCTCTTCACGCTGATGCTGTGCAGACTGTACTTCCTGCGCCAGGCTGTTGTTCTTTTCTTTCAGCTCTTCAATTTCCATCTGTAACAGGGTGATGGTGTCAATCGCCTGCTGTACTTTTGCTTCCAGTTTCTCAAACACTTCTAAAGACATGATCTTACCTCTCCTGAATTGCAAGGCGACGCTTCACGTAAACGCGCACAATATATAGTGCCGATTGTATGAAGCCCCGCTCTCGCTGTCCAGCGACATACCGCGTAGATTGCGGTTTGCAACAATTTTCATCCATCTCCTGGTAACATTCATCCAATAACTCAAAAGTGTTAACATGTTGGTTAATAAAATGATTCAATTCACACTCTTCTACTGTCTCAAAACGCGCTTCATGGCGCGATAACGCTCATTTTATTGACGCAGTACACACATTTCGATTTCGATATTTCTCGTTTTTGCTCGTTAACGATAAATTAACAGTGTGCCTACAGGGCATCGTGGATGTCCATGACCTCCTCGCATACCAATAAACATTACATACTCTTCAGGATCCGATTATGAGTCAAACATCAACCTTAAAAGGCCAGTGCATTGCTGAATTCCTCGGTACCGGGTTGTTGATTTTTTTCGGTGTGGGTTGTGTCGCTGCGCTTAAAGTTGCCGGAGCCACTTTTGGGCAGTGGGAAATCAGCGTCATCTGGGGTCTGGGAGTAGCGATGGCTATCTACCTGACGGCAGGTGTTTCTGGCGCACACCTGAACCCGGCAGTGACCATCGCACTCTGGCTATTTGCCTGTTTCGACAAACGTAAAGTTGTTCCTTTTATTATTTCTCAAGTTGCCGGCGCCTTTTGCGCAGCGGCGTTAGTTTACGGGCTTTATTACAATCTTTTTGTGGACTTCGAACAAACCCACCATATCGTCCGTGGCAGCGTTGAAAGTCTTGATCTCGCAGGCATTTTCTCAACTTACCCGAATCCTCATATCAATTTTGTGCAGGCCTTCGCGGTTGAAATGGTGATTACCGCTATTCTGATGGGGCTGATTCTGGCGCTGACCGACGACGGCAACGGCGTACCTCGCGGTCCGCTTGCACCACTGCTCATTGGTTTACTGATCGCCGTTATCGGTGCCTCTATGGGGCCGTTGACCGGCTTTGCGATGAATCCGGCGCGTGACTTTGGCCCCAAAATGTTCGCCGGGCTTGCCGGTTGGGGCGAAATTGCGTTTACCGGCGGTAGAGACATTCCTTACTTCCTGGTGCCGCTGTTTGGCCCCATCGTCGGCGCCATTCTGGGCGCATTTGCTTATCGCAAATTTATTGGCCGTCATTTGCCGTGCGATACCTGCGTCGTGGAAGAGAAGGACTCCACCGCTACCACACAACAAAATGCTTCGCTGTAATCTGATTACGGGACAAAATTATGACTGAAAAAAAATATATCGTTGCGCTCGACCAGGGCACCACCAGCTCCCGCGCGGTCGTTATGGATCATGACGCGAATATCGTCAGCGTATCACAGCGCGAATTTGAGCAAATTTATCCTAAGCCAGGCTGGGTGGAACACGACCCGATGGAAATTTGGGCGTCCCAAAGCTCAACGCTGGTAGAAGTGCTGGCCAAGGCCGATATCAGTTCCGATCAGATTGCCGCTATCGGTATCACCAACCAACGTGAAACCGCGATCGTCTGGGAACGTGAAACCGGCAAACCGATATACAACGCTATTGTCTGGCAGTGCCGTCGTACCGCCGATATTTGCGAACAGCTTAAACGCGACGGCCTGGAAGATTACATCCGCGACAATACTGGTCTGGTCGTCGACCCGTACTTCTCTGGCACTAAAGTGAAATGGATCCTTGACCATGTGGAAGGTTCGCGTGAACGCGCGAAGCGTGGCGAGCTGCTGTTCGGTACGGTGGATACCTGGCTTATCTGGAAGATGACGCAGGGCCGCGTCCACGTTACGGATTACACCAACGCCTCACGAACCATGCTGTTCAACATTCATGATTTGGACTGGGACGATAAGATGCTGGACGTGCTGGATATCCCACGCGCGATGCTGCCCCAGGTACGTAAGTCCTCCGAAGTCTACGGCCAGACCAATATTGGCGGTAAAGGCGGTACACGTATTCCTATCGCCGGGATTGCCGGGGATCAGCAGGCCGCGCTATTCGGCCAACTGTGCGTAAAGGAAGGAATGGCAAAGAATACCTACGGCACCGGCTGCTTTATGCTGATGAACACCGGCGAGAAAGCGGTAAAATCGGAAAACGGCCTGCTGACCACCATCGCCTGCGGCCCAAGCGGCGAAGTTAACTATGCGCTGGAAGGCGCGGTGTTTATGGCGGGAGCGTCCATTCAATGGCTGCGTGATGAAATGAAGCTCATCAGCGACGCGTTCGACTCCGAATATTTCGCCACGAAAGTGAAAGATACCAACGGTGTCTACGTGGTTCCAGCCTTCACCGGTCTGGGCGCGCCGTACTGGGACCCGTATGCCCGCGGTGCCATTTTTGGCCTGACCCGCGGCGTGAACTCCAATCACATTATCCGCGCGACGCTCGAATCCATCGCTTACCAGACCCGCGACGTACTGGAAGCGATGCAGGCGGATTCCGGCATTCGCCTGCACGCTCTGCGTGTGGACGGCGGCGCGGTGGCCAACAACTTCCTGATGCAGTTCCAGTCAGATATTCTCGGCACCCGCGTGGAACGCCCGGAAGTGCGTGAAGTGACGGCGCTGGGCGCGGCCTATCTGGCCGGTCTGGCGGTCGGCTACTGGCAGAATCTGGATGAGCTGCAGGAAAAAGCGGTTATTGAGCGTGAATTCCGCCCCGGCATTGAAACTACCGAGCGTAACTACCGTTATAGCGGCTGGAAGAAAGCGGTTCAACGCGCGATGGCGTGGGAAGAACACGACAAGTAAGGTCGCCATCCGGCAAAATCTTTGTGCGGGGGCAACTCCGCACACACATCAATTATTCCCTCCCTCCCCTGTGCTACACTGCGCGCCATTCCTTTCTGCTACGAGTTTGTTATGAGACGAGAACTTGCCATCGAATTTTCCCGTGTAACCGAAGCGGCGGCGCTGGCTGGCTACAAATGGCTGGGACGCGGCGATAAAAATATCGCGGACGGCGCGGCGGTCAACGCCATGCGTATCATGCTCAACCAGGTCAACATTGACGGCACCATCGTGATTGGCGAAGGCGAAATCGACGAGGCCCCGATGCTCTATATCGGCGAGAAAGTCGGTACAGGCCACGGCGATGCGGTAGATATCGCCGTCGATCCGATTGAGGGCACGCGCATGACGGCGATGGGCCAGGCGAACGCGCTGGCGGTACTGGCGGTCGGCGATAAAGGCTGTTTCCTGAATGCGCCCGATATGTATATGGAAAAACTGATTGTCGGTCCGGGCGCCAAAGGGGCAATCGATCTCAATCTGCCGCTGGCGGATAACCTGCGCAACATCGCGGATGCGCTGGGTAAACCGCCTGGCGATCTGACCGTGACCATTCTGGCAAAACCGCGTCATGACGAGGTCATCGCAGAGATGGCCAAACTGGGCGTGCGCGTATTTGCCATTCCTGACGGCGACGTCGCGGCCTCAATTCTGACCTGTATGCCGGATAGCGAAGTCGACGTGCTGTACGGGATTGGCGGCGCGCCAGAGGGCGTGGTATCCGCAGCGGTGATCCGCGCGCTGGACGGCGACATGCAGGGACGTCTGCTGGCACGCCATGACGTGAAAGGCGACAGCGAAGAAAACCGCCGCATTGGCGAACAGGAACTGGCGCGCTGCAAAGCAATGGGGATTGAAGCGGGCAAGGCGTTATGCCTGGGCGACATGGCGCGTAGCGATAACGTTATTTTCTCCGCGACTGGCATCACGAAAGGCGATCTGCTGGAAGGAATTAGCCGGAAAGGCAATATCGCCACGACGGAAACGCTGCTGATCCGCGGCAAATCACGCACTATCCGCCGCATTCAGTCAATCCACTACCTTGATCGTAAAGATCCGGATGTGCAGGCGCATATCCTCTAGCGCATTTGTTAGTTAGAGCCTTCCAGCCTCGCGGGGCTGGAAATCTTTCTCCTGACGAACGAAGATAAGGTTAGCGATTCAGAACAGGAGAAAACCATGGCCGATTGGGTAACAGGTAAAGTCACTAAGGTGCAAAACTGGACTGACGCACTGTTCAGCCTGACCGTTCACGCCCCCATTAATCCTTTCACTGCAGGCCAATTTACCAAACTCGGACTGGAGATCGATGGCGAGCGCGTTCAGCGCGCGTATTCCTATGTGAATGCGCCTGACAATCCGAATTTAGAGTTTTATCTGGTTACAGTTCCGCAAGGAAAGCTCAGCCCGCGGCTGGCGGCGCTAAAACCTGGCGATGAGGTGCAAGTGGTCAGCGACGCGTCGGGTTTCTTTGTACTGGATGAAGTGCCTGACTGCGAGACGCTATGGATGCTGGCGACTGGAACCGCTATCGGTCCGTATTTGTCTATTCTGCAATATGGCCAGGATGTAGCGCGCTTTAAAAATATGGTCTTAGTTCATGCCGCACGCTTCGCCGCCGATTTAAGCTATCTGCCGCTAATGCTGGAACTGCAACAGCGTTATGAAGGCAAGCTACGTATCCAAACGGTGGTCAGCCGGGAGAGCGTGCCAGGCTCGCTTACCGGACGTGTGCCTGCGCTCATTGAAAACGGCGAGCTGGAAAAAGCCGTGGGATTGCCGATGGATAAAGAGACCAGCCATGTCATGCTGTGCGGTAACCCGCAGATGGTGCGCGATACGCAGCAACTGCTGAAAGAGACCCGACAGATGACTAAACATCTGCGCCGCCGACCGGGACATATGACGGCTGAACATTACTGGTGATGTTTTGCCGGATGATTTGTGCGCCTTATCCGGCCCACAAATCATCACCAATCCATAGGCCCGGTAAGCGTCAGCGCCACCGGGCAAATTACGGTTTACCGCCCGTTTACGGTTCTGCTTTAAACTTCACGTCCTGTGTCGCTTTCCCAAACTTATTTTCCCCCTGAACACCGACAAACGCGCCCAGATCGATAAGCATCATCACCAGGATCAGCGTCGGAATAAATCGCCCGACGACCCACTGCCACATCCCCGGCAGCATCATCCAGTTTCCGGCCAGCAGCATCCACGCCAGAATCATCAGCAACGCCCACGCGCCGGAGCGCCCCCGGTCATGCAGACGCTTGACCATGACGGCAGCGGTCGGCCACAGCAGGCACACCAGGCAAAATGCCGCCGTTTGAATATCAAGCAGATTTTTCCCCGCCAGCGAAAATAGCGCCAGCATCCCGGCAAACCAGAGGCCGATCCAAATCCAGAAATCACGGCGCCCAATACGCCCTTTAAATGAGAATAACCATTGCTGTATGGTCATGTAAGTTCCTTATATTTTGCCTTCCGCTACAGTTTACCCTTTTGACAAGCCTGACAGTTATCGTTTTAATCGTGAGCAGTCCTAACGAAAGGTAAGATTGATGAAGCCAGGATGTACTCTGTTTTTACTGTTGTTTTCTGCTCTCACCACCAGCATAACGGCGCGCGCGCAGCTCTCTTCATTGACCACGACAGCGCCCTATCTGCTGGCGGGCTCGCCGACCTTTGATCTCTCTATTAGCCAGTTTCGTGAGAACTTTAACCGCCAGAATCCCGATCTGCCGCTCAATGAATTTCGTGCCATTGAGAATAGCCGCGATAAAGCGAATCTGACCCGCGCCGCCAGTAAGATTAACGAAAATCTGTATGCCTCCACGGCGCTGGAGCGCGGTACGCTCAAAGTGAAAAGTATGCAGATTACCTGGCTGCCAATTCAGGGGCCGGAACAGAAAGCGGCGAAAGCGAAAGCGCTGGAATATATGGCCGCCATTATTCGCACTGTCGCCCCGTTGCTGACAAAAGAGCAAAGCCAGAAAAAACTGCAAAAGATGCTTATCGCCGGTAAAGGTAAACACTATTACGCTGAGACCGAAGGCGCGGTACGTTATGTTGTCGCAGATAACGGCGAAAAGGGGCTGACCTTCGCGGTTGAACCGATTAAGCTGACGTTATCTGAAAATCTGGAAGGGGCGAATTGATGACAAAAAGCAAAGCCTTTCCGGGGATGAATCTCTATACTGTTTCACAGACCATGCTGCTCTGACGAGCGGCCATCTTCCTTAATTCGCTGACTAAGCGTGGAGAAATGAAATGCGACATCCTTTAGTGATGGGTAACTGGAAACTGAACGGCAGCCGCCACATGGTAAACGAACTGGTGGCTAACCTGCGTAAAGAGCTGGCGGGCGTAGCAGGCTGCGACGTGGCAATCGCTCCGCCGGAAATGTATATCGATCTGGCGAAACGCGCTGCTGCCGGCAGCCACATCATGCTGGGCGCGCAGAACGTTGATCTGAACCTGTCTGGCGCATTCACCGGTGAAACTTCGGCTGAAATGCTGAAGGATATCGGCGCGCAATACATCATTATCGGTCACTCCGAGCGTCGTACTTATCACAAAGAATCTGACGAGCTGATCGCCAAAAAATTCGCCGTGCTGAAAGAACAAGGTCTGACGCCGGTACTGTGTATCGGTGAAACCGAAGCGGAAAACGAAGCGGGCAAAACAGAAGAAGTGTGCGCACGCCAGATCGACGCGGTACTGAAAACGCAGGGCGCGGCGGCCTTTGAAGGCGTGGTTATCGCTTACGAACCCGTATGGGCGATCGGCACCGGTAAATCTGCGACCCCGGCTCAGGCGCAGGCGGTACACAAATTCATCCGCGACCACATTGCCAAAGCTGACGCTAAAATCGCTGAGCAGGTCATTATCCAGTACGGCGGTTCCGTCAACGCGTCCAACGCAGCCGAACTGTTCGCGCAGCCGGACATCGACGGCGCACTGGTAGGCGGCGCTTCTCTGAAAGCTGACGCCTTCGCCGTGATCGTGAAAGCAGCCGAAGCTGCTAAACAGGCTTAAGTTGTTGCGACGGGAGGAACTCACCTCCCGTTATTATCGTGTCACCAATATCCCAACCAGTGCCACCAGAAGGCACCGGTCACGCCCCAGATAGTCAGGTTGACTACACTCATCACCAGCCCCGTTTTCCACCACTCCGCCAACGTAACATAGCCAGAGCCAAAGATAATGGGCGCGGTGCCCGTGCCATAGTGCGTCAGCGACATCATCAACGAGGAAGAGAAACCAAGCATCAGCCCAAGCAGCGCCGGCGGCGCGCCGAGACCCAATCCCGCGGCGAAGAACGCAGCAAACATCGCGGTAATATGCGCCGTGGTACTGGCGAAAAAGTAATGCGAATAAACGTAAAGCAGGATCAGCAGTAGCGTTGCTATGCTCCAGTGCACGCCGAGATGGTTGATGGCGCTACCGACGCTGGTCGCCAGCCAACCGACCAACCCCAGCTTGCTGAGAAAATCAGCCATCATCACCAGCGCGGCGAACCAGACAATAGTATCCCACGCCCCACGACATTTCAGAATGTCGTCCCAGTTTAATACTCCCGTCAGTAACAGAATTGATAAGCCAATTAATGCGGCGCTGGTAGGATTGACGGTCCAGCCGCTCCCCATGAGCATGGCAGGAACGCCAGCCCACAGGCAAAGCAGCAAAATAAAAACCGCGAGGGTGATTTTCTCTGCCAGCGAGAGAGGGCCAAGCGCAGTTAGCTTTTGTCGGGCGAACTGCGGCGCATCCGGCGTACGCGTAACGGCAGGCGGGTAGAGCCACCAGATCACAATGGGCATCACAACCAGCGATACCACCGCAGGAAGGAGCGCGGCGATAGCCCACATTCCCCAGGTCATATTCAGTACCCCGTCCGTCCCTTTGGTCAAGAAACTGACAATTAACGGGTTAGGCGCGGTTGCAGTGATAAACATCGCCGAACTGATCGGATTAATATTGTAATTCACCAGCGCGAGGTAACGGCCCGTCGCGCCATTCTCACGGTTTCCAGGCTCGGAACCAAGACTTTCCGCAATCGCCCGCATCACCGGGTGAATAATGCCGCCACCACGCGCGGTATTACTTGGCGTCACCGGCGCAATCAGGGTTTCTGCCAGCGTTAATGCCCAGGCGATCCCCAACGTTCTTTTACCAAACAGAGCAATAAACCCATAGCCTATACGCGCGCCCAGTCCCGTTTTCAACAAACTTTGCGACAGCATGATGGATAAGCCAATCAGCCAGATAAGTTGATTAGAAAAACCGCTCAGCGCATCGTTCAGCGCCGCTGAAGGTTTACCGGGATGGGTGACGCCGGTCATTGCCACCAGCATAATCGCCACAATCGCAATAGCGCCAATAGGCATGGCTTTCCCGATAATCGCCGCGATAGTACCGATAAACAACGCCAGCAGTTGCCATGCCTGTGGAGTCACATTCGCAGGACAAGGGATAACAAACCAGATGGTCAGAGTAATCACGATCGAAATGATGGCAGGCCAACAGCGAATGGGGGTCAATCTGTCCATGAATCAATCCTTGAGTTTCCAGCGCACACATCTGCGCTCCGGTATTAACCGGCATCGATGCAAATAAAACAATTCACCCTCTCACAAAACAAAAAATTAACAGTCCGTTAAAACTATAATTTACCCAGAACTCGAAACCAGGCGTAATCCAGTGGTAGCAGTACAAGATACGTCACCGCCGCCAGCGCCAGACACAGTAACATTCCCGCCCTTGCCGGCACCTTTCCTAACGCCATCGCAACAACAATCGGCGACGCCTGATACGGTAATAGCGGCGTGGAATAACCCAGCACCTGAATCATAATGACCGATAACAGTGGAAAACCGGTAGCATCTGCAAAACTTTCCGCCAAAGTCGTATAGAGCGCCGGTACGCCGTTAGCGGTCATAATAAAATTCAGTACCGTCGTGATTCCCGTGAGCGCAAGGAAACTGGTAAACGGTTTTTGCGTATCTAATGGCATAACGCGCAGTAATGTTTCCCCCACCGCATTACCAATACCGGTTTGCGTTACGGTGAGCGCCAGCCCCAGAATCCCGGCGACATAAATACAGGCGCGAATATTAATACCACTGGCAAACTCATCCCCGCTGATAAAACCTACTCGCGGCAACATCGTCACTACCGCTGCCGCCAGACCGGTCCAGGCTGGGCCAATGCCGTGCCAGCTTTCCGTTACCCACATCGTCAACACCACCGCCAACATCCACGCCAGCCGCTTTTCATTGCGGCTCATTGGCGCAGGCGGCGCTGCCTCGTGCTGCGCATGGGGCGCACCGGGAAATAGCCAGCAAATCAGGGCGATTAATACGATGCCTTTTAACCATCCCAGCACCGGCGTATGCAGCAGTAAATACGGCACATAGTTCAGGTGGATGCCATAAGAGCCTTCTGCCGCGCCGCTCATCACCAGGTTGGGCACGTTCGCAGGCAAAATGGTGGCGGAAAGCTGGAAGGTGCCAAACCCGACGGCCAGTGCCAATCCATACCAGGCGCGGGTGCCATCCGCTATTCCGACGCGTTTCGCCATCGCCGCGACAATCGGCATTAGCAGCGCAATACGTCCCATATTTGAGGGCATCACAAACGCCAGAGCATAGCTAAGCAACACCACACTGCTAACCATCAGAAACCAGGAGTCCGTTAATTTATCCGATAATGCGCGCGCCGCTCTGTCCGCCAACCCGGTTTTACGAATCGCGATTCCCAGTACGAATCCGCTGAATACCAGCCAGAAAGCTGAAGAGGCAAAACCGCCGAAGATCGTATCCGGCGGCGCAATTTTCGCCGCCATCGCTATGGTAAAAAAGAGCAGTGCGGTAATAAATTCCGGCAGCAACGAAGTAGCCCAAAGCAGGATAGTAATGCCGACAACCAGCGAAGGAAGAAACAGAGGGTGCGAAAGCCAGAGCGACATGCCTGTCTCCTGTTGTTTTTTTCAACAAGAATACGGGGACAGGCACGTAGAGTAAACGCCAGAATCGCCAGAGTTACTTCAGAATCTCACACTGATGATCCTGAATTTCCTCAGCAGAAGCGCGATTGAGGGTCAATAAATTACGCTGCGTCGCCAGCAGAACAAAAGAACCATCGCTTTGGCGCACCACCGCCAGCCCATAGCGTCCCATATGATTGCGTGCTTCCGGTACCTCTTCCGCCAGCATCATAAACGGGCTACGCTGCGCCAGCTCGCTCTCGGTTACCCGGCGCGCCAGGTATTCATGCCCCATCAGGTCGCCCGGCAGCGGAAGCCAGTGAGTACTGATGCGCGTGAGATCATTATCCAGTTGTTCCCGAACGTCAGGACGGATGCAAGAAATATGGATATGTAAATGGTCCTGTGAACGACCAAGCCGCGAATTAATCGTCAGCGAAACCGCGCTATCCGGAATATCATGCCCGTATTTTTTACTCATATAGCCGCGAGCCTGCCAGGCCAGCCAGAAAAAGTTGGGCGTAGCGGGCTCCAGCAGCAGCGGGCTTTCCGTACCATTGATACGGTAGGTGGGCATCAATAAATATTGCAGCGGGCCGTGACGATCTTTAAAGACGACATAGCCAGCGCGAGGTTTGACTTCCGCGCAGGGCGCTGGATTTTGATGCTGTAACTGATCGGGCAGGCACTGTTCAAGAACGATTTCCCGTAATGCATCAGGATTGCCGGAAAATTTCCAGTAACCGACGCCCGCCGCGGCGACAATCACTATCACCGCCAGTAAAAAGTAGCCTGTTTTTTTCATATTATGCGTTCCCTGTGTCTCATAGACGGAGAAGAGTAACGCAAAATTATGGCAAAGAAAAAACCCGGCAACATAATACGTTACCGGGTTTATAAACGGTTTAGCGTTTGCTGATTTGGTCGAACGTACCGCCATTAGAGAAGTGATCTTTTTGCGCCTTTGCCCAGCCGCCAAACACCTCGTCAATGGTGAACAGCTTCAGCTTCGGAAACGCATCGTCGTATTTTTTCGCCACGTCAGCATCGCGCGGACGATAATAATTTTTTGCCGCAATTGTCTGGCCTTCCGGCGAATAGAGGTACTTGAGATATGCTTCCGCCACCGCATTCGTCCCTTTCTTCTCAACGACTTTATCGACCACGGACACGGTCGGCTCCGCCAGAATGGATTCGCCAGGCGTGATAATCTCGAACTGGTCTTTGCCCAGCTCGTGCGTCGCCAGCAACGCTTCGTTTTCCCAGGCGATTAATACATCGCCGATCCCGCGTTCCACAAAGGTATTGGTTGAGCCGCGTGCGCCGGAGTCTAACACCTCGACGTTCTTATATAGCGCTTTGACAAAATCCTGCGCTTTGACCTGGTCATTATTGTTATGATGCAGGGCATAACCCCATGCCGCCAGATAGTTCCAGCGAGCGCCGCCGGAGCTCTTCGGGTTTGGCGTAATCACCGACACTCCGGGTTTAATCAGATCGTTCCAGTCATGAATTTGTTTTGGATTGCCCTTGCGCACCAGGAAGACAATGGTGGACGTATACGGCGCAGAATTGTCCGGCAGGCGTTTGATCCAGGCCTTATCAATGCGCCCACGCTCGGCAATGGCATCAACATCCCAGGCCAGCGCCAGCGTAACGACATCCGCATCAATACCGTTAATCACCGACGTAGCCTGTTTGCCTGAGCCGCCGTGCGACTGACGGATAATCACATTATCGCCGGTCTCCTGTTTCCAGTGCGCGCTAAACGCTTTGTTGTACTGTTCGTACAGTTCGCGCGTTGGATCGTAAGACACGTTAAGTAGCTGAATATCCTTTGCCAGAACGCTGGTTGACGCCAGCAATAATGTGAATCCCACGCCCCACTTTTTCATCGCCCGACTCGCTTATGTTGTGTTGTGATGAGCAAAGCGTGCCAGAAAGCGATCCAAACATTAAAGAATAAAAAAAGATTGGCTATAACAGAGGGGAATATGTAACAGAGGGATTTTTGGCGGCTTGCGACTTATCCGACCTACACGTAACTTGTAGGCCGGATAAGCACAGCGCCTTCAGGCAATTTACGTCGCCAAAACTTAGTACAGTTTTTTCGCGCACTCCATCCAGTCGCTTTTGAACGGACGCTTCATGTTTTCAATCGCATCGATGATGTCATGATGAACAAGCTGCTCGTTCTGGATACCGACACAACGACCACCGTGGCCTTCCAGAAGCAGGTCAATAGCATAAGCGCCCATGCGGGAAGCCAGAATGCGATCGTAAGGTACGGGAGAACCGCCGCGCTGGATGTGGCCCAGCACCGTCGCACGCGTTTCACGACCCGTTTCTTTTTCAATAAAGTGCGCCAGTTCGTCAACATCGCACATATGTTCGGTGATAGCGACGATAGCGTGTTTTTTACCTTTCGCGATACCGGCTTTGATTTCCGCCACCAGATCCTCGCGATTAAATTCAACTTCCGGCACCACGATAAACTCACAGCCGCCGGCAATAGCCGCCGCCAACGTCAGGTCGCCGCAATAACGCCCCATCACTTCAACGATAGAGATACGCTGGTGAGAAGAGGAGGTGTCACGCAGACGGTCAATCGCTTCCACCACGGTGCCGAGAGCAGTGAAATAGCCGATAGTGTAGTCGGTGCCTTTGATATCGTTATCGATGGTGCCTGGCAGACCGATGCACGGGAAGCCCATTTCAGTCAGACGTTTTGCACCCAGATAAGAACCATCGCCGCCAATAACTACCAGCGCATCGATGCCACGTTTTTTCAGGTTTTCGATCGCGACAGCGCGAATATTTTCGTCACGGAATTCCGGGAAACGGGCGGAGCCGAGGAAAGTACCGCCACGGTTGATCATGTCAGATACGCTGTAACGGTCAAGCTGAACCATACGATCTTCATACAGGCCCAGATAGCCGTCATAAATGCCCATGACTTCCAGCCCTTCCGTCAACGCTGCGCGCACAACACCGCGGATTGCCGCGTTCATGCCCGGCGCATCACCGCCGCTTGTCAACACACCGATTTTCTTAATCATGACTACCTCTGAACTTTGGAATGCAAAATGAAATCTATTGCCGGAAGCCGATTTCGCACTTCGAAACGATCCAACGAATATACAGATAGTATAACAATCCCTTCCTGCTGAATTGATTCAGGTCAGGCCAAATGGCGGTAATTTATACACAAAATGCTGGCCTGGCTCACTTTTTAACAATCAATTATACAAGCTCGAACTTCTTGCCTTCCCTGGGGACGACTGAACAGGGATCCTGATGAATAATGACATCTGAACCCGGAAAACGCTGCAAAATCGCCTGCTCTACCTGTTCAGCCACTAAATGCGCCTGAACGAGCGGCAGATTATCTTCCATTTCCAAATGAATCTGAATAAAGCGGGTCGGCCCTGACTGCCGCGTGCGGAGATCGTGCGCGCCGCTGACGCCCGGCCATGACGTCACGATATCAATAATTTCCTGTCGTTCCGCATCGGGCAGCGCGCGATCCAATAATGACTGCACCGCCTCATACCCCATACGTAACGCGCTATACAAAATATAGATGCCAATACCTAACGCAAACAGGGCATCCGCACGATGCCAGCCGTACCAGGATAACCCAAGCGCGATAAGAATCGCTCCGTTCATCATAACATCAGACTGATAATGAAGCATATCCGCTCGTACCGCCTGACTTTGGGTCTTGCGTACCACCCAGCGCTGAAACGTGACCAGTATAATAGTGCATATCAGAGCGATGACGGTAACGCCAATCCCCACGCCGGGGGCGTTCATTGGCGTCGGCTTAATCAGGTTCTGGATACTGGTCAAAAATAGAAACAGCGCCGAACCGGAAATAAACATACTTTGCGCCAGCGCCGCCAGCGACTCCGCTTTACCATGACCAAACGTGTGTTCATCATCTGCTGGTTGCAGCGAATAACGCACGACCAATAAGTTCGTCAATGACGCGGCAATATCCACCAACGAATCCACCAACGCCGCCAGAATACTCACCGAGCCCGTATACCACCACGCAAAAATTTTGATCAAAAGTAACGCTGATGCCATCGCCGTTGCCGCGATAGCCGCCCGGCTGACCAGCCGTCCATAGGTTTGATTCATAAATACTCCCGCTATCTTCTGCCGGTAGTATAACGGATGGTTTAAAACAGTAAGCTAATAACAGAATGACAAATTGGGGATAAAAAAAACCCCCACATCATGTGGGGGAAGACAGGGATGGTGTCTATGGCAAGGAAAACAGGGTTGTTACTGGGAACGTGAGTTGCTACTACTCAATAATTTCAACGATGAACTTTTTTGCCATTGCGCCACGTCGCGCAGTTGCTCCATTCGTTGCTGATGCTTTTCATTCAAAACCGCTTGCTGCTCCGGCGTTAACAGGCGATACATCTGGTTACGCACGCGGGCCATTTCGACCTGGCGGGCAACCTGCTCTTGCGCCATTTTTTCTGCCTGAGCGCGCACAGCGCTTTCATCAAATTTTTCTGCGGTGACAAGCCGATGCATTGTCTCCATTTCGCTAACATTAACAGGAGGCTGTTCGTGCCTTGCCCGCTGCATAAGATCTCGCATCTGTTGACGCTGATGTTCGGTTAAACTTATGCCGTCAAACATATGATTTTGCGTGCTACGCTGCGTGGCCCCGTCACCGGGGTGCCAGTTATCGCTTGTAACAACTTCAGCTGCGTGGCTTAAGAAACTGAATGCCAGCGTTGAGGCCATAACAGCAGCGGTAACTTTGCGCATCGCTTGCTCCCAAAATCTTTTCTGTCGCGATTCAACGAGAGACAGTTTACGATTCGGGCTGCAAACATGCGTCAGGGGGTGTAAAACAACGTAAAGTCATGGATTAGCGACGCCTGATGACGTAATTTCTGCCTCGGAGGTATGTAAACAATGAATAAAATCCTGTTAGTTGATGATGACCGAGAGCTGACTTCCCTGTTAAAAGAGCTCCTCGAAATGGAAGGTTTTAATGTTCTGGTGGCCCACGACGGCGAGCAGGCGCTTGAGCTTTTGGATGACAGCATCGATTTACTTTTGCTTGACGTCATGATGCCGAAGAAAAACGGTATCGATACGTTGAAGGCGCTTCGCCAGACACACCAGACGCCTGTCATTATGCTGACCGCGCGCGGCAGCGAGCTGGATCGCGTTCTCGGCCTTGAGCTGGGCGCGGACGACTATTTACCTAAGCCGTTTAACGACCGCGAACTGGTAGCGCGCATCAGGGCTATTTTGCGCCGCTCCCACTGGAGCGAACAGCAGCAGAGCAGCGACAATGGCTCGCCGACGCTGGAAGTCGATGCGCTAAGCCTTAATCCTGGCCGTCAGGAAGCCAGTTTCGATGGCCAAACGCTGGAACTGACCGGTACGGAATTCACCCTGCTCTATTTGCTGGCGCAACACCTCGGCCAGGTGGTTTCCCGTGAACATTTAAGTCAGGAAGTGCTGGGTAAGCGCCTGACACCGTTCGATCGTGCCATTGATATGCATATTTCTAACCTGCGCCGCAAACTGCCGGAACGCAAAGACGGTCATCCGTGGTTTAAAACATTGCGTGGTCGCGGCTATCTGATGGTTTCCGCTTCATGATAGGAAGTTTAACCGCGCGCATCTTCGCCATCTTCTGGTTGACGCTGGCGCTGGTGCTAATGCTGGTACTGATGTTGCCCAAGCTCGATTCACGCCAGATGACCGAGCTGATGGACAGCGAACAGCGCCAGGGATTGATGATAGAGCAACATGTAGAAGCTGAACTTGCGAACGATCCGCCCAACGACCTGATGTGGTGGCGTCGCCTGTTCCGCGCGATCGACAAGTGGGCACCGCCTGGACAGCGGTTATTACTGGTGACCTCTGAAGGACGCGTGATCGGCGCTGAACGCAGCGAAATGCAGATCATTCGTAACTTCATTGGTCAGGCGGATAACGCCGATCATCCGCAGAAGAAAAAATATGGCCGCGTAGAGATGGTCGGGCCATTCTCCGTTCGCGATGGAGAAGACAATTACCAGCTTTACCTGATTCGACCGGCCAGCAGTTCACAATCCGATTTTATTAATCTGCTGTTTGACCGCCCGCTCCTGTTGCTGATTGTCACGATGCTGGTCAGTTCGCCGCTCTTGCTATGGCTGGCGTGGAGTCTGGCAAAACCGGCGCGTAAGTTGAAAAACGCGGCTGATGAAGTGGCGCAAGGCAACCTGCGTCAGCACCCGGAGCTGGAGGCTGGTCCGCAGGAGTTCCTCGCCGCTGGCGCCAGTTTTAACCAGATGGTGACGGCGCTGGAACGGATGATGACCTCGCAGCAGCGTTTGCTGTCAGACATCTCCCACGAGCTGCGAACGCCCCTTACGCGCCTGCAACTGGGTACCGCGCTGCTGCGTCGTCGTAGCGGCGAAAGCAAAGAGCTGGAGCGTATTGAGACCGAAGCGCAACGTCTGGACAGCATGATCAACGACCTGCTGGTGATGTCGCGTAACCAACAGAAAAACGCGCTGGTCAGTGAAACGATGAAAGCTAATCAGCTATGGGGCGAAGTGCTGGATAACGCTGCCTTTGAAGCCGAACAGATGGGCAAGTCGTTAACGGTAAATTATCCGCCGGGGCCGTGGCCGCTCTATGGCAACCCGAACGCGCTGGAAAGCGCGCTGGAAAATATTGTCCGTAATGCGCTGCGCTATTCACACACGAAGATTGAAGTCGGCTTCTCGGTGGATAAAGACGGTATTACGATCACGGTCGATGACGACGGACCGGGCGTCAGCCCTGAAGACAGAGAGCAGATCTTCCGTCCCTTCTATCGCACCGATGAGGCGCGCGACCGTGAATCCGGCGGTACCGGCCTGGGTCTGGCGATTGTCGAAACCGCCATTCAACAGCATCGCGGCTGGGTGAAAGCGGATGACAGCCCGCTGGGGGGATTGCGGTTAGTGATCTGGCTGCCGCTATATAAACGTTCGTAATTAACGCTGTGGCGCCGGATGGCGGCGTAAGCGCCTTATCCGGCCTACGGAACTCGTAGGCCCGGTAAGCGCAACGCCACCGGGCATCACATCAGCCCTGCAAACGTCGTGACTGATTTTCAATCTTGCCGCTCAGGCGACGCTTTTGCATGGTTCGGGTCCAGCTTTTCGATAATCCCGCCGCCGACAGCAACCGGTGATACTGCTCATCGTCAAACGGCATATGCCAGGCAATGGCGATCGCCTCCTGCACGCTGACATCGCTCACGCGGGAAACCAGCGCCAGCGGCGCATCTGTCGCTACCTTGCCTGGCGCTATCACGCTGTAGAGCCAGCCGGTTTTACCCACGTTTTGCATCTGGCTTGCCATGTCGCTAATCGCAAAATGGTAATTGAGCTTAAAGCACGGCGAACGCGGCTGCGTTACCTGAATGAGCGCCTCTCCCCAGCGAAAAATGTCGCCGATATAAACATTTTGCTCGGTCAGACCGTCGGTGGAAAGGTTCTCGCCAAACGCCGGGGCGACAAACCGTTCCGCCAGTTCCGGAAACTCCTGCGCCCAGTAACGATAATGCTCGCGCGGATAATGGCACAGCGCGCGGTCGGGACCGCCGTGAATTTTTTTCTCCGCCTGCTCATCACCTTCCAGACCCAGCTCCGTCAGCATGAGTTCGCCATCGACCTGCACTTTCGCGATAGCGCTGGGGCGGCTTCCCGCGTAATCCTGAATTTTGCCTGTGAATACCTCAACCGGATAATGCATCGCGACTCCTTATGCAGATACAAAAAAAGCGAGTCATCAGACTCGCTTCTCACGGGCTTCAATGCAACTTTATTTTTTCGCAGCGAAGCGTGCAGCCGCTTCATCCCAGTTCACTACGTTCCAGAACTCTTTGATATAGTCCGGACGACGGTTCTGGAATTTCAGATAGTAAGCGTGTTCCCAGACGTCCAGACCCAGGATCGGGAAACCGGATGCGCCGGAAATGGCTTCGCCCATCAGCGGAGAGTCCTGGTTAGCGGTAGAAACAACAGCCAGTTTATCGCCTTTCAGCACCAGCCACGCCCAGCCGGAACCAAAACGGCTGGCGGCCGCTTTTTCAAACTCTTCTTTGAATTTCTCAACAGATCCGAAATCACGCTCGATCGCCGCTTTCAGATCGCCCTGCAGAGTGGTGCCTTTTTTCAGCCCCTTCCAGAACAGGCTGTGGTTAGCGTGACCGCCCGCGTTGTTGCGCAGTACGGTTTTTTTGTCCGCGGGTAGTTGATCCAGTTTGGTGATCAGCTCTTCAGCAGACAAGTTAGCGAATTCCGGCAGACTTTCCAGCGCCGCATTGGCGTTATTCACATAAGTCTGGTGGTGTTTGGTGTGGTGAATCTCCATCGTCTGCTTATCGAAATGCGGTTCCAGTGCATCATAAGCGTACGGCAGGGATGGCAGTGTATAACTCATATTCCTCTCCAGTATTGTCGAGCGGCCGGGTGTTAACGCCGCGTAAGCAGTTGGTTCATTATAGTTAATTAAATGATATTGAAAATGATTATCAATGCCGTACTTTTCGTAAGGATATAATTTTTCATAACATTGCCTAAGATGTGAGCCAAATCACCCACTTATCCTGATGATTGCCAGGAAGATCGGAACGACGGCAACTGGCGAAAGGTTAATCATCTGCGCACTTTTTACACTCGTCTCATCGCAGCAGTAACAAGACGTTAAAAACGACGAGGATTAAGTGATGAGTAACGCGATTACGATGGGTATTTTCTGGCATTTGATAGGTGCGGCCAGTGCAGCCTGCTTCTATGCCCCGTTCAAGCAAGTGAAACAGTGGTCATGGGAAACCATGTGGTCAGTGGGCGGCATTGTCTCCTGGCTTATTCTGCCGTGGACAATTAGCGCCCTCTTACTGCCCGATTTCTGGGCCTATTATGGACAATTTAACCTCTCCACCCTTTTACCGGTTTTTCTGTTCGGCGCCATGTGGGGCATCGGCAATATTAATTACGGTCTGACCATGCGTTATCTCGGGATGTCGATGGGTATCGGCATCGCTATCGGCATTACGCTTATCGTCGGCACGCTGATGACGCCTGTCATCAACGGTAACGTCGAGGTGTTAATCCATACCGAAGGGGGACGCATGACGCTACTTGGCGTTTTTGTCGCGCTGATCGGCGTCGGAATTGTGACGCGCGCCGGACAGTTAAAAGAACGCAAAATGGGCATTAAAGCAGAGGAGTTCAATCTGAAGAAAGGGCTTCTGCTGGCAGTAATGTGCGGTATTTTCTCGGCGGGGATGTCCTTTGCCATGAACGCGGCTAAACCGATGCATGAGGCCGCTGCCGCGCTTGGCGTTGACCCGCTCTATGCTGCGCTGCCGAGTTACGTAGTGATTATGGGCGGCGGCGCGCTGGTTAACCTCGGTTTCTGTTTTATCCGCCTGGCAAAAGTACAAAATCTGTCGATAAAAGCCGACTTCTCGCTGGCAAGGCCGTTGATTATCAGCAATATTCTGCTGTCCGCGCTTGGCGGTCTGATGTGGTATTTACAGTTCTTTTTCTATGCCTGGGGTCACGCGCGCATTCCGGCGCAATATGACTACATGAGCTGGATGCTGCACATGAGCTTCTATGTGCTGTGCGGGGGGCTGGTCGGTCTGGTGCTAAAAGAGTGGAAAAATGCTGGTCGCCGTCCCGTTGGCGTCTTAAGCCTCGGCTGCGTGGTAATTATTATCGCGGCGAATATTGTTGGTTTAGGCATGGCCAGCTAATCGCTTTGATTACTGAGATGACGCCACTGGCTCGGCGTCATCCCGGTTTCCCGCGTGAACACCACTGAAAAATAGTTACTATCTTCAAAACCGCACTGCATCGAAATCTCGCTAACCATCAGCGGGCTATGCTGAAGCAGATACTGCGCGTGGCAGATACGGACCTGGCGTAAGTATTGGTTAATCGTCATCCCGGTTTGGGCGCGAAACTGCTGCCGCAGCACCCGTTCGCTGCATTGTTCCTGCAGGCAAAACGCATCCAGCGCAAAGGGACGCTCAAGGCTATTAGCCAAAGCGGTAATTAATTTATCCAACAGGGTTTCTCTGGAGGTTGCCGGAAGATCGTCGGTCGCGTAGCGATGCCGTTTTAACGTCATCACCAGTTGACCAAACAGCAATTCCGCCATCTCATTCGCCAGCGGATCGCGTCCATTATTCTCATGTTCAAGCTGGTTAATGACCTGCCGCGCCTGATTCATTCCCATACTGCCCAGCCGCCAGTGAGGATGCCACTGCGCTCCCTGAAAGCCAGGAATCATCGCCTGCCAGTTTACATTGAGTTTCAAACGCTCCGGGCAGTAAATGATATTTTGCAGCACCAGATCGTTAACGGAGGTATAGGAGTGTTTGTCTTCAGCACGAATGTAAAACAGATCGCCGCGGGTAATTCTATATGGACGGTCATTAAGAACGTGTAGGCCGTTGCCCCGCCAGACCATCACCAGTTCACAAAACTCATGCGTATGTTCCGCAAAAACATCCTGTGGATAGCGATCGGCAACCGTAACGGCCTGCTGCTCATCAGTAAAAAAATCTTTTTTCAAAAGGATTAACTGATTTGCCACCGCAGCACCTCACGTTGAATGCTTGCCGGTTGGCGCTACGCTTATCCTGTCTACCGCTCGCCGCCGTAGGCCAGGTAAGGCGCAGCCGCCATCCGGCATTAAAGGGTATAATTATCAGCACATTGGCGACGAAAAACGTTGATAGGGTTTGCGTTACTGGAGTATCGCATCGCGTCCCTGACGGATATCCCGCGGCGACCAGTTAAATTCGCGGCGAAACAGAGTCGAAAAGTGGTTACTGTCGCCAAAACCGCAGCGATACGCGATTTCTGTCACGCTATGATCGCTATGGCGCAATAAATGCCGGGCTTTGATCAAACGCAGGCGATTAAGGTAACGTTGCGGCGTCAGCCCGGTATGCTGCTTAAGCTGACGATGCAGCGTACGTAGCGACAGCGAAAACTGTTCAGCTACCGCCTCCCAGCAGACCTCCTCCGCAAAATGGTCTTCCAGCCATGCCATCAGTTGGTTAAGTTTGGCGTCGTTATCGGTCGCGCCTTCCATCAGGCTACTGCGGCGTAACAATACCAGTAGTTGCATAAACAAAATTTCGCGATTCGCCACGGCAGGCGCATCCATGCCGTCTCCGGCGCGCTCCATCAATCCGACCAACTGGCGCACCTGCTGCAACGCGCTCTGATTCACCCGCCAGTGAGAAGGATAGTAACCATCCTGCTCCTGCGGCAGCAATTGCTCCAGCCCCGCCAGGAACTGAAAGGCTTGCGGCGAACGCCACAGTACGTTCGTCAGGCATAAGTTGTCGGTATGTTCATATAAATGCCGGTCGTGATCGCGAACAAAACACACGGTACCGCCGCTAATGGTATACGGCTGCCCGTTGAATACATGGATGCCCGTACCGTGTTCCACAATCACAATTTCATGGAAATCATGATGATGTTCAGGGAAAGCGGCTTGCGGCAGACGAGGTTCAATCGCCACGGGCGCTTTACCTGATGGAAAAAAATCCACGCTATGCAGTACCGTCATGATGTATCCCTTCCTGATGAATGAAACTGACTGAAGCCGTTCGCCCAAAAGGCGCGCCAGCCTCGCCTCCAGGCGTTTTCGCCGAATTTCTCCGGCCTGGTGATAGTAATTAAGGGTTATCGGTCTCACCTTAAATTTTTGACGCTAAAGCGCGCAAACATGGTCTTTTTTTCAAGAAAAGGCGGGAAAAAGCGGGAAATGCGGACGACATCACACCGGCCTATTAGTAGAAACTGTGAACGCTATCACGTTCATCTTTGCCTTGTTGCCAGCGGCTCATTTTCCTGTCAGTAACGAGAAGGTAGGCCTTTGAGGGCTTTTTTAGACTGTGCGCAATGACTCTAAGAAGGACCTCATTATGACTTTTCGCCATTGTGTCGCGGTTGATCTCGGCGCATCCAGCGGGCGCGTGATGCTGGCGCGTTATGACCGCAAACACCGTACCCTGACGCTACGTGAAATCCACCGTTTTGTGAACTGCCTACAAAAAACAGACGGGTTTGACACCTGGGACATCGACAGTCTGGAAAAGGATATCCGTCTTGGTCTGAAGAAAGTCTGCGATGAAGGCATTCTTATCGACAGCATCGGCATCGACACCTGGGGCGTCGATTATGTCCTGCTGGATAAACAAGGTCAGCGTGTCGGCCTGCCGGTCTCCTACCGCGATAACCGTACCATGGGCATCATGTCGCAAGCGCTGGTCCAGATCGGCAAAAGCGAAATCTATCGCCGCAGCGGGATTCAGTTTCTGCCGTTTAACACCGTCTATCAGCTACGCGCGCTGACGAAGCAACAGCCTGAGTTAACGGCGCAGGTCGCTCATGCGCTGCTGATGCCCGATTATTTCAGCTACCGCCTGACCGGTGAAATGAACTGGGAATACACCAACGCCACGACCACCCAGTTGGTCAATATCAATACCGATGACTGGGACGATACCCTACTGGCGTGGACCGGCGCGAAAAAAAGCTGGTTCGGTCGCCCCTCGCACCCGGGCAATATTATCGGCGACTGGATTTGCCCGCAGGGCAACCGTATTCCGGTGATAGCCGTCGCCAGTCACGATACCGCCAGCGCCGTTATTGCCTCTCCGCTGGCAAATAAACATAGCGCTTACCTGTCTTCAGGCACCTGGTCGTTGATGGGTTTTGAAAGCAAAATGCCTTACACCACAGATGACGCGCTGGCCGCCAATATCACCAACGAAGGCGGCGCGGAAGGGCGTTATCGGGTACTGAAAAACATTATGGGTTTGTGGCTGCTCCAGCGCGTGCTGAAAGAACGGCGCATTACCGATCTACCTGCGCTTATCGCCCAAACAGAAGCGCTGCCGGCCTGCCGTTTCCTGATTAACCCGAATGACGATCGCTTTATCAATCCTGACGATATGCGCACCGAAATTCAGGCTGCCTGTCGCGAGACCGGCCAGCCCGTTCCCCTCAGCGATGCCGAACTGGCGCGCTGCATTTTCGACAGTCTGGCGCTGTTGTATGCCGACATTCTGCACAAACTGGCAAATCTGCGCGGCGAAGCATTTACCCAACTGCATATTGTCGGCGGCGGATGCCAGAACGCTCTACTCAACCAGTTGTGCGCCGATGCGTGTGGTATTCGCGTGATGGCTGGGCCGATTGAAGCCTCCACCCTTGGCAGTATTGGTATTCAGCTTATGACCCTCGACGAATTAAACAACGTCGATGACTTCCGTCAGGTCGTCAGCGCCAACTACGACCTGACAACCTATATCCCTAATCCTGATAGTGAAATTGCCCGCCACGTTGCGCAGTTTCAACCCAAACGACAGACAAAGGAGCTTTGCGCATGACCACTCAACTGGAACAAGCCTGGGAACTGGCAAAACAACGTTTCGCCGCAGTAGGTATTGATGTCGAGGCGGCGCTGCGCCAGCTCGATCGCCTGCCGGTTTCCATGCACTGCTGGCAGGGCGACGATGTTGCCGGATTCGAGAACCCGGAAGGTTCGCTGACGGGCGGAATTCAGGCGACCGGCAACTATCCGGGCAAAGCGCGTAACGCCACCGAACTGCGCGCCGATCTGGAACAGGCGCTGCGTCTGATCCCGGGGCCAAAACGGCTAAACCTGCACGCCATTTACCTTGAGTCGGATACGCCGGTTGCCCGCGATCGGATCAAACCCGAGCATTTTAAAAACTGGGTAGCGTGGGCAAAGGCCAATAAGCTCGGCCTGGACTTTAACCCGTCCTGCTTTTCGCATCCGCTGAGCGCCGACGGTTTCACCCTGTCGCACGCTAATGACAACATCCGCCAGTTCTGGATCGATCACTGCAAAGCCAGCCGCCGCGTCTCGGCATACTTTGGTGAGCAGCTCGGTACGCCGTCGGTGATGAACATCTGGATTCCGGACGGCATGAAAGACATTACCGTCGACCGTTTAGCCCCGCGTCAGCGCCTGCTGGAAGCGCTGGATGAGGTCATTAGCGAGAAATTCGACCCGATGCACCACATCGATGCGGTCGAAAGCAAACTGTTTGGCATCGGCGCGGAAAGCTACACCGTTGGCTCCAGTGAGTTCTACATGGGCTATGCCACCAGCCGTCAGACCGCGCTGTGTCTGGATGCGGGACACTTCCATCCCACTGAAATGATTTCCGACAAAATTTCCGCCGCCATCCTCTACGTGCCGCGCCTGCTGCTGCACGTCAGCCGCCCGGTACGCTGGGATAGCGACCACGTAGTGCTGCTGGACGATGAAACCCAGGCAATTGCCAGCGAGATCGTCCGTCATAACCTGTTCGACCGCGTGCATATCGGTCTGGATTTCTTCGACGCCTCTATCAACCGCATCGCCGCGTGGGTTATCGGTACCCGCAACATGAAAAAAGCGCTGCTGCGCGCTCTGCTGGAACTCACAGATCAACTGCGTCAGCTTGAGGCCAGCGGCGATTACACCGCGCGTCTGGCGCTGCTGGAAGAGCAAAAATCCCTGCCGTGGCAAGCCGTCTGGGAAATGTATTGCCAGCGTCACGACACGCCGGCAGGCAGCCAGTGGCTGGAAAGCGTGCGGGCGTATGAGAAAGACATTCTGAGTAAACGTCGCTAAACATCACAAATTGTAGGCGGATAAGGCGCTTATCCGGCCTACATGACATCCGAGAGGTTTCGGATAATCAACAGGAACACGAACATGCAAAATATTACCGATTCCTGGTTTGTCCAGGGCATGATTAAAGCCACGTCTGATGCGTGGCTAAAAGGGTGGGACGAACGTAATGGCGGTAACCTGACGCTACGTGTGGATGAAGCCGATATCGCGCCTTTTGCGGCTAATTTCCACGAAAAACCACGCTATATCGCGCTAAGTCAACCAATGCCGCTGCTGGCGAATACACCGTTTGTCGTTACCGGCTCCGGCAAATTTTTTCGCAACGTTCAGCTCGATCCGGCAGCCAATTTAGGCGTGGTTAAAATTGACAGCGACGGCGCAGGCTACCACATTCTGTGGGGCTTAACCCATGACGCCGTACCCACCTCTGAACTCCCGGCGCATTTCCTCTCCCACTGTGAACGCATCAAAGCCACCCACGGCAAAGACCGCGTCATTATGCATTGCCATGCGACTAACCTGATCGCCCTCACCTACGTGCTGGAAAACAACACTGCGCTGATTACCCGCAAACTGTGGGAAGGCAGCACCGAATGCCTGGTGGTATTCCCGGACGGTGTCGGCATTCTGCCGTGGATGGTGCCAGGCACCTATGAAATCGGCCAGACCACCGCGCAAGAAATGCAGAAACATTCGCTGGTACTGTGGCCGTTCCACGGCGTGTTCGGAAGCGGACCTACGCTGGATGAAACCTTCGGTTTGATCGATACCGCAGAGAAATCCGCTGAGGTATTAGTCAAAATCTATTCGATGGGCGGTATGAAACAGACGATCGCGCGTGACGAGCTGGCGGCGCTCGCTAAACGCTTTGGCGTAACCCCGCTGGCCAGCGCCATAGCGCTGTATTGATATCCCAGAGCCGGATGGTGGCTGTTGCCTTATCCGGCCTACATTCCAGCGTAGCGCCATCGGACGACAACGCAATAGGGATCTATTTTCAAGGAGAATGTTTATGAGCTTTATGTTGGCATTGCCGAAAATCAGCCTGCACGGTGCAGGGGCCATTGGCGATATGGTCAATCTGGTCGCCAATAAGCAATGGGGCAAAGCGCTGATCGTCACCGACGGTCAACTGGTCAAACTTGGCCTGTTAGACAGCCTGTTTAGCGCACTGGATGCGCATGACATGCCTTACCATCTGTTCGATGACGTCTTCCCGAATCCAACGGAAGCGTTGGTGCAAAAAGGGTTTGCGGCCTGGCAGGACGCGAACTGCGACTACATTATCGCCTTCGGCGGCGGCAGCCCAATCGATACCGCAAAAGCAGTGAAAATACTTACCGCCAACCCTGGTCCTTCCATCGCCTACTCCGGCGTCGGCAAAGTGAAAAACGCTGGCGTACCGCTGGTAGCGATTAATACCACGGCAGGCACCGCGGCGGAAATGACCAGCAATGCGGTTATCATCGACTCCGGGCGTCAGGTAAAAGAAGTCATTATCGATCCGAACATCATCCCGGATATCGCGGTGGATGACGCCAGCGTCATGCTGGAGATCCCCGCTTCTGTGACCGCCGCGACCGGGATGGATGCGCTCACCCACGCGGTGGAAGCCTATGTTTCTGTCGGCGCGCATCCGCTTACCGACGCCAATGCGCTGGAAGCGATTCGCCTGATTAGCCAGTGGCTGCCGAAAGCGGTTGATGACGGTCATAATCTCGGCGCGCGCGAGCAGATGGCATTCGGCCAGTACCTGGCGGGTATGGCGTTCAACAGCGCCGGTTTGGGGCTGGTTCACGCGCTGGCGCACCAGCCGGGCGCAACCCACAACCTGCCGCACGGCGTCTGCAACGCTATCCTGCTGCCAATTGTCGAGAACTTTAACCGTCCGAACGCCATCGCGCGTTTTGCCCGCCTCGCACAGGCGATGGGCGTGGATACGCGTGGTATGTCTGACGAAGCCGCAAGCCAGGAAGCGATTAACGCTATCCGCACGCTGAGCAAACGCGTCGGCATTCCAGAAGGTTTCAACAAGCTGGGCGTCACCAAAGAAGATATCGAAGGCTGGCTGGATAAAGCCCTCGCCGACCCGTGCGCGCCGTGTAACCCGCGCGCCGCCAGCCGCGATGAAGTTCGCGAGCTGTACCTGGAGGCGTTATGATTCGCAAAGCCTTTGTGATGCAGGTAAATGCCGACGCGCACGAGAAGTATCAGCGTCGTCATAACCCAATCTGGCCGGAGCTGGAAGCCGTATTAAAATCTCACGGCGCGCATCACTACGCGATTTATCTCGATCAGGAGCGCAATCTGCTGTTCGCTACCGTTGAGATTGAATCCGAAGCGCGCTGGAACGCCGTCGCCAGTACCGATGTTTGCCAGCGCTGGTGGCGACATATGCGCGATGTGATGCCCGCGAATCCGGATAACAGCCCGGTCAGCACAGAGCTGAAAGAGGTGTTCTATCTGGCGTAAACCTTTGCCCGGTGACGGTGGCGCTGACCGGGCCTGGCATTCTCAATTCTGTTCCGCCACCAGGATAGCCTGGGTATCCGGTTCCAGCGCTTTAAAGATATGCGCCTGGTCGCCGGGATAACAAATGTAATCCCCCTCCGCCAGCTCTTCCGGTGCTTCGGTTAAACCGACGAGGGCTTTTCCCTGCGTAACAATAATATGTTCCACCGACCCTGGCGGATGCGGGTGAGAGATCCGGTCGGCCCCCGGCTGCGTCAACAGCAGATAGATATCACGCCGGGCGCCGGGCGGACACGCCGCCAGTAATATCGCCTGATAATGCGCCTGTTCCGCCACCACTTTGGTGCCTTCCCCGCGGCGAATCACCTGCGTTTTTTGTACCTGCGGCTCCAGCAGCCTGGCAAAGGGAATATCGAGCGCGACGCACAGCGACCATAGCGTCTCCAGGCTGGGGTTGCCGTTCCCCGCTTCCAGTTGTGAAAGCGTAGATTTAGCAATGCCTGCGCGCCGCGCAATCTCCGCCAGCGACAGCCCGGTTCGCTGGCGCTCGCGCACCAGGCTTCTGGCGATAACGCTAATAGGTTGTGTCATAAAGCATCCAATGTTCACTATAACGAACGAAACGTTCGTCTTGTAAAGCGAATCTGTTCCGTTCATTATAATGAAAATTCGTTCGATATGACTAAAGAAGATGAAACACTATTTTTCCTGTCTCAAGGGAGACACGATAAAAGCGATATTTTTAGTGTGCCTGGCCGTGGGCGTCGTCGGCATGTCCTATGGCTCGCTGGCGATGGCCTACGGTTTCCCGATGTGGGTGCCGTTTGTACTCTCTATTTTTGTGCTGGCAGGCGCGTCCGAATTTATGTTTATCGGCATTGTCGCCAGCGGCGGCAATCCGCTGGCGGCGGCGGCGGCAGGATTGTTGGTGAATGCCCGCCATGTGCCGTTTGGCGTAACGGTGCGCGATTTGGTTGGCACCCGCGCCGCCAGCTTTTTCGGCTGCCATATCATGAATGATGAGAGCGTGGTGTTCGGCCTGTCGCAAAAAACGCCGGAACAGCGTAAAGCGGCTTACTGGCTGTGCGGGTTAGGCGTCGCCATTTTATGGCCGACAGGGACACTACTCGGCACACTGGTCGGCAAATTGCTGCCCGCGCCGGAGACCATTGGTCTGGATGCCGTATTCCCGGCGATCTTACTGGCGCTGGTGATCCCGGCGTTTAAAAATCGCACCACATTGATTCGTGGTTGTAGCGGTGCCGCGCTGTCGCTTGCCGCCGTTCCCTTTGTGGCTGCCGGATTGCCGGTGTTGCTTTCGCTGCTTGGCCTACTGGCGAGGAAAAAATAATGGGCAATATGACGCTATTTATCATCGGTATTGCTCTTTTATCCGCGGGAACCTATTCGATGCGCCTCGGCGGCGCGAAACTTGGTAGCCGTCTGGCGCTGTCTGAGCGTTCACAGGCACTACTCTCGGATGCGGCAACGGTGCTGTTATTCTCTGTCGCGCTGGCCACAACCTTTTACGAAGGCGAACATTTTGCCGGAATGGCGCGCGTATTGGGCGTCACCTTCGCCGTATTTTTAGCCTGGCGTAAAATGCCGCTGATTGTGGTGATTATCGCCGCCGCGGTAGTGACGGCACTGCTGCGGCTGGCAGGATTACATTGAACCCATCGTAACCCTGACATGGAAAAATTCATCAGGGTTATACAATGCCGTATAGTGTGTGACACTCCGCAAAATTGAGAAGTAACTCAACGGCATATTGTCACTCCCTCCCGACATATTACCGCTCATCTCTTGACCGTCTCCTCGTTAAAATCAGATTAAACAGATTTTAACGGAGCCCCATCATGACCGCCCTTACAACGAACTGCATCGATCTCAATATTCAGGGCAACAGCGCTTATTCCATTCTCAAACAACTGGCAGAGATGGCGTTCCAGAACGGCTATACCACCGATTGCCATCAGTTCCTGCAAACTCTGCTACTGCGGGAAAAGTTGCATTCCACGGGGTTCGGCTCAGGCATCGCCGTACCGCATGGTAAAAGCGCCTGCGTGAAGCATCCCTTTGTTTTGTTTGCGCGCAAATCTAAAAACGTGGACTGGAAGGCCAGCGACGGCGAGGGCGTGAACTGCTGGATCTGCCTCGGCGTGCCGCAGGCCGGCGAAGACGATCAGGTCAAAATTATCGGCACCCTGTGCCGCAAAATCATCCACCAGGATTTTATCAACCAGTTAAAGCAAGGGAATACCGACCAGGTACTTTCTTTGTTAAATCAAACTCTAACCTCATAAGGAAGCGACAATGGAGTCATCCTTACGTTTAGTGGCGATCACCAACTGCCCGGCGGGAATCGCCCACACCTATATGGTGGCGGAGGCGCTGGAGCAAAAAGCGCGTTCGCTCGGCCATACCATTAAAGTGGAGACCCAGGGTTCAAGCGGCGTTGAAAACCACCTCACCCAGGAGGAGATCGCCGCCGCCGATTATGTGATTCTGGCAATCGGGCGTGGCTTAAGCGCTGAAGACCGCTCGCGCTTCGCCGGGAAAAAGGTCTATGAGATTGCGATTTCCCAGGCGTTAAAAAATATCGAGCAGATTTTTAACGAGTTACCGACACATTCGCAGCTTTTCGCCGTCGATAACGGCGTCAAGTTGGGTAAGCAGGATGTGCAGCAGGGTAGCGTGATGAGCCATCTGATGGCGGGCGTTTCCGCCGCGCTGCCGTTCGTGATTGGCGGCGGGATACTAATCGCTATCGCCAATATGCTGGTGCAGTTCGGTTTACCGTACACCGATATGTCGAAAGGCGAACCGTCGTTTACCTGGGTGGTCGAATCCATCGGCTACCTGGGCTTCACCTTTATGATCCCGATTATGGGGGCCTATATCGCGTGGTCCATCGCCGATAAACCGGCGTTCGCTCCGGCGTTTCTGGTCTGCTATCTGGCCAACGATAAAGGGCTGCTGGGCACCCAGTCCGGCGCGGGTTTTCTCGGCGCAGTGGTGCTGGGGCTGGCGATCGGCTACTTTGTACTGTGGTTTCGCAAAGTCCGTCTCGGTAAAGCGCTTCAGCCGCTGCTCGGCTCGATGCTTATCCCGTTCGTCACGCTACTGCTGTTCGGCGTGCTGACGTATTACGTCATCGGCCCGGTGATGTCCGACGTGATGGGCGGTCTGCTGCACTTCCTGAACACCATTCCACCGACGATGAAAATGGGCGCGGCCTTCCTCGTTGGCGCGATGCTGGCGTTTGATATGGGCGGGCCAATCAACAAAACCGCCTGGTTCTTCTGCTTCTCGCTACTGGAAAAACATATCTACGACTGGTACGCCATTGTCGGCGTGGTGGCGCTGATGCCGCCCGTCGCGGCGGGTATCGCTACGTATCTTGCGCCGAAGCTGTTTACCCAGCAGGAGAAAGCCGCCGCCAGCAGCGCAATTGTGGTGGGCGCTACCGTCGCCACCGAACCCGCGATCCCTTATGCGCTGGCCGCACCGCTGCCGATGATTACCGCCAATACGCTCTCCGGCGGCATTGCCGGCATGCTGGTTATCGCCTTCGGAATCAAACGCCTGGCGCCAGGTTTAGGTATCTTTGACCCGCTGATTGGTCTGATGTCACCGGTAGGGGCATTTTATCTGGTGCTGGCGATTGGTCTGGCGCTGAACATTTCGTTAATTATCCTTTTGAAAGGATTGTGGCTCAGGCGTAAAGCCGCGCAGCAGGAGCTTGCCCATGAACATTGATTTACTTCAGCAGCTATGCGAAGCCAGCGCCGTCAGCGGCGATGAACAGGAAGTTCGCTCGATTTTGATCAATACGCTGGACCCCTGCGTGGATGAAATCACCTTTGACGGCCTCGGCAGCTTTGTCGCCCGCAAAGGCAACCGCGGGCCGAAAGTGGCGATTGTCGGCCATATGGATGAAGTCGGCTTTATGGTGACACATATCGACGATAGCGGTTTTTTGCGCTTCACCACGATAGGCGGCTGGTGGAATCAGTCGATGCTCAATCATCGTGTCACGATTCGCACCCACAAAGGATTGAAAATTCCCGGTATTATCGGCTCCGTTGCGCCGCACGCTTTAACGGAAAAGCAGAAACAACAGCCGCTCTCGTTTGATGAGATGTTTATTGATATTGGCGCGAGCAGCCGTGAAGAGGTGGAAAAACGCGGCATCGCCATCGGCGATTTTATCAGCCCGGAGGCGAATTTCGCCTGTTGGGGCGAGGACAGGATTGTCGGCAAAGCGCTGGATAACCGCGTCGGCTGCGCCCTGATGGCGGAGCTTTTACAGGCGGTAGATAACCCTGAAATTACGCTTTACGGCGTCGGCTGCGTGGAAGAAGAGGTTGGGCTGCGCGGAGCGCAAACCTCGGCGGAGCATATCAAGCCCGACGTGGTGATCGTGATGGATACGGCGGTTGCAGGCGACGTGCCCGGCATCGATAGCATCAAATATCCGCTGAAGCTGGGCGCCGGACCGGGGCTAATGCTGTTTGATAAACGCTATTTCCCCAATCAACGGCTGGTCGCCGCGTTAAAAGAGCGCGCGCAAAGCAGCCAGGCGCTTCTGCAGTTCTGCACCATGAAAACCGGGGCGACAGACGGCGGACGCTACAACGTGATGGGCGGCGGTCGTCCGGTGGCGGCGCTGTGCCTGCCGACCCGCTATCTGCACGCCAACAGCGGCATGATTTCGGCGACGGATTACGACGCGCTGTTCACTCTGGTCCGCGAACTACTGGCCTCGCTGACGGCGGATAAGGTCAGTGCCTTCAGCGATTTTCGTCAGGTGAGATAATGTTAAACGAACGCCAGTTAACCCTTGTCGAGCTCCTTGAACAGCAGCGATGGTCGTTGAGCGAACTGGCGCGACACACTGGCGTTTCGAGCCGCACCATTCTGCGCGATATTGATTACCTGAACTTCACGCTCAGCGATAAAGCGCGTATTCAGCCTGGCGGTAATGCGGGTTATCAACTGGACATTGTGGACAGACGTCGCTTTTTCCAGTTGCTGCAACGGCATGATAATGACGATCGGTTGCTGGCATTCCTGTTATTGCAGGCCTTTTCCACCCGCGCCCAGCTCGCGTCGGCGCTCAATTTACCGGAGACGTGGGTGACGGACAGATTGCCGCGCCTGAAACAGCGTTATGAACGCGCATTCTGCATGGCCAGCCGTCCGGGCGTTGGGCATTTCATCGATGAACCGGAGGAAAAGCGCATTATTCTGCTGGCGAATCTGCTGAAAAAAGATCCGCTGCTGATTCCCTTACCGGGCATTACGCGAACAGTTATTGAACAGTTGCAGCAGGCATGTGAAGAGGTGGATGATTTTCCCCTCGTGCCTGGCGAGTATCTCGCCAGCCTGACGCTGGCGGTTTACGCCCTGCGCAATCAGCTCACTACCGCATGGCCGGAATGTCGGCATACGTCACTGAAAAAGGCGGTGGCGCAGGGAGGGATCGACATGGGCGAGAACGCGTTCGGAACGCTTATCGGCCTTCTGGAAACACAGCAACAGCAGGCAATGACCCTCTCCGCTGACGCCGTATGTTCTCTACTGCAACGCGTCCCCGGTGCCGCCTCGTTGAACATTATTGATACCCAACTCATTGATAACATTACCGGTCATCTGCTCAGATGCGTATCCGCGCCCATATGGTTACCGGAGCATCGTCAGAGCAGTATGAATAACCTGAAGTCCGCGTGGCCCGCCGCGTTCGACATGAGCCTGTGCTTTATCGCCCAGTTGCGTGAGCAGGTAGAGATTCCGCTGTTCGATAGCGATCTGATCGGCCTCTATTTTGCCTGCGCCCTGGAGCGACATCAGAATGAGCGGCGTCCTATCGTTTTGTTATCCGATCAAAATGCGATTGCTACCATTAATCAGCAGGCCATTGAACGGGATGTGCTGAATTGTCGGGTCATGATTGCGCGAACGCCCGGCGAGGTGAAGGCGATAAGTCAGGAGATTGTTCCGGTCCTTATCATCAATAACAGCCACTATTTGCTCGATGAGGGGCAAAAGAATGTACTGTCGTTCAGGAATATCATTACCGCCTCCGCTACCGAGCAGATCAAAAACTTTCTTGCCACGGCCTTTATTCGCCAACAGCCTGAACGCTTCTTTTCTAAGGCAGGAAGTTTTCATTACCCGAATATCCCAGGGGAAGACTGGAATACCATCACCAGGCAAATTTGTGACCGGTTAGTGAGCCAGGCCCACATCACCGAGGATGACGCGCTGCGAATCTGCGCCAGGGAAAACGAAGGCGAGAACCTGATTATCAATCACCTCGCCATCCCCCACTGCTGGAGCGAACGGGAATCACGTTTCCGCGGATTTTTTATCACCCTGGCGCACCCTGTGCAAGTTAATAATGAGCCCGTTGACCGCGTGCTGCTCGCCTGCGCTGCCGCTGCTGCGCGTCACGAGCTGAAAATCTTCAGTTATCTGGCGAGCGTTATATGCCGCCATCCGGCCGACACGGTTCGCAGATTAGACGGCTATGAAGCATTTATTGCGCTGTTAAATCAGTGAGAGCAACAAAACGCCTCAAGAGCGCTCTTTCGACGGTATAGCGATTGTTATTTCAGCAGTTTAGCGGTCATATGTACGCGGTTGCCGGTATATGCCTGGGTAATTTTATAAGCGCTTGCGCCTGCTTGTTCAGCCTGAGCGGCAATCTTCGCTTCGGTGTTTTCCAGCGTCGTACCGGTTGCGGTCACAGACTGGGCAGCAAATGCGCCGAAAGAGGTAGCAAGGGCGATAACTGCGACAAAATTTTTGATTGTTTTCATGATGTAAATCCTTCCGGTTTGTTGTTTGGTTAAGGTGCGGTGCCTTGATAAGATAAATAATAGGCTGATAACTAAACAACTAAAAGCGGAAGGGTTTGCCATTCTATTTCAAATTAATTGAATATAAATTATACATCGATCAATCGCTGCGGATGGGTATAAACCGTCGCCCGGCCCGGCTTACAGAACCCCACCAGAGTAAGATTACACCGTTCAGCGACGTCAACCGCGAGCGTTGTCGCGGCCGACACGGCAAACAGGATCTCCACGCCGCACATCGCCGACTTCTGTACCATTTCATAACTGGCGCGACTGGAAACCAGCACCGCCCCCTGGTGCCAGCATTCACCTTCAACGGCGCGACGGCCTAAAAGTTTATCAAGCGCGACATGACGCCCGACATCCTCATGGCCGCCAGCCAGATCGCCAAATGACGTCACCCATGCAGCAGCATGAGTACAACCGGTCAGCTTACCCGTCGGTTGAAAATCATTCAGATGCTTTAACGCGCGATCAAGGTTAGCGAGATTGAAGGTTTGGGTAAACGGTAGCGGCTGCACTGGCTTACCGATGTCATTGAGCTGTTCAACGCCACACACGCCGCAGCCAGTGCGACCCGCCAGCGCGCGGCGGCGTTCTTTCAGCCCCATAAAGCGGCGGCTGGAAAGTTCTATCTGCACTTCGAGTCCGTTACAGGACGGCACAATGTCCATGCCAAAAACGTCACGCGGGCTGTCAATGATCCCTTCCGACAGAGAAAACCCCATTGCAAAATGCGTCAGATCTTTCGGAGAAGCCATCATAACGACATGCGAAATGCCGTTATACACCAGCGCAACAGGCACTTCCTCGGCAACATCATCAAGTTGGGGGTGCTGCAAATCCTCGCGTTTCCAGAGAGTCAACTGGCGTGAGGTTGTGAAATTAGTCACATTTAGGACTTCTTCAGACAGTATATTGTTCACTTTCTTTTAACCATATAAGAACACACACACCAACATTATGGTATTCTGTCACAACTCCTCCCGGATGGAGGAAAATTTACCCAATTCTGAACTTTTGCGGGCCCGCCCGCAAAGAAAAATAACAACCACTCCCTGAGCGTTTCGGATAGAGAAATGTGAAAGAGAAGTGACAATGTCGAAACAAGGAGCAAACCATGCAGGTCAGCAGAAGGCAGTTCTTTAAGATCTGCGCTGGCGGTATGGCAGGCACCACGGCAGCGGCACTGGGCTTCGCGCCCGGCGTAGCGCTAGCGGAAACACGGCAATATAAACTGCTGCGCACCCGCGAAACCCGTAACACCTGCACCTACTGTTCCGTTGGCTGTGGGCTGTTGATGTACAGCCTCGGCGACGGTGCGAAAAACGCCAAAGCATCTATTTTCCATATCGAAGGGGACCCGGATCATCCGGTAAACCGTGGCGCGCTGTGCCCGAAAGGGGCCGGTCTGGTGGATTTCATCCACTCTGAAAGTCGCCTGAAATTCCCGCAATACCGCGCGCCTGGTTCAGATAAGTGGCAACAGATCAGCTGGGAAGAAGCGTTTGACCGCATCGCTAAACTGATGAAGGAAGATCGCGACGCCAACTACCAGGCGCAGAACGCCGAAGGCGTTACCGTTAACCGCTGGCTCACTACCGGGATGCTGTGCGCTTCCGCATCCAGTAACGAGACGGGTTATTTAACGCAAAAATTCTCCCGCGCGCTGGGTATGCTCGCGGTCGACAACCAGGCGCGTGTCTGACACGGACCAACGGTAGCAAGTCTTGCTCCAACATTTGGTCGCGGTGCGATGACCAACCACTGGGTCGACATCAAGAACGCCAACCTCGTCGTGGTGATGGGCGGTAACGCTGCGGAAGCTCACCCGGTCGGGTTCCGCTGGGCGATGGAAGCTAAAATTCACAACGGCGCGAAGCTGATTGTGGTCGATCCGCGCTTCACGCGTACCGCGTCGGTGGCCGATTTCTATGCGCCAATACGCTCGGGTACTGACATTGCCTTCTTGTCAGGCGTGATGCTGTATCTGCTGACCAACGAAAAATACAATCGTGAATACACCGAGGCCTATACCAATGCCAGCCTGATCGTGCGTGAAGATTTTGGCTTCGATGATGGTCTGTTCACCGGCTATGACGCAGACAAGCGGCAGTACGATAAAACCAGTTGGCACTATGAGCTGGACGAAAACGGCTTTGCCAAACGCGATACGACACTGCAACACCCGCGCTGTGTCTGGAATCTGTTGAAACAGCATGTCTCTCGTTACACGCCGGACGTGGTAGAAAATATCTGCGGTACGCCGAAAGCGGACTTCCTGAAAGTGTGCGAGTACATTGCGGAAACCAGCGCAAAAGATAAAACCGCGTCGTTCCTGTACGCGCTGGGCTGGACGCAGCACTCCATCGGCGCGCAGAACATCCGTACCATGGCGATGATCCAGCTTCTGCTCGGTAACATGGGGATGGCGGGCGGCGGCGTTAATGCCCTGCGCGGTCACTCCAACATTCAGGGGCTGACCGACTTAGGACTGCTGTCGCAAAGTCTGCCGGGCTACCTGACGCTGCCGAGCGAAAAACAGACCGATTTGCAAACCTATCTGGCTGCCAATACGCCGAAACCATTGCTGAAGGATCAGGTCAACTACTGGGGCAACTACCCGAAATTCTTCGTCTCGATGATGAAGGCCTTCTTTGGTGATAAAGCGACAGCGGAAAATAGCTGGGGCTTCGACTGGCTGCCGAAGTGGGACAAAGGGTATGATGTGCTGCAGTACTTCGAGATGATGAAACAGGGCAAGGTCAACGGCTATATCTGCCAGGGCTTTAACCCGGTGGCCTCATTCCCGAACAAAAACAAAGTGGTCGCGTCGCTTTCCAAACTGAAGTACCTGGTGACTATCGATCCGCTCAACACCGAAACGTCCACCTTCTGGCAAAACCACGGTGAGTCGAACGACGTTGATCCCGCGAAAATCCAGACCGAAGTGTTCCGTCTGCCTTCCACCTGCTTTGCCGAGGAAAATGGTTCCATCGTTAACTCCGGTCGCTGGTTACAGTGGCACTGGAAGGGCGCGGACGCCCCGGGGATTGCCATGACCGATGGCGAAATCCTCGCCGGTATCTTCTTACGCCTGCGTAAGATGTACTCTGAACAGGGCGGCGCCAACCCGGAACAGGTGCTGAATATGACCTGGAACTACACCAAACCATATGAACCCGCCTCTGAAGAAGTGGCGATGGAAAGTAACGGTAAAGCGCTAGCCGATCTTATCGACCCGGCAACCGGCGCGGTGGTGGTGAAGAAAGGCCAACAGCTCAGTTCGTTCGCGCAACTGCGCGATGACGGTACGACTTCCAGCGGCTGCTGGATTTTCGCCGGTAGCTGGACGCCGGAAGGCAACATGATGGCGCGTCGTGATAATGCCGACCCGTCTGGTCTCGGCAACACTCTGGGCTGGGCATGGGCATGGCCGCTTAACCGCCGCATCCTCTATAACCGCGCCTCCGCAGATCCGCAGGGCAATCCGTGGGACCCGAAACGTCAGCTCCTGAAATGGGAAGGCGGAAAATGGGCCGGATGGGATATTCCGGACTACAGCGCCGCCGCGCCGGGCAGCGACGTCGGGCCATTTATCATGCAACCAGAAGGGATGGGCCGCCTGTTTGCCATCGATAAGATGGCGGAAGGGCCGTTCCCGGAACACTACGAACCGTTTGAAACGCCGCTGGGCACTAACCCGCTGCACCCGAACGTTATCTCTAACCCTGCCGCCCGTATCTTTAAAGACGATGCCGACGCGCTGGGTAAAGCGGATAAATTCCCGTATGTCGGAACCACTTACCGTCTGACCGAGCACTTCCACTACTGGACCAAGCACGCGTTGCTTAATGCTATCGCCCAGCCGGAACAGTTTGTGGAAATTGGCGAGAAGCTGGCGAATAAGCTCGGCATCGCGCATGGCGATACCGTGAAGGTCTCCTCGAACCGCGGCTATATCAAAGCCAAAGCAGTAGTGACCAAGCGTATTCGCACGCTGAAAGCGGACGGCAAGGATATCGATACCATCGGTATTCCTATTCACTGGGGCTATGAAGGCGTGGCGAAAAAAGGCTTTATCGCCAATACGTTAACGCCTTTCGTCGGCGATGCGAACACGCAGACGCCGGAGTTTAAATCCTTCCTTGTGAATGTGGAAAAGGTGTAACGGAGACGACCTATGGCTTATCAATCGCAAGACATCATTCGTCGTTCCGCCACTAACGGTTTCACCCCCGCGCCCCAGGCGCGGGACCATCAGGAAGAGGTGGCGAAACTCATCGACGTCACCACCTGTATCGGCTGTAAAGCGTGTCAGGTGGCGTGCTCAGAGTGGAACGATATCCGTGATGAAGTGGGCAATAACGTCGGGGTCTACGATAACCCGGCGGACTTAACCGCTAAATCCTGGACGGTGATGCGCTTCTCGGAAGTGGAACAGAACGACAAACTGGAATGGCTGATCCGTAAGGATGGCTGTATGCACTGCGCCGATCCCGGCTGCCTGAAGGCATGTCCGGCGGAAGGGGCTATCATCCAGTATGCCAACGGCATTGTCGACTTCCAGTCCGAGCAGTGTATCGGCTGCGGCTACTGTATCGCTGGCTGTCCATTCAACGTGCCGCGCCTTAACCCGGAAGACAACCGCGTCTATAAATGTACGCTGTGCGTTGACCGCGTGGTGGTCGGCCAGGAACCGGCCTGCGTGAAGACCTGTCCAACTGGCGCCATTCATTTTGGCTCGAAAGAGGACATGAAAACGCTGGCGGGCGAGCGGGTGGCGGAACTAAAAACCCGGGGTTATGACAACGCGGGTCTGTACGATCCGGCGGGTGTAGGCGGTACGCATGTCATGTACGTGCTACACCATGCCGACAAGCCGAATCTGTATCACGGTCTGCCGGAGAATCCGGAAATCAGCGAAACCGTCAAGTTCTGGAAAGGCGTCTGGAAACCGCTCGCCGCGTTCGGTTTTGCCGCGACCTTTGCCGCCAGCGTCTTCCACTATGTCGGCGTCGGTCCGAACCGTGCGGAAGAGGAAGATGATAACCTGCATGAAGAGAAAGACGAGGTGCGCAAATGAAACGACGTGACACCATCGTGCGCTATACGGCGCCGGAACGCATCAACCACTGGATCGTCGCCTTCTGCTTCGTGCTGGCGGCGGTGAGCGGGCTGGGCTTTTTATTCCCATCCTTCAACTGGCTGATGCATATCATGGGCACCCCACAACTGGCGCGAATTCTGCACCCGTTTGTAGGCGTTGTTATGTTTGCCTCGTTTATCATCATGTTTTTCCGCTACTGGCACCACAATCTAATCAATCGGGATGATATCTTTTGGGCGAAGAATATTCGTAAGATCGTCGTCAACGAGGAAGTGGGTGACACCGGGCGTTATAACTTCGGTCAGAAATGCGTATTCTGGGCGGCGATTATCTTCCTGGTGCTGCTGCTGGTGAGCGGGGTGATTATCTGGCGTCCGTATTTTGCGCCTGCTTTCTCAATCCCGGTGATCCGATTCGCGTTAATGTTGCATTCTTTTGCCGCAGTAGCGTTAATTGTGGTTATCATGGTGCATATCTACGCCGCCCTTTGGGTGAAAGGCACCATTACCGCGATGGTGGAAGGCTGGGTAACCCGGTCGTGGGCGAAGAAACATCACCCACGCTGGTACCGAGAAGTCCGCAAGACAACGGAAAAAGAAACTGAATGAGTATTCGCATAATCCCGCAAGATGAGCTGGGTTCGAGCGAGAAACGTACGGCGGATATGATTCCGCCGTTATTGTTCCCCCGACTCAAAAACGTCTACAACCGCCGCGCCGAACGTCTGCGCGAGCTGGCTGAAAATAATCCGCTGGGCGATTATCTGCGTTTTGCCGCGCTTATCGCGCACGCGCAGGAAGTGGTGCTGTACGACCATCCGCTGGAAATGGATCTAACCGCACGCATTAAAGAAGCGAACGAACAGGGCAAGCCGCCGCTGGATATCCATGTGCTGCCGCGTGACAAGCACTGGCAAAAACTGCTGAATTCGTTGATTGCCGAGCTAAAACCCGAGATGAGCGGCCCCGCGCTGGCGGTGATCGAGAATCTGGAGAAAGCATCAGAGCAGGAGCTGGAGCAGATGGCGAACGCGCTGTTTGCCTCGGATTTTGCCTCCGTCAGCAGCGATAAAGCCCCGTTTATCTGGGCCGCGCTCTCCCTTTACTGGGCGCAAATGGCCAGCCTGATCCCAGGCAAAGCCCGCGCGGAATATGGCGAAGCGCGCCAGTATTGCCCGGTGTGCGGTTCGATGCCGGTCTCCAGCATGGTGCAGATCGGTACCACGCAGGGGCTGCGTTATCTGCACTGTAACCTGTGCGAAACCGAGTGGCATGTAGTACGCGTAAAATGCAGTAACTGCGAACAGAGCCGCGACTTACACTACTGGTCGCTGGAAAATGAGCAGGCCGCGGTGAAGGCCGAAAGCTGTGGCGATTGCGGGACTTACCTGAAGATTCTGTATCAGGAAAAAGACCCGAAAGTCGAAGCCGTTGCCGACGATCTCGCCTCGCTGGTGCTGGACGCGCGCATGGAACAGGAGGGCTTCGCCCGCAGTTCCATCAACCCGTTCCTGTTCCCTGGCGAAGGGGAATAAGTTTTTTACTCAGACCGGGCGAAGTTTGCCGTCCGGTCTACAAGTGATACGGCGTGATCACTCCTGGAATGCCGGCAAAGTCTTTTGTATTACGCGTCACAAGCTCACAACGATGGACTTGTGCAGTGGCCAGAATGATCGCATCCGGGAGTTTCATGCCATACTCCTGCCTGACAATGACGCTTCGTTCCGCGATTTCTTGTGTCACACCAATAACATTAAACGCACTTAATGCAATTCGCGTGCGGTTTTCCTGATGATATTTCTTAGCGCCCACCATCACTTCCATCCATGTGATAAGGCTAATCGCATTCTGTGGCGGATACGCTTCCAGCGCATGTTTCGCTTCAATACGACCGCTAAACAGGTCGATGAGGATATTGGTATCAAAAAGCGCAGACCCTTTGACCATTACCATTCCTCACGAAGTTTACGTTGGTATTCAACGCCATCTTCCTCACAGCCTTGCCAGAGCCCCAATGCTTTCGAAATTGTGGTCTCAGCCCGATCCTGTCTTTCCAGATACTGCTCAACAGCCTCCCGCAAGAGTTCTGCACGAGGTAGGTTGCGTTGCACCTTGAGATCGTCAAGCCGTTTAATCACATCGTCTGATAAATCGAGTAAAATTCTGCCCATATCCATCCCAGCCATCATACTCACATATACCTCCAGTATATCATTCGCGCTTATTTTTCAAACAACATACACCTGAGACTGACGAGAAAATAGTTATTACGCGAACGATTTTTATTTTTGCGAGCCGCTTTCCAGAATCGTACGCAGCCCAATTTTCCCATTTTCATTCGTACCAAATCGGGTTATAAAACTGTATATCCATACAGATAAAGGCAATGAAAAATGGCACTGGAAAGCGGGATTGCGCAGTTAGTGGAGGAATTTATCGCGGCGGGACGCCCCTCTTCTCGCGAACAGAATATTGATGACCGGAGGGCGGGCTACATCGCCAGCACGACACTGGCAGGAGAAACTGAAACCCGCGTCCAGGTTGAAGATATTGAACTCAATGCCATGACGTTTCGCGTGGTTTCGCCGCTCAATGCCACAGGGAAATTACCCTGCATCATTTATTATCATGGTGGTTGCTTTGTCAGCGGCGGTTTTGCCACTCACGATAACCAGTTAAGGCAGTTAGCTTTTTACAGCCGTTGTCGCGTGATTGCGGCGCAGTACCGACTTGCACCAGAGCACACCTTCCCGGCCGCACATAACGATGCCGAAACCGGAGCCAATACTATCTGGAAATATGCCCAGAAACTGGGGATAGATCGCGAGAACATTACGCTTGCCGGTGACAGCGCGGGTGGGCATCTGGCGCTGGTCACTGCGCTACGCCTGAAAGCCGCCCGTCAATGGCAACCTGCACAGCTGATTCTGATCTACCCCATGCTGGACGCAACCGCCAGGTTTGCGAGCTACACCTGTAATGGGCTGGATTACATTATCACGCGTGACACGCTGCTTTCAGGCTACGAGATGTATATGCCGCGAACCGATCCACTGCATCCTGAAGCCAGTCCGCTCTGGCGTGAGGACTTCGCCGGTCTGCCATCCACGCACATCATTACTGCCGAATTCGACCCACTGCGCGATGAGGGCGAGGCCCTGTATCAACGGTTCCAGGAACAGGATGTGGAATGTACTTGCCAGCGCTCTCGGTGTCATTCATGGCTTTTTCCAGCTCGGAGGCGTGAGCCAGGCGGCACGAAGCGCCATGCGAGATATGGCCTGGCGTGTTGTAAGCCATCAACAGGCAAAATGACCTAAAATTCAATTTTGTTTTCAACTTGAAAACTTTATGACGTTGCGCTAAATTATTTTCAGGTTGAAAACTTTGTAATGGAACTACATTGTGCATGTTATCAGCCGAAAACCGTTCAATGAAGCGATGCTCATATATCCAAACCATGAGCTTGCCCTCACTGAGTTGCTGAATGTTCTGGAGAAAAAAACATTCACTCAGCCTGAAGAGATGAAGCGGTATATTCCTTCACTGGATAATTTTAAGCACAGAGATAAATGGTGGGTGATTGATGTTTCTGGTAACAGCCTGAGACTCATTTCCTACATAGATTTCAGGTTACATAAGATATTTGTGAAACATATCGTTTCCCATGCCGAATATGACAAACTGACCGCATATGATCGGGGTAATAAAGAATGAGAACTCATCGTCAGATGGATGCAACCAGCGCAAAAAAGATCGTTGATACCTTCAGCGATGCGGTAAAAAGCGTCCCACTGATGGGGGAAGACCGAAATGACAATGAGTATCGCAGGGCACTAGCGCTAGTGGAGTTTCTGGTCGACCACGACGATCTTGAAAACCCACTATTTGAATTGCTCTGTGCCCGAATCAGTGAATACGAAAAGCATGCGCCGGAATTCAAAGCACTCAACCAACACCTGGAGAAAACGCCCCCTGGCGTTTCAGTATTGCGAACGCTCATGGATCAATACGGTCTCAAAGCAGCAGATCTTGCCAACGAACTTGGTTCTAAATCGAACGTCAGCAACATCTTAAATGGCCGCAGAGCACTAACGGTTAATCATATTAAAGCGCTTACACAACGCTTTAAACTACCAGCGGATGCCTTCATCGAGTAGTTGGAGATGTCCAGCTACTCCTCCTCATTCCCGCCCTCTTCATACGGGCCGAACGGTTTCGCAGGTAGTACGATATAAATGCCTTCGAAAATTGCCCCTGCGGTCTCACCGCCCAACAGTTCAACCTGCAACTGGACACGCGCTTTTTTACCCCGCGCCAGCCTGTCCAAATCACCGCTTAGCGACCCCAAATCAGCCACGGCGTTTGGCTTTCCGCTAATCGGTTTGCTGTAGCGAATATGGGCGTCGGCAAGAATAATCGTCCCACCCAGGTGGCGTTCACGGAGCATCAGCCAGATAAGCCCCCATCCGGTCAGCGTCGCCAGGGAGAACAGGCTGCCGGCAAACACCGTGTGATGCGGATTTTGATTACCGGTTTCCGGCATCGTGGTGATAAATTTTTGCCCGGTGTACTGCTGAATGCGCACCCCCATCTTTTCACTCAATGGAATATGCTCATACCAGGCCTGCTGAAGCTGCCCACACCAGTCGCCGCGATGCAGGATATCATCCAGCGATGCTACCGGTTTAATCATCAGAAAATGGCGGATTGGCGTGGTTGTGGGCGTAGTAATCTCCCCCTGATTGACAAACCCGAGTTTGGCAAAGAACTCAACCGCATCTTCGCGCGCGCTGCAGGTGACGCGCTTAACGCCTTCCTGGCGGGCGACAGACTCCAGGGTCATCGCCATTAATGTCCCCAGCCCTTTATCCTGTACCGAGGGATGTACAGCCATAAAACGGATAGACGCCTCGTTATCTGCATTGATATACAGGCGGCCCACTGCGACTAAATTTCCTTCTTCGTCCACCACCATTTGATGGTGCGCCAACGCATCCCAGCCATCCCGTTCCGACCCTTTCGGCTGGTGCAGCGGTTTACGCAGCATCTCCCAGCGAAACTGGTAGTAACGTTCTAATTCTTCTTCTGTTTGCGGAACTCGAAGGTGATACATAGCCGTACTCTCTCTTGTTATCCGCGGCCACGCCGGAAGCTGACTCATACCTGGAGCCAGAATGTCACGGGACCGTCATTAACCAGCTCAACCTGCATATCGGCAGCGAAGCGTCCGGTTTGCGTGTTTATCGCCTGCTGGCGGCAACGTTCGACAAAATATGCATAAAGCGCCTGCGCGCGCTCCGGCGCAGCGCCGCCGGAAAAGCTCGGTCGCATACCACGCTCGGTATCGGCCGCCAGCGTAAACTGCGACACCACCAGCACGCTGCCGCCAGCCTGTTGTACGTTCAGATTCATCTTGCCGTCGGCATCGCTGAAGATACGGTATCCCAGCACGCGCTCGCACAGACGATTCGCTTTTTGTTCGTCATCTTCTTTTTCGACACCCAATAACACCAAAAGTCCTGGGCCAATTTCACCCGTCACCTCGTCCTCCACGGTGACGCTGGCACGGGTTACGCGTTGAATTAATGCAATCATGGTTGGTCAGCTTCTTCTTGTTCTGCGGCTTGTTTGAGTTTTCGGTATTCCCCGAGAGTGACAGTTATTTCTGCGCCAAGCAAGACTATACACCAGGTCCAGTATACCCAGACAAACAGGATTGGGATCACCGCCAGTACGCCATAAATAAGCTGATATGACGGGAACATGGTGATATAAAGCGCGAAACCTTTCTTTCCGGCCTCGAACAGTAAAGCCGCGACAAACGCGCCGACAAGGGCGTCACGGTTCGGTACACGAGTCGTTGGGACAATACTGTAAAGTAACCAGAATGAGAGCCACGAGAGCAGCAACGGAAGGATGCGCAATACATTGTCGATGACCGTATTCAGCTCGCTGGCCCAGCGTAAAGAAAGCAGATAGGAGCTGATCGCCAGGCTGGCGCCAGCGAGTAGCGGGCCGAGCGTAAGGATCATCCAGTATACCGCAAAAGAGTACACTTTTGGTCGTGTGCGTTTGCTGCGCCAGATAGTATTTAAGGCGCTATCAATGGCATACATCAACAGCAATGCCGTCACAATCAGTCCACAGGCGCCCACCGCCGTCATTTTGTTGGAGTTAGCGACAAACTGCTCAATATAGCGCTGAATCACATCCCCGGTGGCTGGCATAAAGTTAGCGAAGATAAAATGGCGTAACTGAATGCTGACATCAGAAAACATCGGAAACGCAGCGAAAAGAGCAAAAACGACGGCAATAAGCGGTACTAAGGAGAGTAATGAAACATAGGCGAGATTTCCCGCCAGAGTCGTCATATTATCCTCATCGATACGCTGCCATAATAGCTTGAGCCAGGCCCGAACAGGGCGTGTATGGCGTCCAGCTTTTTGGTGAACGGTTTTTAGCATAACAGCTTCGCGAAATAGTCAGGGATAGTAGTTTTATCCTTCACCAGGATGCTGGTGATCCCCAACTGGTTGGCCCCTTCTATATTATCGGCGTTGTCGTCGAAAAAGACCGCATCAGCGGCGGAAAATCCCTCCTTCTGCAGGACGTGCTGATAAATACGCGCTTCCGGCTTACGCATTCCCAAATCCTGCGATAAATAGATATGGTCGGCGGCAGCGCGAACCTCCGGATATTCCTCCGGCCAGAAGTGGGTATGCAGTCGGTTAGTATTGGATAACACCACCACGCGATGCCCCTGCTCGCGCAGTTTATGCATGATAGCAATCACTTCGGGCCGTAATCCGACAAATACCGCCTGCCAGCCGTGCGAGAACTGTTCATAACTGAGCGATAATGCCATTTCATGGCAGAAAGCTTCAGCAAACGCTTCGTCAGTTATCTCACCGCGTTCATGTTGGTGAAAAGTCTCGCCCATCGTAAATTTTTGCTTCAGCGAAGCCAGCGGTACTCGACTCAGGTCGCTCCACACACCTAATACGCGGTTAAAGTCGATATCGACAATCACATTACCTAAATCAAAGATATAGAGCATGGCATTCTCCTTGCTAACCGGGGATGAATAACTGTAGCGGGAAAGGAGAAGTTTGACTATGTATCCCTTTATAAATCAATTAACAAAAAGACAATAGAAACGCAGACGATGTTCAATATCGCCTGCATCACAGCGCCGTTTTATTGGCCGGATAAAGCGCTGACGCGACCATCCGGCGCAAGGGCACTTGTCACGCTGAAACGGCGTCGTCCAGCGAAGGACTCACCTGAACCACTTCGATTTGCTGGGATTGAAGTAAATTCTGTAATGCCGGACCGGGATACTCATCCGTAAACAGAGCGGTAATCTGTGACACATTGCCGATCTCAACCGCCGCAGAAGCATGGTATTTCGTATGATCGGCGGCAAGCAGGATGTGTCGCGAGTGGGCCATCATCGTTTTCACTACGCTGGCTTCGTTAACATCAAACTCCAGCAACGCGCCATCGCTCTCTATCGCGCCTACGCTGGTGACGAGATAGTCCGCCCGGAACCCCGCGACAAACGCCGTCGCGGATGGCCCGATAATGCCGCTATTATGCGGTCGCAGAGTGCCGCCCGGCACCATTACTTCAAAGCGAGGGTTATTATAGAGAATATGCGCGACGCGCAGGCTATTGGTGATAATGCGCAGATGATTATGGTTGAGCAGCGCGCGCGCCACCTGCTCAACCGTCGTTCCAATCGTGATAAATATCGTGGAGCCATCCGGAATATAGTCAGCCACGGCTTCCGCAATGGCTTTTTTCTCTTGCGTCCAGGAGACCTCTCGCTGCTCAAAGGCGGTATTGACCACACTGGACGCTCTGCCAGCGCCGCCGTGATGACGCGTAATCAGCCCCTGCTCGCTTAATTTACGAATATCGCGGCGAACCGTCTGGGTAGAGACCTCCAACAAACTGGCTAACTCATCGATATTCATATAGCCGCGCTCATCAATGAGCATTAACAGCCGATCGTGTCGCGGATTACCGGTCAGTTCGGTAAGACTCATGAGCATTCCTCTAAAAGCTTCCTACTGCCCATATTATACAAAAAGTGACAGGAAAGATCGGGTTTGCTCACAATCAGGGATACCCGCCCGGCCACCCGGGCGCGTACACTTCAGCGCAGCAACGCCGCTGGCGAATCTGACAGCCTCTTCGATGGCGTATCCGCTTGCCAGGCCAAATGCCAGTGCGCCATGAAAAACATCGCCCGCGCCGGTAGTATCCACCACCTCCACGGTAAAACCCGGTTGGTGGCGTACCGTCGTTTTTTCCAACCAGTTGCAACCTTCGCTGCCTTGCGTGACATAGACATGTCCATTTGTGAGCGTTTGTGATTTTTTTAGCGCATCCATGGTTTCACTCATCCCCGTCAAACGTGCCAGTCCCGGCTCGGAGAAGGCGGCGTGGTCGCTTAACGCCACCAGCTCGCTAATATCCTGCGGCGTAATATCGCCATCCAGAACGGTCATGACGCCAGCCTGACGCGCCAGCGTAAAGGCCTGCTTCGCGCCGTCATGCCAGCGCACATCCGCCAACACCACATCCCACTGCGAAAAATCGATGTCGTTAAGCCAGTCGGCGTCAGGTAATAAATCCGGGCTGGGATAATTAACGATGATCCGCTCTCCTTTGGCGTCCACCATAATCGCTGACTGCGACGACATCGCCTGCGTATAGCGGCGGGTATAGCGGGTATTAACCCCCAGGGACTTCAGCTCCGCCAGCAGACTGTTTCCGGTGTCGTCATCGCCCACACGGCCAATAAAGTCCACCTGCGCGCCCAATTTCGCCGCAGCCACGGCAGCGGTCGCCGCAGGCCCGCCGCCCACTTCCGTATAGCGCTTCGCCACATATTTACCCCCTTCTGTCGGTAATCCTTCCACGTAATAGATGCGATCCATCACGGTAATACCTACACAAGCAATACGAATCATGGTCATTCCTCAGGCATTTGAGATAGGCCCATTTTAATTTCACGAAATGTTTAAAAAGTGACGGCTGTCAATTTTTTGACCATAAATTACAAATACGATCAAAAACAGACAGAAAAAATGCTCACACATGACAAAAAATGACACCATCGTGTTCAGGAGAACGATATGGCAGTTATAGCATTTATCGGGTTGGGGCAGATGGGCTCCCCTATGGCGAGTAACCTGCTAAAGCAGGGCCATCAACTCAGCGTCTTCGATGTTAATCCCGACGCCGTACAGCGTCTGGTAGACAAAGGCGCGCAACCTGCAAGCAGCCCGGCTCAGGCAACCATCGGCGCTGAATTTGTTATCACCATGCTCCCGAACGGCGAGCTGGTTCGTTCCGTTTTATTTGGCGAGCAAGGCGTTTGCGAAACCCTTTCCCGTGAAGCGCTGGTCATTGATATGTCCACTATTCATCCGCTGCAAACCGACAAGCTGATTGCCGACATGCAGAGCAAAGGGTTCAGCATGATGGACGTGCCGGTAGGCCGGACATCCGACAACGCGATTACCGGCACATTGTTGCTGCTGGCAGGCGGTACGGCGCAGCAAGTAGAACACGCTACTCCTGTGCTGATGGCGATGGGTAATGAGCTGGTCAACACCGGCGGCCCGGGAATGGGTATTCGCGTAAAACTGATCAACAACTACATGAGTATTGCGCTAAATGCGCTCTCCGCCGAAGCCGCCGTGCTATGTGAAGCGCTGGGGCTTTCCTTCGACGTGGCTTTAAAAGTGATGAACGGCACTGCAGCAGGCAAAGGGCATTTCACCACCACCTGGCCGAATAAAGTGATGAAAGGGGATCTGTCTCCCGCCTTCATGATCGATCTGGCGCACAAAGATCTTGGCATCGCGTTGGATGTCGCCAATCAACTGCACGTACCGATGCCGCTCGGCGCCGCCTCCCGTGAAGTTTATAACCTGGCGCGGGCCGCAGGCCGCGGTCAGGAAGACTGGAGCGCCATCCTGGAACAGGTGCGCATCAGCGCCGGGCTGACCGCCAACGTAAAAAAGTAACGACTGTATAAAGGAAAATTGAATGAACAACTACACCATCAAAGACATTACGCGAGCGTCCGGCGGGTTTGCCATGCTGGCTGTCGATCAGCGTGAGGCAATGCGTTTAATGTTTGCTGCTGCTGCTGGTGCGAAAACACCCGTTGTCGATAGCGTGCTGACGGATTTCAAAGTGAATGCGGCGAAAATTCTCTCCCCGTATGCCTCTGCCGTTCTGCTGGATCAGCAGTTCTGTTATCGCCAGGCCGTAGAACAAAATGCGGTCGCTAAAAGCTGCGCCATGATCGTCGCGGCGGATGATTTCATCCCGGGCAACGGTATTCCCGTTGATAACGTGGTCGTTGATAAAAAAATTAATGCGCAGGCGGTAAAACAGGATGGCGCAAAAGCCTTAAAACTGTTGGTGCTGTGGCGCAGCGACGAAGACGCGCAGCAGCGTCTGGATATGATTAAAGAATTCAATGAATTATGCCACTCCAATGGTTTGCTGAGCATTATCGAACCGGTTGTACGCCCGCCGCGCTGCGGCGACAAGTTCGATCGCGAGCAGGCGATTATCGATGCGGCCAAAGAGCTGGGCGACAGCGGTGCCGACCTTTACAAAGTTGAAATGCCGCTCTACGGCAAAGGCGCGCGGTCCGATCTTCTTACCGCCTCACAGCGCCTGAATGGGCATATCAATATGCCGTGGGTCATCCTCTCTTCCGGTGTGGACGAAAAACTGTTCCCTCGCGCAGTCAGGGTCGCGATGGAAGCTGGCGCATCCGGGTTCCTGGCGGGACGCGCGGTCTGGTCATCGGTGATTGGTTTACCGGATACCGAGCTGATGTTACGTGATGTTTCCGCCCCTAAATTGCAACGCCTGGGCGAGATCGTCGATGAAATGATGGCGAAACGCCGTTAATACGAGGATGAAAGAATGAAATGGTTTAACACGTTGAGCCACAACCGCTGGCTGGAGCAGGAAACCGACCGCATCTTTAATTTCGGTAAAAATGCCGCGGTGCCGACAGGCTTCGGCTGGCTGGGAAATAAAGGGCAAATCAAAGAAGAGATGGGCACCCATCTTTGGATCACGGCACGTATGCTGCACGTTTATTCCGTGGCGGCGTCCATGGGCCGACCGGGCGCTTATGATCTGGTCGATCACGGTATCAAAGCCATGAACGGGGCGCTGCGCGATAAAAAATACGGCGGCTGGTATGCCTGCGTTAACGATCAGGGAGTGGTGGATGCCTCTAAACAGGGTTATCAACACTTCTTCGCCCTGCTGGGCGCGGCCAGCGCCGTCACTACCGGCCATCCTGAAGCCAGAAAATTGCTGGATTACGCCATTGAAGTTATTGAGAAATACTTCTGGAGCGAAGAAGAGCAGATGTGCCTGGAGTCCTGGGATGAAGCCTTCAGCAAAACCGAAGACTACCGTGGCGGCAACGCCAATATGCACGCCGTCGAAGCGTTCCTGATTGTTTATGACGTCACCCATGACCGTAAATGGCTCGACCGCACGATCAGAGTCGCCTCCGTCATCATTCACGATGTCGCCAGAAAAGGTGATTATCGTGTTAATGAACACTTCGATTCGCAGTGGAACCCAATCCGCGATTACAACAAAGAAAATCCGGCACATCGCTTCCGCGCCTATGGCGGTACGCCAGGTCACTGGATTGAGTGGGGCCGCTTATTGCTTCATATCCATGCTGCGCTGGAAGCCAAATGCGAACACCCCCCAGCCTGGTTACTGGAGGACGCTAAAGGTTTATTCCATGCCACTATCCGTGACGCCTGGGCGCCGGACGGTGCTGACGGCATCGTTTACACCGTTGGCTGGGACGGTAAGCCGATCGTACGGGAGCGTGTACGCTGGCCAATTGTGGAAGCAATGGGCACGGCATATGCGCTCTACACGGTGACGGGCGACCGTCAGTACGAAACCTGGTATCAGAAATGGTGGGACTACTGCATTAATTACCTGATGGACTATGAAAATGGTTCCTGGTGGCAAGAGCTGGACGCCGATAACAAAGTGACCACCAAAGTGTGGGACGGCAAGCAAGATATTTATCACTTGCTGCACTGTCTGGTCATTCCTCGTCTGCCACTCGCGCCGGGCCTGGCTCCAGCAGTCGCGGCGGGCTTGCTGGATATCAACGCCAAATAAAGTGACATAAAAATACGGCATATCAACAAGCTATTGTTAGATATGCCGTTGTTTTATAGGGGTAGCTCTATGCATAGTGGTGGAAAAACGATTTTACTCACAGCGGGTGATTACCGTGCACAAATCGTTACCGTCGGCGCGGGCCTGGCTGGGTTAACGTATCAGGATCGTCATTTAGTCATTCCGCATGACCCAGCGGAAATGCCGATGGCTCACCTGGGAAAAGTACTTATTCCCTGGACTAACCGTATCGCGAACGGCTGTTATCAGTATGGCGGGCATGAATATCAGTTGCCAATCAATGAACACGCTTCTAACGCTTCTATTCACGGTTTCCTGGCGTGGCGTAACTGGCAGGTTAGCGAATTGACGACGACAAAAGTCACGCTGACGGCGTTTCTACCGCCGAGTTATGGCTATCCGTTTTCGTTAATATCGCAGGTGATTTACTCGCTGAACAACGAAAGCGGACTCTCCGTAGAAATCATCAGTAAAAACATCGGGGACAAATCCGCGCCGTATGGCGTCGGCATCCATCCTTATTTGACCTGTAACTTAGCGCCTGTTGATGGCTATATGCTGCAGCTTCCCGCTAAACAAGTTTTTGCTATTGATGAGCATTCTAATCCAACCCATTTACATGCTGTTGACGAACTGGATTTGAATTATTTAAACCAGAGATTCCTCGGCGGTAAGCAGATTGACCATACATTCAAAACTGACAGGACCGAATGGGAAATGCACATTACTGACCCGCAACAAGCCCTGTCAGTAAGTTCACGCTCCAATCAACCGTGGCTACAGATTTATAGCGGCGAAAAATTATATCGTAGAGGTTTAGCCGTTGAACCCATGAGCTGTCCGCCAAATGCGTTTAACTCAGGAATAGATTTAATTCAGCTCTCCCCGGAACAACAGCATCATCTGTTTTTTAATATTCGAGGGGAATATATATAGCAAAAAAAACAACCCGAACTTAATGAACATATTTAATTCCTATCAATAATCAGGACCAGATTTCGAAGGTTCGATTACCCAAGAAGGAACAACTATGGATTTTTTTAATTTATTCACACCAGACGGTGTGATGTTAGATGCAGGCGTTGTGTATATCGTTATTGCTTTAATGTTTCTTTATACCTTTGTGGGGATATGTGCTGGTTTTGGTGGCGGGCTAACAACCATGCCGCTCATTACTCTGATGTTACCGGTAAAAATGGCAACCCCATTATCCGTTATTGTCGGTACGGCAACGGCCATTTATGCAACCTGGTTGTCACGTAAGGAAACCGACTGGCGGTCTGCCGCCGTGCTTATCTTCTTTTCATTTTTAGGTATTCCGCTAGGGTTATATGCCCTCTCCTATTTACCTGATCATATGATGAAAATAGGTCTGGGCGGATTCTTAATCCTCTACTCGTTTTACAGTATCTTTATTCCTCATCTACCCGTCTACGACCGCCGTTGGATCGCCGCGCCTTTAGGCGCTGTCGCCGGAGCACTGGGGGCAGCTTTTTCCACCAACGGACCACCGGTGGTCATGTATGGCATGTTACGCAATTTAGGCCCGGCAGCTTTTCGCGGTACGCTGAACGCCTTTTTTACGGCAAATAACATTGCGGTAGTTGGCGGCCTGGCATCTAGTGGAATATTAACGATATCCACCTTTAAGCTGGTCATTTTCTGTATTCCGACAATGGTTCTGGGATCGCTGGTTGGGCAATATGTTCATAAGCGTATATCAGTTAAGGTATTCCGCGTTCTTGTATTTTTACTATTGATTGCCTCAGGTGCAATGCTTATTAAAGGCGCAATGGGTATTTCTACCCTTACCGCAATCCTGCCGCCGTTTGCTCTTTTGGCTGTATTACAACTGTTATTTGGTAAAAAAATAGCTGAAATTCGTAAGGCGGACGAAGGCAAATAAAAAGCGTTTACTTTTGTGCTCTGACGAAAATCAGCGCTCGTTACGACACTATCATAGTACTCGAATTCCACTATTTCATGGAGACTAAAATATTATGAGTACATTACACCAGAATCTATTAAATATACAAATAAATAAATCCATTAATGGCTTTACGCTCTACTATCACCAGCATTTACTCCTCCGCCATACGACCGAAAACCCCTGTCTGTGGATTGGCGCGGGCGTTGCCGACATTGACATGTTTCGCGGCAACTTCAGCATCAAAGACAAACTTAACGAGAAGATTGCATTAACAGAGGCCACGGTCAGCGAGCTACCCGACGGCTGGCTGGTACAATTCAGCCGTGGCGCAACAATTAGCGCCACTCTTCGCATCTCCGCCGATGAGGCAGGACGCCTGAAGCTGGATCTGCAAAACGACGACCTGCACCACAACCGTATCTGGTTACGTCTCGCAGCTAATCCAGACGACCATATCTACGGCTGCGGCGAACAGTTCTCTTATTTCGATTTGCGCGGCAAGCCGTTCCCGCTGTGGACCAGCGAACAGGGCGTTGGCCGTAACAAAACCAGCTATGTCACCTGGCAGGCCGACTGTAAAGAGAACGCCGGCGGCGACTATTACTGGACCTTCTTCCCGCAACCGACCTTTGTCAGCACGCAAAAATATTACTGCCACGTCGATAATAGCTGTTATATGAATTTCGACTTCAGCGCGCCGGAGTATCACGAACTGGCGCTGTGGGAAGGTAAAACTACGCTGCGTTTTGAGTGCGCCGACACCTACATCGATCTGCTGGAAAAACTGACGGCGCTGTTAGGTCGCCAGCCGGAGCTGCCTGACTGGGTTTACGACGGCGTCACGCTCGGCATCCAGGGCGGCACGGAAGTTTGTCAGCAAAAACTGGATACCATGCGCAACGCGGGCGTAAAAGTGAATGGTATTTGGGCTCAGGACTGGTCCGGCATTCGCATGACCTCTTTCGGCAAACGCGTGATGTGGAACTGGAAGTGGAATAGTGACAGCTATCCGCAACTGGATAGCCGTATCAAACAGTGGAAAGAAGAAGGCGTACAATTCCTCTCTTATATCAACCCGTACGTCGCCAGCGATAAGGACCTCTGCGCCGAAGCCGCTAAACACGGTTATCTGGCGAAAGACGCCGCGGGCGGTGACTATCTGGTCGAGTTTGGCGAATTCTATGGCGGCGTGGTCGATCTGACCAATCCTGAAGCCTACGACTGGTTCAAAGACGTCATCAAAAAGAACATGATCGCGCTCGGCTGCAACGGCTGGATGGCGGATTTCGGCGAATATCTGCCGACCGATACGTATCTGCACAACGGCGTCAGCGCCGAGATCATGCATAACGCCTGGCCTGCGCTGTGGGCGAAATGTAACTATGAAGCGTTACAGGAGACCGGCAAACTCGGCGAGATCCTGTTCTTTATGCGCGCCGGTTATACCGGTAGCCAGAAGTATTCCACCATGATGTGGGCAGGCGACCAGAACGTTGACTGGAGCCTTGATGATGGTCTGGCCTCCGTGGTCCCGGCGGCGCTATCGCTGGCGATGACCGGCCACGGCCTGCATCACAGTGATATCGGCGGCTACACCACGTTATTCGACATGAAACGCAGCAAAGAGTTGCTACTGCGCTGGTGCGATTTCAGCGCCTTCACGCCGATGATGCGCACCCACGAAGGCAACCGCCCCGGCGATAACTGGCAGTTCGACGGCGACGCGGAAACCATTGCCCACTTTGCCCGCATGACTACCATCTTTACCACGCTGAAACCGTATCTCAAGCTGGCGGTGGCGCAGAACGCGGCTACCGGTCTGCCGGTCATGCGTCCGCTATTCCTGCACTACGAGAACGATACCACAACCTACACCCTGAAATATCAATATCTGCTCGGTCAGGATCTGCTGGTCGCGCCGGTTCACGAACAGGGGCGCCGCGACTGGACGCTGTACCTGCCGGAAGATCTCTGGGTGAATATCTGGACCGGCGAAGCCCACCACGGCGGTGAAATTACCGTGGATGCGCCCATTGGCAAGCCGCCGGTCTTCTATCGCGCGAAGAGCGAGTGGGCTTCACTTTTTGCTTCTTTACGGAATATCTAATACGGCTCGCCCGCAGGGAAAACTGCGGGCAGATGGAGAAGAATAATGAGTCAAACATCATCGAATCCGGCAACCCTACGCTTGCCGTTTAAAGAAAAACTTGCCTATGGCCTGGGAGATTTAGGTTCCAATATCCTGTTAGATATCGGGACCCTTTATTTACTCAAATTTTATACCGATGTGCTGGGTTTACCCGGGACTTACGGTGGGATCATTTTCCTGATCGCCAAATTTTTTACCGCATTTACCGATATGGGTACCGGCATTATGCTCGACTCGCGGCGTAAAATTGCTCCGAAGGGCAAATTCCGTCCGTTCGTGCTTTACGCGGCATTTCCGGTAACGCTACTGGCAATTGCTAACTTTGTCGGCACACCGTTTGAGGTGACGGGAAAAACCGTCGTCGCAACGATGCTGTTTATGCTGTACGGGCTGGTTTTCAGCATGATGAACTGCTCGTATGGCGCGATGGTGCCCGCGATTACCAAGAACCCGGATGAACGCGCCTCGCTTGCCGCCTGGCGTCAGGGCGGCGCCACTCTCGGCCTGCTGCTGTGTACCGTTGGCTTTGTGCCGGTCATGAACCTGATCGAAGGCAATGCCCAGCTCAGCTATATTTTCGCCGCCACGATATTTTCATTGTTTGGCCTGCTATTTATGTGGCTGTGCTACACCGGCGTTAAAGAGCGCTACGTCGAAGTAAAACCTGTCGATAACGCGCAAAAGCCCGGATTATTACAGTCGTTCCGCGCTATCGCCGGTAACCGTCCGCTGTTTATTCTGTGTATCGCCAACCTTTGTACTCTCGGCGCCTTCAACGTCAAACTGGCGATTCAGGTTTATTACACCCAGTACGTTCTTAACGACCCGATCCTTCTCTCCTGGATGGGCTTCTTTAGCATGGGCTGTATTTTTATCGGCGTCTTTTTGATGCCCGGCGTAGTAAGGCGTTTTGGCAAGAAGAAAGCCTATATCGGTGGGTTGTTAATATGGGTGGCGGGCGATCTGCTCAACTACTTCTTTGGCGGCGGCTCGGTCAGTTTTGTCGCCTTCTCCTGCCTGGCGTTCTTCGGCTCCGCCTTCGTCAACAGCCTGAACTGGGCGCTGGTTTCCGACACAGTGGAATACGGTGAATGGCGTACCGGCGTCCGCTCGGAAGGAACGGTTTACACCGGCTTTACCTTCTTCCGTAAGGTCTCCCAGGCGCTGGCAGGGTTCTTCCCCGGCTGGATGCTGACGCAAATCGGTTATATCCCGAATGTGGTGCAATCGGCGGGAACCGTCGAAGGCCTACGCCAGTTGATCTTTATTTATCCGTGCGTGCTGGCGGTCATCACCATTATTGCGATGGGCTGTTTCTACAACCTCAACGAGAAGATGTACGTGCGAATTGTGGAAGAGATTGAGGCCCGGAAACATACGGTCTAACAACAATAAAATATAACGCCTTGCGGGGCGTTTTGAGAGGCGATTATGTCTAATCATGATCCACTAACGCTAAAGTTGAGCCTGCGGGAAAAATGCGCCTATGGCGTGGGCGATTTCGGTTCGAATCTGATGCTGTGTATCGGTACACTGTATCTACTGAAGTTTTATACCGATGCACTCGGGATGCCTGCATATTACGGCGGAATTATCTTTCTGGTAGCGAAATTCTTCACCGCTTTTACCGATATGCTCACCGGCGTATTGCTGGATTCACGCCGTAATATTGGCGCAAAGGGAAAGTTTCGCCCTTTTATTCTGTATGCGTCATTTCCGGTGGCTCTGGTTGCTACTGCGCAATTCTTTGCCACTCACTTTACTTTACCCGTTAAAACAGCATTCGCGACGTTGCTGTTTATGTTGTTCGGTCTGTTCTACAGCCTGATGAACTGCTCATACGGCGCGATGGTCCCCGCTATTACCAAAAATCCGCATGAGCGCGCCCAGCTCGCCGCATGGCGACAAGGCGGCGCTACCATTGGCCTTCTTCTTTGTACCGTAGGTTTTATGCCCATTCAGGCGCTGTTTACCCGTTCCCCTTCGCTGGGTTATCTGGTTGCAGCAGTCATCTTTTCGGTCTGCGGGCTGTTCAGCATGTGGTGGTGCTTTAGCGGGGTGAAAGAACGGTATATCGAAACCGTGCCTGACACGCATAAACCCAGCATATTGAAATCCTTCTGTGCGATTTTTCGTAATCCGCCGCTGCTGGTGCTCTGCATCGCCAATTTGTGCACGCTGGCCGCCTTTAATATCAAACTGGCTATTCAGGTTTATTACACTCAGTACGTGCTGAACGATATTCATTTGTTGTCATGGATGGGTTTTTTCAGCATGGGCTGTATCCTGATTGGCGTCTTATTAGTCCCTGCTGCGGTAAAACGCTTCGGGAAAAAACAGGTTTATCTTGGTGGTCTGATACTGTGGGCCGTTGGCGATATCCTGAATTTTATCTGGGGTGGTACGTCATTCCTGTTTGTTATTTTCTCTTGTGTCGCGTTTTTCGGTACTGCTTTCGTCAACAGCCTGAACTGGGCGCTGGTTCCGGATACGGTTGACTACGGCGAATGGAAAACGGGTATTCGCGCTGAAGGCTCGGTTTATACGGGTTATACCTTTTTCCGCAAAATTTCCGCTGCGCTTGCTGGCTTTTTGCCAGGTATTATGCTGACGCAAATCGGTTATATCCCCAACATAGCTCAAGGTGACACCACGTTGCTTGGTTTGCGTCAGCTCATTTTTTTATGGCCTTGCGGTCTTGCCATTATCGCAGCACTAACGATGGGCTTTTTTTATAAGCTCAATGAACAACGTTTCGCTTTTATTATCGAGGAAATTGCCCAACGAAAGAAAACAGGTAATCAAATTGTCGCGACTAATAATAAACAAAGTATTTCTACTGTAAATAATTAAACGACGCTTGCCGCTTTATCCATCCCGATGGATGGCGGCTTCCCTACATTGGAGAAATGGATTTATTATGAAATATCTGAATACACTAGTGATATTAACCTCTGTAGTATCTACCTCTGTTTTTGCTGGCGCTTATGTAGAAAACCGTGAGGCTTATAACCTGGCGTCTGACCAAATGGAGTTTATGCTGCGCGTCGGCTATAACTCCGATATGGGGGCTGGGATTATGTTGACCAATACCTATACCCTACAGCGTGATGATGAATTAAAACACGGTTATAATGAGATTGAGGGCTGGTATCCGTTATTTAAACCTACAGATAAATTAACCATTCAGCCTGGGGGATTAATAAACGACAAAAGCATTGGTTCCGGCGGCGCGGTCTATCTGGATGTTAACTATAAATTCACCCCGTGGTTTAATCTTACGGTACGTAACCGATATAATCACAATAGTTATAGCTCAACCGATTTGAATGGCGAACTGGATAATAATGACAGCTATGAAATCGGTAACTACTGGAATTTTATCATTACCGACAAGTTTTCTTATACCTTTGAACCACACTATTTTTATAACGTTAATGATTTTAATAGTAGTAATGGTACGAAGCATCATTGGGAAATCACTAATACTTTCAGATACCGGATTAGCCAGAACTGGCTGCCGTACTTAGAGTTACGCTGGTTGGATCGCAATGTGGAACCCTATCATCGCGAACAAAACCAGATTCGCATTGGGGCCAAATATTTCTTCTAAACGAATGTATTAAAAAGCCGCTGAATTTCAGCGGCTTTTTTGGTGCCGGATGGCGACTTACGAGAAACTCGTATTACTCTTCTTTCGGACCACGGTTCGCACGGCGGCGATCGTTTTCCGTCAGGTGACGTTTACGGATACGGATAGAGGTTGGGGTTACTTCTACCAGTTCGTCGTCATCAATGAACTCCAGCGCTTGCTCAAGGCTCATTTTAATTGGCGGAACCAGAATAACCGCTTCATCCGTACCGGACGCACGCATGTTGGTCAGTTTCTTACCGGTCAGGCAGTTTACCGTCAGGTCGTTGGAGCGACTGTGAATACCGATAATCTGGCCTTCGTAAACTTCCGCGCCGTGACCCAGGAACAGCTTACCGCGATCCTGCAAACCGAACAGCGCAAACGCAACCGCTTTACCCTGACCGTTGGAGATCAGTACGCCATTCTGACGCTGACCCACTTCACCCGGACGAATATCGTCGTAATGGCTGAAGGTGGAGTACAGCAGACCAGTACCGGAAGTCATGGTCATGAATTCTGAACGGAAACCAATCAGCCCGCGGCTTGGGATCACGTAGTCAAGACGTACGCGACCTTTACCGTCTGGATTCATGTTTTTCAGGTCGCCTTTACGCTCGCCCAGCGCCTGCATGACAGAACCCTGATGCTGCTCTTCGACGTCCAGCGTCACGTTTTCGTAAGGCTCTTGTTTACGACCGTCGATTTCACGGAAGATAACTTTCGGACGGGAAACCGCCAGTTCGAAACCTTCACGACGCATATTTTCAATCAGCACGGACAGGTGCAGTTCGCCACGACCGGATACACGGAACGCATCCGCATCTTCGGTTTCTTCAACGCGCAGCGCCACGTTATGCACCAGCTCTTTGTTCAGACGGTCAAGAATCTGACGAGAAGTCACAAACTTACCTTCTTTACCGCAGAACGGCGAGGTGTTAACGCAGAAGAACATAGACACGGTCGGCTCATCAACGGACAGCGCCGGCAGCGCTTCAACGTTCTGCGGGTCACAGATGGTGTCGGAAATGTTCAGCTCGCCCAGACCGGTGATCGCAATGATATCGCCCGCTTCGGCGATATCACTGTCGATACGCTCCAGACCCAGATGCGTCAATACCTTACCCACTTTCGCGTTACGGGTTTTCCCTTCACTATCGATGATAGTGACCTGCTGGTTCGGCTTCACTTTGCCGCGTTTGATGCGGCCAATGCCGATAACGCCAACGTAGTTGTTGTAGTCAAGCTGGGAGATCTGCATCTGCAACGGACCATCGAGGTCAACGTCCGGTGCCGGAACATGATCAACGATCGCCTGATACAGCGGGGTCATGTCTTCCGCCATATCTTCGTGGTCCAGACCCGCGATACCATTCAACGCTGACGCGTAGATGATCGGGAAGTCCAGTTGCTCGTCGGTCGCATCAAGGTTAACAAACAGGTCGAATACCTGGTCGACAACCCAGTCAGGACGCGCGCCAGGGCGGTCAACTTTGTTGATAACCACAATCGGTTTCAGGCCATGAGCAAAGGCTTTTTTGGTCACGAAGCGCGTTTGCGGCATCGGGCCGTCAAATGCGTCAACCACCAGCAGCACAGAGTCAACCATGGACATGACGCGCTCTACTTCACCACCGAAGTCAGCGTGCCCGGGAGTATCAACGATGTTGATACGGTAATCATTCCATTTAATAGCGGTGTTTTTAGCGAGGATAGTAATACCACGCTCTTTCTCCAAATCGTTGGAGTCCATCACTCGCTCTTGAGTTTCGGCACGCGCGTCGAACGTACCGGATTGCTGGAGCAGCTTATCAACCAGGGTAGTTTTACCATGGTCAACGTGCGCGATGATGGCGATGTTACGCAAATTTTCGATCACAACTTTGCCTCAGGCATTAGAAATAGCGCGTTATTGTACACGGATTAATCGCACTACAAAACAGGATCACAAACATCCTCCGCAAACAAGTATTGCAGAGTCTCTTTGTGATCGCTTTCACGGAGCGTTAAAAGGGTGGCTTGCGTTCTATTGCACCAATGTGGTGCTTAATGTTCACATCAAAGCACTATTTTGGTGCAACATAGTCACCGTGGTGCAGCCCTTTTGCACGATGGTGCGCATGATAACGCCTTTTGGGGGCAATGTGAAAGTTGGCACAGATTTCGCTTTATATTTTTACGGCGACACGGCCAGCAGAATTGAAGATCTCGTTACCACGACGACCGACCATGACCAATCCGGGAGAGTACAAGTATGTCCGCTGAACACGTTTTGACGATGCTGAACGAACACGAAGTGAAGTTTGTCGATCTGCGCTTCACCGATACCAAAGGCAAAGAACAGCACGTCACGATTCCTGCTCATCAGGTAAATGCCGAATTCTTTGAAGAAGGCAAAATGTTTGACGGCTCCTCTATCGGCGGCTGGAAAGGCATTAACGAATCCGATATGGTGCTAATGCCGGATGCGTCCACTGCGGTTATCGACCCGTTCTTCGCCGACTCCACCCTGATTATCCGTTGCGATATCCTGGAACCTGGCACTCTACAAGGTTATGACCGTGACCCGCGTTCCATCGCGAAACGCGCGGAAGACTACCTGCGCGCGACCGGTATCGCCGATACCGTTCTGTTTGGGCCGGAACCTGAATTTTTCCTGTTTGACGATATCCGCTTCGGTACGTCCATTTCCGGTTCTCACGTAGCCATCGACGACATCGAAGGTGCCTGGAACTCCTCCACCCAATACGAAGGTGGCAACAAAGGCCACCGTCCGGCAGTCAAGGGGGGTTACTTCCCGGTACCGCCAGTCGACTCCGCACAGGATATCCGATCTGAAATGTGTCTGGTCATGGAGCAAATGGGCCTGGTCGTCGAAGCGCACCACCACGAAGTAGCGACCGCGGGCCAGAACGAAGTGGCAACCCGCTTTAATACCATGACCAAAAAAGCCGACGAAATTCAGATTTACAAATATGTCGTGCATAACGTGGCTCACCGCTTCGGTAAGACAGCAACCTTTATGCCAAAACCAATGTTCGGCGATAACGGTTCCGGTATGCACTGCCACATGTCGCTGGCGAAGAACGGCACCAACCTGTTCTCTGGCGACAAATATGCCGGCCTGTCTGAACAAGCGCTGTACTACATCGGCGGCGTCATCAAACACGCCAAAGCCATCAACGCCCTGGCGAACCCAACCACCAACTCCTATAAGCGTCTGGTCCCGGGTTATGAAGCGCCAGTGATGCTGGCCTACTCCGCCCGTAACCGTTCCGCCTCCATCCGTATTCCGGTGGTGGCATCTCCGAAAGCGCGCCGTATCGAAGTTCGCTTCCCGGACCCGGCGGCTAACCCGTATCTGTGCTTTGCCGCCCTGCTGATGGCCGGTCTGGACGGGATTAAGAATAAGATTCATCCGGGCGAAGCCATGGACAAAAACCTGTATGACCTGCCGCCGGAAGAAGCGAAAGAGATCCCACAGGTGGCGGGTTCTCTGGAAGAAGCGCTGAACGCGCTGGATCTGGACCGCGAGTTCCTGAAAGCAGGCGGCGTGTTCACTGATGAAGCGATCGATGCGTATATTGCGCTGCGTCGCGAAGAAGATGACCGCGTGCGTATGACCCCGCACCCGGTAGAGTTTGAGCTGTACTACAGCGTTTAAGTTGCCGTGGAAACGTTTAGCCTGTTTCTGACAGGTTTGAGGTTGATGGCAAACATTGAGATGTCCGATGGTGCAAGCTTTCGGGCCTACCGGGTAACCACCTTGTAGGCCCAATAAGGTGAAACCGCTATCCGGCACGACGTTTGTCAGCAATCTGTAGCCCATCGCACGATGGGCTTTTTTCTCCACCAACAATCTGATCTCACGCGCTTTTTAGTGGTAAAAAGCTATAATGCACTAAAATGGTGCAACCTTTTCCAGGAGACTGCTGAATGGCAACCGGCATGCAGCCCGATGCTGGGCAGATCCTCAATTCGTTAATCACCAGCGTGCTGGTGGTCGACGACGCGCTGGCAATCTATTACGCCAACCCTGCCGCGCAGCAGTTGCTCGCGCAAAGCTCACGTAAACTGTTTGGGACGCCGTTACCTGAACTGTTGAGCTATTTTTCGTTAAACATTGACCTGATGCGCGAAAGTTTAGCGGCAGGACAAGGCTTTACCGATAACGAAGTGACGCTGGTGATTGATAGTCGCTCGCATATTCTCTCTTTGACCGCCCAACGTCTGCCCGACGATTTTATTCTGCTCGAAATGGCGCCGATGGATAACCAGCGCCGTCTGAGTCAGGAACAGTTGCAGCACGCACAGCAAATCGCCGCCCGCGATCTGGTGCGCGGTCTGGCGCACGAAATCAAAAATCCGCTCGGCGGCCTGCGCGGCGCGGCGCAGTTGCTCAGCAAGGCGCTGCCCGACCCGGCGCTAACGGAATATACCAGGGTCATCATTGAACAGGCTGACAGGCTACGCAATCTTGTCGATCGTTTGCTGGGGCCGCAGCACCCGGGAATGCACATTACCGAGAGCATACATAAAGTCGCAGAGCGCGTGGTCGCGCTGGTGTCGATGGAGCTACCGGATAATGTCCGGCTTATCCGCGATTACGACCCCAGCCTGCCGGAACTGCCGCACGATCCGGAGCAAATTGAGCAAGTGCTACTAAATATTGTCCGCAACGCCTTGCAGGCGCTGGGGCCGGAAGGCGGCGAAATTACGCTGCGTACGCGTACCGCCTTCCAGTTAACACTGCACGGCGAACGCTATCGCCTGGCGGCGCGTATAGACGTTGAAGACAATGGGCCGGGCATTCCTCCCCATTTACAGGATACGCTGTTCTACCCGATGGTCAGCGGCCGCGAAGGCGGCACCGGGCTTGGGTTATCTATCGCCCGTAATCTTATCGATCAACACGCCGGCAAAATTGAATTTACCAGTTGGCCGGGGCATACCGAGTTTTCGGTTTACCTGCCGATTCGGAAATAGAGGTGTTTATGCAACGAGGAATAGTCTGGGTCGTCGATGATGATAGTTCCATCCGTTGGGTGCTTGAACGTGCTCTCGCCGGGGCAGGGTTGACCTGTACCACCTTTGAGAATGGCAATGAAGTGCTGGCTGCGCTGGCCAGTAAAACGCCGGACGTCCTGCTGTCGGATATCCGAATGCCGGGAATGGACGGGCTGGCGCTGTTAAAACAGATTAAACAACGTCATCCGATGCTTCCGGTCATCATTATGACCGCGCATTCCGATTTGGATGCCGCCGTGAGCGCCTATCAGCAGGGGGCGTTTGATTATCTGCCTAAACCGTTTGATATTGATGAAGCCGTCGCTCTGGTCGAGCGCGCGATTAGCCACTATCAGGAGCAGCAGCAGCCGCGTAATATTGAGGTTAACGGCCCGACGACGGACATGATAGGCGAAGCACCCGCCATGCAGGATGTGTTTCGCATTATTGGTCGGCTGTCGCGTTCTTCGATTAGCGTGCTGATTAACGGCGAATCAGGGACCGGTAAAGAACTGGTCGCCCATGCGCTACATCGCCATAGCCCACGCGCCAAAGCGCCGTTTATCGCGCTCAATATGGCGGCCATCCCGAAGGATTTGATCGAATCCGAACTGTTTGGTCATGAGAAAGGCGCTTTTACCGGGGCGAATACCATCCGGCAGGGCCGTTTCGAGCAGGCTGACGGCGGTACTCTCTTTCTGGACGAAATTGGCGATATGCCGCTGGATGTCCAGACTCGTCTGTTACGCGTGCTGGCTGACGGACAGTTCTACCGCGTGGGCGGGTACGCGCCAGTAAAAGTGGATGTGCGCATTATCGCCGCCACCCACCAGAACCTCGAACTACGCGTTCAGGAAGGGAAATTCCGCGAAGACCTGTTCCACCGCCTGAACGTGATTCGTATCCATCTCCCGCCGTTGCGCGAGCGTCGTGAGGATATTCCGCGCCTGGCGCGCCATTTTTTGCAGGTCGCCGCCCGTGAGTTAGGCGTAGAAGCCAAATTATTACATCCGGAAACCGAAATGGCGTTAACGCGCCTGGCATGGCCTGGTAACGTGCGTCAGTTAGAAAATACCTGCCGCTGGCTCACCGTCATGGCCGCCGGGCAGGAGGTATTGATCCAGGATTTACCGGGTGAACTGTTTGAAGCTTCGGCGCCGGATAGCCCGTCCCACCTGCCACCGGATAGTTGGGCCACATTACTGGCGCAATGGGCGGACCGCGCCTTGCGATCCGGTCATCAAAATCTGCTTTCTGAAGCGCAGCCAGAACTGGAAAGAACGTTACTGACCACGGCGTTACGCCATACGCAGGGCCATAAACAGGAAGCCGCCAGGTTGCTCGGTTGGGGGCGAAACACCCTAACGCGGAAGCTGAAAGAACTGGGAATGGAGTAATTATGTAAAGATTAATAATTGAGCGCAAAACGCTGCTATTTTGCACTTTACTGTTCCAATGAGTTCAGTATGATCATGCCCGGCAAACGGGGGGATTCATTATGTTAGAATCTATTATTAATCTGGTATCGAGTGGGGCGGTCGACAGCCACACGCCACAAACTGCGGTAGCCGCCGTATTGTGTGCCGCGTTGGTGGGACTGTTCAGCTAACGGGTTCGCCGGGTAGCGGTTACGCCTTACCCGGCCTACTTGCCCCGTAAGGCAGCACGGCTATATGACGCGCGAGAACTGTTGCATCCGCGCTTTCTGGCGCAGATAAGCATCAAAGCACATGCAAATATTGCGAATCAGCAGGCGACCTTTCGCCGTCACCTGAATCCCCTTCTCGCTGATATCCACCAGCCCGTCTTTCGCCAGCGGTGACAGTAATTGCAAATCTTCGGCAAAATACTCAGCGAAATGCAAACCCCACTGCTGTTCGACGGCGTTAAAATCCAGGCGGAAGTTACAAATCAGCGCCTTGATAACATCGCGACGAATGCAATCATCACGGGTCAGCGTAATACCACGCCATAGCGCATTGCCCCGCTCATCCACTTGCTGGTAATAACGCTTCAGCTCTTTCTGGTTCTGCATGTAGCCATCGCCAATCATGCTGATGGCAGAAACGCCCATTCCCAGCAGATCGGTATCGCCCTGGGTGGTATACCCCTGAAAATTACGGTGCAGCATACCTTCGCGCTGCGCGACGGCCAGCTCGTCGTCCGGACGGGCAAAATGGTCCATCCCGATAAACTGATAACCGGCCTGAGTAAGCGATACGATCGTCTCCTGCAAAATATCCAGTTTCTGCTGCGCGCTGGGTAAATCGGCATCTTTAATTTTACGCTGGGCGGCAAAAAGCGTTGGCAGATGCGCATAGTTAAAGACGCTCAAACGGTCAGGGTTCAGTTCCGTCACACGCTTCAGCGTGAAAGCGAAGCTTTCCGGCGTCTGTTTCGGTAGACCGTAGATCAAATCGATATTCGTCGAGGTAAAGCCGATATCGCGGGCGTGATTAAGCAGCGCAAAGATGAACTCTTCATCCTGTTCGCGGTTAACCAGGCGCTGCACCTCTTTATTAAAATCCTGTACGCCCATACTCAGGCGGTTAAAACCTTCCGCGCGTAAATGATCGAGCACATCCAGTTCAATTTCACGGGGATCGACTTCGATCGAGATTTCCGCGTCGGTATTAAAGTGGAAATTTTCACGCAACAGCGTCATTAAGCGACTGATTTGCGCTTTATTCAGGTAAGTTGGCGTACCGCCGCCCCAGTGAAGCTGGCTAACCTGACGGCCTGCAAACAGCGGCGCGCGATGGCGGATTTCCTGCTCAAGCGCGTCAAGATACTGGTCAGCTTTATGCTGTTGGCGGGTGACAATCTTGTTGCAGCCGCAGAAATAACACAACTTGTGGCAAAACGGGATATGCACGTACAGCGAGAGCGGACGTTCAGGATAGCGCGCCACAGCCTGCGAGAATGCTGCGTCCTTGAAGTCTTCAGAGAACTCCAGCGCGGTTGGGTACGAGGTATACCGTGGCCCGGAATAGTTATATTTCTGGATCAGGGCCAGATCCCAGTCTATTTGCTGTTCAGACATGCTTACTCCTTCCGATGGCGTCTCTGGCGGGTACGGCGTACCGACTTCACGCCATGACGGGCGGCAAGCCGGTTGCGCAACCATTTCTGTCGCCGCGACAATCGCTGTAGTTTAACGAATAACCACACCAGATAACATATAACCGGAAGGGTTATAAGCAGGACGGGCAAACCCACGGTGTAAACCCGTTAGTTGCCGCCTCTTAGCAGGCGCATCATATCTTCCTGCTTCTCGTCCTCTTCTTCGTCTTCCTCGTCATCGTAAGACAGACCAAGCTTCTGCATCAGTTCATCAATACGATCCAGTTTGGCATCTACCCAGGCTTGATCTTCAGTCCCCAGGGTTTCGCCCGCTTCCAGACGTTCTAACAGCGCATCCAGGCGCTCATCCGTTTCCAGTAAATCCAACTCCGCCTGCGGTGAAAGCATAGGTTTCTCACTTTTTGGTTTATGCTGTTGGGTCACTTTTTCAGTCACGCCCAATGGAACAGGTGTTTTACTGCCAAGACGTGGATCTTTCTGTTGATTCTGATTGCCGCCGCCTGAAGCGGAATTGCCGCCCGCCGCGCGACTTCCCGGCGCATGACCGCGATGTTTTTTCAGGCGTTTACGGTCGCGCGCCTCCTGGTTTAACTCTTCACGCGTTTTACGACGCTGTTTGCCAAAGGCTTTACTGCGCGGTGCAGAGGTTGGTTTTTTCATGATGTCAGATCTTTAAGCCGTTTTACTCAGTATAGAATTGAGGCGGAATCTAGCAGAAAGCAAGCAAAGAAAAAAGGCGACAGAGTAATCTGCCGCCTTTTTTCTTGACCCACGCCCCTTAACGGGTTCCACCATCCCTGTTGGCTATCAACACGCCCTGTTTTTCCCTTAGCCTGGAACATTCCATGTTGTTTCCATTTCCTTTTACTAACGTCTCCGGACGTTTGTCTTCCTGACAATCCTGAGTCTTCGCCTCCTGGCGCTCCTGACCCTCATCCTGAGTCGTTGATCCTGTTAGCGTCCTCGCTATGCGCGTTACTTTACTCTTTTGGGGTAAACTCACAAGATACCAACGCGGCAATTTCCTCTTTTTCAGACAATTACCCCTCTATAAATTTATGATTTAACTGTATTAACTGGTTTTTAACATTACAACGACTCTGTCATATCGCATAGGGACAATGGGCAATATCTCACGAAGTGTATGGCTTTTGCTTACAGCGTCGGCACGCCGAAAAATCCGCCTTTTGCTGGCGTTCAGGTATAATCGCGACAAAGCTTTGACTGACGGAGACGACCGCTTTGACTAACCTGAATTATCAACAGACGCATTTTGTGATGAGTGCGCCTGATATTCGCCATTTACCTTCCGATTCCGGAATTGAAGTGGCTTTTGCTGGCCGTTCCAATGCAGGTAAATCCAGCGCCCTGAACACCCTGACCAACCAAAAGAGCCTGGCGCGCACCTCTAAAACGCCAGGCCGCACCCAACTGATTAACCTGTTTGAAGTGGTAGATGGCAAACGACTGGTCGACCTGCCAGGCTATGGCTACGCGGAAGTCCCGGAAGAGATGAAGCGCAAATGGCAACGCGCGCTGGGGGAATATCTGGAGAAACGTCAAAGCCTACAAGGCTTAGTCGTTTTAATGGATATCCGCCATCCGTTGAAAGACCTCGACCAACAGATGATCCAGTGGGCTGTAGAGAGCAATATCCAGGTTCTGATACTGTTGACCAAGGCGGACAAACTGGCCAGCGGCGCGCGCAAGGCGCAGTTGAATATGGTACGTGAAGCCGTGCTGGCTTTTAATGGCGATGTGCAGGTAGAAGCGTTTTCCTCGTTGAAAAAGCAGGGAGTAGATAAGTTACGTCAGAAGCTGGATAGCTGGTTTAGCGAGTTAGCGCCGGTAGAAAAGGCGCAGGACGCCGAATAAACGGGTAGGACGGATAAGCGCCATCAGGCCATAAATGCCGGATGGCGACCAAACGCGTCTTATCCGGCTCATAACCTTTTCTTCCGTCCAATAAAAAACGCCCCAGTCATAAACTGACTGGGGCGGCTAAAATATTCAGCCAAATCCGATTACGTGAAGTAAAAGGTCTGAAAGATAGAACATCTTACCTCTGTACCCTACGTGGATAACTTTACTCTTTTTTGAGCAACACAGAAAGACTTTTTCGTAATTTTTTTTCATTCTTTACATAGGGAATTCTAATATCTATCACAAAACCCCCTCACTTATGTTGCTTAATTACGAAAAAAGCGCGTTATCCTCTAAACGCTTAGTGCGCTTGATCCCAATTTTCTCCGCTGCCGACCTCCACCAGCAACGGCACATCAATACGCGTACAGTTTTCCATCAACTGATGGATACGTTTTGATACCGCATCTAAATCGTCTTTATGCACTTCGAACACCAGTTCATCGTGTACCTGCATAATCATCCGCACGCGCGGCTGCTCGGCCTGTAGCCAGGCATCAACGGCAATCATTGCACGCTTGATGATATCGGCTGCCGTTCCCTGCATGGGGGCATTGATCGCCGCACGCTCTGCCCCCGCACGCCGCGCCGCGTTGCTGGATTTAATATCCGGCAGGTAAAGGCGGCGTCCCTCCAGCGTTTCCACGTAGCCTTGTTCTTTTGCCTGAGCGCGGGTGCGCTCCATATATTCCAGCACGCCAGGGTAGCGTTCGAAGTAGAGATCCATATACTTCTGCGCCTCTTTACGCGGGATATTAAGCTGGCGAGAAAGACCAAAGGCGCTCATACCGTAAATCAGGCCAAAGTTAATGGCTTTCGCACTTCGGCGCTGTTCCCCGGTCACGCTATCCAGCGGCAGGCCAAATACTTCCGCCGCCGTTGCGCGGTGGATATCTTTCCCTTCGGCGAACGCCGTGAGCAGTCCTTTATCACGGGAAAGATGCGCCATAATACGCAACTCAATCTGTGAATAGTCCGCAGACACGATGAGATAATCCTCAGGCGCAATAAATGCCTGACGAATGCGGCGGCCTTCGTCGTTGCGCACCGGAATATTTTGCAGGTTCGGATCGGTCGACGATAAACGTCCCGTCGCCGTTACCGCCTGATGATAGGACGTATGGACGCGCCCGGTTTTCGGGTTAATCATCAGCGGCAGCTTATCGGTATAGGTAGATTTTAGCTTCGCCAGACCACGATACTCCAGAATCACTTTCGGTAGTGGATAGTCCAGCGCCAGCTCTTCCAGCACCTCTTCCGATGTTGACGGCGCACCGCCAGGCGTTTTCTTCAGCGGCTTAATACCCTGCTTTTCAAACAGGATGGTCTGTAACTGCTTCGTTGAGGACAGGTTGAACGCCTCGCCCGCTATGTCATGCGCTTTCTTTTCCAGTTCCGCCAGACGTAGCGTAATTTCTTCCGAATGTTTGTGCAAAACAGCAGGATCGATTTTTACGCCGTTGCGCTCAACGCGCGACAGTACCGGCACCAACGGCATTTCGATGTTTTCGAAAACATTCAGTGGGCCTTTGTGCTGCTGGAGCTCAGGCCACATTTTGAGATGCAACTGTAGCGTGACATCCGCATCTTCTGCCGCATAGCGTCCCGCTTCCTCCAGCGCGATCTGATTAAAGGTGAGCTGGTTTTTGCCTTTCCCGGCAATTTCTTCAAAGGTGATCGTTTTGTGCTTCAGCCAACGATCGGACAAGCTGTCCATATCATGGCGTCCGGCGACGCTGTTCAGAATGTAAGACTCAAGCATGGTATCAAAGGCGATACCGCGCAGCTCAATGCCATAGTTCTGCAAGACACCACGATCGTACTTGAGGTTTTGCCCCACTTTGCGCGCTTTTTCATCTTCCAGCAACGGCTTCAGCAGTTCCAGCGCACGCTGGCGGGAGATTTGATCCGGAGCGTCCAGATAATCATGCGCGACAGGCACATACGCGGCAACGCCAGGCTCGATAGCAAACGAGAGGCCCACCAGGTTGGCGGCGATATTATCCAGGCTGTCGGTCTCCGTGTCGAAAGCGAAAACTGGCGCTTTTTTCAGCTTTTCAATCCAGCTTTCCAGCGTGGCTTCGTCCAGAATAGTGACATAATTTTCATAAGAGAGCGCCGCTGTCGGCTCGCTGGGCGATTCATCAATAACGACCGTTTCCTGCGGTTTCGCCGCCGGTTTCGCGCCCTTTGCCTGTAGCCACTTGCCTGACTCGACGTCCGCCGTCCAGCGCTTAAACTCATATTTTTTAAACAGGCCCAGCAGTTCATCCGCAATCGGCTGCTGAACTTCAAGCTGTTCGCAGGTCAACTCCAGCTCAACATCCGTTTTAATGGTGGCTAGTTTATAAGACAGGTACGCTACGTCTTTATTCTGCGCTAACTTACCGGCCATCGTTTTGGCGCCGCGGAAAGTGAGACCGGCAATTTTTTCCGGCTCGGCGTACAGCGTATCCAGGCCGCCCAATCCCTGAAGCAAGGCTTGTGCCGTCTTCTCGCCCACGCCAGGTACGCCCGGAATATTATCCGAGGAGTCCCCCATCAGCGCCAGAAAGTCGATAATCAGTTCAGGCGGCACACCATACTTATTAACGACTTCATCCGGGCCGAGAATGGTGTTGGTCATGGTGTTGATCAGCGTAATATTCGGCGTCACCAACTGTGCCATATCTTTATCGCCAGTGCTGATTAATACTGGACGCCCCACCTTCTCCGCTTCTCGCGCCAGTGTACCGATAACGTCATCCGCTTCTACGCCAGAGACCGCCAGCAGGGGTAGCCCCATTGCTTTAACCATGGCATGTAACGGCTCTATTTGCGCACGCAGATCATCTGGCATAGGAGGACGATGCGATTTGTAATGTTCAAAGAGCTCATCACGGAAGGTTTTTCCTTTGGCGTCAAACACCACCGCAGCATGCGTCGGCTGATACTGCATGATCAGGCTGCGCAACATGTTGAGGACACCATACATTGCGCCCGTAGGTTCTCCCGCACTGTTGGTTAACGGCGGAAACGCATGATAGGCGCGATAGAGATAGGATGAGCCATCTACGAGAATAAGTGGGTTTTCTGGGATCTGAACCATAATGTCCGTGCCTGTTTAACAGATTATGGTTAAAGGATGCCACATACAGGAGGAAAACTTGAGTTTTTCGCCGTATTTGCAGAAAAGTTTTGTGGATCTTCAGGATCGCTCGCAAAACAATCTGTGGATAACTTTGTGTATAAATTCTTGCCATTGCTTTAAAATCAGCGCGATAGTCTTCACATCTTAATAATTACCTATTATTTTCAATTAGTTGTTAACATCACACTTTTCTTATTATCTGATTCATGCCGTTATCATAATGTGGATAGTTGTTACGAGTGTTTCTATTTCACTCCGCGCCATCATTAGCATCGTTTTCTGATAGAATCAGCCTCTTGCGCCGTTTTCGCGCACCGTTTATGGCTAACTTTTGAATAATTCATTATGACGAGAATACTCGCGGCGATCACGCTCCTATTGAGTATCGTATTGACCATCCTGGTCACCATAGTTTGCTCAGTACCGATCATCGTTGCCGGAATGGTAAAGCTCCTTTTGCCTGTTCCCGGCGTCTGGCGTAAGGTCTCCATTTTCTGCAATTTCATGATGTATTGCTGGTGTGCTGGTCTTGCAGCGCTGCTACGCCTTAATCCGCATTTGCAATGGGATGTAGAAGGGTTAGAAGGGCTGAGCAAGAAAAATTGGTATTTACTGATTTGTAATCATCGTAGCTGGGCCGATATCGTTGTGCTTTGCGTTCTGTTCCGCAAGCATATCCCAATGAATAAGTACTTTCTTAAACAGCAATTGGCCTGGGTGCCTTTCATCGGACTGGCGTGCTGGGCATTAGATATGCCGTTTATGAAGCGCTATTCCCGTAGCTACCTGCTCCGCCATCCTAATCGACGCGGCAAAGATGTTGAAACGACTCGTCGCTCTTGCGAAAAGTTTCGCCGGTATCCCACCACTATCGTTAACTTTGTTGAAGGCTCGCGATTTACGCATGAGAAACGCCAGCAAACGCATTCACCCTATCAACATCTGTTGCCACCAAAAGCAGCCGGTATTGCAATGGCGATTAACGTCTTAGGCGCACAGTTCGATAAGCTGCTTAATATTACGTTGTGTTACCCAAACAACGATCGCCACCCCTTCTACGATATGCTAAGCGGTAGGCTGACGCGTATTGTTGTTCGGGTGCAACTGGAACCCATAAATGAAGGACTGCACGGCGATTACGTGAACGACAAAATATTCAAACGCCGTTTTCAACGTTGGCTTAATACGCTGTGGGATAAGAAAGATATACAGATAGAAGGGATTAAAACGTCTTATAAAAACGCCGGTCAGTGACCGGCGTTCTTTTTATTTTTTATCAACCAAATATTTCACAGTATCAGCATACTGCTGAACAAAAACATCCATGCTGCTGGTATCCATGCCTTGTGGGTTAATCTGGTATTTGCCATTTACGAACATCGCCGGAACGCCCTGCAATTGCAGGTCAGACGCGGCTTTCTCCTGTTGCGCAACCAGTGATTTCACCACGAAGCTGTTCCATGCCGCATCGTAATCTTCGCCTTTGACGCCCGCATCAACGAACACTTTACGGATATCCGCGGCAGATTGTACTGTCTGGGTTTTCTGTACGGCTTCAAACAGCGGGACCGTGACTTTATCTTCTACACCCAACGCCATCGCCACCGCCCATGCCTGGGTGAGATCCTTGCCCAACGGCCCCAGGAACTCAACGTGGTACTTGGTCATTTTGGTGCCTTCCGGAAGCTTTTTCTTCACGTTGTCAGACACATGAAGCACTTCTTCAAACTGATAACAATGTGGGCAGTAGAAGGAGAAGAACTCCAGCACCTGGGGTTCGCCAGCGACCGGTTTATCCAGCGTGATATACTGTTTACCGTCGCTGATCTGTGCTGCCGAGGCGCTAAAAGCTAAAACCATACCAGCCAGCGCCAGCCAAATCTTTTTCATGATCAACTCTCTCCGATTAATACATTGGCGTTAATTGTAAAGGGGGTTCGTGCAAAATTTTTGTCTGCTCAATAAAAGTCGTTGTCTGTCGCTGCCAGTAATCTTCCCCTGTTAACCAGGGAAAGTTTTTCGGAAACGCAGGATCGCCCCAACGACGAATCAACCAGGCAAGATAATAAACTAAACGCATAGCGCGTAAAGGTTCAATGAGACCGATTTCAGACGTATCGAACTCACTAACTTCTTCATAAGCTTCAATAATGGTTTCAAGCTGCATTCGCTGTTCGGCTTTGTCGCCATTCAGCAACATCCATAAATCCTGTATCGCCGGGCCGTTACGGGCATCATCTAAATCGACAAACAGCGGTCCATCACGCCATAGAATGTTGCCGGCATGACAATCGCCGTGCAATCGCAGCGTGGTGAAATCAGTGCGCCAGCATTCGGTAACTGCAGACAGTAGAGTATCAGTGGCTTTCAGGAAAGCCGCTTTTTGCCCGGAGGGAATCAGTGCGGCATCTTCGAATACCTGGCGAGGTTCAAAAAGATACTCTGCAAGCCCAATGTCAGGCCGGAAAGTGAAAGGTCGTTTTCGCCCCGTCTGATGCAATCGGCCAAGATAACGCCCTACCGCCTCCATCTGATCGATATTGTCCGCTTCAAACTGACGACCGCCTACGCTGGGGAAAATGGCATAATGATAGCCCTGATGCGCTAACAGCGTCTGGCCATTAAAAGCGAGCGGAGCAGCAACCGGAACCTCATCCTTCACCAGTTCAAGCGCGAACTGGTGTTCTTCCCGAATTTGATCAACAGACCAGCGTTCAGGACGATAAAACTTAACGACAAAACGTCGCCGATCTTCATCCTGAAACTGATAGACGCGGTTTTCATAACTGTTTAGCGGAGTCAGCCCGGAATCCACCCTGATCCCCTGTTCAAACAGCGCATCCATGATGGTTTCCGGGTGTAGCGTCTGGAAAGTAAAAGCGTTGTCGTTCATCCCATCATCCGGAAAATACTACGAATGATTCAGGATATCATTTCGTGGCGATTTCGGTGGCGCCGCTTACAAGGTTTTACTCTTTAATAACGCCGCGGGCGCGTAAAAGCGCCGTTTTAAAGTCTTCTTCATAGTCTTTTTGAATCCCCGGTATGGCGGCGTCTTTGGCGGAATCGCGCATTTTCAGATGGTAAATCAGGATATCATCAGTTAACTCTTCCAGATTGCCGTCAAAACCTGACTCTTTCGCCAGTTTCTGCAAAAATTGCGTCAGGTTAAGATCGGGCTCTTTCTGCCAGGCTGGCTGGAGGAGTTCAATGACTTCATTCAGACGTTTACATTTCATAGCTGTGCTCCTTATTCTTGATACAGACACGGTAGCAGGGTCAATCCCACAATAAAAGAGGCGATATCGGTGAATCAGGATGAAGTGATAACCGGCGTGGTGCTGGCAGGCGGTAAAGCCCGACGGATGGGAGGTGCGGATAAAGGTCTGCTTGAACTGGACGGTAAACCGCTCTGGCGGCACGTTGCCGACGCGCTCGCGCCACAACTTGCTACGGTCGTCGTAAGCGCTAATCGCCATCTGGATATCTACCGGGCCAGCGGCCTGAAAGTCATTCCGGATTCAATCGCTGACTTTCCCGGTCCGCTGGCGGGTATGCTTTCCGTTTTTCAGCAGGTAGCAGGCGACTGGTTTCTATTTTGCCCCTGTGACAATCCCTATATCCCCCACAACATAGTCGATCGTTTAGCAGCGCAGCGTCATAGCGCACCCGTGGTTTGGGTTCGTGATGGAGAACGCGATCATCCAACGATCGCGTTGATTAATCGTTCCGTTCAGCCCCAGTTGACAGCTTATTTGCAAGCAGGCGAGCGGCGGGTAATGATTTTTATGCACCAGGCAGGCGGACACGCCGTTGATTTCAGTGATTGTAAGGAGGCATTTGTGAACGTCAACACGCCGGAGGAACTCGCGAAATGGCAAAAGAGACCATAATACCGCTACTCGCAATTGCCGCGTGGAGCGGAACGGGAAAAACAACACTGCTGAAAAAACTGATCCCAGCACTTTGTGCGCGCGGGATTCGGCCAGGGCTGATTAAGCATACCCATCATGATATGGATGTCGATAAGCCGGGTAAAGATAGCTACGAGCTGCGTAAAGCCGGGGCGGCACAGACGCTGGTTGCCAGTCAGCAGCGCTGGGCGTTAATGACTGAAACGCCGGAGCAAGAAGAGTTAGATCTGGCATGGCTGGTGAGTCGGATGGATGCATCAAAGCTGGATCTGGTGCTGGTAGAAGGCTTTAAGCATGAGTCCGTGGCCAAGATCGTTCTGTTCCGTAACGACGCTGGGCACGATGTGAATGAGTTGGCTATCGATGAGCATACGATCGCCGTAGCCAGCGATATTGCGCTGGATATTGGCGTTCCGGTACTCGATTTGAACGATGTTGATGGAATTGTGGCGTTTATCGTAGCGACGTTAGGGTTAACTGCCGCCGCGGAGTGGGCGTAAACGCCTGCTCCGGGCTCTGTGTGCTGTTCTGTAGCCGGGACACACCGACTATTCACCGCATTTTTTGCAGCAGACGCAAAAAAGCCCATCCGTCAGGATGGGCTTCTTCACTATTTGATGCCTGGCAGTTTATGGCGGGCGTCCTGCCCGCCACCCTCCGGGCCGTTGCTGCGCAACGTTCAAATCCGCTCCCGGCGGATTTGTCCTCCTCAGGAGAGCGCTCA
>NZ_JBDGON010000012.1:0-120828 GCF_057751355.1 Salmonella sp. FC25216 | reverse complement strand
GCTGACGGCGTGACGTTCTCAGTGCCGGTGACACCCCATACGTTCCGCCACAGTTACGCGATGCACATGCTGTACGCCGGCATCCCGCTGAAGGTGCTGCAGGCGCTGATGGGGCACAAGTCTGTCAGCTCGACAGAGGTCTATACGAAGGTGTTTGCGCTTGATGTCGCCGCACGGCACCGGGTGCAGTTTCAGATGCCGGGGGCTGATGCTGTGGCCATGCTGAAAGGCGAAATGTGAGAGCTGATGACCCTGCCCCTCCCAGTGGACTTGGGGCTAATTATTATTGCTGGATAGCTATGGTCTGCACATCCTCTCCGGGTCCTGTTTTGTCCTGGTATCGTTTTGTGTTGTCATGTTTCGTTTATTTCGAATAATCGAAACATGACAGTCTTCTCAGTTTCAGACACTCTTTGATCTTTCAGCCCGCATTCTGTTTCATTCCAGGTGCCGAAGTTCAGTACGCAGGGTATACAGTTCTGCCAGGGGTGATTACAGGGCGTTTGGGGAGCGCCATGCCTACGAGCGCTTTTCCACCAGAGTCAATGCGCCATGATTGAGGGACTGACGTTGTCATAAGCCGTATGGCAAGTCCGCAAAAATTTGGCAGCTTCCCGCTTACAACCCCCATATTGTGAACAATGTGCTCCGTCATTTTGGTTCCGTTACTCCTCAACCCCCTTTATACTGGAAATATTTACTGGCAGAGTCTTCAGTTGTCACCTTATATCAGGATTCATAGAATGGAAGACAAGAAATACAGTTGTGAATATATTGAAAGAAATAAAGCTGTGTCCGGATGTTTTGCTATGTTCATGCTGTTTGTCGGAATAACCTTTATCCCATTTTTTTTAAAAGATGGTGCGGAACTTATGGCTAAGGGGCTACTATTCCCAATAATCGTTACTCTTGAATTTATATTTATTGTTCCTCTCTATTATATCTTTTTTCGTAAAAGAGAGGGGTTGGGCCTTGGCAGCTTCCGGTTTAAAACGTTTTTTATACTGTTTCTGCTCATTCTTCTTATTCAGTATCTGCTCCCCTATATTTCCGGAGTAAATGAAACTGAAAGTTGGTCCGAGTCCCAGATGGCTCTCGGAGGCTATATTTTCTGGATAAATGCCATTTTGCTAATCTTCATTGCTCCTGTCTATGAAGAAATAATTTTCCGTGGATGCCTGTTTAATATAACTTATTTTTGGTTTGGGAATAATGTTTTTGGTACCGCTGTTATTGTTTCTATGATGTTTTCAGTTGTCCATTTGCAGTATACTGAAATAAGAACATTTATCGTTTTATTTCTGGTGTCTCTAACATTATCGGCGGCACGAGTTAAAAGCCGTGGGCTTCTGATGCCAGTGCTTCTTCATATATTGATGAATGCGGTGGTTACCGGTATACAGTATGCGGCTTACATGCTTCCTGCCTCATCCGGTTAATTTTAGTTATGAAAGAATTAATATTAATAGATACAACGCTCCGCAATGTAATAATAATCCATGAATAAAAAATAGCGGAGAATGTCTTACAACACTCGCCGCTAATATTAAGAAGAACGGTGCTAATTATCACCTTACCAGTGCTTACCAGGATATGATTCTGGTTTTTAGCTCTGATTTATATGGACTCTTCAGCCTATTAGGGGACTATATCAAAGCCACATAGTATACAGGTAGCTTACCTGCTTACTCGTTGAATCGATATATTGATCAACTTCCGTCATTTGCAGAGGAGCTGCTGCTACTGCCCCACATTACCCCACCACCATTGGAGCCACCCCATGGAATACCTGAAGGGCCAACACTACCTGTACCTCGGGAGCCATTAGCAATAGATGCCCCCATGATTGTACCTATGGCAGCTCCAGGGATACCTCCGTATGTCCCACCAATGGCCCCACCTATAGCTCCGCCAATCGTTTCCTTGGATACTCCGGAATTTCCTCCGTCTTGACCCCCGCCGTAGATAAAAGAATACTCATTCTCTTTAAGATTACGCATATTATTCCTCTATATTAAGTTAATACATGATAATGCCTTCTGTAAACATTATATTACATCAACCTCCTTATCATATTTTGAGTTAGTACAATAGCAGCAATCATTAAAACATACTTAACGTAACGGTTAATTTCAAAGTGATCTCCAGCCATACCAACAGCTAATGCAATAATAAACACCAATAAAAAGCTAACAATTTTCTTCATTATGCTGGCACCCATTACTGGAATGATATCAGGTTTCTTTTAATAAAATAATTTAACGCTATTATTTTATAATAATCTATCATATTTTAATACTTCTTATTGCAAAGAAAAACTTAAATTAGAATTACTCTGTCAACTGTTCTTAACGTTGTTTCTCTGTGCGCAATAATAATCCTTGTGATATTCATATTCTTTATAGCCACATTGACGAAACGCTCACTGTCAGTATCAAGTGAACTGGTGGCCTCATCCATAAATAATATGCAGGGTCTACGGTACAGAGCCCTGGCTATAAATATACGTTGTTTTTGCCCTCCGGAAAGCCCTTCCCCCAGTTCACCAATGAGGGTTTCATATCCCATAGGCATTTTTATTATCACATCATGAATATAACTGGCCCTGGCACACTCGATCATCCATGTTTCGTCCATCTCTTCAGAGAACCCACAAATATTCTCTCTGATAGATCCTGAAAATAATCGGTCATCCTGCATCACGCAGGCAATCATCCGGTGATAATTGTTTATCCCCAGTTGCCGTATATCCGTACCATTCACCAGTACTTTTCCCGTATCTGGCTCAAACAACCCACATAATACTTTCATTAACGTGGTTTTTCCTGCACCGGATGTACCGGTTATGGCCACACTTTCTCCGGGAGTCACTGACAGATACAGACCACTGAACACCGGCGCTGACTGGCTGTCATACCGGTAACTTAAATCAGTGGTTTCCAGAGAGACCGGGCTCATATCAGCAACAATATCAAGCTCAGGTTTCTTCTCTTCCTTTTCATGCAGTGCGATATCAGCAATACGCTCGTTATGCAGACTCACCATTCTCAGTTGCAGAAGAAAGTTGGTCAGAGAGGCAACCCGATCCGAAAACTGCCCACGGAAAGAACCAAACGCCACAAACATCCCTATTGTCATCTGATTATCGATCACAAGGCTGGTACCCAGCCATAAAATCGCCACCTGGTCACAGGCTGCAACAAAAGTATTTATCCCGCCAAAGAATAAATCCATTTTGGTTAACTTAATGCCTGAATTGATGGCATCAATTTTAAGGTTAAGCCAGTGCGTTCCCCGCCGTTCAGCCATGCCCTGAATTTTTACAGTGGCAATGCCATACAGGGTTTCCATAAAATAGGAACTGGCTCTGGCCCCCCTGACCAGCGTTTCCTCCGATATCTGCCGGTAATAGCTGTATGTCACCAGGCGAACCAGAACATAAACCGTGGTAAACCCGAGAACTATCCATGTAAGATACCCACCGTATAACAGCATCATCACGAAAACACCCACAACCATAATACTGTCCATAATGGCCCCCACCACACTGGTGGTGAAGGTGGCTCTCAGAGTATCAAGGGAACCAAAACGCGACTGGATATCACCTAATTTGCGACGTTCAAAATATGCCAGCGGTAGCCTGAGCAGATGGTTAAACAGACCCGACTGCCACTGAACATTGATGAGTGTGCCCATAACCAGCGAGGACCATGCACGGAGCATACCCGTGGCTGCCCTGAGCAGTATAAAGAACATAAGGCCGGCAGAAATGAGCGTCAGTAACCCTCTGTCCCCCGCCGGAATCGCATGATCCATAACCAGTTGAGTACCCACAGGCATTATGAGATTGATAGCTTCAATAACAACTGACAGACAGAAGATTTTCGCCAGTGTACTTTTAATACCATAAATACTGTTAATAAGTGAGCGTAGATGGATTCGATTCTGCGTGGTCTCCGCAGAAAATTCACTGCCTGGCCAGACCTCAAGCGCAACTCCGGTAAAATACCGGGTCATTTCCTCCAGTCCGACATTTCTTCTGCCTCTGGCCGGATCATGCAGTACATAACGGTTACGCTTTACGCTGACCAGTACAACAAAATGGCTGAAATCCCAGTGGAGAATACATGGCGTTTTGAGCGCACCAAGTTCATCCAGCTCCAGCGAAAGTGCCCGGGTTACCATCCCCAACTGTTCCGCTATACTGTTTATTCCCGCAAGGTTTGCCCCACGGGAAGAAAGATTAAACTTCCGTCGAAGGGATATCAGGTCAATATTCTTGCCAAAATGTCCGCATATCATTGCCAGACAGGCCAGTCCACACTCCGAGGTTTCCGTCTGGTGAATAACCGGAACCCGACGTCGCCAGCGCATATCAAGCTGATTTATCATTCGTCTGACATTCCCGTTACTCATCGATCGGCCCTGTTGCACTGTGTTTCATGTCATAGAAAGGAGAAAGCATCCACTGGTAAATACGCCTTTTTTCCAGGAATAATGTGCTTTCAGCTTTCATTCCATTCTCAAGAGGGAGAGATTTCCCGTCATAAGAAATAATCTGTTTTTCAGGTTTAACGATGACTTTATACCAGGGAACAGAGATGCCCAGCGTATTTTGAGGCGCCCCCTTGTAGGTCAGCATTTCCTGCGTTGAGGCTGGCGTTCTGGATATGGTTTTCACCGTAGCAGAGAACTGACCAAATTTTTCTGCAGGAAAGGCTTCATAACGAATGTTCACTTTATCTCCTGCCGAAATATAAGGAACAGCATCATTAGGGACCCAGATAATAAGGTAGTAGTTTTCGATATTTTCAGGGATAACCTGCAGGAGACTGTCTCCGGCATTAACCATTTGCCCGACAGTGACACTCAGGGAGTCAACTTTCCCGTCAGACAACGCACGAATAATGATTTCTCCCCCCACATCAGTATCAACCAGCTCTTTCTGCAACTCGTACCGTTGCAGTTCCATCTGATAGATACGGTTATCAAAATCCGCAGCCTGAGTCTGGATCTGGCTCTCCAGACTGGTTATCTGCAGGGCATTCTGTTCATTTTGTCCGCTCAGGCTGAGAAGGTTATTTTGTTGTTGATAATATAATGCCACCTGGTTAGTTAACTGATCTTGAGTAATCAGCCCTTTTGACTGATAGTTTCTGTAATTCTCCATGTTGTTCTTCATTATTTTTATCCCTTCCGCTGCCTGCCGTATAATATCTGATGAGAGACGGAACGCATCGCTGTATTGCAGACGTTGCTTTTCCAGCGTATTCAGCGTTATTTTTTTACTTTCCGCCAGACGGGAAATGATGTTATCCACGCGAACCAGCTGATTTTCAATATCCTTTCGCTGATTATCGGTAACAACGCCACTGCGTGTGCTTTTACTGACGTCAATCTGGTAAATCGGATCACCTTTTTTTATCGACTGACCTTCATGCACAAACTGCCTGACTATAAACCCCTGCACACCGGAGTATATATTGACGGCTCTCGGCCAGGTCGTGACCTCACCACTGACATTGACACGACGGCTATAGGTACCAGCGATAACGAACGTCAGAAATGCCGTGATAAACGCAATGCTTCCCAGCATGATTAACCATAACGGCATTCCTGGCAGTAAAATAGCTCGTCCACGCCATTTCATTTTCCTGTTATCTAACGCTTCCTGACGAAACAAAATACACGTCCTCAATCATCTGTGTCCCTGCTGTTAATCTGAACAGGCATATATAATTCAGCAAAATTTGCTCAGATAATGCAGACGGCATCCATCCACGATATTTATATTTTTTTCTGTAGCTCTGGGATATGTCGTAATTTATTCTGCCGTACTGTCATGATTTTCTTTCTTCTGTTCAGCCATCGCACTTCTCCTTCTCCCCATGGGCGAAGATCTGTAAAACATTCAATAGCCTTACGCCCAAAACCAGGCTTACAACAAAAATCCAGTATCCATATCCTTCCATCTTCATTCCATTCAGAAGGATGTAGTATGAACTCAGGATCGTTTAGCAGACGCGCTTCTGTATCTGTCTCGAGATATGCCCAAGTGATATATGCCAGTGGAAAACCACGCGAATCAAACAGGAATTTAATCTGATGGTGTTGTATAGCGTATTCAGTCCAGTATTGAATGGTCAACACAGGATACAGGCTGTAATTACGGTTATGGAGCATACAGCTGACAGCAAAACCAATCTGTTCATAGACGGTCCATTCCGCTCTTCCACTGATGGTTTCTCGTATATACGACATCATTGTTCATTACCCTCGTATATTACACCGCAATTCTGACAGGACTAAAATGGCCGATTGCTTCTCTGCAAAACTCCAGCATTTGGACACCCATATCAGAAAATGCCTCCTGCAAAAAATGGTGATCATCACCGTGTTTATCCAGAAGGGAAGCAATTTTCTCGGACATAGTGACTTTCCCCAGGTCTTTTCTGGGTTGCAGTCGCTTCCTGGCATGGTTTTCCATTTCCTTAAGAAGAGATGAAACATTAGTCGGGTATCTGATACCGACCTGTATCAGCCATTGTATCGCGCAGGTAAAACACTGTTGCGCTTCTGTGAAATGAACATCATGCTGAGCGTCATTATCCACAGGTCTGATTGGGCCATGGCTCTGCCGAATCAGTTCCACCACGAGTCTTTGCAATGGTGAATCCTCTTTGCATCCGACATCTGGACAGTACAACCGATCGCTGCGTTTATTGACTAATACAACGAAACTGTTGACCTGTTTTTTCAACGTATCCGGGATACCCTCCTTTGGCATAAACTCTGTGGGGATACCCAGTTGTTCCAGATAACAGTAATAACATGCTTCATGGAAAGTTTTCTGAAAGGTCTCCTCAACCTTCTGGCGTGCCACCATTGTGAAATCGGGATCAAACAGGTATTTCCCGAGATAAAGACAGAGATCTGACAGTCCCTGAATCAGTACCACCGGTTCTTTCTGCAGTTCGGCAAGCCTGAGCCGATATCCAAAATCATCGGGATAATCTCCAGGGAACAGACAACTGAGTCCGTTAAAATCCATTAACCTGCCATCTATCGCAATATTGGAAGGAGAAGTTGTCAACCTCAGGAAGCGTGTACGACAAAACGCCATCTGCCATGCTTCACGGCGGGCCAGTTCACATAACCCCTCAATACAATAAACCCGGTGATCACGTTGAGCCTCTTCGCTGACTCCCTCTGGCGGTACAGGTAAATTTCCGGGCAACATGTGGATCACAGACCGAACCCGCCGGGCATCATGTACTAACTGAGTGACATATTCCGGCTGAGGTCTGAAATAGGGGGCTCGTTCAAAATGCGCCGGGCGAATCACTGGTTCGCGTACCAACAGGGCTCGTCGGGATTTCCCGTGAGGGCGGTCAAATGCCTTGTCGGTATATATATCCGTAAGTAAAACTGCCCTGGCACGCACAGCACCATAGGGTAATATTTGTGCCAGCACCTCTCCCCATAAAGCCTCATAGATTGCATGGATGGCACCGAGGGCACCATTAGAGTGACGCCCATCAGTCCCTTTACCGACTAAGGGATTGGTTCCCATACCTTTAATCTGATAACTACCATCAAAACCACAACGAGCGCCCCCGCCGTTACGCTGAATACCACTTCCACCATAACGCTCTGCATGGAATATTTTGTGTGAAGATGAACTGGCCGAATCTATTATATAGCTGCAGGCTTTTTGTAATACTTCGATATTCAGGCTATCCTCAGCACGCCAGATCAACTTTGAGGTTACCTGTCGGGCAGTAAAGGGCACCAGGTTTTCATTGAGTTCAGCAAGCGAACATATTGGGTTCATATGACACTATTCTCCATTGCAATAGCCCAAAGATTCGTTGACTCCTGAATAAGTTTCATCCTTTTTTGAATACAAAAATCAGTGACGTACCCCGGTCTCAATAAAAAGGGGGAATATATAGATGCGGAATAAGCCCGCATAAGTTTTTTCGCTGGGTTACAAAAAATTAGAACATCGACAAAGAGTACTCGAACAATGTGGCAGCCAAGATCAAAGCCAGTAATGTTTTTCTGCCCCTGTCATCCGTCGTCACCAAGTTTGTAACAAACTCCATTTTCACTTGCCTTACATTAATGATAATGATTATTATTTATATTTAAAAATCACATAGTAGTCACACAAAGTCAAGTGCTAATCTTGTTTGATGTCGATATGTCACTGATGCGCGCTCAATGTTAGGCCTTAAATGGGTCCGCCTGGAAAAGACTACGGAGTCTATTAGGCGTTAACCTGTTTTGCCGACGTATTGCCTCACCTGTTAATGTTACTTTCTTGCTTCAGCTAAAATGTTACTCTCAGCACGCGTTCCGTAGACCAGTTATCTGACCACCCTGGCCCGCCCTTCCTGCAACATGCATTGCAGTGTTCAGCGATGGCCTTCAGTGAATTTCCCCGAATGTGCGTCTTCAAGTTTGAGAAGTAATTCTGTACTGCACAATTGCGGTTCATCGCGAGCTGCGGATGATGGTGGCCACGCTGAAAATCCCGCTGGAGCGTCGTAACAGACGTACCGGCAGAACGGAAAAGGCACGCTTCTGGGAGATAACCGACCGGACGGTCCGTACCTGGATTGGGGAGGCGGTTGAGGCCGCAGCGGCTGACGGCGTGACGTTCTCAGTGCCGGTGACACCCCATACGTTCCGCCACAGTTACGCGATGCACATGCTGTACGCCGGCATCCCGCTGAAGGTGCTGCAGGCGCTGATGGGGCACAAGTCTGTCAGCTCGACAGAGGTCTATACGAAGGTGTTTGCGCTCTATGTCCCGCACGGCACCGGGTGCTGTTTCAGATGCCGGGTACTGATGCTGTGCCCATGCTCAAAGGAATTTGTTAGCCCGCCAGGATTAACGTGTTAGGCGGTTACTTTCATAATAGGTTGCGTACTTTCATAATGAATCTGTAAAAAGGAGGTTACTTTCATAAACGCAGCTCAAAAATTGACTGTTTTTACGGCAAATTTCCCCATAAAATCCTTTTGGTCGACTCCGTCATTATGAAAGCGACCGCTTTTGGCCCAAGCATTATGAAAGCACCCTACTACCACCGAACCAATTATGAAAGTAACCGCTAATCTGGGTTCCGTGGGGCTGCAAGCCCTAATTTAGGCGAGCGGTTATGAATGATGAACATGATTTCCCTACCTTTTTTTGTTTCATTGTAATCGAGATACCCAATTCTACGCAGATCACCCATAGCACGTCTTATTATCGCGTTCTGATCCTTGATTTGTGACTCCATAGCCAGACGCTCTCGCAGACGCTTCATTGAAACGTAAAGAGTTCCAGCTGGCATGCTTTCAAAGTAAACATAGAGCGATTGTGCAGCTTCTTTTCGTGAGAGTTCAGATAATGCCTTCAACCCGAGCAGAACCTTATGGTCATATCGATACAATTCCCATAGGCTCTTATCACCAACAATCTCTACAACGTCCGCTTCCATATCCAGAACCGCACGCTGGACCAAGTGGGTAATGAGGCTTCGCTTGCCGTCCTTGCTCCGAAAAGAAAGAGTAACGCTTGAAAGATTAAACAGAGAATCGCTCAGACGTGTGCGGGCCCGCCCGTTGATATCAGTAGGCTTTAATCCACACATTCTCGCGAACTCTGAAAAAGGAAGCGTGATTTTCTCGCTCTCATACCCGTATTTTGAGAAAGCAGATATTATGCCGATCCACGTTTTGAAATCAGTGGACATCCCCAGCTTAGCACCTTGAATTTTGATGTTTGTATAACCTTCCTGACGAGCTACTTCCAGGCTTGAAAGCTCTTCTGACGCATCTATCTGAAAATCGCGTTTACCTTTCTCACGCGGTGATACTGGCGTAAAGACGCTCAGCCTGAGTAGAGCTACTGGTTGTACCGTTTTACTACTGTTGGGAACCAGTTCGTAAGCTGTGCCTGAGTCCTTTTTGATAATGGCAAACGGACTCATAGCCTCATTGATTTTATTCAATTTTTAGGGTTATCCACATGAGTTGGTTTGAAAGCACTCTTTTTATGAAAGTGACCGCCCAAGGATTATGAAAATAACCGCCTTTATTATGAAAGTAAACGCTTTAATTATGAATATAACCGCTTTTCTTATGAAAGTGACCGCCAGAAAGGCATTTTATTGCTTTGTTTTCAGACAGATACAGACGTTGTGATCTTTTCTTTTCCTTTGTTGATCTTATTACTGATCTAAGTAATTGATATATCAGTGTATATGTGGATAAGTTGAACAGAAAGATGACGGCATAACAGGGTTTAAATTCATTGTTCCAACAGAGTGCAATTTTTTGATACTTACCATTTTGTATCCCCAGGGGATATCTATAAGATATACATGGGATGTTTTTAGAGTACCTAAATTTATTGACTATGTGTAAGTTTTTAGTTTAAAAAGGTATCTACTAAACATCCATTGGATACCCCATGTATGTCTAAGGGGTGCTTGATGGGTATCAAATGAGGATAGAAGGGATATATTATGGGTATAATTGCTAATGCTCACCCGAAAGGCGGTGTAGGTAAAACTACATCTTCAGTTAACCTGGTTGGTGAAATGAAAACAGATGCTGTGGATCTTGACACACACACTGGGCTTTCAATCATCCTGGGGTTACGTCCAGATAGTAAACAGGTTTCTGTAAGGGTACCGAATACTGTCGAAGAGCTGATTGAAATAATGACGCCTTATAAAAATAGCGATAAAGACCTGTTTATAGATTGTGGGGGGTTCGACTCTGATCTAACTCGTACCGCAGTAGCGTTCGCTGATTGTGTCATCGTTCCATCTAAGGACTCTCTAACAGAACGGATTGGGCTTATGCACTTTGATGCTGTTCTCGCTGAAATCAGTTCAATCATGGAAACAAATATCACAGCACATCTTTACCTGTGCAAAGTTAACCCAAACAAGAAAAACTTCCCGAAACTTGAGGCATTACTCCCTACCTTCAAGCACCTGAAATTAATGGACAGCCGGATATCTGCTCGTGCTGAGTTTGAAGACGTTATTGAAAGTGGAATGGGGATAACTGAAACCTTGCATGGACGCACCACACAGGGTGGCAAAGAAGTCATAGCTTTAGTTAATGAGATTAAGCAATTGATGGCGAATAAACGTTAACATTAGGATACTCTTAAGATATCCTTCGGATATCACTTGAATATTTAAAGGGCATTCTTGGTGTGCCTTCAGAACATCTGAGATGTATATCATGAGCAAAAATAAGATTAACGAACAGACTGAGAAACTCAAAAATTTAGTGGGCTCAGCTCGGCTGCAAACGTCCACACAAATGGCTGCGAAAAATGATGCAGCTCACGGTGGTGACGAAATTAGCAACGAAGCTAAGGGTTCTGAAAAGCCGATCCAGGTTACAGAACGTCCTGAACCGGTGAGAACTAAGGCTAAAAATCTCAAGGCCATTCCTGTTACATATTTTGAGGCTCATGACGAGCTAAAAGCCACCTGTAAGACGTCTCTCGATTTTAGCTCATATATTATTGAAGCTATCCGAGAAAAGCTTGAGAGAGATGGTGCTATTGGGAGTTGAGATATCTTTTGGGTATCTTTTGGATATATGCAGTGTATGCTCAGGATATCAAAGGGAGGGTCATTGTATCCCCTCAGGATATCCTGGGTATATCCGGATAATCAGCAAAAGTTAGTGCAAGTGTAAAAAAATATCTATTATATATCTGTTAGATATCTGATGGATGTTTAAGGGATGCTTTACAGATATCCAAAGGATTGCTGATGGGTTCCTTTGGGATACTATCTCACAATAGTGCAACAGGGATATCACTCCATCTTGTAGTGTACGCAGGCGAGAGCATATCTCGCTTCATCTGCCATTCAGGGGCTATTCCCCGCCCTGCAAACCAGATTTTTCCCTTCCCGGAATGATTGATCCTATCCAGAACCTTCATCAGTTCGTCGCTTTGGGCACGGGGCTGTTCTTCATCAAACAGATTCAACTGAGACACGCCGCTGGGCGTGAAATCATTCAACATTACGCCAGCCTTTGCATATCGATGACCATCGAGCCAGATACTGTCCAGGGCCTTTACTGCGGCGCTGATAATGTCCCGGGTGTCTCGGGTAGGCAGGAGTAGTTTTTCGCTGGCCACATTGGCGTAATACGCCTCGTTGACGGCAAAAGGTGATGTTTTAACGAAGACAGCAATATGCCGGCAGAACTGGCGTTCACCACGTAGTTTCTCGGCCGCTCGCTCTGCATGCTGGCAGATGGCCTGACGTAGCGCTTCGTAAGTTGTGACACGTTCACCAAAACTCCGGCTGCAGATTATCTGCTGTTTTGGTGAGGGGGCTTCTTCCAGTGATATACAGCTTACACCATTGAGTTCGCGGACCGTTCTCTCCAGCACAACATTAAAATTTTTCCGGATGAAGGCCGGATTCGCGCGGGCCAGCTGCAGTGCAGTGGTTATACCCATTGTGCTCAGTTTCCTGGATATCCTGCGACCAACTCCCCAGATTTCCTCGACCGGCTGGAGCGAGAGCAGTTTTGTCGTGCGTCGGGGGTTACCCGTTGTTAATGCCAGTACGCCACCAAATTGTGGCCATTCCTTCGATGCCCACTGCGCGCTTTTTGCCAGCGTTTTGGTTGGCCCCATGCCCACGCCGATAGTCAGGCCGGTCCCGTTCCGGACGTGTTCACGCAACTGTCGGCCAAAGTCTTCAAAGTCAATGCAACTGTCAATACCACTCACGTCAAGAAACATTTCATCAATAGAATACTGCTCCACGCGCGGCGCCAGTTCCTCGAGATGAGACATTACCCTGTTCGACATAGACGCATAGAGCTCGTAATTGCTTGAGAACGCGATGACCGGCTCCGGGAATTGTGTCATCTTCAGCTGGAACCACGGTACCCCCATTTTTATGCCCAGCCGTTTTGCTTCGGGGCTGCGGGCGATTACACAACCATCATTATTGGACAGAACGACAACCGGTTTGTTTCGCAAATCGGGACGAAATACTTTCTCGCAGCTCGCGTAGAAGCTGTTGACGTCAGCCAGGGCGTACATCAGTCCCGTCCCCGTGTCTTATGTACGAATGCCGTAACGACCCCAAATATCTGCAGGTTATCGGGATCTGGCCAAAGGGTAGGGTAGTCCGGGTTCATCGCCTGTAACCCCGGTCGTGGCGTCAACAGCAGCTTTTTGACCGTGAACTCTCCGTCAATTTCCGCGATCACGATGTCGCCGTGCTGAGGACGTTCTGCCTTGTCCACAATCAGCAGATCGCCGCTGTGCAGACCCATATCCCGCATAGAGTTGCCGATGGCTCTGACAAAGTAAGTTGAACTGCGACGCTGAATACAATACTCGTTCAGATCCAGTTCAGATTCTGTGTAGTCCGCTGCCGGCGAAGGAAAACCTGCCTGGCACCGCTCCAGAAACAGTGGGGCGGAAAAAGGCTCAGCGGTTGATGCCGCCGAATAAAGACGAAGCATATGCACTCCTTATTTTTACTGTTTTTATATACAGTATTATTGAGTATTTTCCCCGGGTTTCAACATGAATCTTTCAGATTGCATATAACCTTCTGTCTTGACTCAGGAAAAATTCACACTGGCTGTAGCACACAGTTAATTGAACTACGAAAAGTGTCATTTTGATGATTTTAAAAGTAAATAATCATCTAAATATCTTTTTTGGCTTCTTATAAATACCCAAAATGATGTTTTTATGTTGCCTTTTGTGGTTCACTACTTTATTATATGACCAACGTGGTGATTTTAAGGAAATCAAAATGATTAACATTTTCTGTGACGATGGTTCCACTAACGTTAAGCTTGCCTGGTTTGAAAACGATATTCTGAAGACGTCCGTTTCACCTAACTCGTTTCGCCACGGCTGGAAAGTGGATTTCGGCGGTCCGGTATTCAATTACATGGTCTCCGGCCTGAAATACACCTGGGATGCGGTCAGCCGGGAAGCGGTATCAACCACAAACGTGGAATACCAGTACGGCGATCTCAATTTACTGGCGGTACATCACGCGTTACTGAACTGTGGCCTGAGCCCGCAGGATGTATCGCTGACAGTAACGCTGCCACTGAGTGAGTATTACGACCAGGACTGCCAGAAAAATGAGGAAAATATCAGCCGCAAAAAAGCTAACCTGATGCGCGATATTTCTCTCAACAAGGGAGTAACGTTTACAATCAAAGACGTCAGTGTTATGCCTGAGTCATTGCCGGCGGCGTTCTCCCGCCTGGCTGAAATTAAGCCCGGCCCAGGAGAGTCAACGTTGATCATTGACCTCGGAGGAACAACGCTGGATGCGGGGGTGATCGTGGGACAATTTGAAGATATCAGCGCCATCCATGGGAACCCGACCATTGGGGTATCTGTTGTCACTCAGGCTGCGCAGGGAGCCCTGCGTGCTGCGGAAAGTGAAACCAGTCCGCTGATTGCTGACAGGGTCATTCGGGAACGAAAAGATCGTGCATTTCTTCACAGCATCATTAATGATTCGACCAGAATTGGATATGTCACTGACAAAATAGAAGAGGCTATCGGAGCGCTGGGAGCCAGAGTGGTGAGTGAACTTACACGCTTCCGTAACGTGAACCGTGTTCTGCTTACAGGTGGTGGTGCTCCGCTCATCGAAGAAAGCGTTCGTCGCGCCTGGCCGCTTGCCGCCGACCGGATCGAGGTTATCAAAGATCCTCAGCTGGCACTGGCGCGGGAGATAGCGCTCTTCAAACACGAGGACTGATTGTGTCTGCCGGAAATTTCTTTCTCTACCTGAATCATGATGATCATACGGATATGCGTGCCCTGGCCACTATTGAGTCAGTGTCCCGCCCATTACGCGGAGAGTTTATTCGCGTCGCGTCCGTGGCTGGATCGGTTCTTTACCGGATTGATGTCCGTCTGCCGCCAATGTTGGGCGCTATGTTTGCAGGCACAATTACGCCATCGCAGTTTGCCGGTATACTGGCATTACTGCGGGGAACCGGAGAGACTGATGTTTCAGGAGAGGGAAAGGTGTATCCATGGATTCCGGGCAGATATACCGGCACGTCTCAGCGCCGTCGGTTGATACTGCAACTGGAGGATGATGTGTGCGCCAGCCTGGTACTCCCTCTGCTGGATGATGCTTCTGACCGGCAACGTATGACACTTCTGCGCAGTCTGATGATCGCAGGTTGTGTACTTCATGAGCTCGATCAACGATTTCCCCGGTTGCTCGCCAGCATGCCGGAGCCTCCTGCCACCCTGGATGCCCTGCAGCACCTGGCTACGGGATTATTTAAGGAGAGGGGGCTGAGTATGCCCCTGCCCGGAGAGGTAAAAAGTACCGGGCCGGAGTCCTCTCCTGAAATCAGCGTCGCGCGGGCGAATATGAAAAAATTATTTTAATGGCGTATGCCTGTGAAAATCACCAGGACGGTGATGTGGAAAAATAGTGAACTTCCCGATATGCAGGGATTAACGGAGGCATTCTGATGACCGATCTCAGGGAGTATGGTAAGCAAATCCGACAATTCCTCAAGCTGGCTCGGGAGCTGCAGACACTGAATATTGTTGAGGATTTCGAAAATAAGACGCTGACTGAAATCCGGGAAGTGTTAACCCGGCGTTCTTCTCCGGGGACAGGCTATAAAGATGCGTATCCACGCCACGGAGCCCGGTGGGAGGAAGAGGAAAAGCAGCATCTCATCGCGCTGGCAGAGGCTGGCATGCTCGACGTGGATCAGTTTGCTGAGGATTACCAGCGCAGGCCTGCGTCAGTATTTAAATACATGAAAAAAATTGGGTTACTGAATAAAAACTTTAACGATTTCTGACGGGGACCGGTCTTCAGTATGAACACTGCACTTTCCCCTTATCCCGAAAATTCCGGTTTCATCCCCGCCTGATCGCAGTGATTTTCTGATGCTGACCGCCGCTTTTCCTGCTGCACTCTCGTCCCGCTCTCTCCCGATACCATCCTCTTATACGTCGTGACAGGTGATTGCTCCCCCGGAATTGTGGGCTGAATGCCTGAGTACCCAGGCCGTGCCGGCACGTTAACCGGGCTGCATCCGATGCAAGTGTGAAGCTGACGCCGGTTTCCTCACCCGGTCACGTTTCGTCATTCTTCCTGAACGTCGAAACGTGCTGCGGCTTCCGGAACCGCACCTGCATCGTGATGCCCGAATGCCCGGTTACAGATGCGGCACGGCCTGATGGAGGCCGCATCTGAGAGGAAAGTGACTATGCCAAACTGGTGTTGTAACCGGATGCGTTTTTCTGCTGTACCTGAGCAAACAGCAGCGATTAAGGCACTGGCTGAGGGTGCTGTGACACCGTTTTATCGTCGGGCGACTGAAGAGGGGATTCAGTTATTCGTGGCCGGATGTGTCGGGCTTCTGCAAGTGACAGAGGAAATTCAGTTCATACCTTATCCTGCACTGACTGCAGCAGGAATTGGTGTGTTATCGCCGGAAAACCTGGCGTTTACTCGCTGGCTGACCCAGTTGCAGGATGGGGTGCTTCTGGATGAGAAAAACAGTCAGGTACTTCATGAAATCTGGCTGCAAAGCGGTATCGGCGGTCGTCGGTGGGAAACGTTGTCCGACAGTACCAGAAATGAGATTTCGCGTCTTTATGCATACAAATGCCATGACTGGTGCGGAATATGGGACAGGAAAGACGTGGCTGTATGGTGGACGCAACTGTGTGATAACCCGTTACCCGCGCGAACGAATCCGTTTGACCTGCTTCTGGTTCTGCCGTCCCGACTTGATGTGGAAATTAACGGCTTCAACGGAAAACTGCTGGATGGCATTCCTTCAGCGTATAACTGGTACCTGTCGCAATACGGAACAAAGTGGCCGGTGGGGTATGAGCTGAATATTTGTTCTCAGGGCAGTGACTTTATCGTGATTGATTTTGATACCCCCTGGAGCCCGGTCAGCGAAGAAGTTGTGGCTGAACTCAGCAAGCGTTATGGCTGTGAGGTAGAGCACTGGTTTGTGGAGCAGGGATGTAATTACTGCGGTTATGCCAGGTACGTCAAGGGCGAAACGGAGGTGTACATCACGGACGAGCTGGAGTGGGGTAATGCTGACCCGGATGATGAGGACAGCTTCCAGGATATAACCGGCCCTGAGTGGATTATCAACAATGTGGCGCACTTTGGCGGCTGACCGGAGGCGGGCGGCCTGGCCGCCCGGATATCACGATGAAACGCATGACTGTTAAGGCTTTTCAGGAACGTCTTTCCCGGTATCCTGATTATGCGCTTTGTTGTGGCACGTTCTGGCTGTCCAGTGACTTTCTGGCACTGGACAGTTCGCTCACGGAGGACGATATCGATGCGGCGATTGAGCTGGCGCAGTACAGCCATGATGCGGATGAGGAGTTCCTCGATGCGTGGACAGTGACCGGCTCAACGGATGCGCCGGTACTGCGCGACGAGTGGGGGAATGACTGGCGGGATATCACCCGCTGACAACCTGCCGGGCAGAATGTCTGCCCGGTACTTCCTGAATGAATAATGATGTCGCTCTGCTCCTCTTTTTTCGGCGCCGGCTGCGCGGCGCGGGAGCAACGCTGCCTGTGGTCAGTATCCCGCGTCCGGCCGGGCACGGGACGGGCGATTTTTCTGCTCCTGCCTGGCGCTGTCGCCATTATGCGCCCGGCACTCGCCTTTTAAGGCACGCCCTTCAAGCCGCTTTCGCGGCATATTCTCGCCGTCAAAAAGACAACGGCTGCGATATTCCACGGTCGGCATTGACCCGTTACCGGACGCGGTGAACAGCCCACAGGCAGCGGGGAACGGGCGTCACAGGGACGCCCTCCCGATGCCTCCTGTAACCGCGAGGAATCTCTATGTCCCGTTTAATCCAGGGGAACTGCGTCGATATTATGTCCACCTTTCCGGACCACGCCGTCGATTTCATCCTTACTGATCCACCCTACCTTGTCGGATTCCGTGACCGTTCCGGCCGCAGTATTGCCGGTGACAAAACCGACGAATGGCTGCAACCCGCCTGTAACCAGATGTACCGCGTACTCAAAAAAGACTCGCTGCTTATCAGTTTCTATGGCTGGAACCGCGTTGACCGTTTCATGGCGGCCTGGAAAAGTGCCGGTTTCAGCGTGGTCGGACACCTGGTATTCACCAAAAACTACTCGTCAAAATCCACGTATGTCGGCTACCGCCACGAATGTGCCTATATCCTGGCGAAAGGCCGTCCGGATCTGCCGCAGAATCCGCTGCCGGACGTGCTCGGCTGGAAATATTCCGGCAACCGCCATCATCCGACTGAAAAGCCTGTAACCAGCCTGCAACCGCTGATTGAGTCTTTCACACATCCCGGCGCGATTGTGCTGGACCCGTTTGCCGGCTCCGCCTCCACCTGCGTTGCCGCGTTACAGGCGGGGCGCCGATATATCGGTATCGAGCTGATGGAGCAGTACCACAGGGCAGGTCAGCAACGCCTGGCCGCCGTTCAGCAGGCCATGCAGCGCCCGGTAGCCAACGATGACTGGTTTATCCCGGAGGCTGCCTGATGAATTACGTCGGAAACGAGAAGTTGCGGGCGGAGGTGGCGTTGCTGACCAACAGCATGTGCGACCTGCGCACCACCCTGAAAGTACTGGAAGATCGTTATCACTGGCAGCGTCACGGGCTTACTGAACGACTGGCCGGGCAGAGTCTGCGGCGCATCAACATCCTGCTGGATGAAGCGTTCAACGAAAGCCTGATGCTCGATGAGTGTTTTAAAGACTGACAACTGACGTTTGACCACGGGCGGCGGTGCCGCCCCACAGAACCAACGGAGAAAAATCATGATGTATGGCACTCGTAAGGAACTTAACAAAAAACTGAAACGCGTTTTTGGCAACGACGAGCGTTTTGCCCTGCTGGTCTGGACGAAGCAGGACGTTATGTCACTGGCTCAGGGGATGACCGAAGTGGAGGCCGATGCGATTTTACGTGAGATTGGCAAAACCGGTTTCGGCGACCATGCCGAAGCGGGCATTTCATACCGTACAGTACAGGAGCTGTACGCCGGATTACGGGAAATGCCGAGCGTCAGTGTTCCCGCCGACCTGCTGGCAAGGATAACGGACATCGCAGGACGGGCGCTGGATACGGAGGATGCTCAGGCCTGGCCTCTTGTATGCCGACAGTACCCCAGCGTTGCCGATGCTCAGGCCGATATTGCCCGGCTCAGGCAACAGGCGCTGGCAGCATAACGCACGACCCCGCGCCGGGTGAGGGGCGGGTGTTCCACAGTACGCACATCTGAATACGAAAAAGGAACCATATCATGAGAAATAACACGCTCAGTGCACTGATAGTGCACCACGGAGACAGTCTGTTACACCGGTCCGGCTGGCCCGAAACCGTCGGAGTGACACAGGTAGCCCCCGGTGTGGTTCCCGGCTGGCTGGCCGTCTGCGGTGTGCTCAGTGCAGATGAAATCCTGACGCTGGTGACGCATCTTTGCCGGTCCCTTAATTATGGACGGGCGCAACTACTGACGGCCAGTGCGCAACGGCTGGCGGGGACGCCAGTCCGGTTACATCTTTACCCGGTACAGGTATATCCGCACCCTGCCACGGTACGTGAATGTACCGAAATCCGCCTTCCGTATGCTCAGGAGTGGCTGACTATGGACGAATGTGCAGACCTGCTGGCGCTCCTGAAAGATTCCACTGACCGGGTATGCGAAATCGTCCGCCAGGATGCGCGACGTATTGCGGCGGCGCTGGCGCCGTCTGGCGAGCCCCGTTTGATGGAAAAACAAATCGGGAGCTGGCGGCTTCTGGCTGATGAATACGACCATGAGAACTGGCTTGATGCAGACGACGGGGACGAACTGGATAAGGTGCTGGATGCGGTACTGGTCCGTAACGCACGTTTCTGCCCGGTTCTGCTGACGCTGGTTAATGAGCAGGAGGAAGGTATTGAAAGTTGCGGCGTGATAACGGACTGTCTGCGGTTTCCCGGCGCCCCCTCCCGACGCTGGCTTGACCGCCGTGTCCTCCGGGAAGTGGTGAACGAGGCCAGACTTATCAGCCATTCTGACAGTGAATGTTGACAGGTGAGGGAAGGGGAAGCCCTTCCTTTTTTAGCCAGTACCGGAGGTTACAAAAGCAAAAAGGATGTCGCCGTCGGCTCCGCATCACCCGGACATGGCCTGAAGGCCATGTCCTTATGGTTTTCCACTCTGCGGCTTCCGCGTTGTGACGGGCTGTGCCGTGCATCCATCGTAGCCGGGCTGGCGTTGATGCAAGGGTGCGCTTCGCCGCTGCGGTCACCCGGTCCTTCCTTCCCGTCAGCCGCGCTCTTCCGGTCGTTCGTCCGCTCAGGTTTCGCGTCCTCACCCTCCAGTTCCCGTCTGCCGTGTCGTCAGGCTGCGGCTTCCCTTGCGCCCCTGCATCCCCGCCTGGGCGCCCGTCTGTTATGGATGCACGGCACCGCCCGGTGTCGTGGATATGTGAACTACGGAGGAAATACCATGCAATACGCAGCAACTGCCCCCCTGAACGTTGAAGAATCTGATCGTCTGTCATTTCTGCCGTATCTGTTCGGCGATGATTTCATGATTGCAGAAATGCAGGTGTACGCGCTGGCCAGAAAAATGATTACCGGATACGAAGGCGGCTTCTGGCACTTCATCCGTCTGCCGGACGGTGGCGGCTATATGATGCCGGACTGTGGGCCAGTGCATCTGACTAACAGTGAAAACTGGTTTGACTCTACTGTCAGCGCGGATGCAGCAGGGATTATCCTCACATCCCTCGCTATTAACCGCCGTTTATGGGCGCATCACGCGTGTGGTCATGCTGCGCTGACGCACCTTTTCCGGACAAGGGATGCGCAGTTATGGAGCCATATTGAGTTCCATCCTGAATGTAACGCCATTTACGCCGCACTTGACTGAATAAACGACGGGGCGGCGATACCGCCCCTTTTAAAGGGATAAAACAATGTACGCACCCATTAAAGAAATCATGACCGATCTCCTGAAATATGACATGGCGCCTGAAGAGGCTTTGCTGGTTCTGTGTATTACGCGTGAGGATATCCGTATGCTGACCACTGAATGGAATATGTCCGATGAGGATATTACATGTGTCATGCAGCGACTGAATGCAATGTATGAGCAGGGGGCTGATGTGAGCATGATCCGCTGTATCGCTGAAGAACTGATGGATGAGCGCCGCGCAATAGGTGATGTCAGCGTTCCGGCCAGTGCGCTGCAAAAAATAATGTTACTGGCAGGTTCTGAAATGCAGCGACTGTATGCCGTGGCAGAGGAAGGGGGCGGGGATGCAGACGCCTTCCTGGCGGAAGAAATAGACGCCATGCGCCAGTTACAGACTGCGATCGACGGATAAGAAGGATAACCCCGTGAACATTAAACCAGAAACCCGTGAAATTCTTCGCCAGTACAAAGAGCTGATTAATGCCCGCCGCCGTGATGCCGACCAGAGTGAACTGACGATCGCGCAGGTCATGGATGAAATCTGCGAGTACATGGCCTGTCAGTGTGCCGTTTACATCGGCGGTCACTTCATCTTACAGGGAGGAAAAAGCAGGTAAACATGATGGCAGGCGGGGAAGCCGCCTGTCAGCCCGCGCGAAAAAAACTGGCAGGCTGTCGCCTGCCGGAAAAGCGGGAAGCAGCGCCTGCGGCGCTGCAACCCCGCCTTTCCGGTTACGGGATGATGAGAGGTTGTATCATATGTCCTGGCCGGATTATGCAGTGATACTGTCATCACGTCTCTTGTTTCTTTCTTTGGTCGCCCCTTCGGCTCCCGGCTGCCTGACGGCATCCGGTCGTCAAGCCCGACTCCGCCGGGCAGCTGCTGGCGCACCTGCCAGGCTCCGCCGAACCCGCTGGCGCGGTTTCGGGCTTCGCTACGGTCTGATGTCTGAAACCCCGGCTTGCAGCGACCGGAGCGGTCGCGCCGCCATTGTCGCGCCGGTGACGGCGCTCCCCGCACCCCTTGCGGGGCGTAAGGCTTTTTCCCTCCTGCCGCCACCTCTGCGGCCTGTTTCCCGCTGCGGACTTTCCGGGGGCTGAAGTAACCACATCCCGTTTCAGCCGTCCAGGGGGAGGTGTACCGGCCACAAAACTTTTTGCCGCGGGCGTCAAAAACTTTTGCGTCCGCCCCCGGACAGCCGCCCCGTGACGTGGTGACGGGCGCCCCATCGGAAAGGTCCACTGCGGGGTGAAACCCCGAAGAAGTGGACGGCAGAAGGGGCTTTCGCCCCTCCGGGGAATAACCGGTCGGCCCGGCGACATGATTCATCAGAGGGAGACGTATTCATGACAGTCAGCAGCACGATTTCCGTTTATTGTCGCGATGGTATGTTCCGTTCCGTTTACTGCCATCTGCACGGTGAGCCGTCCTGGAACGGCAGAATCCTGCATACCCACTATGCCACCGGTCAGCAGGCGGAAGCCCTGATTACACATGGTGATATCCGTTGTCTCGGTCCCCGCTGTGACAAGCCTGCCGGGCATACTCTACAGCATCCGGCGAAAGGGGTGACGTCATATTACGGACGTGACAGCAATCTGCTGATGGACAGTGAGGCACGTGAATACCGTTCCCTGACGGAGGCTATAGCCACAGAAAGTACGCCAGAGGTGCGTTTTCATTATTTGTTCATCGATGGCTACTGGAAGGTGATGTACCGCTCGCCGGAAGGCTGGAAGATGAAACCGCTCGCGCTTGCACTGCGTCGCTGTCAGGAATGAAAAAAGGCAGGGGATAAACCCTGCCTCTCTCCGCCGGAACTTCCCTGCATGGAAGTCCGGCATCTCAATAACTATCTATGGAGATTATGCTATGAGGCCTTCAATTATCATGGCAATGGCTGATTATGTAAAGCAGCAGAGCGAAGAGTGTCTGCAGAAGGATAAAAAAGTACGTCGTCAGACCCGCGTCACACGGCGGCAGATGACACCGGATGAAATTGACCCCAAAATCCTGGCGCTGGGTTGTCATATTGTCAGACGCTGCAGCAAGCAGCAGCGGGTACATGTTCCCGCCATGCGTTCAGGCGAGTGGGGGCATTTACTCCGCGCACTTGAAATGAAACGTGCCTGGAACTGATTAACCCTTGCCGTCCGCGAAAGCAGGCGGCAAGATTGGCACTGATATCTCACCAGGAGGCACAGTGAGTAAAAAGAAAAACACCACAACGCCCACGCCGCATGATGCTGCGTTCCGGTCGTTCCTGGCGAATCCCGATGTCGCCAGAGATTTTCTGGAACTGCACCTTCCGGCTGAACTACGGGCTGTCTGTAACCTGGACACGCTGAAGCTGGAATCCGGTACGTTCGTTGAGGAAGATCTGCGCCAGTATGCCAGCGATATCCTGTGGAGCATGAAAACCACTGACGGTGATGACGGATACATCCATGTTTTAATCGAACATCAGTCCAGCGATGACAAAATGATGGCGTTTCGCCAGATGCGTTATGCCATTGCAGCGATGCAACGGCACCTGGAAGCCGGGCATGGCAGGCTGCCGCTGGTCATACCGCTGCAGTTCTATCACGGAGAGCGCAGCCCCTACCCATATTCAACAAACTGGCTGGATTGCTTCAGTAATCCGGAAGTTGCGGGTAAAATATATACAAACCCGTTTCCGCTGGTTGATGTCACCGTCATTGATGACGATGACATCATGTGCCATCGCCGCATGGCCGCGCTGACACTGCTGATGAAGCATATCCGCCAGCGTGACCTGATGGAGCTACTGGATAAGCTCCCTCTGTTAATGGTGGAGATGGTATCTGATGAGCAGGTACGTGTACTGATTCATTACATGGTGAATGCGGGAGATTCACCTTCCCCGGAATTTATGCGGGCGCTGGCTGCGCGTCTGCCGCAACATGAGGATAAACTTATGACTATTGCTGAACGTCTTGAGCAGAAAGGTCGCGAGGAAGGACGCAAGGAAGGTCTCCAGGAAGGTCTCCAGGAAGGGCGTCAGGAGGGGCGTCAGGAGGGCGCTGCTGAAAAAGCACAGGCTATTGCACGACAGCTCCGGAATATGGGAATGACGCCGGAGCAGATTAAACAGGCGACCGGGCTTTCCGACGCTGAACTGAAAAAGGTTATTCACTAACTGAACTGAAAATCCCGGCAAAAGCCGGGATTTTTGTAAAATCATGCAGGGGGAATTGATGACTATTGCTGAACGTCTTGAGCAGAAAGGTCGCGAGGAAGGACGCAAGGAAGGTCTCCAGGAAGGGCGTCAGGAGGGCGCTGCTGAAAAAGCACAGACTATTGCACGACAGCTCCGGAATATGGGAATGACACCAGAGCAGATTGAACAGGCAACAGGGCTTTCCGGTGCTGAACTGAAAAAATTATTTGCTGACTGAAGTGCACCGCCCACTTTTGCCGGGCTTTGTTTTCTTAGGGCTCATACTCCCACTGCTGTTTTCCCCAGTTCATTTTCCAGACGAGTGATGATGTCAGTTTTACGCATCCGATGCATGAGCGGTAACAGGTCGAGGACAGAAAGTGCCTGGGTGGTTCGCCAGACTGTGACATCCACCTGTTCCGCATTTTCCCATGCGTGCCATGTCCGCAAAGTTACGCCGAACTCCCGCGCGGCTTTTTCGCGTGACCAGCACATCCCCTTTCTCCAGAGGCGCAGCTCCCAACCTGTCATAAAATACCTTTGAAAAAGTGAAATAATTACACTTTATTCTATCATATTATTCCTGCAATAAAGCGTATTTATTGCTTTTAAAAAGTGTAAAAATTTCACTTTTTATCAGTGGTTTATTTTCTTTTGTCCCCTTAACCCCGGGTTTATCTGGTGTCGTCAGACATCCGTTCGAACACAATCAGGTGTTTCCGGTTCAGGAAAACTATCTGGCACCGTAGTGCTGTTCATCCGCCCCTGTCGCGCCGGAAACGGCGCTCCCCGCACCCCTTACGGGGTGTAAGGTCACAGCGCCGGATGGCGCTGCTGTTTATCCTCCCGCTGCCACTTCTGCGGCCTGTTCCCCGCAGCCGGACTTTCCGGGGGCTGAAATAACCACATCCCGTTTCAGCCGTCCAGGGGGAGATGTACCGGCCACAAAACTTTTTGCCGCAGGCGTCAAAAACTTTTGCGTCCGCCCCCGGACAGCCGCCCCGTGACGTGGTGACTGGCGCCCCACCGGAAAGGTCCACTTCGGGGAGTAACTCCTGAAGAAGTGGACGGCAGGAGGAGCTTTCGCTCCTCTGAAAGGGAATATTTATGTCCCGTATCCGGTGTATTTCATCCCTGTATGTGAGGAGGTTTTTATGTCAGCACGTGGTGTTAACAAGGTCATTCTGGTCGGGAATCTGGGGCAGGCCCCGGAAGTTCGTTACATGCCTAACGGTGGCGCAGTGGCAAATCTGCAACTCGCAACGTCAGATAACTGGCGTGATAAACAGACGGGCGAGATGAAAGAGCAGACGGAATGGCATCGGGTGGTGCTGTACGGAAAACTCGCGGAAGTGGCTGGCGAGTACCTGCGCAAGGGGTCTCAGGTGTATATCGAGGGACAACTGCGAACCCGTAGCTGGGACGATAACAACGGCGTCACCCGCTATATCACAGAAGTTATTGTTAACACCACGGGCACCATGCAGATGCTGGGTGCCCGCCGTGAAAGTTATCCTCAGCAGGGCAGTCAGCAGTTCAGCGGTCAGCCGCAACCTCAGACCCCACCTCCGGCGGCAAAGGGAGAGGGCAAAGCGGCAAAAGGGGCAGGGAAAGCAGCCAAAGGAAAAAACGCCGCAGCACCGCAGCAGCCGCCAGCGCAGCCCGAACCGGCGTATGACTTCGACGATGACATTCCCTTTTGACGCAGCAAATTTTCACTGTTGCCCCGTCTGACGGGGCTTACCCAGGAGAACAGTATGACAGACAACACCATGCCCCCACTGAAATCCCTGCCTGACGGGACTTTCACCCGCGAACAGGCCGAAGCGGTGGCGGCTCAGTATCAGAATGTGGCCATCGAGGACGATCAGGGGACGCACTTTCGCCTGGTCATTCGCAAGGATGGCGAAATGGTCTGGCGGGTCTGGAATTTTGAACCGGGCGGCGAGTACTGGATGAACCGAAATATCCAGAGCTACGGCATCCGTAAAACGCAGTAAGCAGCAGGAAAGATGCCCTGCCGGAGAAGCCACTCCGCAGGGCCGGACAATCATCAATATCAGCGAGGTATTAACTATGTCAGCCACCGAGTCTAAAGCAAAAAAGGCAAAAAAAGCCAGCCCCAAAGCGGCAGCGCATAAAGCGAATACCCAGTCAGACGTTCTGGTTACCGCACTGGACAGCGCCCCCATCCGTTACACCGCCTGGTCCCGCCTGTTTATCGGGGAACTGAACTGCCGCATTGTGCCGCACACCCCGGAAGAAATCAGGGAATATGCCGACAGTATCCACGCAGTCGGGCAGATCCATAACATCGTGGTGGTGGAATGTGACGATGGTCGGCTGGAAGTGGTTTGCGGCGGGGGACGGACAAAAGCGATCGGTCTGCTGGTTGAAGAAGGGAAGGTAAACCCGGATCACGAATGGATTTCTTATAAAGCGGTACCGCGTGAACTGGCACGGGCTGTCTCCCTTACCGAAAACGGCAGACACCGCGCCATGCACCCTGCCGAGCAGATTGCCGGATTCCGCGCCCTGGCTGAAGAAGGGAAAACGCCCGCGCAAATCGGGGACCTGCTGGGCTACGGCGTGAAACACGTCCAGCGCATGCTCAGACTCGCAGGACTGGCTCCGGTTATTCTTCAGGCACTGGCAGAGGACAGGATCACCACCGAGCACTGTCAGGCGCTGGCGCTGGAAGATAATCCTGACCGTCAGGTGCAGGTGTACGAGGCGGCGTGTCGGGAGGGCTGGAACAATAAACCGGAAGTGCGCGTGATCCGTAACCTGATCACCGAAAGTCAGGTGCCCACCCTCAACAACAGCAAATATGCGTTTGTCGGTGAAAAAGCCTTCTCCGGCGATGAAATCCGTGCAGACCTGTTCAGCGACGAGCAGGGCGGTTTTGTGGACAAACTGGCGCTGGATACGGCCCTGCTGGAAAAACTTCAGTGGGTGTCGGAGTGCCTGAAAGAGGCCGAGGGCTGGGCATGGGCCACCGGACGTCTGGACGCGATCAGTTCTCACGGCGAGGACAGCGAGGTGTACCGTATTCAGGATGAGCCTGACGCGGTTTACACAGAGCAGGAGCAGCAGCGCATGGATGACTTGCAGGAGCAGTATGACGAGAACCAGACCGCCAGCGATGAAACCGACGCGATGGAGTCAGAGATGGAGGCCATCGAATGCGCGGCACAACTCCGGGCATGGACGCCGGAAATGCGCGCACAGTCCGGCGTTGTGGTGTCATGGCGTCAGGGTGACGTTTATGTCCAGCGCGGAGTGATCCTGCGCGAACCGTCTGAAACGGAAGACGAACCTGCCCAGGTTAAAACATATGAGCGCCAGCCAGAGCCTGTGGACGATATCAGTGTTCCCCTGCTGACCCGAATGTGTGCGGAGCGGACGCTGGCAGTCCAGGCGGCACTGATGCAGCAGCCGGAAAAATCCGTCGCCCTGCTGGCATGGACGCTGTGCCTGAATGTGTTCGGCAGCGGCGCGTATAACCGACCCGCGCAAATCTCCCTGGACTGTAAGCATTACTCCCTGACGAATACCGCCCCGTCCGGTAAAGAGGGCATGGCATTTCTGACCCTGATGCAGGAGGGGAAACGCCTTGAAACGCTGCTGCCGGAAGGGTGGAAACAGGATTTCACCACGTTCTTTACCTTCAGCACTGCCGATCTTCTGGCCCTGCTCAGTTTCTGCACGGCATGCAGTCTCGATGGCATGCAGACGCGTGGCACCGGAGGCACCACCCGCAGCCCGCTCGATAAGCTGGAAACCGCTCTCGCTTTCCATCTGCGCGACTGGTGGCAACCGACGAAGGCCGATTTCTTCACTGGTCTCAGAAAGCCACAAATCATCGCCGCACTGAACGAGGCCGGACTGACAGGCGCGGCGCGGGATGCGGAGAAGATGAAGAAAGGCGATGCGGCTGAACTGGCAGAGGACAAAATGCGGGACAACCGCTGGGTGCCTGTCTGGATGCGCGCCCCTGACGCAGAAAAATCCCCGTCTGATGCAGAAAACGACGTATCTGATACCGAAAACGGCAGCGCTGATACACCCGATGCGGCTTCTGATGCAGACAGCCACCATACCCTGCCTGATGCAGCCTGATAACGGAGGCCGCCCCTTCGGGGGCGGCAGTAAGGAGAAAATGATGCGTAACATTATTACCCCCGCTGTACTGAATACCATGATCCCCCAGGAGTTTGAAGACTGGCGCGACGGCGGCGAAGACCTGCGCCGCGAACTGACCCACGCCGTGATGCGTGACCTGACATGTCCCGCAGGCTGGGACATGAACGGCGAGTACCGCAGCGAGTTTGGTGGTTTCTTCCCGGTGCAGATCCGTTTCACGCCAGCCCACGGCAATTTCAGCCTGGCGGTATGCAGCCCCGGCGATATCAGCCCGTCCTGGATGGTGGTCTTTATTCCGGTCAGCGGTCGCCCGTTCTCTGTTATCCGCACGCTGCCAGCCTGGTCGCCGGAGGTTATCACGCATACACTCAGCCTGGTGGCTCACCTCGATGCCGATGGTTACAGTCAGGCAAGCATCATCAGCGTTCTGGCGATGGAGGGCGCAGTATGATCCCCCGTTCGCACGCCCTGGTACCACAACTGCCGGAACAGGAAGCTGCTGCTAAGGCGATTATTTATGTCGAGGAGAAAAGGGCGAAAGATCCGACATGGAAATGTTATTCCAGTCCTTATGCGCAGGCGTTTCTCCGGTTTTTGTGCGGGAAAGGAAAAATTTCCGGCAAATCACTTAACCAGATAAGAGGCATTATCTGGGATAAGGAGGATAAAATACCGCTGTCGTCTTATGAGCGGGCGCTTGATGATTTCATATCAAGCCGGGGACGGTATTGTCCGACCCCGCTGCCGTCAGATCTTGCCCGGTATGTGTTCCCTGAAAACTTGTTCCGACGAAGTGACCGTCAGGAAAAACGCCGTACAAGAGAGTTCCATCAGTATTCCCGCCGTGAACAGCGCAAAAGACAGGAGAGGGAGAACAAATATGCCTGTCTGGTCGGGCAGGCTGAAATTGACCTCGCTTTTCAGACACCGGAGTCGTTGCGGGCCTGGTATTTAAGATGGTCGCAGTCTGACATTAAGCAATATGATCTGGAGCGGATGCTCTGGATATGGCTGGAGCGATGCCCCTCGTTGTCTCATCTGGAACGATGGCAGTATTCAGATTGTCCTGTCTGGGTTCTGGAAGCTGACATCCGCGATGCAGCCGCATCACTGACGACGGAGCAGAAAGCCCTTGAACGCTGGCTTGTGCCTGACAAACTGACAGTGTCAGTAAGGAGCCAGATATGAAGTGGCGTTATTCGCTTCGCTGGAAACTGCCCTCTCCTTGTCCCGGCGAACAGGAACTTGTGTCTGAAGTGGTGGAAGCAGGGCAACAGGCTCCCGAATCCGTTATGTCACGCTGGGTGGCGGGGGCCGGGTATGCCGTGTGTGTCGATTTTCTGGGGGAGAGGCAGGTTCGTCGCTGGAGTAATGAGCGTAAAGCCGCCACCCGTCGCCGGAATCTCGAACGGCGTATTAACCGGATTGCTCCACTGTTTGCGGATGAACTGATCACAAGGGAGCTTGAGGCACGGCCTGAATATTTCCGTGGAAAATCATAGTGCCGGTGAAGTTTAGCTTAAAATACGACTGACAGGACGGGGTATCGGTATGATCGTTTCGTTCCCGGGGTGGTTTGGTGGTCATGCCGTTACTCGTCCTGTTCCCGCCTGAATAAGGATGTCGCCGTCGGCTCCGCATCACCCGGACATGGCCTGAAGGCCATGTCCTTATGGTTTTCCACTCTGCGGCTTCCGCGTTGTGACGGGCTGTGCCGTGCATCCATCGTAGCCGGGCTGGCGTTGATGCAAGGGTGCGCTTCGCCGCTGCGGTCACCCGGTCCTTCCTTCCCGTCAGCCGCGCTCTTCCGGTCGTTCGTCCGCTCAGGTTTCGCGTCCTCACCCTCCAGTTCCCGTCTGCCGTGTCGTCAGGCTGCGGCTTCCCTTGCGCCCCTGCATCCCCGCCTGGGCGCCCGTCTGTTATGGATGCACGGCACCGCCCGGTGTCGTGGATATGTGAACTACGGAGGAAATACCATGCAATACGCAGCAACTGCCCCCCTGAACGTTGAAGAATCTGATCGTCTGTCATTTCTGCCGTATCTGTTCGGCGATGATTTCATGATTGCAGAAATGCAGGTGTACGCGCTGGCCAGAAAAATGATTACCGGATACGAAGGCGGCTTCTGGCACTTCATCCGTCTGCCGGACGGTGGCGGCTATATGATGCCGGACTGTGGGCCAGTGCATCTGACTAACAGTGAAAACTGGTTTGACTCTACTGTCAGCGCGGATGCAGCAGGGATTATCCTCACATCCCTCGCTATTAACCGCCGTTTATGGGCGCATCACGCGTGTGGTCATGCTGCGCTGACGCACCTTTTCCGGACAAGGGATGCGCAGTTATGGAGCCATATTGAGTTCCATCCTGAATGTAACGCCATTTACGCCGCACTTGACTGAATAAACGACGGGGCGGCGATACCGCCCCTTTTAAAGGGATAAAACAATGTACGCACCCATTAAAGAAATCATGACCGATCTCCTGAAATATGACATGGCGCCTGAAGAGGCTTTGCTGGTTCTGTGTATTACGCGTGAGGATATCCGTATGCTGACCACTGAATGGAATATGTCCGATGAGGATATTACATGTGTCATGCAGCGACTGAATGCAATGTATGAGCAGGGGGCTGATGTGAGCATGATCCGCTGTATCGCTGAAGAACTGATGGATGAGCGCCGCGCAATAGGTGATGTCAGCGTTCCGGCCAGTGCGCTGCAAAAAATAATGTTACTGGCAGGTTCTGAAATGCAGCGACTGTATGCCGTGGCAGAGGAAGGGGGCGGGGATGCAGACGCCTTCCTGGCGGAAGAAATAGACGCCATGCGCCAGTTACAGACTGCGATCGACGGATAAGAAGGATAACCCCGTGAACATTAAACCAGAAACCCGTGAAATTCTTCGCCAGTACAAAGAGCTGATTAATGCCCGCCGCCGTGATGCCGACCAGAGTGAACTGACGATCGCGCAGGTCATGGATGAAATCTGCGAGTACATGGCCTGTCAGTGTGCCGTTTACATCGGCGGTCACTTCATCTTACAGGGAGGAAAAAGCAGGTAAACATGATGGCAGGCGGGGAAGCCGCCTGTCAGCCCGCGCGAAAAAAACTGGCAGGCTGTCGCCTGCCGGAAAAGCGGGAAGCAGCGCCTGCGGCGCTGCAACCCCGCCTTTCCGGTTACGGGATGATGAGAGGTTGTATCATATGTCCTGGCCGGATTATGCAGTGATACTGTCATCACGTCTCTTGTTTCTTTCTTTGGTCGCCCCTTCGGCTCCCGGCTGCCTGACGGCATCCGGTCGTCAAGCCCGACTCCGCCGGGCAGCTGCTGGCGCACCTGCCAGGCTCCGCCGAACCCGCTGGCGCGGTTTCGGGCTTCGCTACGGTCTGATGTCTGAAACCCCGGCTTGCAGCGACCGGAGCGGTCGCGCCGCCATTGTCGCGCCGGTGACGGCGCTCCCCGCACCCCTTGCGGGGCGTAAGGCTTTTTCCCTCCTGCCGCCACCTCTGCGGCCTGTTTCCCGCTGCGGACTTTCCGGGGGCTGAAGTAACCACATCCCGTTTCAGCCGTCCAGGGGGAGGTGTACCGGCCACAAAACTTTTTGCCGCGGGCGTCAAAAACTTTTGCGTCCGCCCCCGGACAGCCGCCCCGTGACGTGGTGACGGGCGCCCCATCGGAAAGGTCCACTGCGGGGTGAAACCCCGAAGAAGTGGACGGCAGAAGGGGCTTTCGCCCCTCCGGGGAATAACCGGTCGGCCCGGCGACATGATTCATCAGAGGGAGACGTATTCATGACAGTCAGCAGCACGATTTCCGTTTATTGTCGCGATGGTATGTTCCGTTCCGTTTACTGCCATCTGCACGGTGAGCCGTCCTGGAACGGCAGAATCCTGCATACCCACTATGCCACCGGTCAGCAGGCGGAAGCCCTGATTACACATGGTGATATCCGTTGTCTCGGTCCCCGCTGTGACAAGCCTGCCGGGCATACTCTACAGCATCCGGCGAAAGGGGTGACGTCATATTACGGACGTGACAGCAATCTGCTGATGGACAGTGAGGCACGTGAATACCGTTCCCTGACGGAGGCTATAGCCACAGAAAGTACGCCAGAGGTGCGTTTTCATTATTTGTTCATCGATGGCTACTGGAAGGTGATGTACCGCTCGCCGGAAGGCTGGAAGATGAAACCGCTCGCGCTTGCACTGCGTCGCTGTCAGGAATGAAAAAAGGCAGGGGATAAACCCTGCCTCTCTCCGCCGGAACTTCCCTGCATGGAAGTCCGGCATCTCAATAACTATCTATGGAGATTATGCTATGAGGCCTTCAATTATCATGGCAATGGCTGATTATGTAAAGCAGCAGAGCGAAGAGTGTCTGCAGAAGGATAAAAAAGTACGTCGTCAGACCCGCGTCACACGGCGGCAGATGACACCGGATGAAATTGACCCCAAAATCCTGGCGCTGGGTTGTCATATTGTCAGACGCTGCAGCAAGCAGCAGCGGGTACATGTTCCCGCCATGCGTTCAGGCGAGTGGGGGCATTTACTCCGCGCACTTGAAATGAAACGTGCCTGGAACTGATTAACCCTTGCCGTCCGCGAAAGCAGGCGGCAAGATTGGCACTGATATCTCACCAGGAGGCACAGTGAGTAAAAAGAAAAACACCACAACGCCCACGCCGCATGATGCTGCGTTCCGGTCGTTCCTGGCGAATCCCGATGTCGCCAGAGATTTTCTGGAACTGCACCTTCCGGCTGAACTACGGGCTGTCTGTAACCTGGACACGCTGAAGCTGGAATCCGGTACGTTCGTTGAGGAAGATCTGCGCCAGTATGCCAGCGATATCCTGTGGAGCATGAAAACCACTGACGGTGATGACGGATACATCCATGTTTTAATCGAACATCAGTCCAGCGATGACAAAATGATGGCGTTTCGCCAGATGCGTTATGCCATTGCAGCGATGCAACGGCACCTGGAAGCCGGGCATGGCAGGCTGCCGCTGGTCATACCGCTGCAGTTCTATCACGGAGAGCGCAGCCCCTACCCATATTCAACAAACTGGCTGGATTGCTTCAGTAATCCGGAAGTTGCGGGTAAAATATATACAAACCCGTTTCCGCTGGTTGATGTCACCGTCATTGATGACGATGACATCATGTGCCATCGCCGCATGGCCGCGCTGACACTGCTGATGAAGCATATCCGCCAGCGTGACCTGATGGAGCTACTGGATAAGCTCCCTCTGTTAATGGTGGAGATGGTATCTGATGAGCAGGTACGTGTACTGATTCATTACATGGTGAATGCGGGAGATTCACCTTCCCCGGAATTTATGCGGGCGCTGGCTGCGCGTCTGCCGCAACATGAGGATAAACTTATGACTATTGCTGAACGTCTTGAGCAGAAAGGTCGCGAGGAAGGACGCAAGGAAGGTCTCCAGGAAGGTCTCCAGGAAGGGCGTCAGGAGGGGCGTCAGGAGGGCGCTGCTGAAAAAGCACAGGCTATTGCACGACAGCTCCGGAATATGGGAATGACGCCGGAGCAGATTAAACAGGCGACCGGGCTTTCCGACGCTGAACTGAAAAAGGTTATTCACTAACTGAACTGAAAATCCCGGCAAAAGCCGGGATTTTTGTAAAATCATGCAGGGGGAATTGATGACTATTGCTGAACGTCTTGAGCAGAAAGGTCGCGAGGAAGGACGCAAGGAAGGTCTCCAGGAAGGGCGTCAGGAGGGCGCTGCTGAAAAAGCACAGACTATTGCACGACAGCTCCGGAATATGGGAATGACACCAGAGCAGATTGAACAGGCAACAGGGCTTTCCGGTGCTGAACTGAAAAAATTATTTGCTGACTGAAGTGCACCGCCCACTTTTGCCGGGCTTTGTTTTCTTAGGGCTCATACTCCCACTGCTGTTTTCCCCAGTTCATTTTCCAGACGAGTGATGATGTCAGTTTTACGCATCCGATGCATGAGCGGTAACAGGTCGAGGACAGAAAGTGCCTGGGTGGTTCGCCAGACTGTGACATCCACCTGTTCCGCATTTTCCCATGCGTGCCATGTCCGCAAAGTTACGCCGAACTCCCGCGCGGCTTTTTCGCGTGACCAGCACATCCCCTTTCTCCAGAGGCGCAGCTCCCAACCTGTCATAAAATACCTTTGAAAAAGTGAAATAATTACACTTTATTCTATCATATTATTCCTGCAATAAAGCGTATTTATTGCTTTTAAAAAGTGTAAAAATTTCACTTTTTATCAGTGGTTTATTTTCTTTTGTCCCCTTAACCCCGGGTTTATCTGGTGTCGTCAGACATCCGTTCGAACACAATCAGGTGTTTCCGGTTCAGGAAAACTATCTGGCACCGTAGTGCTGTTCATCCGCCCCTGTCGCGCCGGAAACGGCGCTCCCCGCACCCCTTACGGGGTGTAAGGTCACAGCGCCGGATGGCGCTGCTGTTTATCCTCCCGCTGCCACTTCTGCGGCCTGTTCCCCGCAGCCGGACTTTCCGGGGGCTGAAATAACCACATCCCGTTTCAGCCGTCCAGGGGGAGATGTACCGGCCACAAAACTTTTTGCCGCAGGCGTCAAAAACTTTTGCGTCCGCCCCCGGACAGCCGCCCCGTGACGTGGTGACTGGCGCCCCACCGGAAAGGTCCACTTCGGGGAGTAACTCCTGAAGAAGTGGACGGCAGGAGGAGCTTCGCTCCTCCGGGGAGTAACCAGGCTGACCCGGCAGCCGGAAACAACAGGAGACAATGCCATGAAACAGACTATGCCAGCTACAGTGCTGAATACTGCCAGTACAACAGAAGTTATCCCGTCCGTGGCGATTGACCGTATCATCGCGCAACGTAACGAAGGTATAGCGCTTTTTATGCAGGCAATAGAGTGCCTGGAGTCTTCGCGTAAAATTCTGCGGGAGGCATCCGGCCATGACTTTCTTTACGGATTTGAAGACGCCGTAACTGACGCTGTTCGTCGTGCTGACAAGCCGGAGGAGAACAGAAAGAATATTTCTCGTTTTGCCGACCGTAAAATCTGGCACCGCCTGATGACGGACACTGGTATGTATACGTTCATGAGCTCATGCCAGTGTGATGAGTGGAACAAACAGCTGAAGAGTGAAACCTGTCCTGAAATCACTCTGGACAATGTGCTGGCAACATTTCGCCACATGAATGCCAGAAAAATGCAGACATTCGAGCAGGGGCTGATTGATGTATACCGTAATCTCTCCTGGGATTATAAAACGAATAATCCCTGTCGTCTTGGCAAGAGAATCATTGTCAGTAATCTGCTGTATCGCTGGAGTGACGGTCATGTATCGCTTGACCACAGTGGTCGTGAAAAAATTGATGACCTTGCACGGCCGTTTTATCTTCTGGCAGGGCGAAACATACCTGACTTTCGCCACTCCACAGGTAAGCTATATAGTGATTTTTTAGGCGCCGGTATTAATGTCGGTGAACTGTTCGACGGAGAATATTTCACGGTACGGGGCTTCCTCAAAGGAACGGTACATATCACCTTTAAGTACCCTGACCTTGTCGAAAAACTGAATGACATCATTGCCAGACATTATCCAGGTGCATTGCCGCCACGTGTCTGATACAACAGGTAAGCCCTGACATTATTATCGGGGCTTTTATTTGCAGTCATCAAAACAATATCCGGAAATACTGCGACAATGTCTCGTTAAAGTCCTGTCGTATCAGTGCCATCTTTTCTGTCCTGTGATGATTTTTTCTTATCTGACTTACCGGAGGAGCGGCGGACTGATTTCTTCGCTTCGGCTTCCCGAATAATGTCACGCAGTGCTTTTTCACCTACCTCATAACCTGCTTCTTTCAGTGTGTTACGAATGTCAGCCAGCGTATAGCCCTTTGTTTTTATCAGGGCGATAATATCGTCACGGATAGCATCAAGAAAATCACGAAGTGTTTTACGCTGTGCTGTCAGATCGGGAAGTTCTGATAAAGCTGTTCGCGCCAACTGAATGTCATCATCTGAATAAAACTTTTTTGCTGCCATTGGCAATATATCTCCGGTTGATGTTGAATCCTTATTTTATCATAAAAACTGATATCTGGCAGGGCTACGCCCTACTACTGCCGTCATCATAATACTATCCTACTCCGATATTGCAGGCTATAATGCTCTTTCAGACGGGACAGGATGTGTAAATGTATAACCGCGCACGCGCGGCCATACATTTACCACCTGGTCAGGGCTTCGCCCCGACACCCCGATAAGGAGCACACCGTGAGTGATAAGCGAGAAAGAAGTGGTAGTGAAAAACGGCAGAAGACCCTCCTAAGAGCGGTCCGGTTTTCTCCCGATGAAGATGAGGTCATAAGAAAAAAAGCTGAAGATGCCGGGCTTACTGTTTCTGCCTACATACGAAGTGCGGCCTTGAACAAACGCGTAAATTCCCGAATTGATGATAAGTTCCTGAAGGAACTCATGAGGCTGGGAAGGATGCAAAAGCATCTGTTTGTTGAAGGGAAAAGAACGGGTGACAAAGAGTATGCCAGTGTGCTTGTTGCCATCACTGAACTGTCTAATACAGTGCGTAAACAGTTAATGGAAAACTAAGGTTTTATTGTGAACGCCATCATTCCGAAAAAGAGAAGGGACGGCAAGTCTTCATTTGAAGACCTGGTATCCTATGTCTCCGTCCGGGATGATTTGGAGGATGAGGAGCTGCAGGCGCTTTCGTCAGTGCAGTCTGAACTGTCCCACAGAAGCCGCTTCAGTCGTCTTGTTGACTACGCAACCCGTCTTCGTGATGAGTCATTTGTTTCACTGGTTGATGTTATGAAGGATGGCTGTGAATGGGTCAATTTTTACGGCGTAACCTGTTTCCATAACTGTACTTCACTGGAAACGGCAGCTGAAGAAATGGAATACACAGCACGTCAGGCCCGTTATGCCAAAGATGATACAGATCCGGTATTCCACTACATTCTTTCCTGGCAGGCGCATGAAAGCCCACGTCCTGAACAGATTTATGACAGTGTTCGTCATACGCTGAAAGCGCTTGGTCTTTCGGAACATCAGTATGTTTCTGCCGTTCATACCGATACGGATAACCTGCATGTTCATGTGGCCGTAAATCGGGTCCATCCGGATACCGGCTATCTCAACTGCCTTTCCTGGAGTCAGGAAAAACTCAGCCGTGCGTGTCGTGAGCTTGAGCTTAAACATGGTTTTGCGCCGGATAATGGTTGCTGGATACACGCACCGGGAAGCCGTATCGTTCGTAAAACGGCAGCTGAACGTGATCGCCAGAATGCCTGGACGCGTGGGAAAAAACAGACTTTTCGTGAGTACGTTTCGCAGACGGCTGTTGCCGGTTTGCGCAGTGAACCCGTGCATGACTGGTTATCCCTGCATCGTCGTCTGGCTGAAGACGGACTGTATCTGACACTGCAGAATGGCAGTTTTATGGTGATGGATGGCTGGGATCGTAACCGTGAAGGTGTGCAGCTTGATTCCTTCGGCCCTTCCTGGAATGGCGATAAGCTCAGGAAAAAGATGGGGGAATATACGCCAGTTCCGAAAGATATCTTCAGTCAGGTGGGGGTACCCGGACGCTACAAACCGGAGGTCATTGCCGCTGATACTCGTCCGGAAAAAATGGCTGAAACCGTGAATCTGATGCAGTATGCCTGCCGTCATCTTGGGGATCTTTTACCTGAAATGGCACGGGAAGGGAAGCTGGAAAGTTGTCTGGATATTCACCGGACACTGGCTGAAGCCGGATTATGGATGCGTATTCAACACGGGCACCTGGTGATTTGTGACGGGTATGATCATAACCAGACGCCGGTCCGGGCTGATAGTGTGTGGCCGTTGTTGACACCCGAAAATGTTAATCAACTTGACGGTGGCTGGCAGCCTGTGCCGGACGATATTTTCCGTCAGGTCACGCCTGCAGAACGTTTCAGTGGACGTCGTCTTGAAAGTTGCCCTGCAAGTGACAGAGAGTGGCACCGTATGCGTACAGGCCCGGGACCACAGGGTGCCATCAGGCGGGAGCTGTTTTCTGATAAAGAAAGTCTGTGGGGGTACAGCATCAGTCATTGCAGTCCGCAGATTGAAGAGATGATCACTCGAGGGGAATTTACCTGGCAACATTGCCATGAATTATTTGCACGACAGGGGCTGATGCTCCAGAGACAACATCACGGACTTATTGTCGTTGACGCTTTTAACCATGAGCAAACGCCGGTTAAAGCCAGCAGCATTCATCCGGATTTGACACTGGATCGTGCCGAACCGCAGGCAGGCCCGTTTGTGAATGCACCGGCTGATTTGTTCGACAGGGTAAAACCCGAAAGCCGCTATAACCCGGAACTGGCTGTCAGCGATCAGTCACGGGAGGACTGCAGGCGTGATCCTGTTCTGCGTCGTCAGCGTCGCGAGGCGAGAGCAGAAGCACGGGCAGACCTTCGTGCCCGCTATCTTGCCTGGCGGGCACAGTGGCGTAAACCTGAGCTGCGTTATGGTGAACGCAGCCGGGAAATTCACCAGGTGTGTCGTCTGCGTAAGTCTCATATTCGTGTTCAGTATGACGATCCTGTTTTACGTAAGCTGCATTATCACATTGCCGAGGTACAGCGTATGCAGGCCCTGATCAGGCTTAAAGAAGAGGTCAGGGATGAGCGACAGAAACTTATTGCTGAAGGGAAATGGTATCCTCCGTCATATCGCCAGTGGGTGGAAGCTCAGGCTGTACAGGGAGACAGGGCTGCTGTTTCGCAACTCCGGGGATGGGATTATCGCGATCGTCGTAAGGACAAGTCACGAACCACGACAGCCGATCGCTGCGTGATACTTTGCGAACCTGGCGGAACGCCGGTATATGAAAACAGGGGGGAGCTGGAGGCGCGCCTGCAGAAAAACGGCAGTGTCCGGTTCCGCGATCGCCGGACTGATCAATTTGTCTGCACGGATTATGGTGACAGGGTGGTATTCCATAATCATCATGACCGTAACGAACTGGCAGATAAACTGGATCTGATTGCTCCGGTATTGTTTGAGCGGGACCCCAGAATGGGCTTTGAACCCGAAGGTAACGACCGTCAGTTTAATCAGGTTTTTGCTGAAATGGTGGCCTGGCATAACGTGACAGAACGTACCGGTCACGGTGATTACACTATTTCCCGGCCGGATGTGGATCATCATCGAGAAAGTAGTGAGATGTATTATCGCGACTATGTCAATGTGCATGAATGTAGCGATAGATCTCAACGGTCTCATGAGGATGAAAAAGGCTGGGAGCCTCCGACCCCTGTGTAGGTTGGTAGCAAGCTGTCGCTGTTTCAGCGTCAGCTTGAGTACAGGCAACTCTGTATGTGTTTTCCCATGAATCAGCCCTGGTACTGGTGCCAGACCCGGAGGGCGGCAGGAGGGTGATGCCGCTGCGCCGGGGGACAGTGGTCTGGACCGGGATATTTCACAGGCAGAGGGGATAGCTTCTGATGGCCGGAATTCACTGTGGATAGTCAGTGAGCCAGACCGGTTTTACCGTTTCAGACGGGCAACGACGTCAGGAGTGCGGACCTTTATTTGGCTGAGAAGGAGCCCCTCCAGGAAGTATTCGTCATGAGGGTAGTTTGTGACGTTGAATTCATGCGAATCGGGGAAACCGAAGGCATTCTCCACGCCCGGTCGCCCCTACGCAGTTGCACTTCCTTTCATTTGCTGTGGCCAGTTTGCGGGAGGAATTTCACCTTGAGTAATTAAGTTCGGGGTGTTCTTCTTTACTCAATAAATTATTTTTGTCGTTCAGCTCCTGACGAACTTTTGCCAGTGACTTCTGAAAAGCCGGGATTGTTTGCAGCCTTGCAAACTCTACTGCTCCCACATAACGGCCAGCATCAACATCGCTTTGCCAGTGAGCACCACATATCACTCTGCTTTGCCCGAACTCCCATCCACGTCTGGCGAGCTCCTGCGCGCGTTCCGGTCTGGCCTGGGATAATACTAATGCCAGAAGTGTACCATAAGCAGTATGCCCGGAAGGGTAAGAGCCATCTTTTCTCAAAGTATTCTCATCTTCAGGACGGCAGGTGGAATGATTAAATAAGACAAAGGGACGAGTACGCATATAATATTTTTTCGCCGAAGCAGTAGCGTAGTAGCCGCCCATTGTCAGAAGATTCTGTAACATATTCCAGGTTTCTGGCGTATCTTTGGGGTTAATTTTAGCACCCACTACTGGCGAGAATATTCTGGCTATATTTTCCACGCTTACATCTGCATCCTCAGCAGCTTGTTTCCATCGTGGGGAACCCTTTATCGCATAGCCCTTGAAATAAGCCTCCTTATCATAGCGGAAAGCCGGATCATCATTACCTGGCGGTGGTGGTAAGTAGAACTGACTGTTCACTGATTCTTCAGGAGAATGAAAGGGTTGCACTGTTGCTGCTGATGTATATTTAGCTACGATCAGGGGTAGAAAAAATAGTAAATAACGACTTTTCATAAAGACTCACTTCGGAACAGAAAATAATAAACAGATGTGATTCTATAATGATTTATTGAAATAGTTATTCAACATACAGGTAAAAAGAGCAGGACGCTGTACTGGCGTAGGAGATTGTTAACATTGACTTAAGGGTAGCGGAAACAGAATACTGTATTTTCACTGCAGGATAGTCTGCCAGAACAAAGCTTTCTTATTTAATTAAATGAAAGTAATAAAAGGTTACGAGCAGGCATTCAGTATATCACAATACAGAGACAGGTTGTGTATCCATTGCTTTCCGGCATATATATTGCCAGAAAATGGTTCCGGGAGCACAGAGATCTTACGGCGAAAAAAAAGGGGGGAACGGACTCCCCCCATAATGAATAGTCAGAATACCGCTATTTATTTAACTGTTCCGAAATTTATCTGGCATCTGAAGTTATCTGGTTGGCTGATTACGCGAGTCAACAGAAATAAACTTTTCTGTTTAATTATGTGATTAACCTCGCAATTTTAGCAGCGAGCACAAGAGGCTATGCGGAATAGAATCTGCTACCGGAACAGCGTTTTCTGGTGTGTTTACCAGGAGACGGTAGCCTTTGGTGGCCTGGTATGGTATTCCGGAAGCCTGTCACTCCGGCTAATATACCTGTTCCTGTTTAACTAATTTGTACCAGCATGACAGAGTATGTTAAACAAGGGATCTGCAGGATAATGGGATGAAATACAATGAAAAATGGCATTTATCATGTGAGTTTTGAAAGCAATCTCTCCTCCTTTGGTGAAGGGATTGTTGTTGTCAGTGATGGAAAAGTTCATGGCGGAGATATCGGATTCACGTGCCGGGGTTATCTGCACCGGCATGTTATGGAGGTGAGTGTTTGTCAGTATAACCGTGAGATCCCTTCTGCCCTTGGAGCGGAAGGTGATTACCAGTTGAGTCTGCAATATGAAAAAGACAGTGAAGGAAAATATTGCTTTACCGGACATGTTAAAGGAGACAAGAAAAAACAAATTACAGCATACGCCGTCTTTCTTGATGAGCTGCTAAAATAATGATAAGGCTCGCGTCCTGCCGATACAGGGCAGGGAGGTGGCGCGGCGGCTTTAATCAGGTATATCTGTTAAATCACATCTTTCGACTGGAGCAGCCTTTGTTTTAACCTTCCTTTCATCGGGCCGGAAATGCAGGTTTCCTGTAACCGGCTTTTCAGCAGCACATCAACATTGTTCGAGGAGATACTGGCCTGGAAAGAGATACCGACGATACCCGCTTCTTCCGGGCTCTTTTCTTCTTTGTAACAGGCTCCTGACAGAAGTAACTGCCCCAGCTACTGAGAAACGGACTTAATTTTACCTCCCTTTGCTTATGCCCGTGCATTGCCTGTTTGAGCCGTTTAACCGATTGATATTTCCGGAAATCATTATCTTTTTCTGTGCTGTTCCATGGCGTGTGTTTCGTGCAGTGGTAGACGCTGATGCTGCCAGAATTACAACGGCAGAACCATTAATTCCGCATTGGTAAAGTAATTATTGAATTTTGTTATCTGCAGTCCGTATAACCAATCCACATTACTGTTCAGGGATGAATATATAAGACTTATGAAACTGTTAACAATAATTCTTTTAATGGTTCCGTGTCTCTGGAATGCACAATCCAGGGCACAGCAAAACACGTCTGTCGTTATTACAGCCTCACTCAAAGATATCTCGGGTTGTCTCAGTGACTATCTCGGAAAAGCAGGATATTCTCTGGGGAATATAACTCACTTTGCCGGCATCGGTGATGAATTGCCTGTTTTCAGTCATCAGAATAACAGAATTACGGGGGTTTACTGGATAACAAGCTCCCTGTATGGAAATCGGGAAAAGGTTGTGGGTATATACCGTGCGAATGAAGAGTCACTTCCCTGTTTACTACAAATAGTGCACGACTGTAAAAAGACGCTGGCCTTCCGGGAGGAGGTGCAGTAAACCTGAGGTTTTGTTGAACCCCATAGTCAGCAGGGAAAATAAATTATTACAAAATACGCCAGTCTGAATTGTATTTTCCTTTTTATATTGTTGCTTTTAACTTTCCGCAGACTATACATTCAATAATGTTGTGGTGGATCTCTCAGTTGCAGGGATTGAAAATGGCCGGAAAATAGTCATGTTCGCAAGCACCGTGGGTGATGGTTGGCCAGCCAGATACTCACCGGGAAGCTCCCGGACCACAACAACTGAAATTAGGCTCATACCCAAAGGCTCACTTCCTGTAGTGGGCCTTTTTTTTGCTGCAGGAAAGGCGGGAACCACCCGACAGCATGATGCTGCCGGGATCGGGTAAAACCACTATTTTTTGATCCGCATTCTTCTGGTCAGCAGTGTTGCACAGACGAAGCCCAACAGACTGAATGCCACCATGACAGAAAATACATAGTTATAGCCCTGTATACCGGAGAAATTATCCAGAAGTGAGCCGTAAAGTGTGTAGGCAAACATGGAAGGCATATAACCAATGATACAGCCGAAGGCCATAGCTGATCCGGCAAATTCACGGGGGGTGCCGATTTCATCCATTGGAGCAAAGAAGATGGCCCGTTGTGAAAAAATGATTGCGCCAAATCCCAGTGTCGCTGCCATGCCAAGATAAACATTCATTGAGTCATGGGGAAGCTGAATGAAAAGCAGCATAGCGATTGCCGAAATAAGGAAGGTCCATTTCAGATAAATAACCGGCGAGTGTGCAATTTTATCTGCAAGAAAGCCCCCAACCGGCCCCCCCACCATTTTCAGCCCGTACTGATTAATGATTCCATAGGCTCCAACAAGAGCCACAGGCAGCGCGTAGATATCTTTCAGGAAAGGAATGAAGTATGTCAGCCCACAATATGCAGAATATACAAAGAATATACAGAAAGAGGCCAGCCACAGATTGGGTGATTTTATGACATTCTTAATCCCCGTAAACACCTGTTTATTGACATCTTCAACATCACGGGAACTGGATCTGTCATCTGAATCCACAATAAAGTAGGTAATGATCCCGACAAGAATAGTGACCAGCGTGTAATAGACAAGGCCGGCCTGCATGCCTGTTTTTCCCTCACCGAAATGAACAAACACAAATAAAGCTCCGGACGCTATCAGTACGTCAACAACTCCCCGCCCGGCTTCCAGAAAACCAAACATCCTCCCCTGTTCATCACGGGTACCCAGTAAACGGACAGCTTTAAGCAGAACGGGCCAGTAGACAACTTCACCAAAAAACGCCATAGCCCCAAAGGCTATCAGATAACCGGAAAAGGAAGGAAGTGTGGTCAGATAAGCACCACATAGCCCCACACCTATCAAACCGACCGGGAGAAGTATTTTCTTGGAAAAACGATCGGCAATATATAATGAACTGAATAACCCGACAGTCTGGACAATGGCATAAACCGTAAAGCCAAACCCAATCTGAGTATTAGTCAGTCCCCAGTCAGCCTGCATGGGAACGTAAAATACGTCCTTCATACTGGACAGTTTAAAAATAGTACCCCCTCCAAGTATGAGGAAGCATAGCTTTATCCATTTATTCATATTGTGAGCCCTGTTATTTGACAACAGCAACAGCTTCAACTTCTATCAGTACATCCTTCGGTAATCGGGCGACTTCAACACAGGAACGGGCAGGATAAGTTCCGGAAGCGAAATACCCACTGTATACCTGGTTAAACAATGAGAAGTTATTCATATCGCTGATGAAGCAAGTTGTTTTGACGATGTCATCCATTTCCAGACCGGCAGCTTCAACAACAGACCTTAAATTATTCATGGCCTGTTTCGTCTGAGCTTCGATGTCACCCCCATTAACTGAACCATCTTCCGGGCTGAAAGGGCAGCATCCTGATATAAACAATAAATTACCAGTTGAAACAGCCTGGGAGTATGGGCCAATGGCTTCCGGTGCATTTTTAGTTTTAATGATCACGGGTTCTTCCTTATTAATCAGTTAACAATATTTTTTTCGTAAATTTTTAAGAGCCTGAACGGAAACCTGAACACAGCGTTCCTGAGCCTCCATTAACTCCTGCAATACTGCTTCAGATATTTTTGCGGGATAGTAATACTCCAGAGGTTTTATTTTTAACTCATCAAATGGTGCAGGTTTTACGGTAAACGTTCCTTTCAGTGTATTCGTCGTGCCTTTCGGGCGGGAAAAACGGGAAGCATATGGAAAACATGTTTCAATGTTGATACGGGTTAAAGAGGATTCATCAACCAGCGTTTTGAAACAGGTATCAATATCAATACTGCCTTCCCCGACAGGAACGCCACAGACAACCAGTTCCTCTCCGTTGCGGGTGACAATATGATCTTTGAAATGTGTACTGTAAGCATAAGGGGCCAGCTTACGTACTGTATCCACGGGTTCTTCCCATGCCATCATGCCATTACCAATATCACAGTGTGCGCCAACCCACTCTGAATCCACCGATTTGACTATGTTAATAATCTCATCGGCAGTTTCGTCTTCATGATTTTCTATTGCCAGCCTGATTCGCTTTTTACTGAGCAACGGAACCTGCGCTTTAAGCTGTGCAATGATTTCAGGGTATCTCTGTGGATTATATTCTCCCCTTCGGAACATATAGGTTCTGATAACATCAGCTCCCAGAGCAGATGCAATTTCCACTGCTTTGGTAACAGATTCGTGAGAAGTAAAACGGGTGTCTATCTCACAGTAAAGTCCGTATGCCTCGATAGTTTTCCGGACTTTTGCCAGATATTCAGGTGAATCACTGCTCAGTACCCCAAACACAGGGTGCAACCCAACATCCGGAATAATATTTATTTCGACACCATCCAGCCCCAGTTCACTTGTTTTTGAAATGAAGCTGAAAATATCCATCACACCCTGCTGAAAGAAAAGATGATATGACTCAGTTTCAAGACCAAGTTTCATAGTGTACCTCCGTTGTGTTTGAGCCAGATTGTAGGTTTTTTCAAATCAGTAAGATGTGATCCAGGTGGTAAAAATCACCACTAAGTAAACTTTAATACCACTTAGTAAAGAAATTGTGTTCTCGTGTGGACGAGGAACGGTATCTGGTATAGCATTTACTCTTATTTGAGGTAAGAGATATTTCTTATGGAATCAATTATTAATCATAAACTTACTGATGATGACAGGCAGTTGCTGGCGTCCTGTATTCCATTTATTGACTGCCTTGGTCAGTTTCTGGGTGAGTACTGCGAAATTGTCCTGCACAGCTTTGAGGATTTGCATCATTCCGTCATCCATATAGTGAATGGCCATGTGACAGGCCGGGAAAAGGGCGCTCCTGTTACGAATATCGCCCTGGAGAAACTTGCAGAATTCAGTTCAACAAATGATATGTGGGACGTCTATTTCAGCCATAAAGGGGTACGGCCTTTTAAATCATCATCAACACTCATTGTGAATAAGGACAAAGAGCCTGTAGGCATGATATGTATGAATTTTGCTCTCGATATGCCCCTGAACGCCTTTATTGAAAACTTTACAAAATCCAGTAACTGTAAGAATGAGAATTTCACACAGGATATTAATAACCTCGTTCTCAGTCATCTTGAGCCTGTAAAAAACATGGTTTATGCTAATAAAAATATCTCCAGCAAGAACAGAAATTTCGAAATTATCAAAGAGCTGAACTCAATTGGCTTGTTTAAATTTCCGGTTACAACAAAAATTGTGTCATCGGGTCTCGGGATCAGTTCTAATACTATTTATAAACACCTTCGAACGTTGAATGGCAAGATGACTGAAAAATGATGTCCCCTGTGAGGAGGGACTTTACGGCGCGAGTGTCCTGACTGTGGCATTCAGACAGAAAGGCAGAACCTGCCAGTCATGCTGCAGAACGACCCCGACAGTAACACTGTTATAAAAAGGACCGGTCTGACGGATGGGGAGCTGACGCCGCTCCGCCAGTAATTATTCTGCCGGCATTTCCTGCCGGGCCGGCAGTTGCATGACCAGTATTTGTGACGGGCCTCACGCCGTAATCATATTCCTGTATCATGTTTAATTCTGTTTCTTATTCTCATATGTAATATAATGTCTGCGCTGCCGTTTCCCCGGTGTATAACGCTCCGTTATCCGGACCGGCCTTTCCTTCAGCGTAAAATGACGTTTTATTTCCCCTCCCTGTGAGGCCGCACTTTTTTTTAAACGGCGTTCCTTTCTGTCGTCTTTCCAGCTTTATGTTTTACCTCCCTTTTTTCTCCCCTCCTGTCCGGTTACCAGTGACGATGTTTGTCATGTAATGTGCCTGATTCTCATCCTTATTTTTATTCAGATGTCATCCCCTTCCGTGTCTATTTCCACTCCATTAATTTCACGCCGGTTCTACTCGCCATAATCACATTTATCGATCGACAAGATCGATAAATAAATCTTTAAAATTTTAGCCTGCTAACCATAGGATTTTTCCTATGGGCACATTCATTCGGGTATGTATGTGCACGGTACTCCCTGCCGGGAAAGACTGCATTTCCCGACAGGCAGAAGCTCCGCCTGCTTCTGCCTGCAGTGCCGGCCCTTTTGTCTGTCTTTTCTTTAACCCGTACGGGGAATGTCCCCGACAGTGTTCTGATTCTTTGCCTCAATTCCGGTATCTGACAGGAGGCGTTCCGGCTCCGGCGTCCGTACCGAAAACCATATAAGGACTGAATGATTATGGTGTTCTCCATTACCCACAGGAGAGGGATCTGCTCGTCCCGCATTCCTGCCCGCTGTCGTCTGTCCCCGCTGGCCGTCATGGTCCTGCTCGGGGCTGGCATGTGCAGCTCCGGTGCCAAGGCAGCCTTCCTCACTCCGCCCACCGGTGCCGGTCAGCTCGGTAACCAGCTGCGTCAGCAGGCAGAGTCCGCTCCGGCCGCGCCCGTCGCGCCGTCACTCTCCCTGCCGTCCGGTGACCGCGGGCAGGCCCGCGCTCCGGCCGGGAACGCCCGTGTGACGGTGAAGCAGGTCAGCTTTACCGGGGAGGTGACCGTCCCGGGCGCCCGCAGCGTCACGGAACCCGCCCTGCAGAAAGTGGTTTCCCCCTGGCTGAACCGGCCGCTCTCCTTTGCCGACCTGCAGACCATGACGGAGGCTGTGACGCAGTACTACCGTGACCGCGGTGTCCTGCTGGCCCGCGCGGTTCTGCCTCCCCAGACCATTAAGGACGGCCTGCTGACCGTCAGGGTCATTCCGGGTAAGTACGACCGTGGCGTCCTGCACAACAGCAGCCGGCTGCGCGACAGCCAGGCTGAGCGCATGGTGAACGCCACGGCCCCGGCAGGGAAGGTGGTGAAAAAAGCCGGTCTGGAGCGTCTGGCGCTGCTGATGAGTGAAGTGCCGGGCGTGGAGGCGCAGGTGTCCCTGCAGTCCGGCAGCGTGCCGGGGACCTCGGCGCCGGACATCACCCTGAAACCCGGAAAACGGTTCGGGGGGTACGTGGGCCTGGACAACCAGGGGGACCCGACCACCGGTCGCAGCCGCGTGATGGCCGGGGTGTATGCGAACGGACTGCTGGGCTACGGCGACCAGCTGCGGGTGGATCTGCTGGACGCGTATGAGAAGAGCGATCTGTTCAACGGCAGCCTGGACTACAGCCTGCTGGCCGGCGGGTACGGTACCCGGGTCGGGGTGAACTACAGCCATCTGAACTACCACTACACCTTCCTGGGAGAAGGCTATAACGGCTACTCGGACAACTGGGGACTGTATGTGACGCATCCGTGGATACGGACGGCGCGCGCGCGGGTGGACGTCCGTGCGGACTTCGGCCAGCAGTTCCTGACGGACAAATACCCGGCCTCGGTCTTTATGGGCGTGGGTGAAGAGGGGCGCAAGCGGGCGACGCTGGGCTCGCTGACGCTGTCAGGGAGCGTGGCTGGCGTGCCGGGCGGCATAACCGGGTTCCGCGTACAGGGAACGGCAGGCAGCCTGGACTACCGTAACGAGCTGTCACGCCTGATTAACTTCAGTGACGAGCTGGGGTCAGCCGGGCAGTTCGCGCGGCTGAACTGGGGACTGAGCCACGACCAGCAGGTGTGGGGGCCGTTCTCGGTGTACGCGGGGGTGAACGGCCAGCTGGCAAACCATAACCTGGACTCCTCGCAGAAGTTCCTGCTGGGCGGGCCGGGGGCGGTGCGGGCGTACGACATCGGGACAGGGTCAGTGGACAACGGCACGGTGGCGACGGGTGAGGTGCGCTGGCAGCACGCCATTCCGCAGACACGCTGGACGGCCTGGGCGGGCACGGCCCCGTCGGTGACGGTGGCGGCGTTTTATGACCAGGGATGGGGAGAGCAGTATGCGGAGAACCGTAACCAGAACGGTGGCGGGAAGATAACACCGGATAATCATGTGAACCTGGCCGGGGCGGGGCTGTACACGACAGTGGCGGACGCCGGGAATTACGCCCTGACTCTGACATGGGCGCACCGTACGGGGGATGCAGACCCGGTCTCGGGGCTGGCAGACCGTGACCGCTTCTGGGTATCGGCGGTGAAATCATTCTGACGGCCTGAATGGTCCGTGAACCGGGAATAACAGAAAGGAAAAGCAGGATTATGAACAAGATATACAAACTGAAATATGACCGCCGCCGCCAGCAGCTTGTGGCGGTAAGCGAGCTGACCACGGGGGCCGGTAAGGAAGCCACGGGTCAGGTGTGTGGTCTGTCAGACATCAGCAGCTTCCGTAAACTGCTGGGAACCCTGACGCCGCTGGCGTTCCTGACGGGGCTGATAGTGAGCCTGCTGCCGGGGATGGCGCTGGCGAACCCGTCACTGCCGACCGGCGGACAGATAGTGGCGGGCCAGGGGAGTATCAGCACCAGTGGCAACCAGATGACCGTGAACCAGAACACGCAGGGGATGGTGACCAACTGGAACAGCTTTGATATCGGGAAGAACCACACGGTACAGTTCGTGCAGCCGGGCAGCAGCGCGGTGGCCCTGAACCGTGTGACGGGCGGCCATGAGTCGCAGATCCTGGGGACGCTGAAGGCGAACGGCCAGGTGATGCTGATTAACCCGGCCGGGGTGATGTTCGGTAAGGGCGCGAAGGTGAACACGGCGGGCATGGTGGCCTCGACGAAGAACATCAGTAACGAAGACTTTATGGCGGGCCGCTACACGTTCAGCGGAGGGAGTCAGCCGGGCGCGGAAATCGTGAACCAGGGGAGTCTGACCACGACGAAAGGGGGGTATATCGTTCTGGCGGCGGACCGGGTGAGAAACCAGGGGGAGATACGCACGCCGGGTGGCCGGGTGGTGCTGGCGGCGGCGGACCGGGTGACGCTGCAGCTGGACAACACGGGGCTGACTGCTGTGTCGGTGAACGGGAGCGTGGTGAACGCCCTTGCGGAGAACCGGGGGTTAATCTCGGCGACGAACGGTCAGGTGTACCTGACGGCGCGCGGGAAGGACATGCTGCTGAACACGGTGGTGAATAACAGCGGGACGGTGGAAGCGAAGGGGCTGAGCGAGCGCGGGGGAGAAATCGTACTGGACGGCGGTGACAGCGGTGTGGTGAGCCAGTCGGGGATGCTGCTGGCAGACAGCGACAGCGGCCGCGGGGGTAAAATCACGCTGGAGGGACAGAATATCCACCTGGCGGGCGGGAGCCTGATATCGGCGACGGGTGAGACCGGCGGCGGTGAAGTGTATGTGGGTGGCGGCTGGCAGGGTAAGGACAGCAGCATCCGGCATGCGTCGAAGGTGGTGATGGACAAAACTGCGGTGATTGACGTGTCGGCGAAGGCGCGGGGCCAGGGCGGCACGGCGGTACTGTGGTCGGATGATTACACGAACTTCCGCGGCACCATTCTGGCGCGGGGCGGTCTGCAGGGGGGAGACGGTGGCCGGGTGGAGACGTCGTCGCACCATAACCTGCAGGCGTTCGGGGATGTGGATGCATCGGCGGTGAAGGGGAATGCCGGTGAATGGCTGCTGGACCCGTTTGATATCACGGTTGTATCCGGCTCCACTGATACTGATGTGAATGAAGGCAGCGGTAATGACGGTATCTTCACGCCGGACACCGGCACCTCGCAGGTGAGTAACGGCACCATTAATAATCGCCTTAACAGTGGCACAAACGTGACCATTAAAACGGCCAAAGAGAACAGTGGCTCAAATCAGTGGGGCAATATCACCGTTAATGCGGATATCAGTCATACAGCCACTAATAACGTCAGCCTGACGCTGGAAGCGGACGGTAACATCAATATCACGAACCACAGCATCACGTCGACGACAGGTAAGCTGGATGTGAACCTGCTGGGCGCGGGGAGCCATGACGGCACCATCACGCTGAACAATGCGACGGTGAGCAGCAACGGCGGGAACATCACGCTGGGGCAGCTGAATGCCGGGAGTGATGGCACCACTTCAGGTCTGGCGGTCAGCATCACAAACAGCACCCTGAATGCGACGTCGGCCGGGAATATCAGTATCACTGCGAACAATGGCACGACGCTGGGTAATGGCACCCTGAGCGGGAATGAGGTCAGCGTTAGCGCCAGCAGTGGTACCGGCGATGCGCTGGTAATTAACCTCAGCAGTAACCTGACTGCGGCCGGTAACCTGACGGTGAGCGGAGACACTTCGGCAACGGGCAATAAATACGGTATTCACACCAGTGATAGTCAGTTCACGGCCGGTGACACGCTGAATATGACGGCAGAGGCTGCCGGCGGTACGGACGGAGCCTTTAAGGCATCGGATATCAATGTCAGTGCACAGAATGCCGTGATGAAGGGGACCTCGGGCGGAGCCGGTGGTACGGGTGTCTGGCTGACCGGCAATGTCACCAACACCCGGGACGGCGGTAACCTGACCATCACCGGGACGACGACCGGTTCAGGAAACAGTATCGGAGTGAATGTGCTGGCGAACCTGACGGCAAACGGCACGGGTAATCTGAACATCACAGGGAAAGGCGCGCAGGGTGTCGGGGTTAAGGTGGACGGGAAAACCCTGACCGGGGGTAATGTGACGGTGACCGGTACGTCCGGCAATAGTAACGGTAAAGGTCTGGAGGTGAAAGGTGGCACCCTCAATGCCACAGGCGGGAATATCGCACTGACCGGGTGTATGACCGGTCGCAATGGCGGGTTTGGGGCGCATATCTATAGCGGCAGCAGCTTTACGGCCAGGGATAATATCACGATAACCGGGTATGCCATGGATGGAACGAATGGTGGCCTGAACCTGAACGGGGGGACATTTAACGCGACCAGTACGGTGCTGAACGGGACCTCACAGAATAATAACCTCGGTGCCAAAGTGGGCGGGGTGATTACGGTCAGCCAGGGTAACCTGAGCCTCAGCGGTACGGCGAACCGCGTAAACTCAGCCCCTAACGTGACCGGCGTGGTGTCAGACGGCACGCTGAGTATCACAGTCAGCAGTGGCACCCTGAACGTTACCGGTAAGGTGAATGACACGGCTAATAATCCGACTAGTGCCAGCACCACCAGGGGCCTGAGTCTGGTTAACACCACCCTGAATGCGACGGAGGTCAGCCTGTCAGGGGAAGTGGCGGGGGGGCGTGATGGCACCGGTGCATCCCTGACGAACACGACGATAAACGCCACCACAGGCAATGCCACCCTGAATGCGACTGTGGCGAACGGTAATGCGCTGGTTGTGTCGGGCGGCAATATTACCGCCGGGAAGGACATCAGCCTGACCGGTACGGCGAAGGCCGGCTCGGGGTATGGCGTCTCCCTGACCAACGGAAACATGACTGCCTCGTCGGGCAATATCAGCGTGAACGGCACAGGTTATGACTCAGGCAGTGGAGCCCTGAACGTGAACGGCGGCAACTTCTCCGCACTGAATACGGTGCTGGAAGGTACCGCAGGCCGTAATAATAAAGGCACGGTGCTGAATGGTAACATCAACGTCACACAGGGTAACCTGGTGGTGACGGGGACGGTCACTCAGACTGCCAACAGCGCTGATAATAATCAGTTTACTGGTTTGCTTGCGTCAGGGAATATCACAGTCAGCCAGGGGAGCCTGAATCTTACGGGACATATTACCGGGAAAAGTGGCTTGAATGCCAAGGCAGTTAACCTGACGAACCTCAATATCAGCGCCAGTAATGCCAGCATTACGGGGGTTAACCAACGCAACGGAACAGGTTTTATTCTGAGCAATGTAAATCTGACCGGGGACATTGAAAAGGGTGCGAACACCACCTTCAGCTCTGCGGGAAGCGACTCGTCAGTGACCAACGTGATTGGCAGCGGGGTACTGAACGCGACCACTACAGATGTACTGATGCGGGCTGGTATTGAGAACGACACGCAGATTAGCGCGTCGGGTATGGCACTGGGAGGAAGCGGTGATAACTGGAATCAGAACTATACCAGCAGCAAGGGAGGGGGCTGGATATTCGATGGTGCCACAGTCAGCAAGGCGGGGAATATCAGTCTGCAGGGGGTGGGTTTTGTCAACAGCAGCGTCACGGCGGGTAAGGACCTGACCATTAACAACGGCGATGACTCGCTGACAGTACAGAACACGACCCTGAATGCGACGACCATCAGTCTGTCTGGGGGAAGTATCAGCCTGACAGGCAACAGCAGTGTGAACGCTGTAAATGATATCACGCTGAACGCCCCAAAAGGGGGAGTAAATATAAACGGGCAGAGTAATGTCAACACGGTGAATATCAGTTCAGAGAGTGGCAATATCAGTATTGAGGGGAACGGGGCAGGATTTAACCGTGATGGCGTTTTAATCAGCAACGCTTTATTAAATGCCAGTCAGGGGGGAATTACTGTCACAGGTGTGGCTGATGGTGCTGATTATAGATTAAGAGGGGGAGTGAAGTTTACTGATAGTGTAAATCTGACCTCACAATCAAACACGATTAATGGCACGCATCGGAAAGGCAACGCAGGTAGAGTGAATTTTGCAGGTGTGGTAATAAACCCCGGAGATTATCACTTTAAGGGTAATACGACTATTAATGCAGAGTCTGACGATTATGCAGGGCTGGCCTTTAGTTCATCTGTTCCCAGAACTAACATAACGTTCTCTGATGGTAACTTTGTTATTGATGCTAAAAATAACAGTACTGCGTTCAATAGTATAGGAGGGATTTCTATTGATAACTGGGAGGGGACCCAGGCAAAAATTATCATAACAACGCTGAACGGGACGCTGAATATTTCCGGACAAGCCCGAAACAGAGAGGGGATTACCAGTGTTTCCTCGAGTTTTTCTATCAACCCCAATGATGGTAGCGGATACCACGGATATGTATTTAAGGGCGATGGTGATGTCAATGTAAAAGGGGTATCAGATTCGTCAAACGGTGTGGATATGCGTTTTTTTGATAATACCGGTGTAACCGGTAACTTCACCATTACCGGGGAAAGTAATACGGGTAACGGGGTGGCTGTTCCTAAGTTTGGTGAGATCAGTCTTGTAAATACCACAATTACCGGCAGCAGTAAGAGTGGAGCCGGGATACTGATGAATGCCAGTGACAAACAGATTAAGAAAATTGACCTCAACGGCAATACGCTGACCGGGACATCTGTGAGCGGTGCTGGTATTAAAATTAACGGTAATAATGTTTCCATCGCCAACGGTTCCCTGAACGGAACCTCCCAGGGTAACGGGGCCGGCGTTGAACTGACCGGGGGAAATAACTACACCGTCAGTCATGTCACCGTCACCGGTCAGTCTGCCGGCGGAAATGCTGTCGGGGTTAACGGTAACCTGACGCTGAATGACAGCACTCTGAGCGGTAATACCGCGAATGGCAGTGGTGTCAGCGTTTCCGGCAACGTGAACTCCACCAACACCACCATCAGCGGAGGGGCAACCGGCAGTGGTAATGGTGTGTCGCTGGGCGGTAATGCCAGCATCACTGACGGGACGGTGACCGGGAATGCTGTGGACGGTAACGGTGTCAGCGTTTCCGGCAACGTGAACACCACCAACACCACCATCAGCGGAGGGGCATCCGGCAGTGGCAATGGTGTGTCGCTGGACGGTAATGCCAGCATCACTGACGGGACGGTGACCGGGAATGCTGTGGACGGTAACGGTGTCAGCGTTTCCGGCAACGTGAATACCACCAACACCACAGTGACAGGTAATGCCACAGGAACGGGTTCCGGGGTTGACCTGGCGGGCAACGTGACCGGGGGCACCGTGAACGGTAATGCGACAGACGGCACCGGGGTGAACGTGAGCGGGGACAGCACGCTGACGGACGTCACGGTGAACGGTAACACCACCAGTGGTACCGGCGTGGATGTTAACGCGAACCTCACTAACCAGGGCAGCACCACCGTGAACGGTAACGCCACAGGAACGGGTTCCGGGGTTGACCTGGCGGGCAACGTAACCGGGGGCACCGTGAACGGTAATGCGACAGACGGCACCGGGGTGAACGTGAGCGGGGACAGCACGCTGACGGACGTCACGGTGAACGGCAACACCACCAGTGGCACCGGCGTGGATATCAGTGGCAACCTCACTAATCAGGGCAGCACCACCATCACCGGTAACTCCGGCAGCGGAGCCGGCGTGGGTCTGAACGGTACCGTGACGGGCGGCAGTCTGGCCGGCAACTCGGTCAGCGGTCCGGGACTTCACGTCACGGGTAACAGCACCCTGAACGGCGTGGACGTCACAGCCTCTTCGCAGAGCGGCCCGGGCACGCAGATGGACGGCATGCTGTCGGTGTCGGGTGGTACGACACTGAACGGCGAGGAGCAGAAGGACTCGGCAGAGTTACGCCGTCAGGTGTATGAGCGTCAGCAACAGCTGTCACGGTCTGATACCGTCCGGGATGCCTATCGCACCTCCGGTTACCGCGTGGAGGAAAAACCGGTAAGTGTGGAAATCTGCACGGACGGTGAATGCCGTGCGCTGGAAACGGGATACGCGGACGCGCCGAAAGCGCGGTAGTGCGGTTTATCCCGGGTCATTAACTCACTTTTAACCCCAGCCTTTCCCGGCCGGTGCGACAGCACCGGTCAGGGAAAGCTGTACCCTGAATTTCGCCTGAGGAGCATGTAATGAATATGGATACCGAACTGTCTGCCACCCCGGCCCCGTCCGGAGAGGCGGCTCCGCTGCCGGCGGTAACCCTGTTTAACCTTGAGCATTTTGAGTGGCGGGTCCACACGGCGCAGACGGAGCTGGCCTGTCGTGAACTGATGTTTCTGCTGGAAGAGCTGGACCGACACTATGGCCAGTGGGGAGAGCGGTTCACGGCTTTTGCGCCCGGCCAGACGGCGTACGGGCTGAACCGTCATCTGTGCACCCGGCTTGCAGGGGCGATAACGACCCTGTTTTCCCGTCCGGGGTTCAGCATCAGCGACACGGGCTATGTGCGGCTGATGAACCTGCACCGCTGGCTGGCGCTGATTTTTGCGGTGAGCAGCTACCGCCATGCCGACCACATCATCCGTAACCTGAATGCAGCCGGCGGCGGAGTGGTTGACCCGCTGACGCTGAACGCCGGGAACCTGCGGCTGTTCTGCCTGTGTTATTTCCCGGACTCGGAAATCGCCCTGCAGCCGGACGTGCTGTGGCAGTACGACCGTGAGACGGTGGTCCGGCTGTTCTGTGCGCTGATTAGCGGGCGCGCCCTGCCGACGCCGGCGGCCCACGGAAAGCGCGAGCAGTTACTGGCCTGGCTGCCGGACAGGCTGACGGAGCTGGATTCGCTGTCCTTTCTGCCGGTGGCTGTGCTCCATGATATGTACATGCACTGCTCGTATGCGGATTTACCGGAAAAGCACGCCATCAAACGCAGCATCAATGCGCTGGTCAGGCGGACGCTGGAGCAGGAAGGGCTGACGGACCGGAGCGCGGAGACGGCGGAGGAAAACGGGAAGCCGGTGATGATGGTGGTGCTGGAGCATTTCACACGCCAGCACAGCGTGTACCGGACGCATTCTGTGGCGTTCAGGGCGCTGCGGTCCCGGTTTACGGTACATGGCGTGGCACTGGAGGGCTCAGTGGATGAGGAGACGGCACAGGTGTTTGATGTGTGCCACCGCGTCCCGGCCGGTGATGCGGTCCCGGCAACCCGCAGACTGGCAGAAACACTGAAGCCGGCGGTGGTTTTTTATGCCGGGGTGGGGATGTTCCCGTACACCATCTTCCTGAGCAATTTGAGGCTGGCGCCGCTTCAGCTGGTCGGCCTGGGGCACGGAGCCTCAACGTTCTGCCCGGCCCTGGACGGTTTTGTGGTGGAGGAGGATTTTGTTGGCGCGGAGGCGTGCTTCAGCGAACGGGTGTATGCGGTACCGGCGGACAGCATGCCGTTTGTTCCGCCGTCACAGACGCAGCGGGTGTTGCCGGTGCGCCGGTCGTTTGAAGAAAGACGCCTGCTGGCAGAGCCGTTTGCGCTGCCGGTTCGTATAGCGGTCTGCGCGTCCATCATGAAAATCAACCCGGGTTTTCTGCAGACGCTGGCGGAGATACAGCGCCGCAGCCGGGTCCCGGTACAGTTCTGCTTTTACATGGGGTTTGCACAGGGGCTGACGCTGGACTACCTGCGTGAGGTCATTCTGTCCGTGTTGCCTGATGCGGAAGTGAATGCCCATATGGCCGTTCAGGATTACCAGCAGGCACTGAACAGCTGTGAGCTGTTTGCGAATCCGTTCCCGTACGGAAACATGAACGGGGTGGTGGATGTGGTACGGCAGGGGCTGCCGGGTGTTTGTCTGTCAGGCCCGGAGGTGCACACGCATATTGATGAAGGGCTGTTCCGCCGCCTGGGGCTGCCGGATGAACTGATTGCTGACGACCGGGAGGCGTATATCCGGGCGGTGTTGAAGCTGGCGGAAAATACCGGCTGGCGGGAGTCACTGCAGGTACAACTGCGGGACAACGACCCGGAGCAGGTGCTGTTCCGCGGGCATCCTGAAAAGTTTGCTGAGGTGGTGTGGCAGGCGTGGATGGCGCGGCAGGTGCCGCCGGAAAAACCGGCAGGCCGGGGTAAAGCCGGTAAGGGGGGGACCCGTAAGGAAAAGGAGGCACCATGAAGGAGCAGAATGTGATGGCGGGGACACGTTCACCGGGGCGGCGTTACCGGGCGGAGGACTATGACGACGAGGGGAACCTGAAGGCCTCATTATGGATGTGGCCCGGGGTGGCATGGCTGCTGCTGCCGTGGTGGCTGACGGCGGCCGGGGTGATGTCAGGCAGCACGCCGCTGATGGCGGAGGTGCTGTACCCGACGACGGCGGATGCGGTGTTAAGCCTGGTCACGGCGCTGCCGGTGGTGGCGCTGTGTGCGGTGTACCCGCTTCGGGGGAGGATACCCCGGGCGTCGCTGCTGACATACGGGGCGGTGTTTACGGGGCAGGTGATTGAGCTGTTGCGGACCGGGAGCGTCCTGCTGCGTGAGACGGGATGGGGGCATGACGGGACTGACCTGCTGCTGAGCTGTCTGTGCGTGGATTTTGCGGTCCTGCTGGGCATGTTGCTGTCGCCGCGGTTATGGACAGTGTTTGGCTGGCGGCGGTGAGGAGGGCGTTATGGAGAAGTCGGTGTTTTACCGGGAAGTGGCGCACCGTACAGAGTGTCTGCAGATGAGTGTGTCCCGGATGGCCGTGGCGCGGTGGTGTGACAGCCCGGAGCACCGGGAGGCGCTGTGGCAGATATGCCGTGACACGGCGGCGTTTATGGTACCGCCGGCAGAAGACGGGGAACCGGCCTGGAGAAAGGCGCTTTGGGCGCGGTTGCAGGAGACGTCTCCGGATGCACTCCGTCAGTTGCTGGCGCTTTCAGGTGGGGCGGTGCTGCGTAACCAGCTGGCCCGGGGAGAGGTGTATGCCGGCGCCGTGCTGCACAGCCTGCTGAAATCGTGGCTGTCGCAGTACGGCCGGGGAAAGGAGAGGATGCGCCAGGCAGCTCAGGGCGTGACGTCAGTACGGGGATACGGGGGAGGGACGGGATGACGGGCAGGGAGAACAGAAGGGGGCGGAGCCGGCGCCGCGAACCGCAGCAGAGCAATCACGACGTGTGCGTGGTGCCGGAGGAAGTGTCGGCGCATGAGGGGAAGCCGCTGTATGTTCTGGTGGCGCTGTGGTGCCTGAAGCGGGGGGGATGGGTGAACCGGGGGCAGATAGCAGATGCCTTCGGTATCAGTGAGCGGAGCGCGACGTTCCAGCTGACCTACCTGTCGAGAAAAAAAGAGCAGATATGCTGCGAGCTGAGAAAAGTGAAGCGCGCGGGGGTACCGGTGGAGAGTTATGAGGTCAGGGTGACGGAGGTGAGTCCGGAAGCGGGCGTACGGAAAGTGTCGGAGAAGCAGCGGGAGGCGGTGAAAACCATTCAGCGCGGTCGGGTGGGGAATGCTGACGGGGACGTCAGGGAGCTGACGAGGAATATCTGGAACAGTCTGCAACGGGGGAGAAAGGCATGAGCCGGGAGACAGTGCCGTCGGTGGTGATTCTGGGGGAGGACTGGACGCTGACGGCGGCGGTCCGGGGACTGATATCAGAGCGGTGGCCCGGGGTGGTCACGGCGGAGGCCGGTTCGCCGGCCGGGCTGTCAGCCTGGCTGGAGCGGTATCCGGCGGCGGGGGTGCTGTTGTGCCTGCGTCCGCATGAGAGCCTGCCGTGGCTGGACAGCCTGAGCCCGCTGCTGTGGGACCGGGCTGTCAGGGTTGTCTCGCCGACGGTCTGGTACAGCGACAGGATGGTACTGGGCTATCTGGGATACCGTCGCGCGGTGAGTACGGATACGCTGACCGGGTGGCTGCCGGGAAGGCAGGGCGCCGGGAGGTGCAAAGGGGGGCATCCGCTGTCGGGTTTTATGGATGAGGTGGTGCGTGGCGCGGAGAAGCGCCGGGGGGGACAGGAACTGCCGGTGCCAGGGCGGATGAGCCGGACACGGACGGCGTGTCTGGTCAGGGAGGTACAGAAGGAGTCGCTGAGGATGCTGCCGGCGCAGGTGACGGCACGGCAGTGGTTTATTTTATGCCGTCTGACAGACGGGATGAAGGGGGGGCAGGTGGCGGCGTTGACGGGGCTGCAGGAAAAGACGGTAAGCCTGTACAGGCGGCATGTGCTGTGTGCGCTGGGTATGGAGGAGGTGAAAAGCGGGATGCCGCTCTACCGTGGCGTGATGGTACGGGAGTCTCTGCAGCGTTATCCGTCAGGAGCCGGATTAACGGAAAACAGATACGGTCAGCCGGGGAGAGAAGAGCGAATGGCAGATAAAGAGGGAGAGGTATGACAGAGTTGATGAAGGGTGATATTACCGTGCAGGGCAGACAGCGGGTATTTTACTGGCGGGATATCCGGTCAGACCGTGCTGTTATCCGGCAGAACTTTATTGACCGGGAGTATGCGACAGGAATGTTTATACGGGATGCGGATATCACGGCACGGTACCGTTCGATTCTGGAGGCCGGACTGACGCCGGTGATAGTGGACTGCGGGGCGAATATCGGAACGTCAGTGCTGCATTTTCTGGAGGCATATCCCCGGGCGCATGTGGTGGCGATTGAGCCGGCACCGGATAACTTTGCCCTGCTGTCCCGCAATACAGAAGGTCTGAATGTAACCCTGATAAATAAGGGGGTCTCCTCCTGCGCAGGAGAAATGACACTGGTTGATACGGGAGAGCCTTTTGCATACCGTCTGACAGACAGACAGACAGACAGACAGACAGACAGACAGGATACCGGTTATTGCAATGAGTGACATTCTCAGCGCCTTTGAGCCGGCATCGTTGTTTATCCTGAAAGTGGATATTGAAGGCGGAGAGAAAGATTTATTTTCGGGAGATGTGTGCTGGTTTGATGATTTTTATCTGTGCATTATTGAGTTACATGACTGGCTGTATCCGGGAGAAGGAACATCAGGACCGTTTCTGAGGTTGTGCGGGCAGAGAGACCGGGATTTCATTTACCGGGGCGAGAACATTTTTTCGGTAAGTAACCGTCGGGAATGGTGAGCGGTGCCGGTCCGGATATGAAATCAGTACTGGCATAAGCGACCGTTCATACAGAGTCGCCGGTCATGTCCGTACTGGATGAGAGTGAAGGGGGGATATGCCTGCGTTACGGAGAGCACGGAAAACGGTCCTGGAGCGTAACACAGCGGTATGGGTATGGCAGCAGGAAAGACCGGTGAGTATCGCTGAAATTGCCGGGCAGTTTTTTATTCCTCTTTATGTGGCAAGGAAGGTGGTACATAACCTGATGCGGAGTGCAGATGGTCTGCGCTGCAGGCTGGAAACAGTCCGGGGAATTAACAGTGCCGGGCACCGGGGACTGGTAAAATATTTTTCGGTGCAGCACGTTCCGGAAGAGTACCTGCCGGGTGGAAGGATGAAAACGGCAGAAAGGGGATTACAGAATGATGCAGGATTTTTTCCTCCGGAACAGCAGATGCCGGAGGAGTGAAAAAATAAGTCAGAACTGACGTCGGGCGTGATCACAATGTTTATCTGCAGTCTGACATTAGCATGCACTCGGGGACTGAAAAGACAGCCTCCTGTTCTGTCCTTAAAACCAGTTACACTGTAATACGCTGCAATATAACCGGTTATATTATTTTTCTGTAAAACAGGAGCTTCCCCCGGAGCATTTACCACAACAGTGGTGTTTAGTTTTCCGGTAAAAAATACTGGTTGAGTATTGATTTAAATATTTTCATTTTTGATATCACGGCCTTTTTTCAGTACAGTCCTTTCCATTCGTGACGACTGTTATTTTTATGGCGGGAGCCGTTCGCAGAAGGTTCTGCAGGACGGTAATTTTGTTTTGGCATAGATAACAGGTTAATTTCTGCTCTCTCTGCCCTGACTGATACCTGATGCCCCTCATCTGCTGCCGACGTCTCCGGACGATTCAGAGTGATGAAGCGGATTCGCCGTTGTTCCCGTGTGGTCGTTTTAAGGGTATTCAGTGCAGTTTCCCACAGTGCCATTTCCCGGGCGTTGATATCCGTATCGTACTCGTCCAGTAGTGCCATGGCTGCCTGCCGGCCTGCGATCCGTTGCTGAAAAGTATCCACGATAATATGTGGTTCCGTGCGGCTTTTTCTCCTTTTACGGGAAGGTTTTGCTGTCAGTACGCCAATGATAGCGCTGACATTTTCCGGTGAAGGAATACGGCGTTGTACCGTGCGGGGAACCAGACGGCGAAGCTGCTCGAGACGTGGCGCATCCACGCTGATATAGCGGTTAATAACGACAGGATCACTGCTACAGCTTTTCTCCTCATCAGGAATATAGAATGATGCAGAGGGGACCGATTCTCCCTGAAAAATGGAAAAGAACTCGCCGGGATGCAGCTTTATCAGTTCCTGGACGTTTACCTTACTTTCCATCAGGATACTTATCTGTGAGCTGTCAATCCAGGCCTCTCCAAACACGCCGTCCTGACGTTGCAGGCTGTTCATTCTGGCCCGCGCTTCTTCTCCTGCCGCATTTTTCAGCGTCCTTGCCGTTTTGTCGTCGCTGACGACCCTGCCGGCAAATTTCGTCCCTGTGTTCTGCATCAGTGTTGCCGTACTGGTGGCTGATGTTTGTCCCTCGATACGCTCCTGATCCTGTGCCATCAGAATGAGTGCGAAGTCCAGGGAGCGGACTTGGGTAGCTTCAACTGCAATACGGTCAGTGTAATAAGCGCCAACTTCGTCCAGGAAGCACAGGTACGGGAAACGTCCTTTGTATTTTTTCACCTCCAGTGCCTGAGAGTCAGAACCTTCGAGACGGTATCCCAGGTCACGGGCCAGGATCATACTTTGCTGGGTAACGAACATGCGTCCAAGGGCTGATGTGGTATGTGCAGACGTATCCAGGGCAGGGATCATCACCATCAGAATCCGGTCACTGTGTATGCTGTCACGAATGTCAATATCACCGGAGTCCTCTGCAAAGATATCGCCAAAAGCCTCGGTGAATGTGCTGAAAGTTTCAGAAAACTGGCCAGAAAGATAAGCATGCTGCTTCCTGGGTTCTTCCGTCCAGGCAGATGGTGTCCGGACCAGTGACATATCAAAGCCGGGGACGTCCTGCAGGTAGTTACGTAACGGCGCGATTGCCTCTTCCGGCCACTGGTCGTCGATACCCCGGCAATAGAGTTTTGCCATCCCTTCAAGAGACATATGTTCCCGCAGCATCTGCAGGGACATCGTTCTGCCTTCACGTACACACCAGAACTTGGTTCCGAACACAAGTGCCTTATTCATGGCGATTGCCCTGGACTGCCATTCTCCGCCCTGTACGTTCTGCGGCAGCATGGACTGCATTGTTTCAGCAGTGAATGCTTCGGTGCTGTAGCAGAAGGGGTTCCAGGTATTGGACTGGGGGCGGGATTTATCGCCGCTCAGAATGATTTCGCTGCGTGATTTACCCCCGTTCATGAAGTTGATGACCTCAACATCATCTTCACGGCCAAAACGTCTGGACAGATACCAGATTGTTCTTGCTGTATCATTTTGAGCCTTACCGTCAACGAGCGTAAAGCCTCTTCCCCAACAAAGAGGGTTGATGATCCATGAAAAGATAGTTTCTGTTTTACCGCCGCCTGTAGCGGCAAAAAACATGACGTGGCGGGTAAGATCGTCAATGTTCAGCCATAATTCTCTGCCGATATCCCGGATTCGCTGGTAGCCCACATAGAATATCCCGTTGGCCGGAAACTCTTTGATGGTTTCGTACTGGAACAGGGTTGGCCAGAACTCAAATAGACTTCGCTTGATCATCCTGTCCTGAGAGGGATCTGCGCACCTGAGCGTCATGGGCATACGAAGGGGACAGCGCCACCGTTGCAGGCTGAATATCAGAACAGTTATCAGCGTGAACAGCAGGCAGGCCGGTAATGCAAGCGGCCAGATAAAGCTGACTACCAGGCTTCCTGCAAGACACATTCCATATATGTTGAGGTTCTGAAGCGCGTTCCAGAGCGGGTTTCCCCATGCTGTGCGATGTATGAGGTCAGGATTAACGCGATGTTCACTCATGGCCAGACTCGCTGTCAGTGGTTTTCAGGAATAACTTTACAGTGCCGGACTCCTGAAGAAGTCCTGTCGGCAGGTGCCAGCCTGTATCGGACAGCACCCATGGTGTGCCGGCAAAGCCAAACTGGCGGAAAGCCAGATTGTTGACGTCGATGGCTGCCCTGGCGGCTTTCAGGCATGTTTCATCAGGGATTGCTTCGGTACTTCCCGGTAACATCATGCCGGCATCCGCCGAATACAGATGGTGCCATCCTTCTGCGCGCTTCTGCGGGTCCTTTTCACACAGCAACGGTGCCATGTGGGAGGCTGATTTATCGCCTCCTATGACAGATACCGGATAGACCACCACATTAAAGTCGGCAGAGAGTCGTTTCAGTGCCGGCTCCAGTGCCCGGCAGTTCGGACAGCGGGGATCGAGAAAGGCATACAGTGTCCTTTCATGACCTGACGATAAGTTGACAGTGAACATTCCCCGGTCGGCATTACGTTTCAGCACCGTAGCCAGATTTTGTCGGGCTTTCGTGGCCTCCGGCGTCTCTTTTTTTGTTGCCTCTGGCTGTAAAACCGTTTTTCCGGACTTGTTATTTACTCGTGGAATGCTCTCCAGAGTAACCGGCAGCGGCCTGCTTGACGCAGAAACAGACGCCTGAATATCATCATCCACGGGATTCTGTGCCGGTAGCACCTGGCTGGTTGCAGAAGCCGGCGGTTGATTAAACGGAACAGGGACTCTTGTCAGGAAAACACAGGACGCGATGAGGGCTCCAAGGGCCAGGCTGACAGCACAGTAAGCAATACCGCGTAGTTTTTTCTTACGACGTCTGGTGTCGTTTACAAGGCAGTCCGCGACAGCGCCGAGAATATCACTGACATTGTGGCCTGAACACGCGAACAGGGATGTCTCTGTATCCCGATACGAATATTCCGGAGATACCAGCAAAAGTTTTTCCTTGTCAGAAACCATACTGACGCCATCCTTAATTTGCAGGATGGCCAGAACTTCCTGACGTCCATCTTCATGATGCGCATATACGATGATATTTTTAGCTGTACGGGTTGCACTGTAACGGGGTGTCATAGTCAGTCTCCGGGGAATTAAAATTCGTTATCTGTTGCAGGTGTACGGGGCAGTATGTCGTCGGTGAGGGACCAGTTGGTCAGGATACGGCGTCTTCTGTCGCGGTCGGGCTGTGGCTCATCCCAGATAAGGCCGAGACCGAGCATGTCCCGTCGCAGACCTTCCACTGCCTCATCAACGCAGGGCTCAGGGCAGGGAAGACCAAAACGCATGGCTTCATTTTCTGAACGGGCAACCGCCACCACACCGGCACCCTCAATAAAACCTTTCGTGGTATTGGCGCGGTGTAATGCGTAAAACAACGTCCGATCCACACCTTTCAGCCACAGCCAGTTGGGCGGCGTAAGCCGCAGATCATGTGCGTAAAGCCAGACCAGACCGCTCCGGACGTAGCGATGTTGTTTCAGCCACTTTTGTGCGCCCTCGCTTTTGATCACTTTGCTGAATGCTGTTCTGGCCAGCGAATAAACGGGAGTACTGAATCTTCCGTTATCCCGTTTGCTTTTGAGACGGCAGGAGCGGTTGAGGGCATCCATGAGACTTAATGCCGCTTTGCGGTCATCCAGAAAATACTGAAGTCCAAATATGGCAAAGAGGGCTTTTTCGTGTGGTGCCATGTCCCTCCATGACGTCAGAGGGTGACCCAGTTGTGCCATGAAACATTGTCTTGTCGCCGCAACATTGAGCTGCATACTGGTGATTAAGCTATGTTGTTCGACAAAAGCTTCTGGTGTAAGCGCGACTCTCCGTTCAGGTCGCTTTCCACCGTGGAGGAGCTTTCGGGGATCACCATCAGTCATAACCGGAGTAATCGCCGGGGACAGGGGGGCAAAGATATGCGGTAATCTGGTGATATCGACAGGCCTGCGGGTGAAACGGCTTTGTCCCGGATGCTGATACCATTCCCACAGTGACCATGCTGTTAACGGAAGCAGAAAGATCCACAGAATACTGATGGTCTGATCCATAACATTAAGCCACTGACTGAAACTGATGTTGGTGGCGTTGTTACCTGTTATGGCCAAAAGGTTGTATCGGGGTGCTGCGTATTCGTGAAATGGTCCCCAGTCAATAAATCCCCATAAGGTGTGGAGTATCAGGCAGGTGGCGTATACCACCTCGGGTAAAAACAACCATACAACAACAAGGAAAAGGATAAACAGGGCTCCAACAGCCCCCCAGACTTGCAAGGGGTCTTCCCCTATGGGCTGACGAACGTAAGACACAGTAAAGCCTCCATTACTGGAATTTAAATCAAACGGGAAAGTTAAGATTTGTTTTTTGATCAGGCTGATAAAGCATCAGCAAAAACAGATGTTGAGTCTGTGTGACGATTCTGTGTTTTTTCTGGATGGTAAGGGATTCGCTTTGCGGGCTCCGGCTCCAGCAGGGAGACACAGTGCTTGTGGCAACGTTAGCCTACGAAGTTAAACGTTAACGGGCAACACGGCGGCAGGTTCTCTGCCGCCGATTTGTTGCGAAGGCTGACCTCATTGCGCCTTTTCTTCTTCTCTGAAGCCGATTAGCTCCAGCCGAATGCCTTTGTATTAGACGCCAACTAGTTTTGTACGGATGTAAATCTGATTTTTTGTATAGAATTTGTTACCTTCCGGAGGAACCATGCAAACTACAATCCGCAAACCTGTGCGTAATAAACAAATAAATATACGGGCTACTGATGAGGAGCGTGCTGCCAATGAAATCCATGATGTTGTTTGGGTAAATTCTGGTATATAACATCGTGCCTTTTATGAATAACTATTATATATCGAAGTTAAACAAGAAGGCATAATGCTGAAGCTCCGGCGTGTATTAGGAATGCTTGTCTCTGTTAATTCGGTTTTACCGAAAAGATAACTCGGTATAATTTTATTTAAACTGGAAATTTATCTTTTCCATAAAGAACACCATTAAGAATAATACCAATTTATTTAAAATATCTTGATCTCCCAATTGAAGGATGAATAATAACGAGCCCTGCCAGGGCAGGGCATAAATAACTAACGAGAAACAGGTAGGAACAATGAAAAAGACCGCTCCGGGTAAGATCATTTTTATCGTCGGCACCGCTTTGCTGCTTGGTGGCTGTAGTGGCATGGCTATGCCAACTTATGCCACCTACGGTACGCCGGTTGACATCATCGCGCCGGCGGGAAGCTATAGCGAGTGGCACACGGACAGCAGCAACCGCACCACAGGAGAAAGTCACAGCCTGTCACAGGGAAACTGTACCCAAAGTGAAGATAGCCAGCTCAGCAAAAATGGTCTCACACGGACACATCAAAGTAACTGTAACACCCGTAGTCAAACCCACAGCCGCAGTACCAGCAAAATCCGCTCCAGCAGCGTTGGTTTCAGCGTAGGGGGACCTGTTGGCGCCAGCCTGGGGTTGATCAAGCAGATGGAGTCGATGAACCGTGCGCCTGCCAACGATATGAATAGCAATGAGATGTTCAAAAAGTTCGGTTTCTAAGCACGTAACGTTATCTGGTACCGTTGTGGTGTCCAGCCCGCCGGCTTTCTGTAACAACCCGCAATTCGCGTAAAATTTAGCTCACAATAACTGCAAATGGATTTGCATTTATCCTGCCCGGCTCGCAAAAAAACTTTCTGGACTCACGCTAAGTGAAAACGAAATTTGTTCCAGTACACATGCTATCCATCTGAATTGGGTTTTCCTAAAACAGACAGGGTAATAAGACATTAGCGCCGTCTCATAAGGGGGTAAATCCGTTTGGCTGATGGCGACATTGCATTATTTAAACAGTAGGCGGCAGGTTAAATCTTTCTGTTAAACAAACAGCCGGTTCAGATAAACCGGCTGATGGGTGATTGTTCATGGAGGCTGATTGATTGTATCAAAATACTTCTGCAACGGGTATGCCAGCCACCTTCTCCCACTCTTTACGCTTTTCCTGAATCATCCGGGGGAAGTCTACCGGGTAATCATAACTTCTTTCGGCCATAGCATGCATAGTGTTCGCAGCGCTGCTGGGTGAAGTACACCATGACGTTACAGGTATCATAGGCATGTTCACATACTTTGTGTATATCTTCAGTTCCTTGTCTTCAGTGACTGTTCGGGTGAAGTTATGTATATCAAGGCCAATGACATCCATGATATTGTTTGGATAAATCCTGATATATAATATAGTGCCCTTTCTGATATCAATGCCGAAATATGTGCTATTGATTAATGAAAGCCCCTCAAAGCCTTTTTCCGGGGAAAAATAACCAGTATCTTTTATTTTTTGTACAACATAATGGATAGTGTTTTTTTTCCTTTTGGCTTTAGTGTATAGCCATAGACAAGGAGCAATTAACAGAAATAGACAAACGTAAGTGTAAATGTAATCTGCTTGCGTGACATATTTAGATGAAGTGATTGATAACATACCAAAGATAATAAAAAGTAACAAAAATGGTATGCCTAAACAAAAATATGCAATCCTGAGTAGGTAATATAATGGCCACCATCCCGGAAATCTGTCTTTTGTTTTTACCATTTGCATAATAAACCCTCCATAAACACCCATTAACAGTTTAATGTTTTTGAGTGTTTATGGCAAGGTTATTTTTGAATATTTATCCTTTTATTCCATCTTTGCTATTATCTCCCTGAGTGACATTTTTTAGCCTGTCCTCTTTAACTCCAGGGGTATGCCTAATATTCCTGTTGGAACCTGCAAAAATATCTTTCACGGATGATGTAAGGTTTCCAAGAGTATTTGCACCATCCCGCCCCCCCAGAAAATTGATTACATGGTCAGGAAGGTATGCCTGTAACGCAAATATAGCTGCAACAATTGTTGTGCAAATCCGTGCGTAAATTAGTAAAAAACCAGCAAGACTAAATACGCCCGTAAAGGAGTTTACTTGAACATTAACTAGGGCTGCGCCAAATAAGGCATTTAATATAGTCCCTGACGCAACAACTGCTACTGATGCAAAGAAAAACCCAAACACCATTAATGGTGGCCTTATCATGCTATCAATCAGGTAAATATAACCATAGGCAGCACGACTTCCTCTGTCTTGAGATGTGCCGAGGTGAGTAGCCCCCCAAAGAGGTCCTGCGGTACATCCGATTAATACGCTGATAATCCAGTTACCTATTCCGGTCATCCAGAAAATAAAAGGTATAAAGGGCAGATAGATTGATAACGAAAAACCCGCACAAAACAACAGGAACAACAGGAAATATACTGGAGGTGCTGAAGCATCCAGTAGGGCCACTAACCCTTTTGGTAACCCAGTGAAAAAATTAGCGGCTTTACCGAAAACTGAGTTATCCCCCATTGTTGCGAGAACTCTGACTGTTGTATATCCGGCCCAGAGAACCTCTGTTGTTCCTAGGGTATAATCACCGATATTCTTCATCTTAATTAATGGATTAACCTGGTCGCTGGTTGTTCCTGTTCCTGACCATTCAGTAGCAACTTGGTTCGTCCATTTTAATATAGTAGGCGCAATACTTTTCATTATTACGCTCTGAGGATCAATGCTATTGGCAGCATTACTTTCATTTTGAGTGGTTATAGTTCCTATTGTTGGAGTAAATGTGGAGTTTTGTAACTGTGCCCGGTACCCTCCCATCACTGCAGCAAAAAAATCAGTATCACCAACTTCACCAATCGATGACATTGAGGTTACTGCTGGCGCCCTGTCGGCCAGTTCGGCAAGGCGCTGATTGGCTGTCGCAAACGTCTGGTACCAGGCACCTAAAGCCACCCACCCGTAAGTGGTCAGATATGATTTCAGAGCCTCCTTCCTGGATTGTTCGTTGTTATCTGCAGGCAGGGCTTTTTGTACTGCCCGCTCGTAATCGTCAGCTGCCCGCTGTATGCGGGTTTCGATATCGGGCAACGTACCGTTTCCGGTGTTGCGTTTTTCCAGGAAAGTCGTCACAAACTCGTTAGCGGTACTGTCCATGTCACGAATCATGTTATCCATGGCTGTACGTTGAGCAGCGATAACGCTGTTATATTCGGTACTGCTGAAGGGGTTGAAAAACTTACTGATGGATGACTGATTAGTTGTACCGTTGCCTTCAACAGACAGGCTGGCAGTACCACAAATGCCACTGCCATTGGATACCGTAACGGTGTAATTTCCACCGACCGTTTTACTTGATTCGGTCATAAGCGAAGTGGAGGACCTGGCCGTTTGGTTAAAGTCATTCAGCCCGGAATTAATGGCATACTTACACAATTCCATTTCAAAGATGCCGCGTGCGGCGGTGCGTGTTGAGACCTGGACTGGTTGCACGGTCATAGAGTAACCGTTTGCAATATTATCTGCGGCCAGCTGCACCATGATATTGGCGGAACCAACACCCATAATTGATGCACCCCACAGCATGATAAGCTGGGCGAGACTCCAGCCATTTCCTGTAGGTACGATCATCAGAAATCCACTGACGACACTGAGAGTGCCAACGATGTCACGTCCTGTATCAAAGACCTGGCCCTGATGTCCGGATCTGACAACATGCCGTATGCCGATGAAAGCAAACCAGACTACGGCAAGTACGGAAATAATGCCGTTAAATACACCGAACATATTGCCGATCAGGGTAGGACTGCTGGTCGATAGGGGGTTCGTGACCACATCACCAAATATTGTGACCAGCGCCTGACGCGACAGATCGTCAGAGTTAGTGGCTGCGGACACAATATCCTGATAGGTCACTGAAGCCATTGCCGGGACTGCAGATACGGCGAGGCCTGCACTGAGTGCGCGAAGTATAATTTTCACAGTAACTCCGGAATAGGATAAGAAGCATGGGCAGCTCGACGCCCTGCATGGGATTTAATTCGAAGGGATACGGTGGCCAGCCAGAACCAGTCTGCTTGTCAGTATTTTTTACTGGTAATTGCCAGCCATGAAGCGTTGCACCATCCATTTCGATCATTCAGAAAGTCCAGGAAAGTCCCTTTTTCTGCCTCACTGACTTTACGCTCATGCAACTGCCACAGACGGTATGAGGTGATGAGTGCTTTTGAAGCGCAAAGCGCTGCGCCTGTAATTATCAGTACGATCGTTGTGATTAACCGTAGTAGTGTAATTAAGGGGAGCGTTGAAGCTGCAAACGCCATACCGCACAAGAAAACGGCAGGAATCAGTAATAACCAGAAAAGCGCCCGCCAGAATAATCTGCGCCGACGGAAACAGCGATTCAGTTCAGTAACTGGCAGACCGCTTGTCTGTACAGCTTCTTCCCAGCTCAGGTTACTGAAGGTCTCCTCGTGTGTTCTCCGGATTAATTCTTTAATCCGCCGTATTTGCTGACTCAACATGTGGCGACATGAGCGAGCAATCCAGCGGGTTTCAATTACCGGAACGAAAATATTAACCACGCCACGCGTAGCCAGGCGTGCTATAGACGGTGATTTTTTTACAGTTGCTTCTTGTTCTGTATCGCCGGGTAATTTACTCATTTCTGATGCCTTTCCGGGTTTTGAAGTGAAAGAAAATAAACTGTCCGAATCGCAGAATCAGGCAAAGCAGGGAAAGCACCATCCAGTTTCGTAATCCTGCCATATCGTGTAGGGTGAGTATCAATACAAACAGGAAGAGGCCGGCGATTGTAGCCGGCATCCTGATACCGATGATCCATAACTCATGCATGATGTGTTTTGCGTTCTGCAGGGACGTTGTGTGGTTTTTAATTTTTGCTGTCATCTGGCATTTCCCTGGTTAACGGACATTTCCAGACTACTCAGCCGCTGTTCATAATACTGGCGCGCCGTAAGTGCCAGTTGCTGACCGGCGATCACATTCCCCTGGCGAATCTGCTCTTTCAAATCGTTCAGCTGCCAGTTGATTTGAGATGTGGTTCGTACCAGTTCGCGTAACAGGTTATCCCCCTGCATTTCCTGCAGGTCAGTAAGGTACGCGGTATTTGCGTAGCGGCGACCAGCTTCAAAGGATTCAAACTCCCTGGTGCTCATATATCCCCGCGATTTTGCTTCCTTTGATGCTATCTGGTCGAAATAAGCTGCCGCAGAATCTGACTGAAGGGTTTCTGCCAGCGCTTTCCGGGTTGCCTCATTCGGTGCGCTGTCAGCAATCAGCGACAGTTGGGGGTTCGATGCCGCATCTATGATGCCGTTATATTCATTCTGGAGACCAACGTAAGTGCGGCCGCTTTGGGTATTTACTTCTCCTTTCCCCAACGCCCGGCCAGCTGACGGTCGGGCAGTATTTTTCATGTAAGCAGTGGCAGCGTCGATCTGCTTCTGATCCCATGTAAGGGCTGCCGGCGTGTCTGCCGTTCCTGCCCCGTAATAGACCGAGCGAACCTGGCTGTCGCCACCGGGGAGTTCGCCAACAGAAGGACAAACCGCAGTACCACCAAAACGGGCATATTCTGCTTCAGTGCAGTAACCGGCGTGTATGGATGCACCGTCATAAGCTTCGCGCGCAGGGGAGGCAGCAGCAACAGCCAGGCGCTCTCGAATGTTACGATTACTGATACCGCCGCCCTTACTTAGCTTTGACGCCGTGGACATGGAGGCGTTTTTACTCTCTGTTGCTATCCCGGATGCAGATTCACTGCAGATAGAGTCCGGTACGGAATAGCTTTGTCTGGCGTCCTCAAGACGCTGTGTTTCATTACCAAATATCATCTGTTGGCGGGTTGCCTGTCCATCCTGCGCTATAACCGTTGCGAGCTTTTCAGAGTTCTGATTTATGGCGGTTCCTGTGGCTGTCTGCATGGCCAGTATTTCCCCCAGAACTCCCTGAATAGCAGCCATTTCTGGCAAAATTTGTGTGGTTACCGGGCGACTTTCCACTACTGTGACCGTGTAGGCCTGTGCCTGAATTGTGGCGCCGCTTATGGCTGCGATAAGCGCGGCAAGTAAATGTTTTCTGTGCATCTTGTTTTCTCCTGTCCTGGATCGATAACAAAATCAGGAATGATGTCGTAGTTTCCTTCCGGAGGAAGGGGGGCGAGAGGGAAACACTGGAACCGTCGGGTGATGTAGCCCCTCCTGTTTCTGGTATCGATAACGCTGAATGAGCGACGTCTGACCCGTCTCAGGGTTGACGGATCGGTATCCATTACGGGCCAGTCTCCGGCGCTCAGAGCCGGGGCACCAGGTATGGCTGGCCATAGCCAGGTGTTATCAGACATCAGTGGGGCCAGTGGGGACGGTAGTATCCACTGAATGACATGCAGAGCGTCAAACTCGGGAATATCCGGGATAGTGACCTGCCAGATGGCCGTTGTGATCAGACGTTCTGTTTTCCCGGGCAGAACAAGGCGGATTCCGGATGCCTTTTCCTGCGCCTGCGCTCTTGCATCAGTGGCATACATCACCCTGGGACTGGGGGCTGGATTTAACCTGAAGTGCCGGGATGGCAGGGAGAATGAAAAGCTGTCACCATCCACTTTGAGCTTTTTCAGGAATATCTGTCCTCTTGCTGGTCGACGGCAGCGGGGCGTGATATGGATTGTACACATCAGAGGTTGTATCCCTGTTGTCTGATGAGCTCAGTGGCCAGTTCTTCAATGACGTTGTCACTGTTATGTTGTTCTGCCCTGTGCTCAATGTACGATGTTGCCGAGCCTTGTCGGAAGTTCTCAGCCAGTATTTTGCGTGCGCGAACAGAGCCTAACGTTTTGGTCAGTATTTTGCGTAATGCACTGTCTTTCAGTGAGGAATTCAGCGCCCATAACTCATGAGGACCGACGGTAAATTTCAGTATGCGCGCGAGCGTACCGCCTTTAACCCTGAATACTCCCAGTACAGGAACACCGCTGCCATCTGGCGCAGGCCCCTCCGGCATTTTCAGGAAGCGCCTGAGCATGAATTCAGGCACGTTGAAGTTATCCTTCAGAAACGGAATGTCCTCCGGCCGGTAACGCAATAGCCAGAGTGTGTTCGCTGATTTGAGAATACTTTCCGGGTAATCTTTAAGATATTGCGTACTTAATACAGTACGGATACCAAATTTACGTTGTTCACGTTCCTGTGTATCCAGACCATCCCAGATGAAGTCAATACCTCTCGCATTATGCAGTTCATCATAAACTTTAGTTTTAACTTCCTGATCAAGCTGGTTAATACGTTTAAGCGCGATGTCATGGTATGTTCGTGGGAGATTTTTCAGCACCTCATCTTTATATTGCGGTAGGGTAAAATCACCGCCGGCAATCTGTCCTGCAAGCAGATACATAATGCCGGTTTTCAGTCTGCCTGCCGGTGTCTTGTCACCTGCAACATTGTTCAGATCGACAGCGACAATCCTTGTTTCCGGATTCAGCATAAATCGGGTATGCCCGGACATCATGGGGTAGTCGTTATGCCCTTGATCAAGAGAACGTCGGATATAATCCAGAAGAGGTTCAGAGGAGCCATTACGCTGAACAGCCGCAAAAATATCTCTTATACCTGGATTGCCCAGCAAGGCGGACATTTCTGACAACTGGGGCATAGCCTGATAATGTGCCCTCTGGGCTGCTGCAATAAAACCGGCATTGTGCAGCATATCGCGGACTTCAAACCAGGTGGCAGTTGCCCACCATTCAGTATCATATTTTTCAGACAGACCAGAGTCCTGAAGTGCTGTGTCCACCAGTTCCTCGGTTGCGGCGCGATATAATCTGGGATTATTTTCACCATATTCCTTAAAGGCCAGATCAATTAACTGGCTGATGATCTGTCGGGTATCTCCGGGGTTACAGGGTTGTCCTGTGCTGGTATCGATGCAGAGGGCGCACAGAACAGAAGACATGAAGTTCTTTTCTGGTGTAATGGGCTTTTTAGCCCCGTACATTACATCAAACAGGTTTCTGGTGTATTCCGGATCGTTACTCAGGATGATACCAACGGCTTCGTCCTTTCTTTCCTCGGGCAGGCTGTCGCGAATAAGCTGAACGAGCCCCTGAGCGCTGTATCCCTTATCAATATACGCAATGAAGGGCAGGTTTTTCTGCGCGGACGATACCTGTATTTCTGACAAGGTATTGATGAGGACTGATTTACCCAGACCGGGATCACCCGGCGCCAGTTCTGTATGTTTGTTTTGTTGGGATGATGCCAGACCCACTTCAAACGCGGCACCATCTTCTGTATGCAGCATCAGGTTTCCTTTTCCACGCCAGACCGTACCTGCCCGGTTCAGGGGGAAAAGTGAGAGCGCATGTGATAAAGGAGGATACAGTGGAACGGAACCAGAACCTGCTGATGCACCAAGAATGGTATTTACCCAGGCACGCCGGGGATCGCCAAACGTAGTCGTGGTACCGCATACGCCCCAGCCCTCTATGGCTGATTTGAGGATAGCCTGGTTTCGTGCGCAGAGTTCACGTGTTTTGCCCCATGTGGAAGCAACGATGGTCATAATACAGACGGGGTCTTTTTCGTCTGTTGCGGACAGGGCCATCACGGAGTCGTACATCGGGCGAACGGCACTGATAAAACTACTGTAAGTCAGAATAGTTTTCTTCAGTCCAAGGGCTTTCATCCCTCCGGGCATCAGATCCATCCGGATACGCCAGGGGACGGCGCGGGGGACAGCATGGACCAGTTTGTTAAAAGTTTGCAGATTTTGCGGTGCAAGCGTGACAGCGACCATTCCGTGCCAGAGTCCGCCTGCGCGTACCAGGTTGCCCATTGTTTCAGGCTGGGTACTGAATAACTGCAGATGTAATGAAGGGGCGTGGAGTATGGAGTCATCATCTCCCCAGCGATATCCTGCTGGTTGTGCGTCTTCGGGCAGATGTGGTTGCCAGTTACGTGGTGTGCTGTCCCGCTCTGTTTCCCTACGTATTTCCTGTCCGACTTCGTGTATATCCATCAGCCTGAGAAGCAGGCCATCAGATGAATGTCTCAGAGCCTGCTCCACGTTATCCAGAAAGGCATCATGGCGGATTTTCAGGGCCGATAATGTCCATTGCCATGGTGACTGGGCAAATCTGGATTTCGGAACACGTTCTGCCAACTTCCTGATATGTTCATCATGGGCGGAGCGATCGCCGTTACTGACAAGGTCTGGTGCGCTCCAGATAGCCAGCCAACAACGTTCCCTGACAAGCCAGGGGGAAAGCGTTGCTATTTTCTCATCCAGTACATCCTGTAACTGAATACCGGTGTTGGCAAGTGAACGCTTCTGGGGGGCGATCATATCAACAATCTCGTCCTTTCCGCGTTCAGGATCACGCTCAAAAACAAAACTGATTTTATGACCACTGTTTTTATATGCCGTATTGAGGCTGTCACTCAGGTTGGCAATCAGCCATTCCAGTGTGCCACTTTCTGTCTGGCCAGGATCTTCATCCATTTCCCTGAAGGCGCCGCTGACTTCAAAGACGGAAAGATATTCACCACGCTTTGTAACAGCAATATAGGGAGCCTCAAGCCATGGGCGTCGTTCATGATCCTGTTTATCCAGACCGATTACGGTGCGTAAATCACAATAGTCCACAAAACTGGTCGCGACGGAAAAACGGGATAACGTGTTTATGCAGTCTTCTATCGTGAAGATGAGTCGGTTAATGTTCATGTGAGTGGGGGGCTCCAGAATTACGGGCGGAGAAAAAAGAGGGCAGAAGTCCGATTTTTTTTAATGCCACATCATGGCGATGTGGCATGAAGAAAAATCAATCAACAAAGGCTTTTTCCGGAAATGAATCCGGTGTCAGAATCAGCGCAATTCCGTTCATTTTTTCCCTGAGTGGGGAACGCCGGGAAGGGGGATAACGGCGAAGAGCATCTGCAAAGTCTGCTGGCCGGAAGCTACGAAATTTATCTTCAACAGCCAGCCTGTTTTGCATAAGTGCGGTCAGTATTTCACGGCCCTGCCGCACACGAGTTTTATCACCACTGAAAATTTCCTGTAATGCCCGGCGGTTCAGGGCAACGACAGTTGAAGGATGGAGATCTGGTAACCAGACTATTACTCCCTGTGCAGCGGCATAACCATTCAGAGCATGCCAGGCATGACAGAATGCACACAGTTCATAGGGGGCGCTGGTTTCATGCAACAGGTTCAGTTCATCTTCCGACAGTTTATCGGTATGGGTGATTTCAGCTTTGGGTACGTGACGAAGAGCAAGCCTTCTGGCAGAGAGTTGTGCCTGCTCCAGCGACCGTTCCGCTGCTATCAGTGCAGTCAGGTATTTCTCTTTTTCATCTTTTGTGACGGGTTCTCCGCGTTTCAGTAAACGCTCCAGATTTTCTGTTGTTTTGTGCAACCGGGCAGTCACATCGAGGATGTTGTCGGAAAGCTGTCTTAGAGGCCAGGATTCATCCAGCCGGAAGCGGTGTTTGACGGTCTGACGGCAGCAGGTACAGCGTCCTGGTGTTGTTAACTCCGGGGCCTGTAACAGTGGTTCCTGGGTATGTACCACGTCGGGGACCGGAAACGGGAATAACCATAAGTCCTTAATGTTTTGTGGCATGGGGTATCTCCGCGCTGCAGTAGCGCTTAACAGCCTCCATAATGACTGAAGCTATTTCACGGGAGTAACACTCTGCAAAGACAAACTCCTGATTGTCCCGATTGTCTCGGGCAATAACGTTACCGTTTTCAGTTCGCAATAATGTGAAATTATCCAGATTCTTGGTATGCATACGTTGCTCCGGGGGGAACTGGGATTCGGATGAAAAGGCACCAGTGGTTTACCGGTGCCTTTAGAAGATTAATTTATCGTGGTCGGAGATATACCCAACTGGCGCTGTGAACGGTTCATCACTTCAGGGACGACAGCAAGTATCGCTCCAATGATGACGGACACTATGCAGCCAGCGAGACCAAGTCCATTCTGCTTACCCACTTTTTTGAATCCAAGCAGGCCACCAATGAACATCACAACACCGATAAGCTGAGCAATGTTCAGGGTGGAACCTGTGGCGCCTTTTGCTCCATCCCCCACATTTCTGATCATGTCAACAAGATCACCATCAGCCATAACAGTACGGGGTAACAGCATTGCAGGAAGAAGCAGTAACAGACTGATAATTTTGTCGCGGCAGTTCATCAGAAAGATTTGTACGTAAATAAAAGCGGTGCAGACACGCGCCATCATGACACGAAGACGTGACATAGGTATCTCCTAGATAGATTGATTAAAAGGAATTAATAAAACTCAGAAGGCAAGGCCAATACTGGCCAGGAGGGCATCAAGAACACGATCAATAAAAACCAACAGAACACCGGCGATAAACTTAACGTTTCCTTTGCTGATGGTTTCGCTGGCGCTCAGTGATGTATGTCCGTCAAGTCCGGCTTTACGCCAGATTGAAATGCCACTCATTACGAATCCAACGCCAGCCAGCTTTGCCAGTGACAATACAGCGTTAGCCGCACCGGCAGCGGCACCAAATGACTGAGGTTGAACGTAAGCGATAGGGCCGAAAGAATCGGCATGAAACCCCATCTGAATCCCGCCAGCATTAATAATGGACGGGAGTGAGACCAGCATGGCGCAGGTAAAAAGCCCTCCAACAAATTTGCCAGGAGTCATCCGGGTAGGACCGTCAACCCGGGATCTGGCCAGATGTGCAATTAAACCAATAACCCCCAGAAACTCACCCCATGTGAACAAAAAATCCATTCCGGCACTGAAGATGCCATTGGCAAAGTGTTCTATCGCGGTCAGGGCATCTGTATTCATCAGCGTAATGTCCCGCCGGAGGTGATAATGGTTCGGGAGTCGGGGTCAATTCGTGTGATGATGATTTTCCCAAGTTTGTCACCTTCGCGTACAGCCCATGTACTTCCCTGCCAGCGAATCCATGCCATGCCGTTTTCCATGGACATAATTTTCATTCCCGCAACCGGAGAAGGTGCTTTTTTTACAGGGGAATGTGAAACGCTGGTCGTTTCTGCCGTGGTTTTCTGGTTTATCACGCCGTTCAGCCGGGTACGGATCTCATCCAGCTGATGCCGCGTTTCCTGCGCATAATCTTCGTCTTTTTTTATAGCCTCACTGAGTTTGTTTATACTGTCCCGGAGCATATTCAGCGTTCCCTGGATTTTTTCGTCACGATCATCCAGTTCCGTTTTCAGATCCCGGGCAAGCTGATTCATATCACTGGCAGAAGCCGATGGTTGCGGGAGGTCTGTTTCCATGACAGGGGAAGTGGAAGAAGCAGGGGACTGCCACGTCTGCATGTTGTTATTCATATCATTAAACGGCGGGTCTGACTGCTGACCGGTTGTCGGCGTATTCAGAAACAAATACCAGATAGCAGCCAGAAGAAGAATTGCACAGAACCCCCACATTGTCGGGCTTATTCCCCATATCGGACGTTTCCAGACGGGAAGCCGTACCTCATCTGTTTCGCCGAAGCTGCCTGTTTCATCATGCTCTGTTTCAGATCTCATTGTGGAATCTCCAGTGGTTCATCATAACGGCGCTGCATTTCTGCTCTTCTGCGTTCTATTGCTGCTTCCAGCCTGTGCCGGGTTTGTTGCTCTGCTTCCGCCAGTGTGGCAGGACGTGTGTCTGGCTGAAGGGAAGGAGTACCCGTTGCATCAGCCTGGATGCTGTTACTCATGACCGGATCAACAAACAAAACTGAAACCACTTCGTGTTGTGACACTGTCACCTGTTTATAAGGTTCACTTTCTGCCTGACGGGTCAGGATTTGACTTCCTTTCTCGGCCATACCACCGGCGATGACGCCGGTAACCGCTTTACCGTCCGGCATCCCAACACGGCCAGTGACACTGCCATAATTTCCCTGAATAACCTGTGTGTTGGCATCCTTGTAAAGTGTACCTACTCCCCCCAGTCCCCCCAGAATTGACGGCAAAACAATATGTTTAAACCAGCGATTGTTTACACTGGTGGCAACAGATGACATCAGGTTATCCTCCCGCTGTGCATACGCATTGATCTTCAGATTCATGCCATTCCAGCTCATTCGGTTGAAATGGATCTCAACACCATCTCCAGCCAGTTTTACGCCCGGACTGTACAGTACGGCGCCAGCCCACTGGCCGGACGGAATGGAGGCAATAACCTTGGATGACGGATTATCAGAATCCACGGCTGTGATGATATAGGCAGGTACGCGGGTTAACGCCGGTATCAGCTGTATGCCCTGGTCAGCAACAGACCTTGATCGGCTGGCATTCTGTAAGTCGAATCGTTGTCTGCCACTTTGTTCCGCCGTTTCTGCAGGTGGTCTGTTCCACATTGCCGCTGCTGTGGTAGGGGCATTACCGGCGGATTGCTGCGCATTTATTCTGGCAATCAGTTTCTGTAGTCGCTCAACACGTTTTTCTCCGGCAGCGCGATCTTCCGGTGCAGGTCTGTCTGGCGGTTGTTGTCTGTTTTTTTCAGGTTCGTGCGCAGGTGGCTGATGTTTTTCTGATGTGTCCGGTACATCAAGCCCCTGCGGAAGGCTGGCAATGAAAGTCTGATTATTACGGATTGCAGCTGCAGCGCCACGTTCATTATCAGCCTGTAATAATTCACGATAATGTGGTGTTTCTGTCACATGACGTCCACCGCCGTTCATTGTGCTGTTAATGTTCACGGCAGACTGCACGTCGCTGTCACTCTGCGTTAACCAGGACAGGGCAAAATAGCCACCGCCAAACAAAACGATGGCACCCAGTCCCGACAGGGCAAAGAGTTTCTTGCCGGATTTACCGGCATCCTGTTCAGCACTCATGATTACTCCAGATCTGGTGTCACGTGAACAGACTGGCCATTCACAGAGAAAGTCAGTAGTGGGGTGACGGGAAGCTTCCAGAGATGTGTACCGTCCGCAGAGGATAGTGTCTGCTCAAATTCATCCCGTAACATCGCACGGGAGCGAACCAGAAGATCATCACCATGTTGCCAGATTGTCGTATCCGGGACGTTGCCGGTGAATTTAAGCCTTCTTACTGACGGATCTCGGGGAGGTACACCATCCAGAAATGCCTGTAGTGTGGCATCATGCAGAGCTATTTTATCTGCCGGAACGTTTACTACCGGGCTGGTCGGCCCCTGTCGTGGTATACGCAGATCAAGACGGCTGTCCGTTTCCTGGCTGGCGACCTGTGTATCTGTCTCGCCACTGGTTACGTTCAGAATGACCGGGACCGACAGGCCTTTCAGATAGATTGATATGTTTCCTGATGCCCACGGGCGCAGTGGCGTGACTGTGACCATATTCCCGTTGTACTGCACATCAAAGAGTTTTGGCGCCGCATTATAGGGTGGGTCTGATTGCGGCCATGGAGAACCGTTAATGTCGGTAAATGTCACCACACTCAGGTTATTCATGGCTGTACGAACCAACGGAAGACTGGCTCCCGGCGACAGGTTAACCGTCAGCGAACTGATGCGGGGGACGATACTTGTCACTGGGGCGCTGATGGCTCTTTCATTGTCAGCCATCAGGCTGCGTAACTCCCGGATCTCATCCGCTGACAGTTCAGAGTCCAGCCTGGCTGCTTCCTGAACCAGTGAGCTGGTTTGTCCGGGAGCAGGAAGCTCTCCCCTGACCAGTGTGGCAGGAACACCGCCGGTATTCGCCACCGGTGGCGCATTTTCGCTGGCGGTGGTCTTATCCGGGGGGGGAGTACGGGCGTTCTGCCACCCGGCATTATCTGCAGATGCGGCAGTGCCGCACACAAGGAACAGTGCGCTAAGAATATGGCGTGATCGCATATTGTTTTTCTCAGTTCGAACCGGCGTTACGGGAGATCATCTGTCTGATTTCCATACCGGAAGGTTTCAGGCGGGGGTCAACTCGCTGGATAGTCATTTCAAAAATGAAGGACTGTTCCGGTTTACTGACAGTCTGGCCAACCAGGCGCATTTTTACAGGATACTGAAAAGTCCAGAACCAGACGCCGTTGTTCAGTTGTCCCTGGCGGATCAGTACACCGACGCCGATAGTGGCTGTCAGGTTCATTTTCTCTTTTTTGATCGTGTCAAGAATATTAGATGCCTGTAACGCATTCACGTATCCGGCAAATCCTCCATCTGAAAAACGAGGGGCCAACGCAGATATCTGTGAGCGGTAATGAACAAAGTCCAGATTAAAAGCCATGCTCAGGGTTTCGCTGCCAAAAGACATTACGTCATTCTGGCTCCATCCTGGCTGGCTTGTCGGTGCCAGACGCACCAGACGTCCGTTATCTGTTGCAAAGTATTCACGTTCCACGTTCGTGGAACGCAAGTACTGCACACCATTGCCGGCAAGGCTGATAAGCAGCGCTGTACCTGTACATAACAGCGCTTTCAGCAGCCCGGGTACCAGGTTGGCACGTTGCTCTGCCTGCTTCATGATTCTGATGGTATTCATCAGTGCAGCCTGATCAGGCTCTTGAGGTTGCGGGACCGGAGGAGATTGATTTTCTGCGCTCATGGTTTTCTCAGTTAAATGTTGTGATCTTTCCAGGGATCAATATTTCCTGGTAGTTTCTCGTTAACTTTGTCCACGACAGCATCACAGACCTGGTTTTCCAGTTGAGAAAGGATGTCGTCCAGGCTGGGGAACTGAGGAATATTCACACTGATTTTTTTGATTCTGGACAGACAGGACTGCAGGGATGAGGAAACATCGTTTTCACGTTGTGACCATGCATCCGCAGCTGCGCGTGCTCGCTCATATCCTGTATCACTTCCGGCTTGTGCCGCGTTTCCCGCACGACAGGTAGCAGCACCGGCTGAGGAGGAAATCAGAATAAGGCCGGATACCACGGCAACCAGAGATTTATGCATGTTCATATAGCTTCCTTACCGGCTCATCGACCGGGGCTGTGGGAGAGATCCTGATGCAGAGTTTTTTCCTGTCTGCCCTCCGGCTTTTGGCTGTCTGACCACTGTTGCCATGACTGCTCAAAACCCAGGTTACGGTACAGTTCGTTGGGTTGCTGATCCGGGTTATATACAGCCGCAAAAAGTGGTTCTTCCCGGGTTTTCAGATGAAACTGCATGAGTTCTGGTGCCGGCCTGGATGTGCTGTCGGCATCATGGTTTACTGCTTCACCATAGCCGGCAAACCGCAGGCCTTTGTCTGTCAGTGCGTTGATAACCAACTGATTGTTATCAGCAGAAGGCGTGGCCAATGCGGGATACAGCGTACCGTTAAGGCGGACCACTCCCTGCAGGTTATCTTCTGCGCTCTGTACCAGTAGCAGATTGAGCTGACGGGTTTCCTTATCTACAGATCCCAGTACCGGGATCAGTTTTTCAGGCGCATCACCATCTGTCACTGTTACCCTGTTTGAATCGAGTGAGGCAGATACAGGATGTCTGTCTGGACCAAGGAATAAATGTGATTCTGTATTTTCAGGCACCCGCAGCTCTTTCATTTCTTCTGGCCATCCCTGGCGCATCTGCTCAATAACACTCCTGAAGGTTTCTACCGGAAACGCCTGGATTTGCTGACCGCTCTCAGGATTATCATGGGAGACTGAAATACCATTATTGACTGACTCCATGCGCCAGTTATTACGAAGGCGTACTCTGGTTTCGCCAGGGAGCGTGAACTGTTCACGGTTCTGAAGCGTCAGGGTGACCACAGAACCTTTCTGATGTTGTTTAACCAGGTCTTCCAGTTGCTGTCCCCAGTAAATTTTGCTACCACTGCGATTTTTCAGTTCAACAAAGAAACTTTCACCTTTGCCCGGGGCGTATTCGGCACGACCAAAATTATTCAGAACGGCGGTGACACTTTCGCCAGGATTAAGTTTCCCCGGCGGTTCTTCGGCTGGCGCCTGAGTATCCGGCTGGTCCGGTTCTGCAGGAGGGGGCGTCAGAGATCCGGATGCAGGAGCTGGTTGTACTGCAGAAGTAGTCGGTTGTGGCTCTGCCGCAGTTTTCTGTATATTCTCCTGAGTCGGTTCTGGCATGGCCGGCTGTGCGGGGGTGTTCTGGTTAAGATCAGGAGTCGGTTGGTGAGTGACGATCGTATTATGACTGGTGCCCACCTCCTGACGTAATTTTTCCAGTTCAGCGCGCTGATCCGGTAATTTCATCCGTACATCGATATTGTTATCGATGATCAACTGCATCGCTTTTTTCTTAAAGGCGTCACTGCCGGTCAGTTCAATGACACCACCATAAAATTTTGTGGCCACTGCGAGTGCGGCCAGTACACATCGGTTGTTCTCGCTGGCACCATTGACCATTTCCAGCCTGTTGCCCCGGTCAATAAATGCAGGGGTATCATCCAGACGGTACAGAACTGTTTTGTCCGGTTGCGTTTCCCACTTCAGTTCTTTAAGGATTTCGTCCATGTCGAGCGATACAGGGGCATCAGGACGGCGGGGACCACAGACGATAGTGTCCGCTTCTTGTGTGGATGAATCGACATCAGATTCAGATGATATGTCTGACGTGTTGTTTTCATTCGCCTTAGCTTTCACCGTCCTGCGTGAGAAAAAACCGCGTGCTTTTCCCATGAATGAAGGAGCAATTCCGGAGGCCTGTGTTTCCGTTAGATTCGTTGGAGTGCTGGTTGGTTCGTGGCCTGGGCCATTTCGGTCTGAAGGTTTTTCTGTCTGTACTCCAGCTGTATCAGGAAGATCAGGTTGAGTGGCGAAATCTCCGGCTTCCTGCTGTTGCTCTGAAGATTCGCTGGTCATCATCATTTCCTGATATGCGCGGTAATCTTCATAGTTATCGGGTGCTTCAGACTCAGGAGGGTACGATTCAGGCTGAAACAGGACGTCTTCAGGAGAATGTGCCACAATCTCTTCCTGTGGGAAGATTGACACAGGTTCAGCCCCTGTTTTTTTATCTGGTTCAGTTGGCACTGAAGTGTCCTGTGAGGCTTTGTCCGTCGTTGATACCGAATCCTCTTTCTCATTCTGCCCTGCAGGTGAAGTTCCAGTGTCAGGGAGTGGGGAGGTTCCTGATGAGCGGACTGGTTCAGTAATGCCCGATTCCGGTAGTTCCTGGGTATGTTCAAACGTCTGGTTGTTTTCGGCGGTTGCGGTAGTCACGGCGGGGTCAGATGGTGCTTCTCCGGCTACATTGTCCGGTTTTGTGTTGTCAGACCCGGGAGTGGGCTGTATTTCCGGCTGCAGTTCTGGTGACTGTGGTACTGCCGTCGGCTCCGTTAATGCCGGTGCCGGTGTTTCAGGCTCTGTTATCGTCGGGTTATCCATGATTTGCTCCTCAGACTGGACGGGGGTGAACGTCAGTGGGCCGACAGTGAATGCCTCACGTACGTCGTACGTGTCCTGGAAATCTGTTCTGACGCCCAGTTCGCGCAACTGCACGTTGATTACCCGGCGGAATGTGTCACGCCCCCGGGCTGTGTCGAGATCGTTGAAATCAGTGAGTTTCTGTGCCTTCTCATCCTCAGTAAATGCCGGGATGATGACCTTTCCTCCACTCAGTTCAGCAGCCTTTATGGCGCTGAGAATGCCTTTGTTCTCCGGCTCTCCGGTCTGCGGGTTTTGCAGGTGATGGTCGTTATCGGCGCAGAAAATAAACGGACTGTCAGGCCAGACGGTACGGGCATTCTGGCCAACAGCAATCAGGTTGCCGGCATCGATACACATCAGTACCGGCAGGCCTGTGGATTCATGCAGTGACGCCGCGGTGGCATAGCCTTCGGCAAACAGCAGTGGCTGACCGTTTACGGGAGAACCCAGGGCGAACCAGTTACCGGTTTTTTCTGCGTCTTTCAGCAGCCGGGCATCTTTCCCGCCCGTTTCCGGAATGCGCTGGTAGGTGCGGATTTTCCCCTGTGCATTACTGAACGGGATCACCAGTTCACCCCCGGGATTGATACGTACGCCCGGCGCTGCTGTGACGCCCTTGCGTGTCAGATAGGGACTGGTGGTGGCCTGCGGCAGGCGTGAGACGTAGCGGGAAGCATATCCGGCCTGGCGGTTATACTGCTGTGCCTGTGCTCTCGCGCTGTCCTCCCGGTTCTGTTGCGCCTGCGCCTTCAGATGGAGGCGGGCCAGCGGATCTATCTTGTCACCGCCAGAAAACACCCAGCGGGTCACCTCCGTATCGCCGCTGCGGTAATCCCGGTACCAGCCGGCGGGCTGGCCATCAAGAAATGCTTTATAAACGCCGCTTTTCACACCCTTTTTATCGGCTTTTGTCGGTACCCGGTGCAGGGCACCGTCCATGACGGGAAGTCCTTTGATAATCAGACCGGCCTTCTCGAGTTCCTGGGCAAACTCGATGACAGGATCACTGTCATTCGTGGAAAAATTCTGAGGACGAGGGAGCCATTTATCCAGCAGGGAGAGTTCCACGCCGGGCTGGGCATACCACAGCTTATGTTCGTTGTTCCAGGCAACCGCTTTCTGTCCATTGACCGGCGGGTGGGCATTGCGGGCGAGCTCGCGCTCATCAGGAGGCACGGCAAGCCAGGTTCTGTAACGGGCTTTCATGTCAGTACTCCATGAAAAATGATCGTGAGCTGGCAGGCCGAAGGAACGGCAGGCTGTACACGATCAGGAGGTAAATGAGAGGGACTTACAGTGTGATTCCATCCGCTAAAAAGAGATGGCGTTTTACTTCTGAAATACGGTCAAGAATCAGGAAATCACGTCCGCTGAAACAGTGAGCGTCTATATTCGGCGCTGTATCTGTCAGAAACATGGTGATGTTCCGCAGAGTTCTTCTCCGGGGAGTAAGAAGTTCTTAACGTCAGAGTAATGCAATAAATACTCAGTTCACTGGCTGCCAGTTAGTTCCCCTGTCCCAGCGATCCTGCCAGTGCTCAAGATACTGTGCGGCAACGTCAGGCATGTTTTTAATAACAACGACGTTTTCAGAATTTTTGCGGGCCGCTGCCCGACTGAAATTATATGAACCGGTTTCAACCGTACTGCCGTCGACGATAATGACTTTGTCATGGTGTATGGGGAAAACATCCACTGTCCGGAGGGGGATCTTAAGCAGGTTGATATATTTCATAGCTTCCCGACTTGCCCGGTTGGTATTCCCCCTGTAATCAACAACAATTCTGACATCCACTCCGCGCTTTTTTGCCCGGGCAAGTGCATACATTACATCCGGATCAGTGAACGAATAAGCCATCATTCTGATGGAATTTTCAGCACTGTTAATGGTGTCCAGAACCAGTGCGGAAGCACTTCCTTCGGGGGAGAAACCGACCTGTACAGATGGTGTGTCGGTCATTGCGAACAAAGGAGACGTGAAAAATAGTGGGCACGCCAGCAGCGATACCTGAAGCAGAGTTATAAGCTTTTTTTTTCCTGACATAACGACTCCAGTGGTTATTTAAACCCGGTCCAGTCTCTCGGTGATTCTGTAAAATGCCGGTACCACCATGGACGACCGGAAGCTACAGCACCTCTCAGGATGCAGAACAGACGGGTGCAGAGAGTACGAACGGACCAGCCAGAACGATCAAGAATGATGAAAAATAAAATAATGCCGGTGCAAATCCAGAAGGTTGTTTTGGCTGGGAATGGGAAGATCAACAGATAAATCATGGTAAACGGCAGGGGAACCCCCTGTATGTTTATGGGCGGCGTGGCATACCGCCAGAAGCCTTCTCTTTTCACTGGCGCATTTCTCCTGGAGGAATGAAAATAACTGCCTCGCTGCGGTCAATTTCCCCTTTGATATACATTTCCAGTACATAATCCCGGATACGTCGTTTCTCGGTCCGGATGATCTCATCTATGTGATAACCCCACTCAGAATGCGGCATTCTGGTGAGCTTATTGCGTAGCTCATCGTCAATGACAATGTATTCCCGGACAGCGCGACGACCACCGTCATTTGTTCTGACCAGTACCTGAACCAGAATGAATTGCAGCAGCGACAGAACAGACCAGGCCATTGCGTCACGAATGATGGAAGGAAACAGACCGAGGAGGCGGGATAAAGTTTCCCCCGGCGATTTCGTATGCATGGTACTGAGGCATAAATGTCCTGTATTTCCGGCCTGTACCGCAGCATCTGCGGTTTCGTTGTCCCTGATCTCACCAACACCGATAATTTCAGGATTACGTCTCACGGCAGAACGAAGTCCTGCAGCAAAGCTGACAACGTCACGACCTATTTCAGCCTGGTGTGGTGGAAGCAGATCGCCTTCGCGGCCAAGGATGTATTCAACTGGATCTTCGTATGTCACGATTTTACGGTCGGGGAAGTTATCCATGATATAACGGTACAGCGCTGCGCACAGCGTGGATTTCCCGGAGCCGGTTTCGCCACAGACAAACCCCAGACCGTTCTTACTGACCATCGCTGCAAGGAGATCCGGTTCAATATTCATGGTCCGGATATCCGGTATTGCTGTCGGTATTACCCGCATTGTTATCGATATGGCCTTTTCTTCCGCCCCGGATGTTCCCTGGATGAGATGGGAGCGTAACCGGACGCGCTCACCACGTTTAAGGCCATAGCGACCGGAAGCATCTCCGTTTATCTGGATAGTTCGGTCGGCAGGATTACCTGATAATACCCGGGGGAGGACTTCACGACCAAACAGCTCATCAATGAGTGGCATCATCAGAGATGATGGCAATGTATGTAACGAGCAACGAGCCCTGCGTCCAAACCGACTGACAGAAACAGGGGAACCGCCGGTCAAATCGATGTCACTGACACGGTGGAAGGCGCACCAGGCATAGAAATGGCGGAACTCATCGGCGGAGAACCGCGAGAACGGGAAAGTCCCGAATTCATCAGGCATGTTCACTGGCACATCCCCTGCCCGTGAACAGATGTTGCACGGGGATATCTGTATTGGTGGAGCGTTCAGCGTGTCGTATCGGAACCCGGTTTGTTCGGATGAAATTTCCAGGTTCGGTGAGCCCGGGGACCATATGCAGGAGGGAAATGCTATGGTGTCTGCGCATTTTTATTTGTCCTTTCGGTTGTGATGAGGGGACGCCAGTGCGATTTCTGCAGGTTAAATTCGGCGTGATTTTTCAGACGGCGGACGCGATCACCCGTCACCAGTTTTTGTCCGTTACCGGTAATTGTCTGCAGTTGATCGGTCACATCTGGTCGGGTAATCATGCCCTGTCTCCAGAGCAGTGAGTACAGCATCATTCCCCTGAAGTCACGTGTAAGGCGTTTCTGGTTCGCCTCCAGTGTCAGGTCAGCATTCTGTCGTCCTTCCTGCCAGCCCTGCCGCAATGCCATTTCCCAGACTTTACGTTGGGTTCTGTCTTCCGGGACAACGCTGCCTTCTGTTCCGGGGGTGGCTGTTGTGGACAACCCTTTAAGTAGCCAGTCACGCCATCCCGGTGGGTTACTGACAAAGCGTTCAGGTCTAATAATTGTCCAGACATGAGACGATGTTCGAATTTGATCTGGTGTGATATGTGCGACATCCTGTGCTTCGTCGATGACGGGAGGAAGCCATCCTTCAGGGCTTATAAGGGGACGAAAATCGTATAAAGCATTGAGAGTGCTTTCACGGGAGTTCAGAGCCTGAATCAATTCCCATGAGCGTCGGGCTTTACCTCCCCTGAATCCCAGTGTTCTTCCTGCATCAGTCAACATTTTCCAGCGGGTTTCCGATATACCTTCGGGTTTTTCATTCATCGGATTCAGCCAGGCATTTATATCTGGCGGTGGAGCATTGACGTTCTGCGGGGATACCACAGTGTTTGCGACGCATCCGGTCAGTAAAATTGCCGACAGCATGAGAGGAATGAGCACTTTCATTTTTTTCGTGTCTCCGGCGGCATAAAACTGACCTGCAAAAGCCCCGGATACTGATGAATGTTTGCTCTCCAGGCTGTCTGGGCTTTTATCAGCCGCAGGGCATTTGAGAATGTCATATCCCTGACATGAAGGTTTACCGGCAACGGCAGGCGAACACCGCTATAGTTAAACTGCATGCCACGAATTCTGGCCAGCTCATTCAGCAGCTCAATAGCATCGCCCTCCCAGTCGAATGATAAACGGTCACTGTTGGCCGTGAGTAGTGTTGTCGGTGCTGAAGTTAACTGACCGGAGAATACTCCCTGATCCTGTAGACTGTATTGTTTATGGCGAGTAACAGCAACTTCAGAGGCAGCGCCATAATTACGGCTATGGGATGTGGCTTCGGGGAAGGTATTGCAGCCAGCCAGCAGAAGGGCGACAAGACACACCGCAGGTATAATACGGTTCATAAATTATTCCTGATTAGAGGCAGAAAAAACGAGGTGGTTGATACCGGATGGTTTTGTATATACAGGAAGAGATTCATATTCCCTGGAGAATATGAAATTGAATGCCAGAGCTTCAGTCAGGAAGCATGCCGAACCTGAGAGATATATTTGCCGGAGCTGGCCGTATGTCGGAGTCGATATTCAGATAGCGAGCACAAAATAAGTGAAATTCTGACGCTCCGCGCCGAATCGATCCATGACAGATGATTCGAATATTCAGGAGTCGAATACACTGGTACCTGCGCCTGAAACAGTGGTTGACCCTCGTTCAAACCAACAGTAATTCTGACAGACGCGTGTACAAGTACACTCTTGTTTCGCAGGGATTATATCAGATTTTTTTGAAATTCAAATAACCTCTGCGACCTTTTCAGTTTATATCTGTCAGGATACTGAATATACTCTCAGGGAAAAAAGTGACTTATGTTAAATTAGATATTTTATATTCCCCCGAGTTTTCGGGGGAATACCGTTTAAATCAGAATGTAAACTGTAGCTGAGCGATGGCCCCGTAATCATGATCGGTACCAATCAGTCCAGAGACATCTAAATGAACAACATCAAACGGAGAAATACCCACACCTGCAGTAAATGCGCTGCCACTGTCTGATGCCATATTCTGACGATAACCGGCACGTAGTTGCGCCCATTTCCAGGCATTAAACTCGGCGCCTACGCTGGCAAACTGGCGTTTATTGTCGGAGGTAAATCCACTGGCGGGAGTCAGATCCACGTCCAGTGCGGTAGTGAAAAGACTGTTGTGCCAGGACACACCAGTAGTGGCCTGCGGACGGATTTTAAAGGTTTCAGTCACACCATTCACCTCTTTGGAATCAATGCTGCGTGGCACGATGTTCTGGACAACCAGACCAACTGTCCAGTTTGAATTAAGGTCGGTATATGCGCCGATATCCGCGTTAAATCCGTTTTTGGTACTGTGGTACTGGTCACTGTCAAAGTCATTTTTATCGTAGTCCTGAACCGTGACATTGTAGTTAAATAGATCCACGCGCTGGTATTTGGGTGTGAGGCCAAGGGACCATTTCTGTCCTGCGGTTTCCAGCTCCTTAGCGAAGGAGATTCCGATATCAGAGATGACGGCAGCACGACCATATGCGCGGGAAGTCAGGGCGTTTTTATCAACATTCGTGATTGTGCCGTTGGCGACTTTTTCCAGATAGTCCAGATCGGCGTCGCTGACCTTTCCATCCACATTTGCAGAGCCATATGATTTGATCATGAGAGCGAACGGCAACGTGTCATTAGGCATGGCGGCTACAGCTGAAACACCTGCCTGGGCATCAGCGTGGATATTCCGAAACTCCTGCAGGCGACGCTTAAGATTCCCGGCAGCCTGCTTCACGCCGTAATTGCTGTCTACAGCACGATCAAAAGCGTCCCAGTCAGCTTTAATATCGTCCGCTTTGTTTGAAATATTATCTGGATCGGAAAGTTGTGCTCCGACGGATGGCAAAAGCAGGCTGAAATCATCGCTGCTGTCATGCTTTGTCAGAAGTGCCGGGTTTGTCAAAGGAGCCACACCATAATGGGATGATGCAACACCCGTTCCTCCCATTGCATCGTTTCGAGCTTCAAAATATGAAGTAGCAGCAGATGCATTAAAGGCAAATAATACAGCTGATGCAATCAGTGTGCGGGTAATTTGATTTTTCTTCATCATTTAATTTCCTGTTTTTTAGAATTTAGATAAAACAACTCCATGGCACAGAAGTGCCACCAAAACTTATTTACTGTGAGGCTTGAAAACTACCAGGGTAATAAAGGCGTATTAAAATAAACGGTAGGTAAGACTCTTCCTGCAATCAATGATTCCGCAAGCGCTGGTTTCAGAAGAGTGCGCCGAGGAGAAACGCTAATTTTGCACTCGTTGAAAATGGCTGAGAACCAGCCTTTCTTTTCATCTGATAGCAATACAGGTAACAAAGACAGAACCGGATAAATTGTTGCACCATTTATTACCCGTTTCTGGCGTAATATAACTCCACAAAATTCACGTTTATTATCTCCTGAAAATGGAAAACCATGCCAGAAAAGAATATCAGTATTTTTTTCTGTATTGACTAGCCTTGCAAATGGCGCCGGTTGTACGCTCAGGGTCGGAGGCGCTCCGCAGGCATGTTTTAAAGTATGGGCTGCATGTCGTTAGATAAAACAATGGATACCCATATAATAAGATGCGTATTGCGTACCGTTATATGCACGCCAGTTCATGTTGCCATTGGCATCCGGATTGTCAGTAGGAATCAGTTGTGTTAATGCCATTTCACGTCCATCAATCCGGTAAGTGTTGATGCACAACTTAAAACGCCCCAAATCTCTTGTTTGCCCGGGCCATACCTGAAATGTTCCACCGACACGCCAATATGTTTTACCTGAAAGTTGCCACGCACCGGATTGGCACGAAAGTATTCCACCAGTGCTGTCGTGACTTATCGCCCCGTTCTGTGGACACCATGCGCCTACAACGTTCACTTGGTCGAGCTTTAATATCCCCCCAGCAGAAAGGTCGCTGTCAGACCGGACTGAACCGCCCTTTAACTGGCCGCCGGTGTAAATACCTTTGTTATTAATACTGCGTACCCATGAGTCGTCTGACATATAAAAACCCCCTCCGTGGCTTTCATTTAACCAGCCTTTACCACTGCGTGTTATCAACCATCCACTATTACTCCTTATATCGCCACCGGCTGTTACATTGACATCAAAGTTTCCGCTGCTCCCTTTAACAACACCACTAAAATTACCATCTGCACCATTAACGGTGCCGCTGAAATTACCTGTCTGGGCATTTAATGAGCCAGCATTATTCAGATTATTTGAACCCATATCAATTGAGGTGTGCATTTTATTTAAGTCAGGGTGACCATTTACCTGAAATCGATATAGGCGATCTGTGTCTTCTGCAGCGCCGCTAAGTTCATCTGTTGTCAACAAAATTGCAATATGACCGTTACTGCTTTTTGCTCCATAATTGCTTAAAGCAATTTTCCAGGAGCGCAATGCGCCAGTCGCTGTATTCCCGTCCTCAATATATCCACCAAGACCAGTTGTAATATCTTTTGCTATCTGAATAATGGCTTTTGTTGGCAGAGCATTTCCACCGGCGGACACAACCAGCGCCTGCAGTAGCTCAGGATTTTGGGCGTTTCGAACGACGAAGGCCTGTAGCCGCTGCCCTTCACTGTTGGTTTCGGTAAAACCGCTGGCCAGAAAACCTGTGTTTTTCAGCATGGTTGTTGTAATGACAGCAGGTGTGGTCGTGGAACTGGTGGCCTGGAGGCTGGCATAGTTTTTTCCAATGTAGGAACGGGCTGCACTGGCCCAGTTGCTGGCCAGACGAGCCTCCGTTTGCCAGCTCTTCATTTCAATGTAATCTTTCCACATGCCTGCGCCCCAGGCGATTATTGACATGACAATTAGTAAAGCTGCGCCGGTTTCCAGGGAGGCCCAGCCCCGATCGTGTTTTTTCATCAGATTACCCATAGTGGTTGGTAGAGATTATCCAGTAGCAGGAGAACATGGCCGATACAGATCCAGGGTCCAAGAGGGCCTTCTATGTGTCTTTTAATGCGCCAGGTTGAATGCCATAACACGAATCCCCCAACGCCTAGCAAAACGCTCCAGATAGCGTTATACAGCCCTGACCATGCCGTAATACCTGCTATAAGCCACAAATCGCCTGTGCCAATATAAGGACGCCGACGATTGAGAATTATGTGAAAACAAAACAGTATAATTGCAGCGATAAGCGTTTCGGTTGTACGCGTCCACCATGTGTCGGTTGTAATATTAATAAGAACGCCGGCAATCAAAAACCTTCGGGTGAATGTAGCTGGTAATAAGCCACTTACAGCATCGGTGACTGCCATTTGCAGCATAAATGACAGAATAATAATGGCATGAATACGGCAGATCGGTGTCGATGACGATAAAACAATTACCCCTCCAGTGATACCATACAGCCAGATACCTGAAAGAACGGCAGGGTGAGTTTCCTGCCACACATAGTTTGTGTATGAAAAAAAATGACGGACCCTGAATAACAGGGTTCGCCCAACTATTGAAAATATGAGTATTAACGGTAACAGGTAAAACGGGGAAAAACTAATGCTTATGATTGTGTGCATTGTCTGCCTCCCTGTCCGGGCAGACATATCCCCTTCATATCACGATAGATGCGCCATATTTTATTCGCATATTGCTCCCTCGTTTCGTGCCTGTCCTTGCGGAATCCGGCATTATATGAACCCAGGCAATTCCAGCTGATACCGCATATCTGGAAATGCCTTGCTAATATCCAGCTACCTATCTGAATATTCAGGCATGGTCTGGTAATTAATTCCTCAGACTTTTTAATTACACCCATTTTAACAAGTTTTGGAATATGGGTTGAATTTATCTGCATCAACCCATAATCCGTACTTCTTGCTTTTCCTGTTTTTCTGTCTTTGTTTATGTTAATTGCGCCTGGCTGCAGTGATGACTCTCCGGCAGAAATAGCTTTTAACAATAACGGTTCAATCTGATAGCGTGCGCCAGCAGCTGCAAAACAATTGTCCCACTTGTTAGTCCAGATTTGTGAAGGAGCAACGTATGAAGCCCGCGCGGGGGACAGAAGAGTAATAAACAGGATGGATGAAATAAGTCTGAGGGGCTTTTTACCCCCGGACATTAAAACTCCTTAACCATTAATAGTGAAAATCAGTTTGTTGGTACCGGTGCTGCCGTTGTCAGCCGTACACTGCGCACTGGCCTGTTCAGTCGTGACTTTACCGTCATTATGGGCGGTACTGTTCAGCGTGATGCCGTTAGCCAGCCCGGAACGACTTATCTGAGTGGCTATCTGGATGCAGGCATCCTGCGGTACTTTTTCATACGTAACTGAAAAACCATTATTAAATCCGGAAGTTGACGCCGGAGCGACAGTCACATCACCACCCCAGGAATTATAAAGAGTTGCTGTTCCGGATGATGGCGTCCCTCGAACGGTCATACTTTTGGGAACCCCTCCCATTTGAATAAGAGCTCCTGTCATTTTTGCAGCGCTGGTAAAGGTATATCCATCGCTGCCTTTTAACAGTCCCTGGGTACTTGTAATGATGGTTTGTATATTTGCGCTTTCATTTGCAACGCTGGTTCTTGAACGAAGCATATATAAACCACCAAGAACAATCGCAATTACAACAATGACTATAAGTGCAATTGCGCCCTGTTCCATAATCCCCCATCCTTTTGCATGAGGTACGTTGTTGTTTCCGTTTTTTTTCATTGAATTACCATTCAAATTTTGAATAAACATAAATTTCCTCGTTAATTTCAGATATTGCCCATGCTACTGTCACCAATGGACTGAATATCCATTATGGCCAGAACCAGTAACAGGAGAGACATGACAAGAAATACCAGCATAATTAAACGGACAATAACTGCTCTTTTGTTTACACGCTCCAGTGTTTGTACAAGCCAGCGTTGCCCATAATTGCTGATAAGGTCTGTTGCGCCGTCACCCTGTAGCAACGACAGGAAGTTGGCCGCTTCCCTTGACGGGAACTGGTAACCGCATTGACGCAAAGCCAGTCCCAGGTGTTCACCCAAGCGTACACGGTAAATGATACTGTCAAGACGAACACTTAACCAAGGTGAAGCAAATTCCTGCAGGGTGGTCAATGAATTGAGAGTGGTCATTTTGGCTTGCAGGAGTGCTGCCATATTAAGCAGGAACGTTGCGCCCTGAATATCCTGATAAATACTCCATGGCATCAGGTTATCTGCAAAAGAACGAATACTATCCGGTCGACTCCAGTTAGCCAGTGACCATGATATAAGAACGATGAACACTATAAAAAGAATTGCACAGATCACGCCATAGTTATCGATAAAACCAGATAAACCATAAAGGAATCCAAGTGCTCCACTCCATGAATCCGGAGGGCTTATTTTGCTGAGCACGGGAATTAATTCTGTATTCAGAACATATAATGTGCCACTCATCATAATTAACAGTGCTGCCGGATAAATGGCCATTTGCCATATAGCCTTGTGGATTTGTTTCCTTGCATCTGTCAGTGTAGTGGCAAATTTGAGCGCATCAACAATGGAGCCACTCCTGATCCCCGCACTTATTACAGCGGCTTCTTCCTGTGGTACCCACAAACTGAGAGTATATTCCAGTGAATTCTGTTCTGTATTCTCCCGCAGGGATTCAATACAGTCCGTGGCGAGTTCAGCAAAAGGATGCCAGTGACGACCGAAATCGGTCCAGGCGTCCCGCATCTGCTCCAGTGCTGATTTTAATGGCTGTTTATTTTCAAGCAGAAAGCGCAGGGCTTCATAGAATTGTACCCGGTAGGGCGCAGTGAATGTTTTTCTGACGATGAAACGTCTCAGCCGTTGACCGAAATTCATTTCACGCATGGCGTTCTCCTGTTAAACATCGTCAATATTGAGACGTTCATCCTCATCGAGAGGAATAATCCTGTTGGCTTCCAGGGGGTCCACAAGACCTGCATTAATACTACGCAGCAGGTGATCAACACGACTGATCCCGTTCATACGTTCCAGCCAGTATTTACGGGCAGCAACCTTGCCGTGCGTTTTGAGAATATGAAACAAACGGTTATCAGGTTCTATCACCTCAGCGATTACCGTTCTGCCAGTCAGACCTTTACCAACTACACCGCGTTTTCTTCCGTTAATAATGACGTCGCGATTACAATCAGGACAGCCATCGTGATTACGAAACCAGATATTTTCTGTACTGCAGATCGATTCTTTGTTGCAATAGCGCTCAAGGTAAGTTCGGGTATTATCGCTAAGTTCAGGAATACGCTTTGCCCATGGAATACGGCAGGAAGGGCAAAGGGTTGGCACAAGGCGTTGGCTTATCATTCCAATCAGTAGTTGTGCATCACAAATCAGGTCAGCATTCATACCCATCGTAATCATGCGTTCGGGAATACCCAGCGCAGAGTTTGTATGCAACGTGCTCAGAACCAGATGGCCGGTTTGTGCGGCATAGGTTGTTGACATCATTGAGACGAGATCGCGCATTTCCCCTTCCATGATGGCATCCGGGTCAAGTCGCATTGCAGATGAGATTGCCCGGCTCCATGCCAGCTTAACGGCATCCTCGTCGGATTTGTCACAGATAATAGGGGTTTGTGTCGCGCCCAAAATTTGCCCTTCCAGGGGGTCTTCGATAGTCAGCAGATGCCGCCCCGGGTTCTCATCCAGATACACGCGGCAGGCACTGCGTAATGTTGTTGATTTACCAGAACCAGTCGGCCCTGACAGGATAATTTTTCCCTCCGGACGGCACAGCATGATGTTCAGCAACCTGATTTGTTCAGGGAGAAAACCCAGTTGAGTGAAAGTGGGAACCTTGTCGCCGTCATCAGGTATCAGGCGCATAACAGCAATCAGCCCGTCCCCTGTTGGCCTGTGGCTGTATCGCGCGCCAAATATTCCAATTTTTCGCATCAGTTGAGGTGACAGTCGTGCGTCCTGCTCTCGCTGTGGGAAGAAGCTGGTCTCGGTGACATCTGCTATTGAAAGAATGGCTGTCGCACAAAGTGAATACCCCAGGGTTGGCTGATCCTCATCAACTGTCTGGAGTTCACCGAATATACGCATTCTTACCTTGAAAAGTGATTCGGAGATTAAAAAGTGAATATCTGATGCACCGAGTTCTCTGGCCACTTCAAAGTAATTGAGAATCTTTTTTTCACTTTCGCTGACGTCTCCCAGATCACGCAAATGAATAACTCGTTCTCTGGGCATACTGTTTTTTTCATTCTGAACTGCTTCCTGCATTTCCGATAAGCTGACCAGTCTGGTTGTAGCTCCCGGATATTTCTGCATTAATGCCTGTACATTACTTTGTATATCTGGCCGTGTTCGCTGATTGTTTTCAATAAGAATTTCATAAGCATCCTCTTTAGTTATAAAAAGGAGTGCGTCCTTTATATTATATTCATGCATATCTGTTTTCTCAGAAGGTCAGCGTTGTACCGTCGCTCAGCGTCACGCCCGACAGAGAGATTGATTTAACCGTTACTTTTGTACCGGGGATCGAGCTTCCGGTTGTAACACGGGTCTGTCGTCCGTCGGCCAGTCGGAGAACGGCATGAAGTCGCTTGTCTTTGCCATTAATTTCCAGGATAACAGGTAATTCTGTTGGGGGTCTACGCTGAGCCGGGCCGGATACAGACGGCAGGGAGGATGTGAGCTGACCAGCATCCGGAGGTACTGTCATGGACGAATCAACATCAGATCCATCCAGTTGTTTCTGTAATTGTGCACCCTGTACTTTTGCCTGTAACAATATATTCTGGTTTTGCTGGGCTTCCAGCTCTCCAATGGTAACCAGTGGTTGGGTGGTTGCGGAGGATAATTCAGGAAGCAGAAGAAGTGAGGTAATTATAAGTAATTTACTTAGATGCATAAACGTGACCTTCTGTGGTATAGCTGAAAGTACCGCCATTTAATTTAAAATGAATGCTGCTGATCCGAACCCCTGTATCCTGGAAAACACGGAATAGTTCATCAGGATTTAACGGTGTCGATACGCTGAACTGATATTCTCTCCAATTCTGAACAGGTGCGGGTTCGCCGTCATTACCTGGTAGCGGTTCTGGTATTGCTGTTTCGTTAACAGACGGCGTTATCTGCCTTTCCTGAAACCATGTGAGCACACGCATCAGCTGTTCAGAAGGTGCCGGTACAGCTTCATCTCTGTGGAGTAAAGCAGGTAGTGGACGGGGGACAGAAGCCAGCCGGGCACCATCTTTGAGGTTAAATTCAGGAATAATGCCAAAAACCTCTTTGCTTCTGGTCAGAAAGCCCTGGACTGTTCCTCCGGGCTGCCGTTCGTAAACCAGAGTGAATGACTCCGGCGTGCAGAAGCCTTCTGTCAGCTTCCATCCGCCCAGTGCGACCGGCGACGGTTTTCTCAGGTCTGCACAGGCCTTTAGTAAATCGCTAATTAGGGGTTGTGTGGCCCATGGGTGTGGTAGCTCAGGTGGTATGGTCGGTTTACTGAACTGCAGTCTGGCCCGTGCTGCAATCTCTTCTGCGGTGGGGCCAGTATCAGGTTCTGGCTGTGTCAGCCAGAAAATCACACCGGCACAAGCCACAGCAGACAACAGAGCAACGGGTAGTATAAATCGCTGACGGGTATCAACTGTTAATTTACAGTGACGTATGTCCGCAGGTGACAATTTCTCGATAATGGTCTGCCAGTTATGTGGATTTTCCAAAGAAGAAATAACCTGCCATTTTTCAGTGGGCTCCTCGTTCATCACAAGGAAAAGGTTTATCTTCTTAGAGATGTCCTCCGGACTTCCTGACTGGTCAGCCATAACTGCAGGCTGTCCATCTACTGAGGCCAGAAATAAAAGTTTTTCATTGTCATATCTGAAAATACCGTAACCATTACGGACCAACGAACAAAAACCCAGTGCAAGAGAAAAATAGCGGTGACGTTCCGGCATGGTCAGTATTCCTGTTCCGGTTAGCCTGCTGGTTTTCCCTTTTGCGTTCCTGCAGCCGCTGGTTACCTTCAGGCAGGTTAACCGTCCTTTAGCCGTTCGGTGACGTTCTGGACTTTTTAACGAGGAGCGTTTGCGGCGGTCAGTTTTCTCCGGTGCCCATCTCATCCCTCCCACCCACATTCGGTTACTTACCTGTGGGTCAGCAAGAATCACAACCGGATTTATATCTTCATCAGCCATTACGGCCTCCTGACGGGAATGCTGGGGTGATAATAATGACCAGAGTGCTGCGTTCATTTTTCCCGTTCTGCGAACCACCAAACAGTGGATTAGACGGGGTGAATGTACCGGCTTTTCGTGTGGTCGTATTGTTCTGGTCAAAGCCCGTAACAACGAGAGACTGCCCTTCTTTCAGATTGACCTTCTGGCTTAACGATCGCAGCTTGGTATAGGGCATTTCGATATAGCTGTTGCCGTCTTTTGATGTAAAACTTCTGATTGTCGGAGGATCTGACAGGTTAAAATTCATCTGCAGCTGGAGATTGCCTGTTTTCTGAATTAACGGCAGAAGGGTCATATTGAACCCAGTGGTGATCATCCCGGGTGTTAATGTCGTCGTGGCGCCGACATCTGTTGTCGTTGTTGTGGCCGATTGTGCAACGTAGACAGTCTGATCTGCCATCTGGATGGGAACCGGTGTCAGATTGGTGACGGTACTTTCCTGAGACGTAACGACACTAACATCCCCCTGTTCACTTAATGCCTTGATCAGGAGGCTGGAACCACTAAACCTGGCTGCATTCCCTGTTGCGGTATCGAGAATTGATACGCCTGCAGAAGTGGCACCCGTAATATCACCACTGGCATTGTTGAGTGTTGCGCCTGCAGAGTGCAGTGATTTATAAACGAGATTCCAGTCAAGACCGAACTGCTCGTTTCTGGTATGGCTCACACTCAGAACCTGTACATTCAGCGAAACCTGCCGGTTCATAATGCTGTTTTGTTCATCAACATATCTGGCCACGGCTTCCTGAACAGCCGGAGTATCTGTTACGGTCAATGTTGAGCTGGATGCTGATAACCAGTAACGTCCCTTTTCAGGCGTTAGCATCGCTTCTATTGTCTTCCTGATGTCCTCGTACAGGTCATATTCCTGTCCAACGGTGGTACTCTGGGATGAAGTCGCATCGCCGGATGCCGAGTTATCCTGGCCGCCGGTAGCACCCATTGTGCTGGTTGAACCAGAGCTGACACTGGAGCTGCTACTGGTTTTGGTATTCAGCATATTAAGCGGGTATGTTCTGGTTTCGGTCAGGTAGAAGACAATACGGCCATTATCCATACGCCAGTACAGACCGCTCCGACTGGCCATCAGATCCAGAAGTCCGTTGATATCCCCCTGCCACATCAGATTGTTTAGCGTAAGTGGCTGGCTGGAAGCTGACAGGGAAGTATAGCCAGGGCTGTTCAGCGGGAGACGTCCATTTTCGTCCGGTGTCGGAAGAGTCCCTGTCATCTGACGGGTTACCCCACCTTCCAGGGTTGCAGATGTGGCATCAGGAGTAATGATGACAGGTAGCCCGCAGACGGCAGTAATACGCTGTCCCAGTTCCTGAAGTGTGATTTCACCTTTTCTGGCCTGGGTAATGTAACAGTCAGGTGCGATCGCTTTTTTCTCACGGGTTATACGGGAGAGTGGAACCGGATTAATCCACTGGCGATCAAGCCAGGTCATTGCCTGTGATTTGTGTTCTGAAAGCGCAGCCATCTTTTCTCTGGCGCTGGCTGAGTCTGTCTGGGCCTTTTTCTGCATTTTGTTTATTTCGCTGAAGGTACATCCAGACATTGTCAGTACGAGGGCGATCATGCAGGGTAACGCCGCCAGTTTCATGGAGCGCTGGTGCAATTTTTTCATGAATATATCCAGATTAGTTAACGTAGACGACGGAGTCTTCTGTAATGCCTGCCGGAGGTGTCAGGCCTGGAGCAGTTCCTGATAACCAGGTGAGTTGTCCGTGTTGAAAAATACCGATAAGTGCAGATCCCCGGCTTCTGGAACGAAGTGCATCAATAAGTCCGGGCAGTTCCGGCATCCAGATCCATAATCGACCCTGATGTAACTGATGCCTGATACGGGAATCAGGTGTGAAAGGGAGTGCCAGTTGATCCGGGGAAATTGTGCCGTTCTGCTGGCCTGATACATATCTGATATCATTAATTCTGTTGGCAATCATCAACATCTGGCTTGCCCATACAGAACCGCTTGCTTGTTGTTGGGCATTTGTTGTTGCCGCCAGTTGTTGATTCTGAAAGTCCCCGATGATAATCAGAATGGTCAGGCCGGCGACCATAACCAGCCAGCCCATTATTGCCCGTCCCTGGTGTCCGAAACGGTCACGATACATTGTATGCGGGAGCCCTGAGCATACAGGGGGGTCTGAGCCGTGCGATAGAGTTCAAACACCTCTCCAATGACAGATTCAAAAGAGCCTCTGAAAAAAAGAGGGGCATCCAGGCGATAATCTTTAACGGATGATGGCCATAACACCATCCAGTGGGAAGATGGAATGCTTTCACATTTTGTCTCCTCGGCCCATCTGGTAATGTTTTCTTTCAGAGTGGTCCCTGCTGCTGCACGCCATTCCTTGCCCTCAGCGACAGGGGTTACCGGTGTACCCGTAATTAACTGAGCAGGCTTATTTCCGGGGAGAACTGCGGTTTCGTCTGTATTTGTTTTAGTACTGCCGTGGAAAGGATTCCGAGGTTTTATCTGGTTGTCAGAGTGAATCCGGGAGGACTGGTTAATCTCAGGTGTTATCACAGTTACGGATGGAGGCGATATTTGCACGCCAGAACTGTCGACCGCAGGTACAGAAGATGATGTGGTTACAATCAGTGTTTTGTCTGCCCAGCTCAGATGTCCCCACAGATGTTGTTCCTCCAGTAAGCGATTCAGAGAACGTGTCCACTGGTCATTGGCGGACCATGAGGCCAACCGGGTATTAAGTTTTGGTGTTGCGGCATTTTCCTGTTTGAACTGCCAGTCAGAAGGCAATAACGTTTTGATCCACTGACTGACTGTACGATTACGAACTGTCGGCAAAAAAGTGACCGGTACAGCACCTGCCGTCCCTGTCATAATAAGTCTGGAGAAGTTCTGGCTGAACGATGGAGAGGGTAGCGGACGTGATTCACTGAATGATTCCATTGTTTTAATTGTGCCCGGTGAAGACACCGTTTGTGGTGTCGTAGCCACTGCTGGCGTTGACAGTCTTTGCTGGGTGTGAGCCAGTACGGCTGCACTGTCACTTATTTGTCCATCGACAAAAACCAGCGCCGGTGTGTCTGCATCAGTTATATTATTGCTGCCTGAAATACCTGTGCAGCCGGATAATAACGACGGCAGAATGAATGAAAGATAGCTTTTTTTCATGGATATGATTCCGGGAGTGCGGTTTAAAAAGAATCAGGCCTGAACTGGCATGTACAATTTAATGCTGATGAAGACGATATGAACGCAGCCGACGAGGTTTATGAATTTCTACCTGGCTCCACTGATTTGTGCTGCCCGGCACGCGCTCAAGTTTGAATAATGGTCGTTGTCGTTCAAATACACACACCATGCAGTTTTCTGGCATGCAAAAACTCTGCAGATAATCCATTAAATACTCATCTGATTTGTATTTATGAATTCGTTGTTCACAATTATTTGTGATGACAATAATTCTTAATGCTGAATAAGATGGAGCAGAAATACTCATCATATCACCTACCTGTTTAATTGTCGGTATACTTACGCGGTGATGCCCGTCCTGAAAAAATGAATAATAGTTTCACTTTGCTGATATAATTACTGTAGAACTTTCTGAAGGAAGTAAAGGTAATGACCAGTGAAGCAATAAATATATTAACGGAACTGACAATTTTTCATTTATAGTGGTTTTTCTCCGATAAACTTTAAAAGATGTAAAAACCCCGTGCGATTCCAGTTTGTTCTTTAACTTTTTAATTCTGGCTGGAGTCAATAAATGTGACTGCATTATGACGGTTTCATGATGAGTCATGGCATTGCTAATTAACTCGATCAATATACTCCAGTGCTTGCTTATCTCCTCATGTGTACGTGTGTCAGCATAAGGACTGAGATGGATAATATACTGGCCTTTTTTACCTGCTTTTTTTATAAAGAAACTGAAAGGATTATCAGATATTCGACGCATAATCTTCAGACCAGCTCTAAATGTAAGAGGGGCCAGACAGGTTCCTGCAACGATAAATATTACTGAAGAAAGATAAACAGATCCTGTGTACTCGCTATAAAAGTAGCTGTAACGTAGCACAGGATAGTAAAAGCATAGCCAAATAAGGCTCCAGATAATCCAAATGCAAAAGGGAATGTATTTTTTTTGCATTAGTATTAGTCCTCTTCCGGCAGGCCACAAAAAATATCAGTGAATAACAGAAGCCTTTTCTTCTGACATCCTGAAATCACTCATCAATGGGCTTTGGTGGAGAGCCCATAATTCTTCAGGCAGGGACGGTAGTCCAAGAAACAATGTTCTGACTAATATTTCTGTTCCGGCAATACCATACTGGTTTTCGCGTCCATGTACTACCTGAAACCTCTCGTTAGAAAATAGATCTTCAGCAGTCGTATTATCGTTATCCAGTGGGAAGATAAGTTGCAGAGTAACAGGCGCGGTCATTTTACCGGTGGATGAGAAGCACTCTTCGGTACGTGTCAACTGCAGCAGGCTTTCCCGTCCGGTACAGGCCTGGGTAATCGTCTCGCTAAAAACCTGTTCTGGCCATGGACAAACGCCACAGCGCCAGCCTTTGCGGGAAATTGCGCTCAGGGCCGCACGGAATCGAAACAGATCACAGTTATCAGCAGAAACCGAACTCATAAACAGGGCATTGAGCGTGCTGATTATGGAAACGTGTCTGTCTTCATCAAGGAGCCTTTTTAGTGTCATGATTTCTTCCGGGATACTCCGGAACTGATGGAGTTTCGCGGCCCCCTGTAACCATTCCCGGAGATATCGACGCAGTCGGGCTTCAGAATGAATGTGATGTTCTTCCTGTGCCGTGCGCAGGGCTGTCAGTGCACACCAGAGTAACTGGCGCACCGGGTGTTCATGAGTACTCATGTGGATGTACCTGTCAGTAAAAAAGACCGGTGCCGTTCTCTCCGCCACATTGTGGCACGGACCGGTCCTGGTTTTATGTTGGTCTGGTTATCGCTTCCATGCAAATAAGATCAATACTCCGGGGTGAAGCCTTCATTTCTTTCGCCATTAAGAAAAGTTACTGATATCCATCATCAGACGGAAAGGAGGTCTATGGTGGGGATGGTTGCCAGTACAGGCTTCACTCCGGAATATCATCTGTTGTCGAAAAAAAGCCCGGCCTGCAGGCCGGGAAAACTGGCTATGGGAGGCGCTCCATAAAACCGTGATTTGCCGCATTTGATACAAGTTCAAGAAGCAGGGATATCCTCGACTCAGGCAGGGGATTATTTTCCATTCTGAGGAGATACTTGTACTGTGCTTTTGTCAGCCAGATACTGGACGCAGCATCCAGCTCTTCCCTGGCTCCTGGATTTAAAACAGGGTCCGGATATATCTTCATTAACCCATCAACAATATCATTGTTGACAGGCTTAATTGTCCCGTCAAATTTTACGAAATCTATAAATGCACTGTGTTGCCGTAATCTGGATGCGGACTGTATATTGAAATCAGCACGCATAAAGAAATATCCAGGGAATATGGCATGTACACGTTGGCGGTAACATGAGGGTGAGTCAGCCCGTCTGACTTTTCTTTTAATTAATGGAGTCCATGGCACAACATGTTGGCTGCTTAGCCATGAAAATAAGGACTCCCTGTTTTTACCGGTAGTAATATATTGTGCAAGATACCAGTGCCGGTTTATCAGGCTTTCAATATTCATGAATTTCAACGCTCCGCGCAGAATCGATCCATCCGGGATGACTCTGCGTTTATCTGGCAAACAAGCTAAATCATATGTCTGAAGCGGCGGCCAGCCCTCGTCTGACCATACCGCAATTCTGACAGGCATATGAATAACCCACTCCGGATGTGTATTTTCAGTAGACTGGCGGTTCCACTGATTTATACACGTTAAGTCTCAAATATCCACAATGTGTGGCACACATTGTTATAGATAATGAAAACAACTCCTGCTAAATACAATAGATGTATTTATGTATGATCGCGGAAATCATCCCACGATCATGAATGAACACACCTTATAGAGCGGTACAGTATTAAATGATGGTAGTTATGTTTACCAGTTTATGTCTGCCTGTAAAGAGCAAAATACTCTTTTCCGAAAAGTGTCCCCTTTTAAGGGGACACTTTGTAATAATTAATTAACGTTCATTTATCGTTTACTAATTATGAGAAAGAAAGCCCGCATCAGAACAGCGGATCGTAAAGCATCATAACCTTCCAGGTTTAATTTCCTGATGCTTCGTTTTAAGTAGGTGCGTGCCGTTTCAGTAGAAATATGACAGTTTTGCGCAATCGCATCGTAAGAAGCGCCCATTGCGTAAAGAATACATACCTTCAGCTGATTGCCAGAGAGTTCGGGGAACATATCTTCGAGCAGGCTGATTGATGCCATTTTTTGAAATAACTGAGGCGACATAGCGGGTCTCCGATGACAACATTAAAATGCTATCGACTGAGTTCCTACACTCGTGGCGATAGCCCAGACGGGGGTAGGAATACCGGCGTCATCGGAAACCGGCCAGGCGAAAAGCCTGCCCCGCCTGAGCTACCATTGAAGATAACAGGGATATGAATATTCCTGTTTAAGATCTTAAAGGGTACATATGACATGAAGCATATTAATAGCTTCTGATGTCGACGATGACTACACGGGTTCCTACGCCCGATCGCATTTTTAATGCGATGAGTGAAGGTTACTGGCTATAGCAAGCTGAGTCAACCTGGCGCTAAAAAATCAAACAAATCCCGAATTTTCTTTAACGCTCCGCGCCGAGGCGATCCATGTCCGGTTCCTCTGCTATTCACGGGGCGAACATGCTAATCCATATCCCTGAAGCAGTGTCTGGCCCTCGTCCAGACCGGCTGCAGTTCTGACAGACATATGAGTCAGTATGCTCTTTTTTGACCAGTTGTTACGTTATTGGCGGATTACTTAACAAAAGGTTTAATTGACTACTAAATATTATATTTTCGATCTAATGATCTATGAAATCATTTTTTATGAGATTTTTCGCTCATTAAGAATGATATAAATAGTATATTATTCTGTTTGTAAACGTTGGCATAACATAATCGATCGTTAGTGTGTGGTTTGTCGATCTTTTCAACCAAAAGACAGATCTATTTCAGAAACATCTGCTTTACAGGTTAATTGTTGTTTTTTTGATGCGTATCAAAAATATTCAAGGTGAACAGAAAATGTACCCCTGTCTGATGCCTGCGCGATTGTTGTTGTGCTTTTCAAATTAATGTAAAACAGGTATATTCCTGCCTGTTACAAAGCTTTTCGGCAGTAGCAATGCTGGAGAGCGAAGCGGCATAAGCCGGACGGCAGAATGCGCCATAAGGCATTCAGAATAGATGGCAGGAACTGACGGTGTTAAGCCGGGGTCGGAAGACTGAAAGGTTCCGGGAGCCAGAAAAAGGAAAACCCCCACAACCTTTCTACGGACTTGGCGGAACGAACGAAAGATAGTGGGGGCCTCACAGAATACGGAATAAGTATACATGAGACCGTTCCTGAATATCAACCCTGTGCAGTGTATAAACGCACGGCATAATCGCCCCGCCATAAGCGACAGCTTGTGGCAGGTCTGAAGAATAAAAATCATACCGTAATACACTGGAGCCAGTTGTCTCCCGAAGACCAGATGAAATTCTGGGCTGAATATGAAGCGGGGAGGACGACGTCTTTCCTGGTCGAGCCGGAAGGAAAGCGTACCCGGCGTTGCCGGGGGGAGCACTCCACCAAACCTAAATGCGAAAATCCATCCTGGTTCCGCCCTGCGCACTATAAAAAGCTCGGGGGCCAGCTGGGCTATGCCTACAACCGTCTGGTGAAAAAAGACCCGGTCACGGGAGAATGCAGCCTGCGCATGCATATGTCCCTGCACCCCCTGTACGTGAAGGAGCGTAAACGGGCGGGACGGCAGTATGCTTTCCGGCCGGAGAAGCGTCAGTTGCTCGATGCCATCTGGCCGGTGCTGGTCTCCTTCTGTGATGCCGGCATGCACACGGTCGGCATGTCCGTGTCGCGCCTGGCAAAAGAAATCAGCCCCAAAGACAGTAAAGGTAACGTCATTCCGGAACTGGCAGTCACGGTCTCCCGTCTGTCGCGCCTGCTGGCCGAACAGGTGCGTTTCGGTACGCTGGGCCTGTCAGAAGAAACCCTGTGGGACCGGGAAAACCGCCAGCGCCTGCCGCGCTACGTCTGGATAACCCCGGCCGGCTGGCAGATGCTGGGCGTCGACATGATGAAACTGAAGGCGCAGCAGGAAGAACGGCTGCGTGAAAGTGAGATTCGTCGGCAACTCATCAGCGAGGGCGTTCTGGGCGAGGACGAAGATATTTCAGTGCATTCTGCGAGAAAACGCTGGTACCTGCAGCGCAGCCAGGAGGCACTGAAATATCGTCGTAAGAAAGCGGCCGCCCGTAAACGGGCCAACCGGCTGGCAGAACTGCCGCGCGACAGACAGATACATGAAATGTCACAGCATATCCTGAAGTGTATGCCCCCGGATGAGGCGTACTGGTGCACGCCTGATCGTCTCGAGCAGCTGGCTATCCGCGAACTGTACCAGATGGAACTGGTGCTGGCCACGCCGCCTCCGCATTAGCGCCATTTTTCTGAAATGCCATAAACAGATATCACCGCCAGCCCCTCCGGGGCTTCCGGCGCTGGCTCCGCCTGCCAGCATATGCGCATAAACTCACCGTTTTTCCGTATGCCTCCCGTTTCCGGCCATAAAACCGCACCTGAATGACACTACCGTACCCCCATCGTCTCAGTTATCCACAAAAACCCGCAAACGAATAACTTCAGGAATCCGCAAACCGATATCAGGAAATCCGCAATATATTCCAAACCCCTTAAGTAATGAGTCACCCTTACAGGGAGATCCTTTGTCTTTGAAACCACTGTGCATAAATAAATAAGGCCTTCGCTTGCAGCGGCCTCCGCCGCGCCGCTCAGAATCAAAAGTACCTCCCACCGCCAAAGACGGCGGGCCCCAACCGGACACCAACTAAACACCCTGCCACACCCACCACTGAAAAGCCGCGCCGCCCCGGGCCACAGGCCCGGAACAGAGTGGCTTTTAATGATGGATGCTGTAACTAAACTACTGAGTGGCGTTATGTCCCGTCTGGCTTTGCAGGGCGATGGCCCACTGCGTGAACCATCACCCCGCCAGCAGGGTATTTTATGTGCAGTTGTCAACCACTGAATCGGAACCCCAAAGGGGCCCCCACGATTCAGCAGTTGACAATTCCACCCTCCGAGCCAATACAACAGTTAAGTTTTTCTTTTTTATGTCTGTTGTAATGGAATTATGCTAATATTTCATAGCGTTATGCTTATTTTCTCGAGGTGGTTATGACGGCAGGTAAACAAAAAAATACACCGGTCATTGTGATGAAGAAAAAACGCCACATTATTTCTCCTCCACCAACGGAGGAACATGTAATCACTCCTCCGCCTCCGGAGCTTCCTTCCGGGACTGTGGAAAACGAAATGCCGGCACATCAGGCGAAAAAAAATAAAAAATGGACGCCGGAATTCATCAACACCAGTCTCGAAAAGGTTAAAGCACTCTTTCCCCTGTTGCGGGCTGAAGAAGGCGGTTTCCGTCCGCTGAAAATTGGCATCACCAGGGATGTTACCGACTTTATTGCACAGAACCCCGACGCCGGTTTAACCCTCCCGGAATGGCAGTGTGCTGCCCGGATTATCACCCGCAGGTGGAAATACCTTGAGCGAATTTCTGTTCCCGGTGCTTTACGGTATGGCATCGATGGATTGCCTGCCGGTGTCGTTTCTGAGCATGAAGCTCAGCATGCCCGCGCCTTTCTGGCATCAAAGCTGGCCAGCAAAAACAAAAATAATGGGTCGAACGACAAATCAGCAACATAAAAAAGACTCTGCATTCTGTCCGGCAGTGCGCCAGGCATAATGCCGCCACTGGCTGCCTTTTTAACGGCTTCCGTTTACTTCCGCCCCGGTCGTACATCGTGTTCTGTTCATTTACCCACAGAGTTGTGCACCATTTCTGTGGATAAACCTCTCCCGGAGCGGAACTGTCTGCAGATTCTGGCTTCGGCGGGCCTCGCTGCGAGTTACCGGCAGCGCAACACCAGTACGTTTTTATGCCGCAATGTCACATCTCAGGCCAGTACGGGCTTTCGTTCTGAATAACATTCGCTGTATATTTTGAATAACTTCTGAGCTGAAAGGGAGTTCGTTCTTTATGCCGATGAAACTGGTCCGCAAAAAAAATCCCAGGGGAGGCCTGTTCCGCTGGCTTACGCGTGATGAAGAATTAGCAGTAAAAAATATTTCCGGACTCAGGGACTTTACCGATCGGACACAATATACGCTGAACAATAAAGTCCTCCGGGAAATGCGTCAGCTTGGTGCCTGGTTACAGTGCGACTGTATTCCGGGGGATTCACCGGCAATGAACAGTGCCAATCTGTACAGGGATACCGGAACCCTTTTTCTGTCCGGATTTAACCATGAGCATGCTGCTGACTGTCCTATGTACCGCCCGTTCAGTGGTGATGCCGGAGCCACCTCTTCCGGAACACGAAAACATGCCAGTAGCCGCCGGATTAACTACAGAAATTTTCTGCCCCCGGATGATACTGAAGCAACAACCAGGAAACCTGGACATCCGGAACCCCGGGGAGACGATCGAACCCGACGAACACGCCGATCGAGGATTGCCCGTCTTCTGCTCTCTCTTATTGAAGATGCCGGCCTTAACCAGCTGGACACACTCTCTCCTATTCCTTCCAGGAGTGTCAGGGACTCCCTGAATGCCATGCAACTTGTAACACAAAATCAGGAGTTTATTCGCGGACGTCAGTTGTCAGAAATTGTTCGTTTTCAGCCCGGCATGAGTGCCCGGGGGCGCGAAAAACTGATGAAAGAACTGGAGCACCCGGACATGCACTGGCCCGCCGGACGAACCCGGATATTCTTCCAGATTTTTATGTCCGCACATGTCAGCCGTGATGAAGCTGAGTTTCGCTGGCCGGGCGGGGCTGTGGTGTTCCGGCCAGAACGCGGAATCAGCATCAATGGAGAGTCGCTGGAGGGAAGGCGTCCACCCTACTGGGTTATTCTGTCGTTTCGCCGGGGAACTGACGGAGATATTATCTGTAGCGAAGGATATGCTCATGCACTCTTCCGTATGGGGTGTCCGGTACCAGTGGACAGCGAACTTGAGCGTGGTACGCTGGCTGGTCTGTCTGTTGTTTCAGAATGGCTTAAAAATAAAACGGAAGCACCGGCACTGAGTCTGGAAAAACCGTTATTTGATATTGAGGTCTCTACCGAGGGTGAAAAAGGGTATGTACTGCCTGATTTTATCATCACGGCCAGAATGAATGACGGCAATGAATATAAAGTGGTTATTGAAACGATGGGATACGCTGACGATGACTATTGCGAGAGAAAAGCCGAACAGCATAAGGGAATGAGACAGATTGGTATTCTCCAGACCGATCCCCCCAGGTGGCCACAGGAAATTGAGACTCCTTTCGAAAAGCATATCTTTGGCGTTTTTCTTCACCTCAATAAGTTTTTTAAAAATAATAGCAACACATAATACACATGAATTTTTTGTACTTAGGTAAAACAAGCGCTCTTCGGGGCGCTTGTTTGCTTATGGAGAAGAGCTACAGAGACCGGGGTTATAACAGGTCAGCACTTGAACAGGCGAACCCACTCTATTATCTCATCGAGCTGATTGTTGTCTAATTCGGCGCAGTTTGCATAAATCACCGCTGCTACCTGACCCTGTTTTCTCTCAGTGGTGGACCCTGTTCCAGGCTTCCCACCCATACCTTGCTGGCCATCGTCGGTCAGAACTCTACGGCCACTACGTGTTACGAATTGATCTGCGGTAATTTTCATTCATTTTTCCTCAGTTTTAAAACCGTACTCCCCGCCATAAAATCTTACGGCGCTCCATTCGTCAGAGAGCTCCTTCTTGTCGAGCGTGTAATGGTGAGCTACATAACCATCGGCGTCGTTTTCATAAACCAGGCTCACGTAGCCGATACGTGTTAATTTACCTGGTTCCTGTACGGAATAAATATCACGGAGATATACAGGATACTCCACGACGATATATGGAGAATTAGCCCCCATCGTATCAGCGCAGTGCTGGTACAGCTTTTCGTTCATATCAGTCAGCGAATCGCAGTCGTACACTTCCAGATAATTGCCCCAGTCACGGTTGTACTGAATTCTGGCCATTTGCAGTATTTCCTTTTTTCACGGATGTGTTTAATCAAAATTTCCCGTAGCGCTGCTCAAATTCTTCATCTCCCATCAGCGGCCAGCGTATGCGGTGCCACCGTAGCTCCTGTGCCTGGGCGGCGCTGAATCCGGCGTGTGCCAGCAGGGCGTCCAGCGCGTCGCCTGCGTCTGTCTCATGCCGGGAGGCCGTGAGCGGAAACGCCTCCGCACTTTCCCGCAGTATATGGAGCAACCGTGCCGGTGCCGGCAGTGACCGGAGCGTCTCCCCGGGAACCACAACAGCCTGCCGATCTGTTTCTGTCAGGCCGGTGATCCCCAGTATCTGAAGTTCAGCGTCCAGCTGCCGGAACCAGGCCTCCGTCTGATCGACCGGTGCCGTGCCGGAGATGCAGCCCTCTTCCGGCGCGTGGCTTTCGTTTATCTGCAGGCGGACCTCAATACCTGCATCATGGCAGGCCTGCAGCCACACCGCCACCTGCACGGCATCGCCTTCGGGGCGCGTCACCTGTCCGGCCGTATTCCACAGCTGCAGGCAGGTGGTTCCGTCGGCGCGGATGACATAATCGCCCCGGCATGCCATGTACCAGATGTTGTCCAGCCGGACCGGCCGATCGCCTGCCCGGGCGTCACCGGTATCCACCGGCCTGATCGGGACCAGGGGCAGAACCCTGATCTCCGTCGCGCGCCGTTCCGCCAGCTCGCGCTCCTGCTCGGCAGCCAGGAGCGGAGCGGCCAGCTCACGGCCGGCGTCTGTCAGTTCGACAGCCAGTTGCAGGTTAGGTGCCCGGAGGGTATGCAGCCAGCCTGCCGCTTCCATACGCCGGCAGGAGGCACGCAGGTTGGGGCCGTACACCGGGACATCCCCGCCCCGCTCCAGTACCCGCTCAATATCCCGCGTCGCCACCGGTCCCGGACGTTTCGCATCGAGAGCTGCCAGCACAATCAGCACCCGTCGCTGCAGCGGCGACGGACGGCGGACGATCACCTTTGTCACGATGTCAGTCCTCTCTTTTAAAGACGAGGGCGTGCAGGCGCAGCCGATCGGCATCAACATGTTCATCCATTGTTGAGCCCGGATAACCCTGCAAAGCCAGACCATACCAGAAATTCAGAATGGCGGAGGCTTTCGCCAGCGCCTCGATGTAACCTATTCCGTCCTGGTCAAGATTGATATTCCTGATTTCTTCTTCAGCTTTTTGCGTCAACAACTCATAGCTAAGTGAAAACGTCACTTCGTTATCCATCCTGTACGCTCCGTCTGATAATATCCTGTCATGTAAAAAATCATACCTGATGTGGTTTTGTATTTTATAATATACATCATATTAGATATTAATTACTTATTTATGGTAAATATCATATTAAGTATGATTTTATGCATAATGTCTAATTATCATATCTTCTGCGGGGTTTCCGTCACACAGATCCGGAAACTCCAGAAGCCGGAGCCCAACCTCTCCAAGTATTTGATAAGCCAGCTCTTGTATATCTTGACCTTTATTATCTTTTTTGTTCTCAAAAGTTATAATGCGTGTTAAATCAACAATGTTGGAAGATCAACATGAGAAGACCATCCCGAACGGAAGCACTGATGCCAGTACTGAGTGCTAACAATGCTCAGGAAGAACAGATTAACACCACCTATGAACCTCTGACTCCCTCAGTCATTGAAGATGAAAAAGCACAAAGCTATATCGAAGCTCTGAATTTTGCCTGTTCTCGCCGGGATATCAGAAATATTGCTGTAACAGGCCCGTACGGGGCCGGTAAAAGTTCGGTATTACTGACATGGGAAAGGGCAGAGGATAATGACTTTCGGGTGATGACCGTATCACTGGCCGACTTTGAAATGCAGCGGGCATACTCCGGAGATTCCCAGGCAGTTGAGGGTAAACCCGGCTACGATGATAACGATAAAAAAGCGGGAAAAGCCGAAGAGAAAACAATCGAGTACAGCATCCTGCAACAGCTGCTCTACAAAGAAAAAAAAAGTGTGTTGCCCTATTCCCGTCTGGAGCGCATTTCTGACGTAAGTGCGTGTCAGATAGCCATGATGACCGCCAGTCTGTTATTCATACTGGCTTCGACGGCAACTGGCCTGCTTTTTCTTTTCCCTGATTACATCTGTGCTAAGCTCTCCCTGCCGCCAGAACTAAGTCAGTTTCTGCTGGGGTGGCCTGTACTCGCCAGGTTTGGTAGCGCCGGGATATTTCTTTTTACTGCCTTATTCTTTGCACTGAAGAAACTGCACCGTACAGGGATGTTTGATCGGCGTGTAAGTATTGATAAAATTGACATACTGAAAGGGGCCATTTCAACACGCCCTGCGGCCCCTTCTCTTCTCAATGTGTACATTGATGAAATCGTCTATTTTTTCGAACAGACACAATACAATGTGGTCATATTTGAGGATCTTGACCGTCATAATGACGGAGCCATTTTTATCAAACTCCGTGAAATAAATCAGCTTATCAATAACTGCCTCCCCACAGACAATCCTGTCAGGTTTATCTACGCTGTCAGGGATAATCTTTTCATCACACCAGAATCACGGACAAAATTTTTCGATTTCGTCATACCGGTGATCCCGGTGATGGACAGTGAGAATGCTTCTGAACATTTTTTGAGTAAATTTACACCTGACGAACTCAAGCAGGAAGGATTCAAAGACTGCCTTGCCAGACTGGCTCTTTTTATTCCTGATATGCGGGTTATGCATAACATTGCGAACGAATTTCGTCTTTACCGGAATATTGTGAATAATGGAGAGGATTTAAAGCGACTTATTTCACTGATCACCTATAAAAATCTTTGTGCTGAGGACTATCACAGGATAGATCAGAAAAAAGGGATGCTTTATAGCATTGTGTCCGAATATATATCAGGTAAATTAAGAGAAGAGTTTTGCAAAAATCTAAAAAACAAAATTGAAACGTCCCTAACTGAACTATCTCAACTACAAAATGAAAAAGTGGCCACTGAACATGGGTTGAGGAGTGAAATTCTGCGCTCATATATCAGTGAGATAACATCATCAATGTTGCATTTTAAAACTCACACGGGCACTCATTATGATTTGAAAGATGTTATAGAAAATGAAACCTCATTTCTTTCTTTGCTGAATAACCATCCGATTAGGATTCAGGTAAAGGGATATAGCACAACCATTGCTACAATAAATAGAAGTACAGTTGAGGTTATGTCGGAACAATATCAGGAAAGAAAAGTTATTATTCAAAAAAAGTCAGATGGTGACATTTCCCGCTTAGAGGAAATTATTAAAAGAAGCAGATCTGAAATTCAGAATGCATCCTCGTATGATCTTGCTTTTTTCATCAATAAGATGGGCAGATCCGGTTTCGAAAGATGTATTGCAGGCTATTCAACGCCTGAACAACACGACGAAGAAACCTTTACTGATAATGCCGGAAATATTGATTTTATTTATTTCCTTTTATCTCATGGTTATCTTTCCACTGACTATATGGCCTACCGCTCAGTATTTATGCCAGGTAGTCTGAGCACGGAAGACAATAACTTTATCAGGGCTGTGACGTCAGGAGTAATACCTGATGAAACGGCAAAAATGCCCCTCAGCAATATTGCTAACACCGTGGAAAAATTGCATGGACTGGGCATGCTGATGCATGACAATGCATGGCATCCTCAGATTCTCTGGTACCTCATGCACAATGATACGAATTCCCTGAAGACTATCATGAGGATGCAGTCAGAAGCCGGAGCCGAACAGCGGATGGTAAGACTGGCCAATGAGATCTTCCCCTGCTGGGAATCCACTGCGCAGCGGGACTATATCAGGTTAATGGTTGACGGGGATGGTCATCTGTCCACTATGATCCACCAGATTGGGAGCCTGAATGATACCGTAGCTGAACAAAATCTGCTCCCGTTATTACTGTCCTTACCGGTGCTGTCCTGGGGAGCCGTCTCTCAGATAACTCGGGATGAACTACAGAGACTCATCGATTCGCAATTTAATCTCGTAACGTCCTTACCAGATAATTGTGCGCAGTTTTTCTGTGAAAACCTGCGGAATTCAGGTTGTCGCCTGACTAACATTCCTTTGGCCCGGAGTGACTCCGGGCAGGAAACACTGCATTCGGTGGTACAGGAAAAATTGTGGACCTATTCCACATTGAACCTGCAAAACATTTGTTTCTCACTTTCTCATGTGTCAGAGAATAACAGTGATACCTTCCGTAAAAAGCCTGTTGCATTAATAAAATCGCTTCGCATTCCGAACCTTGAAACATATGTTTATGAAAACATATCATCATTCATTCGTGATGTTTTTATACACTCTGAAGAAAATGAACTCATTCCTGATCTTCTTAATTCGAAATTCGTTGACTGGGATGATGCAAGGTACCTGACAGAAAGTATGATCTTCTTACTGGAGGACATATCAGTTATCCTGAACAAAGAGAATACCGAAACCACAGGAATTTCTTATGATCAAAACCTGTATTCACTTCTGGCTCATCATAATCATATTACCACTTGCTGGGATAATGTTATTTCTCTACTGAGTGAAGATGCGTCACTTGCTGATTATACTTTTTGTGATTGGCTTAATTTTAATTATTGTTTATTGCCAAATGACACGTTGCCTTTGACGGATGATCAGTTCTCGCAATTACTTATTAAGGCTGTTACATCACCGTATATCAATAGAGAAGCGCTTGTCGTGTTAACCAGGACATTCAGGATAACGCTTATTTATGTGCCAGATAACTTACCACTGAATAATGCGGCGGTACTGATCGAGGAAAAATGGCTGGCCCCAACCATCAGTGTCTTTGAACAACTTTATCAGGTATTGAACGAAATGGGCGAACGGTTGACACCACTTCTTTATGATCTTATTTGTATCCGCCCCGCGTTGCTGAATAGGAATTACGAGCTTGTTTTGTTTGCTGATGACCAGTTTAACCGGGGGATTACCCGTTTAATTCTGAATGGCGATAAGATTTCAGACGAAGTCTGTATCAGTATCCTGAACTGGCTCTGGGAAAAAGATGAAGCCCTGCTCTCTGAGGCACCACTTCTCAGCCAGCAAGCCCTGATCAGGTTCTCCACCAAAATAACCGATGACCGGCAGAAGCAGGCACTGCTGATGCAATGTCTTAAAAATGACGGTTGGCCACACAAGTTCATCAGACAGGTGCTCATGACGTTCGGGCATCAGGATTATGCGGCTTTCCTCACAGAGAGGAATTATCGTAGCATTCCCCGAAGTGATGCCATGTGGCAACTGGCTGTCCGGCTGGGAAAAAGTGGATTTATCAGGCCGCCGAAGCTCACTCACGGTGATACACGTATCCGCATAGAGCCCTTTTTTAACGCTGAAAATGAATACGACTGACATCGCAAAATAGTGGTAAGGCCGTCGGGGGGGCGGCCTTTCTTATTTATCTCGCCCAGTCTTGCAGTACCAGACCCGGTACCCGCTCAAATTCCCGCGTATTATTCGTCACCAGCACGGCACCGGCGGCGATGGCATGCCCGGCAATCGCCGTGTCGTTCGGGCCGATCGGCGTGCCGGCCATGCGAAGCGCCACCTTAATCTCCGTGGTCGCATCCACCGCGGCACGGTCCCAGGGCAGGACGGCATCGAGGCGGGCGCAGAACGCGTCAACCAGCTGCACGTGGCGCGGCGAGGCCTTCGGGCCGGTGGCACCGAAGCGCATCTCGGAGTAAGTGATGGCCGAGACCACGATACGGTGGCCGCGCAGCACCGCCTGCTCCAGGCGCTTCAGCACCGCTTCGGGCTGCTCGCGCATGATGAACGAGCAGATGTTCGTGTCGAGCATATACATTTTCTTCACAGGTTAAATCGTCCTTCATCGGTGACAACGTCTTCGCGCTCCGCCATAAAGTCCGGATCTGCCTTTTCGAGCTCCAGGAATGAGCCCCAGGTCGGCCGGACGGGGCGCAGAATAATGCTGTCCCCTTCCCGGACGATCTCCAGCTTGCTCACCCCCTCAAAATCCATGTCACGGGGCAGGCGGATGGCGCGGTTGTTGCCGTTTTTAAAAATGGATACGGTTCTCATGATTCTCTCCCGGGTAAGTGCGGATATGTGATGCATATCCGGAATGATGTTCATTGCACCGGGTGTGTGCATATGTTTAGTATAGGCAGATGTTTTACATATGTATAGATGCAGCATATGCAGATGATGAAGATATGCGTATGCCATACATATGCAGATGCTAGACATATGTATATGTATAACCTATCCCTGTTTCTTTCTTTTTCACGGAAGATCCGAAAAATACCAGTTTCGGATCCTCCGGAATCGCCCCGGTGCTGCACACCCCATCAACACAAGATGTAGCGTCATAATCTACTAATCTGGCTACCAGATATTGTGTTATGTACCTTTCCTGTGACCCGGCGCGCAGGGGCAGAAAAGACCGCTTCGCTTATTCCCTGACCGTGGTACACTTCCGGAAAGTCTTGAATATGCAAAAAATCGGATCACCCGGAAAAGCTGATACGGTAATTTCGTTGCGTTTTTATAAGCTGGATTGTAATTGCATATAGTTAAAGTTACATAATGAAAAAGATGAGTGGGTTACTAATTGCGTGATAACAGTATGCGTTTTAAGGATTGAAAACATGCATCAGTAAAATGCACGAGAAAATACATATAATAGATATGTGGATAACAGCGGCGAACAGTTAACTCAGTCACTATAAGCTGGTTAACAGTATTCACAATGCGTGGCAGATTTTTGCTTCAGCGGAATGTATACTTAACTGCATACCTGAAGTATGTAAAAAAGAGGTGAATCATGAAGCAGCGAATTACAGTGACAGTGGACAGCGACAGCTATCAGCTGCTCAAGGCATACGACGTGAATATCTCCGGTCTGGTCAGTACGACCATGCAGAACGAAGCCCGCCGTCTGCGAGCCGAACGCTGGCAGGAAGAAAACCGGGAAGGTATGGCTGAGGTGGCCAGCTTTATAGAGGCTAACGGATCGTTTGCTGACGAAAACAGGAACTGGTGATATGCAGTTTAAGGTTTACACCTATAAAAGGGAGAGTCGCTACACCCTGTTCGTGGATGTCCAGAGTGACATTATCGACACCCCCGGACGGCGGATGGTGATCCCGCTGGCCAGCGCCCGTCTGCTGTCGGATAAGGTCTCCCGCGAACTTTATCCTGTGGTACATATCGGGGATGAGAGCTGGCGTCTGATGACCACAGATATGGCCAGTGTGCCGGCCTCAGTCATCGGGGAAGAGGTAGCCGATCTCAGTCACCGGGAGAACGATATCAAAAACGCCATTAACCTGATGTTCTGGGGGATTTGATATGCGTGTCAGCGAACAGGTGCTGCTCAGTAGTCTACGTCAGGGCGGCTGTGTGCGGAGTTTCTGGCGCCGCTCCGCCAGACTGACGGGTACGCCCTCTCCGATCGTTCCGGACGGGCTTGTGCTGGAAACCCCCGGTGAACGCGGGGATACCCCACTCTGTCATGTGGATTTTGCGGTGGTACAGAAGTGGCTGGTCTGTGATGAAACCTGGACACAGACCGTCGGGGGAACAGAGTTCGGCGGGGCGGTCTGGCGACTGCGTACTGACAGGGAAAACACCACCTCATGACACGGTCACGCGTCTGTCCGGATACTGAATCCACCGGTCTCAGTCCGGCATCGGATGCCCTGCCGGTCAGGGAGACGGCAGAACAGTTTGCACAGGTCTTTTTCGGAAAATCCGTGTCCCTGCTGACGTCGGAAGAGCGGTTCACGACGGTGTACACCGGCTCCCGGGACAGACCTGCGGATCTGCATCCGGCGAGCTGGTTTCCGGCCGGCACCTGGTTTTGTCACGAACTCCACGCCTGTGGTGACCGGTGCGGACGTCGTCAGGGCTGGCCACTGTATCACGCTTCAGAAGCGGAACGGCTGCGCGCACTCTGTCCGCCACGGCTCGCCACGCCCGCGACCGGTCCGGGAGAACAGTTGCTGACCCGTACGGTGCTGCTGAAAGCGGGTTACTCACGTCGGCCATGACACCACCGGTGGCCGGACGGCAGAACCGTCACAGCGGCGACTGGGATCCTTTATACAGGGTTCAGACTGAAACCAGAGATGACTCCGGGAAAAAACATGATGTCCCGGAAGATTTTATTTAACGGAGAGAGGACATGAGTCAGCCACCGTTACCTGCTGTCTTTACGCAGACCCCGTCCGCCCTGCTGCCGGTGGCCATTGATTACCCGGCTGCCCTCGCACTGCGCCAGATGGCAATGCAGCATGACGACTACCCGAAATATCTGCTGGCACCGGAGGTGAGTGCCCTGCTCCACTACGTCCCGGATCTGCACCGCAGGATGCTGCTGGCCACTCTCTGGAATACCGGCGCACGGATTAACGAAGCGCTGGCCCTGACACGGGGAGACTTTTCGCTGGCGCCACCGTATCCGTTTGTGCAGCTGGCCACCCTGAAACAGCGGGCGGAAAAGGCGGCCAGAACGGCAGGACGAATGCCGTCCGGCAGCCAGCCCCACCGTCTGGTGCCGCTGTCAGATAACCAGTATGTCAGTGAGCTGCAGATGATGGTGGCCACGCTGAAAATCCCGCTGGAGCGTCGTAACCGACGTACCGGCAGAACGGAAAAGGCACGCCTCTGGGAGATCACCGACCGGACGGTCCGTACCTGGATTGGGGAGGCGGTTGAGGCCGCAGCAGCTGACGGCGTGACGTTCTCAGTGCCGGTGACACCCCATACGTTCCGCCACAGTTACGCGATGCACATGCTGTACGCCGGCATCCCGCTGAAGGTGCTGCAGGCGCTGATG
>NZ_JBDGON010000011.1:0-124959 GCF_057751355.1 Salmonella sp. FC25216 | reverse complement strand
CCATCAGGACGGTATTTTTCCCCTGAATGGCAGCCAGCACACAGAAGACAATCAGGTGACTTACTGGCAGGCTGGCGCATCGCGGGGCTATCTTGCAGAATCCGACCTGAAACTGCTGTCACGCTATGACCTGGCGGAGCGGGGTTTTGAAACCGTTGAAGCCAGCCCGCGTAGCTTTGACCACCTCGACGGCAAAAACCAGCCTGCGGGACTGGTGCGGCATATTTTTCAGATGCTGTTTAACGCTTCCTCAAAAGACCCGCGTACCAGTCATGCGCAGGTGAAACACAACTACCAGCGGCTGCTGGATAAAATCGACAGCGGTGAGCCACGCTATTCTGCCCAGGAGTACCGCCGGGCAGTACAGAACCCGGATTACATTGATCACCTGCAACACCTGTGTGTGAAACATCCGGGTGACTGGTACTGTACGTCAGATGACCCCGTCTGGCAGGCTTTCTTTACGCCTCAACTCAAAAAGGAAGCACCGGAATGGTACAGCTATGGTATCCGTTTTCTGAACGCCACTCGCTGGATGGATCAGGTACCGGACATGTCGCGAACGCCATGGCATATGCACCCGCTGGTGTTTCTGGATGCCATCAGCACGTCGAAAAAACGCGGCTGGGCGCACAGTCCGTTTGCGGATTTAATTTGCGATGCTGAATCCCGGAATGATTACACCATTTATAACCGGACATACCCGCACCCGCATCCGACCCACACAGAGGTGCACAGTAAAACTAATCTGACCTCGATGACACTTCAGCAGGTAATGGATGCACAGGCGCAATTTGATATGTTTGCAACAGGGCGCTACCAGGTAACAACCGATCCATTAAAAGAAGCGGTCAGAAACCTTAATCTGGATGTTAATGCACCGTATGATGAGGCCATACAGGACAGGATTTTTGAAGAATACATAATCAAAGTTAAACGCCCAGCGATTATCGCCTATCTGGAAGGTAACGGCAGCGTGGACGATGCCGCTTATGCTTGTGCGTTGGAATTTGCATCAGTTGGCGTGAAGCAAGGAAAACCCATCAGCCCCGATCCGCATGAATACGAGAAAAATCCAGATAGGTCATTTGTTGTAGACAAAAACCATCATCGTATTCATAAAAAACGTTACGCGTCTGCTGACGGCATCGGTTATTACAATGGTGACAAGCTAAATAAGGTATTTATTATGCCAGATGATCTGATTCAAAAATTGAAGGATTCCAAAAATGAAGCACAATAACATTTTACTGGGCTTTGCATTGCTGACTTTTACCTGCGAAGCCTTTGCCGGTAAGGATAATCCACAGTTTTCTGATTACCCTGTTGCGGTGAGCACCGGGCCATTTGCAAAGAATATTGCGTTATCGGCAGAGCAGCAGAGCTATACCAACAAATGGAAGCAGACAATGCAGCGGGAGCTTGCCAAGCCTGTTAACTTTGCCGGACATTATCGCCTTTACCTGAGCTGGAACGGTGAACTCCCGAAAGAGTGTGGCGACAATCGCTGGGTCTGTGGCTGGGTGATTGATAAGACTTCAGGAGAGATCGTTTCTGAATTACCAGAGTTTAATGAAAATACCCATTATCGCCCTTATCATGATAATGGTACGCCTTCACCTGAAGAGTTTGAACCTGGCTTTTATCCTAATAGTATTGTATTGTGGATGAATGGAAATACCGCTCCCCAATCTGATCTCAGAAATTTGCAATGCAAATATATGATGTACACCTTTAAGGATAATAAATTCACTGCATTAGATAAAGGCTCTCCATGTGAAGTTGATTACGGTGATGATCCTAACGCTCCTCAACAATAAATACAAAGCCTCAAGGAAGAGGCCAAAAATACGAGAATATTAACGGTGACAGTACAGTTAACATTCAACCGGAATTCACGAAATATTTATTCAGTATGGATTATTATTTCGGGATAGCGTTGCCTGTATAACTATCCAATAAATTTTCCTGGTTAAAAGGGGAAGGCCGTTCTATGACGCTTCCCTCTGATATCCCGCATACTGATAAGGCGATACATATCGCTCAGTATTTTTATCAAGATAATCCGCCCACCACTGCATCATAGCGATCCGCTCCTCCAGATATTCTGCCTTATGAATATAGGCGGCACGCACGCTGTTCCTTTCCTGATGGCTCATTTGCTTTCAATCGCTTCTTTGCTCCACTGTCCCGACTCACTCAGCGCACTGCACGCCATCGCCCGGAAGCCGTGACTGCAGATCTCTTTTCGGGTATCGTAGCCCATCACGCGCAATGCCTTGTTGATGGTGTTGTCGCTCATGCACTTGTCCTGATCGTATTCGCCGGGGAAAATAAACGCCAGATGTCCGGAGAGCGCTTCAGTTTGTTTCAGGATCGCCATTACCTGATCGGACAGCGGGACGATGTGCTGTGTTTTCATCTTTGTGCCACGGCGAGAGAAGCGCACGTTTTCGATCTGCTCCCGTTCTACCGGGATTATCCAGAGCTTCTGCTGCCAGTCGATCTCACTCCAGCGGGCAAAACGCAGTTCGCTGGAGCGCACAAAGAACAGCAGCGACAGCTTAAGCGCATACCGTGTCAGCAGCCTGCCGGAGTAGTTATCCGTCCGGGATAATAATTCTGGTAGTTTCTCAAGCGGCAGGGCCGGGTAATGCTGTGTTTCCGGCGGCGTAAATTCACCATCCAGATCCAGCGCCGGTGATCGGCATGCCAGTTTATGGCGATCTGGCGGAATGTCTGTCCGTTTTTCTTTTTCTGTTGCGCGATTTTTTTGTCAACGGAGGGATCGACCCCCGCACGCATTTTACTGCGTGCCGCATTGCGGAACTGGCGTGCCGTAAGCAGGGAAACATCCGGGTAAGGACCAAAGGCCAGCTTCTTCTCTTTCCCGTCAATGCGGTACTTCATATACCAGAGTTTTGAGCCGTTGGGTTTGATCAGCAGGTACAGTCCGGCACTGTCGCCGAGTTTGAAGGGGGTGTCTGTGGGTCTGGGCTTGCGGATAGCGGTATCAGTGAGTGCCATAGCGGGGGGCTCCATTCGTTCAACGAACCGAGAGGCCCCCGATGAATCCCCCCGAAAACTACAGATATCAAAAAACCCGGCAATCCTTTTCAGGACAGCCGGGTCAATCTAACTGCTTGTTTTTATAACGCATTAAGACTCACTGAGACGTCTTAATACTAAAATCTGGCTCCTCTGACTGGACTCGAACCAGTGACATACGGATTAACAGTCCGCCGTTCTACCGACTGAACTACAGAGGAATCGTGTGAACGAGGCGCATAGTAACGATGTGCGATCGGCTTGTCAAAGGGGGAAATAAGATTACGCGTTTGTTTGCTGACAAAAACAACAAAGCGTTGAAGTTTTGATCTAATCCATACTTTGTGCCCCGGCGTGGTGCAGCTTTGTCTGTAATTTTACGAGTCAAATGCTGTGACCTTATGGTGATGGCTGTGTACCTGCGTCTGATGAGGCGTGAAAAACTGGCAGGCATTTTGCAAAGCATTCTAAGACGTTACGTCGTAGAGATTAAAGGCAGGGGACAGGATGAACTTCAGACGCTTAAAATACTTTGTGAAAATTGTTGATACAGGCAGCCTGATGCAGGCAGCGGAAGTGTTACATATAGAGGCGATCGTTTACTGTTTTATGGCTACCGCCGCAATGTTTTGCCAGCGCCTTCATTTCACTGCCTAACCTGCCCGTACCCTTTCCCCCATGATTTTGAAAACACAAACAGTCTCCGGCGTATGCTTTTTGGCTGAGCCAGAACGATGCCTTCACGCCGGAGTGGCAGCTTGTTGAGGTACAGGGAGTTTCAGCCAGTACACGGTACGGACTGCCTGCCAGCGCAGGACTTCTCCGGGGCATCATGCCCCCCTCGGTATCGATCTTTTTCTCCTCTTTTTTGCTGACAGCGGCCCCAAAAAGGCGTGTCAGATTCGGGAATGAGCGCCGGGCTCCTGAAATCAGGGGCATAACGCGGTGTGGTGGTTGTGCGTCACTTTGTCGCTTTGCGCGACGCAAAGTGACGCACCGGTTGAGGGCCGGGCGCGAAAGATCGCGGATTCTGGCGCAGATTGACGGTCACGCGGCAGCAAAGCCTGGCGGCAATGTAGGCCGCAGCCCGTAGGGTAAAGGAGGCTGATCCTCAGCCGGACAGGGATTTACCCGGAAATTTCAGATGTCGTGGAATGCTGACCAGTGAGCTGGCGCAGCGAAAGGACGTATTGTCGGTAAAGTATGACCTCTGTCGCAGTGACCTGCGAGTCGGTGTTTGCGGAGGTATTCACCGGTAGGGGCTGCCATCCTGAGTTCCTCAGGCGCTTCTTTCAGGCCGTGAAGCATGGGCGCTGGCAACGACAGCATTGTGCAATCCGGAGCTTACATCCGGTCGATGGACGTGAAAAGGTGATTGTTTTTTGTGATTTCAGAGGGGTCTCTCAGAGCTCAGGAGGCCACAGTAAAATAACAGAGAGAGCTTGTCTTCCCGCATCCGGCGGTATTCAGCCGCTTCGAAGATACCGTGCAGACGATGGAGTTGTTCGGCCAGAATGAGCAACAGAACATAGTTTGGCCCGGCCTCATCAGGATTTTCCAGCATCACCCCGTCAGAATACGGGCACGGTCCACCAGTTCACGGGCATCGGGTTCAACAGGTTTCAGGTTCATGATTTCCTCCTTTCACTGTACCCATTCACCGCCCCGGATACGGGCGATATCCAGCAGCAGTGACTTCATCGCCCGACTCACCGCACACAGCGTATTGATCAGCGGTTCATCAGCATTCTGGGTATCGGGTCTGCGTAGCCACCCTTATGCGCTCTTACCTTTACCCTTAGCCTTTTAACGGCCTTTTTCCTGAATGCTGACAGGATTGTATCCGGGGTGTTTATTTGCTTCATCCAGAAAACAAACTGAACCTGTCAAAAAATAACGCCATCTATGATATTGGATATTATGATCATCATTGTCCTTAATTGGATATTTTAGCTGGTTGACTTTCTGAATATATCAATGATAGGCGCCCATATTTATGGGTGATGCTAATTTCATTTGTTTTGTGAATTACTTTTCAGGAAAACTAATTACGAACTAAAACAAAAAGAATCTCATGGATACTACCTCTGTGCCAGATTTTACGGGGGTGGCGATATTATTTTATGGATGGCAATGAATTATTACAGTTTGCCGGATTGATTTGTAATCACAGAGGGATAATCTTTATAAAAATGTCATTACTGTAAGTGGGGTGTCTTATTTTGGACTTCTCTGTATCGTCTGCGTCATCTCATTTTCCCGGCTGCGACAATGCCAGTGTTTATATTGACTCCCTGCTGCAGGATACTTATTTGTTTGTGATGGATATTTATCATCAGCCTGCGCAGGCTCGCGATGAAGCATTGTATCACTATGCAGTCATGCTGGTGGAAACCGTGCAGGAAAAGCTGAAAGCAGCAAAAGAACACGATGATTTTATTAATCATGTCATTTATGCACAGTGCGCCATGATGGATGATGCTGTACTCAACACTGCCTCCTCGCTGGAGAACTCCGTCTGGCTGCATAATCCGCTGCAGGCCCGTTTTGTCATGCAGATGCGGGCTGGCGAGGTGATGTTTGAGCGCGTGCGGGAGCTGTTGCATCAGGCCGCACCGGACCCACGCCTGCTGGTTTTGTACCAGCGTTTATTCGGCATGGGGTTCAGTCAGCGCTGGAGTGAACGGCTCCGGGACAAAATGCCTGACGGCCGGTATAAGCGCGAATATGCACTGGAATCCCTTAATGCGCTGGTGCCTGCCGGTGGTCAGCCCTTATCTGCGCCGCTGGTGGTGGAGCGCCGCCCGACGGTGCGCGGCACGCTGCTTCACTCCCGTCTGGCGCATATCGTTCTGGCGCTGCTGGTGACCAGCGCTCTGAGTGCCGGACTGCAGGTTTCCCTGCACCACGTATTACAGATGGCCCTGCCGGGCTGAGATTTCACGCTTTCCGGCACAGGTGAGCCTGCTCCGGATGAAAGATGAAGGAGCCACGATGACCACTGTCTCTCCCGTTCTGGATGCCCTGACCCTGAACCGCTATCACCTGAAGGTGAAAGGCTGCACCGCGCCGCTGGACGTGGAGTCATTTCAGGGACGCGAAGGTTTAAGCACCCGCTACCGTTATGACGTGGTGCTGACCAGTGCTGATAAGGATATCGACCCGTCGGTGATGCTGATGAAGAACGTTACCTTCATTATGCAGACCCTGCCGGAGGCGGCGTTTCGCCGGACCATTGCGCCGGAAGTCCGGCGCACCGTGTACGGCGTCATCACCCGTTTCTCTCGTCTTTCCGTTTCGGCGGATGAAGCCACCTACCGCCTGACGTTTGAGCCGCGCCTCTCCCTGCTGGATAACAGCCGCCGCAGCGCCATTTACCAGAATATGTCGGTCCCGGAGGTGGTGGAAAAAATCCTGCGGGAAAACCACAACTGGCCGGGCTGGTTGTTTGAGTTCCGCCTGAGTAATACCTGGCCGTCGAGGGAGATTATCACCCAGTTCATGCTCTCCGATGCGGAGTTTATCGCCCGACTGCTCAGTGAAGTCGGTATCTGGTTTAACTTCACCCAGGACAGTGAAACCGGGCATGAAGTGGTGCTGTTCGGGGATTCAGTAAAGGGCTGGCAGTATGACGTGAGCGTCCCGGCGGTGAACCCGGCGGGGATGCACGACAACCGTGCGGAGTCGGTGTGGAATTTACAGGCGCATCACGCAGTGACGGAACGTTCAGTCAGTACGCATGACTATAACTACCGTACCGCTGACGCCATCATGAACGCGGATGCGGACCTGACCCACGATGATGACAAAACCACTTACGGCAACGATTACCACTATACCGATGGTTTCCTGAGCGAAGGCGACCAGTACAACCGCCCGGACAGCAATAACACCGAAAGCGGCTATTTCTACGCCCGCCTGCGTCACGAACGTCAGTTGAACCGCCAGCACCGGCTGAGCCTCGAAAGTAATTCAACGCTGATTGCGCCCGGTCAGATACTGAAAGCCGAAGGCGACACCTCACAGGCTTTTGCAAACGGGATGCTGGTGACCGCCATCGAATCCTCAGCCAGTCGTGACTCGCACTATAAGCTGAAAGCCGAAGGGATTGCCTGGCGGGATGCGGTCAGTTTCTGCCCGCCGGAACAGCCCCGTGCCCGCATCACCGTCCCGCTGACGGCGCGTATCACCAGTTCACAGACCAGTGATATCTACAGCCATATCGACAAAATGGGCCGCTACCGGGTGCGTTTTGACTTCGATAAAGATTCGTGGCCGCAGGGCGGCGAAAGCCCGTGGCTGCGCCGTGCCCGCGATTATGCCGGTGACAATTTCGGTCTGCACCTGCCGCTGATACAGGGCACCGAAGTGGCGGTGATGTTTGACGGCGGTCATCCGGACAAGCCATTTATTGCCTGGTCGCTGCATGACTCGCGTCATCCCGACCACGTCACCATCGAAAATTACAAACGCAACATCCTTCTCACGCCTGCAGCCAATGAAATGCGCCTGCAGGATGAGCGCGGAAAAGAGAATATCCACCTCTCCACGCCGCATTCCGGTAAGACACAATTAAACCTGGGATTTAACGTCCAGGATTCTGATGCCAGGGCGCTGCGTGGTGAAGGGGCTGAACTGCGCACTGACGGTCACGGTGTGTTCCGCGCCGCGAAAGGCATTTTCATCACCGCCGACGGCCAGCAACAGGCTGACGGTCCGATGCTTGATATGCAGGCAGCGGTCAGCGAGCTGGAAGCGGCGATTCAGGAAGCCAGCAGTCTCAGAGCCGCAGCCGAAATGGCAAAAGCGGAACTGGCCGACGTGCAGAAACAGACCGACCTGCTCAACAGCACGCTGAAGAACCTGCAACAACAGGCGCTGCTGCTCTCGGCCCCGTCGGGTATCGCACAGGTCACCCCGTCCAGCATCCAGCTTGCCGCCGGTCAGAACCTGATTGCCACCACCGGCCAGGATGCGGATATCAGCATCGGCAAAAAGCTGTGTATCGCCGTGAGCGAGACCCTCAGTCTGTTTGCGAAACAGCTCGGCATCAAACTGTTTGCTGCCGCCGGAAAGGTGGAGATTCAGGCGCAGAGTGATGCACTGGATATGTTCGCGATGAAGGATATACAGATAAGCAGTCAGAGCGGCAAGGTCACGGTCTCGGCACAAACCGAACTGCTGCTGGAGTGCGGTGGCGCATGGATACAGATGAAAGGCGGGAGTATCACCCTGGGCGGCTCCGGTAACGTCACGGTGAAGGCCGGAACGCTGGAGAAGCTGGGGGCGGCATCGATGCAGGGCAGTATCAGCCTGCCGGAGGGCTGTTCAACAATGAAGGCGCCTAAAGATGCGGCTGAGCCACTGTGAGGACGACCCTGTGACTATCATGTACGATTTCAGTCCGCAGGCCGTCACGCAACAGGCGGACGTTTTGCTGACTCAGGTGCAGGCCGCCATCACTGAGCGTCAGGAATATGTATACCTGCTTATCGACCGGGAGGCATTGCCGGAAGATATGATGCACCCGTTTATTTGCGCACTGATGGACCAGCGCCCGGTGCCGGTCACGCTGCCGCACCGCAACCTGAGCATGGACCGCCATCCCTGGCTGATACCACTCGACCTGACGCAGGCTACCCATCACGCCCTGCTGGAGAGCAGCATCCGTCATGCCCTGGAAGAGCAACATCCTGACCGCCTGTGCAATGGTGGCGGTCGGGCAGTTTGCGGCTGGCTGACCAGCCCTTACGAAACCGCTGTCATGGCAAAACAACTCGGTTACACGGCCATTCAGCGGCTGATTTCTGGACAACAGATACTGCTGCGGTATTACGACCCGGCGATACACGGCATCCTGTGGCCGCAACTGGATGATGTGCAACATGAACGCTGGCTGGGCGTGCTTTCCGGCTGGCATTACCCGGACGGTGATGGCAGGCTCGTCAGCCACGACCATTCTCCGTCGCCATACCCGTATATGACGTTCTCCCTGATGGTGAACCCGGAGGATGAAATTCACATCAGTCAGACCGGTAAAATCGTCCGTGTCCTGGAACACTATCGGCAGGCACATATCAACAAGCCCCGTCACGATGAAGCCACTGCAGTCACGATTATTCGCAGGGCGCTGAAACGCGCGCAGCAGCTGCACGGTTTTGACAACGATACCGACCAGCAGGCGCTGGCGCTCGACTGCCTGCGGTTACATCCTGAACTGGATATGCATCCCCGGATGAAGATTTTGCTTTCACCACGCGAGCGGGAGCCGGACACGGATTACGCCATCTGCACTGGCGCACTGTCTGACCGGGACTGGCAGCAGCTCTGCCACGACCTGAACACCGAAGAGACGAACGCGTCCGCATCTGACGCAAGGAGCCCTGTATGACAACCTCTCCCCTGGGGCCGAAACCCTGCTCACACTGCCAGATATCCGGCCCGGCGATATTGCCGGTACGTTATGCCGTGGTGCCTGCCGGGCTGTCGGCCAGCGTTCCGGCCTGGGCGAAGCCGGACACGCCGTTCCCCACCGGCGACGGCTATGACTACCTGCTGCGCGCCCTGCGTCAGGGCTTTGTGTATGTGTATTACGAAAGTAACCGTCAGTGGGAAGGCTGGTCGGTAGCGGAAGACGGCAGCCTGTGGAAACAGCCCTCCGCTGCGTATGCACGGTCGCAGAAAAAATCTGACTGCACCATGCCGTACCACAACCCAACCAATCTGGAGATGCTCATCCTCAGTCCTGCTGCCCTGAAGGGCAACTGCTGGATTGCATTCACATCGGCCAAATGGCGGACCGGTACGCTGGAGCGCTACGGCTCTGATGCGAACGCCCGTAAGAAACGGATGCAGTGCGTGGAATACTGGCAGTGGACCACGCCTGCTAACGAACAGCGTGTCGCCCAGGCAAGCGTTGAGGTGCTCAATGAAATAGCTGACTACATGACGCCGGGCCCTGCCTGCCCCGTACTGACGCTGCCGTATAACCCGCCGGTACGGCGTATCAGCCGCACGGACAGCGCATCACCGTGGTTTTATTTTGATGAAGGCGAAGTGCGGGCTCAGGGCACCCTGACGTCGTGGAGCCGCCGCCGCTGTGAGCAGGCGCAGCGGACAATAGACGCGATGCAGAAACAGGGGGCCGGGGTTAACCGCTACGACAAACCCATTACCCAACTGGTGGTGGCGCTGGATGATGCGGCGGGTATTGCTCATGAGCTGGTGGGATTCAGTGATGATATGGCCGCCCTGCATGCGGGCTGGCTGGACGAGCTGTCGATTGAGTTTATGAGTGTGCAGTCACTGGCTGGTGCCCGCAACCAAATCCAGCAGATGGAAAAAGCGCTGGCAGAAAAGCACACACTGGATGCCTTCAGCAGTACTGCAAATTACGGCATGGATAAGGTTTCTGGTGGTGTCATCGCGATGGTGTCGGGCGCTGACACGCAGCGTCAGTCGGCACTGAATGATCTGTTGCAACGGGCGCAACTGTCATCAGAACAGGCGGGTGATGAGGCGTTGGCGACCAGTTGGGCGAAGTACGATGCGGAGCTGAATCACGACAAGATAAATGCCTTCAATACCTGTTATGAGCAGTTTTGTAAGGTGATAGCCACCCGGATGGAAGCCCTGCACGGTTTGCGTATCGACTGGCTTAAGTCTGCGCCGTTTATTACCTGTAGCCAGGATTTTTACTCCACGAGTGTGGAGGATAACCTGAGCTACCGCGAAATTGTGGATTATGCGCTGGCCTCGCTGAACCTGACCGATACCGGCGCACAGTGGCTGGACAGCCTGATAAACCAGTATTCTGCGAAATCCGAAAGTAACCTGGTCTGGCGCTCGCTGCTGCTCAATAACCCCGATGTGATAGCCGATATGACCGCCTATCTGGAAAGCCTGGCAAAGAGCCACGGCAAAACAGAGAAAGCGGACGAAGCATCCTTCCTGGCGGCGGTGGCCCCGCTGGCAGGCAAGCTGAATGAAGCATATGCCGGTGCCAATGAAGCACTGGAGCGACCCGCCACGCCGTCTTCATCGTTCTCGCGGATGATGCTGTACTGTGACCGTCGCCTGAGCACATTTGGCGATCGCTTCTTTAACATCAGCCGCGCCGGTAAGTTTCTGGACGGGTTAAACGGGTTGCTGACGAAAACACTGTTCCAGGTGGTATCCGGTGTGTCATTTGATAATGCGGTGCAACTGTCACTCGGGCAGTTACAGGACGGTGATACGTTCAGAAGTCAGCTCCTGGAGGATATGAAGTATTCGGGAGCGACTGAACGGCGGGCAACACTGAACAGATATAAAACGCGTTTCGATGAATTCAGTAAAATTGCTGAAGGCGAAAGCGCCCTGAAAGGGGCCCGAATCAAATTGCTGGCGCTGTTCTTCAACGGGCTGGAATTCAAAAATCAGCTGCAGGAGAGCAAAGGGGATTCAAAAAGCCATGCGCAGATCGCGTCCGCGTTCCTTGGGACTCTTAGCACAACCACAGAGATTATTGAACCGGCGGTTAAACACGGTATTCAGAATGGGGCCGGAACCACAAGCGTGAAGTTTGTGGGGACAAGTGCTGGGATGTCGGCTGCGGTGATTAATCTGGCTCTGGATACTGAGGCATTGGTGTCGGAATTTTCGTCTGATCATTGTCGGTGGATTTTTGTTGGACTGAATGGTGGAAAAGTGGCTGTGGATACTGGTTTGGCACTTAAGTCATTTGGTGGTTTGTTAGAAGTACTGGAGAATTTGTCACTGAAGGGCGCGTTTCTTGAGGCAATGGGAACATTTCTGGCAAAAAATACTGTTGCCCGAATAGTTAGTTTTTTTGCCAGTTGGGAAGTCATGATTGGAATGTTCCTAATAGAACAACTCATCACTTATTACTTTGGCAACGATTTACAGAAATGGTGTCGGGAGGGCGTATTCGGGCTGGAGCCTGATGACAAACTGAAGAGTACCTGGCAACTGGGCCCCAAAAATCCTCGTGACAAGGAGTATGACAACCAGCAGGAAGAATATCAAAAAGCACTGGGGGCTGTGTTATGACAAAGGACAGGAAATTTTCGGGAGAGTTTATTGCGTTTGATGAAATTAAAAGAGAACTGTCTAATGCAAAAATTGAAATACGTATAAGACAGGATGCTATTAATGAAGATCCGACTCTTCGAGCCAGTTTCGAGCAAGTAATAAAAGCTCAACAGGATAAAATTCCTCAACTGGAGGCAATCCTGGCAACTGAGCCGCCACCGCCAGAGCTACCACCTCGCCAGCTTCTGTTTAAAGTCAGTGGTGTGTTGGAAGAGTTCAACGTACAGAAAGTGATCGGCTATTTCACCGAGCGCGAATATGACCCTGAAGGATTTGCCAGACAGGTGGCAAGTGAGCAGGTGGGAAGTCTTTTACTTGCGGTAACGGGAAATGCTGCAGGTTCTGCCGTCACGGGACAAAGCAAGATTCGGAAGGATGATGCCTGTGATTTTGTTCGAGGAAAGATCAACGGTATTCCTTTTCATGGATGGCTGGGAAAAACAAATGCTCAACCCGGTGACTTCGTTGAAATGGCTGTGATGGGGCAAGGGGATCACTATGTAACTTACGCATTAATGATTCCTGAAATTCAGACTATTTCTATGACACCTCGTTGTGGGGCTGGAAGGGAAGCTGAAATCAGTTTCGGCAAATATGCGGTCATGGGGATAGGAAGCATTTTTCTGGTTATTTTAACATATCTTCGTATTCGTGGCGTTGACTGGGAAGGTATAGCCTTTTGTGCTGGTGTTTTCGCTTTCATGTTAGCGATGGCCTATTTTTTCGCCATGCGCAGTATCAGAAAGAACCCCGGTCCCGTTATTTTGTTGTCTGAATCTATTTTTTCCGCACTGGGGTTTTCTGATCCTCAATGGGTTAATTTGCCGGAAAAAACAAAAAAAAGGTTAAAAAGCGAACCTCCGCTAAAAGGTTCCAGGCCAATGCCGGATCGTAATGCCTGGCGAGACTACTTCTATTACTACTGAAAAGGATTTCCGATGGGAAAGGGCATTATTCGTCTTCATGACAAACTCAGCAGTGGCGGGGAAGTGATTTCCGCCTCTTCCACCATGATTATCGACGGTATCAAAGCTGCATTACTTAACGACCTGGTGTCCTGCCCGATTGAAGGGCATGGCGTTAACCGTATTGTGGGTACGTCGCCGGAATGGCAGTCAGACAGTGAACAGGCTGCTTTTGATGGTGCGCAGTGCCAGTGCGGCTGCACGGTGATCGCCAGCGCCACCGGCGGTATTCTGGGGAGCTGAATCTGATGGCATGGAAAATCCCCGCGCCGGATGCGGTTCACTGGCCTGCCGCGCCGTCGTGGTCAGGCTGGTGGCGGTCGCTGATGTTAAGTTGTTCAGCCGTAGTGATGACCGGATGCGGTATTTATTTCTGGCTGCATGACTCGCGGGCGCTGGTTTACGCCTTTGCTGGTGTGGTGGTGCTGATACTGCTGTTTGCCGGGATTGCGGACTGGTGGATGTACCGTTACGGCGTACTCCTGGAGCACGCTGATGGCACCACGCAGTACAACGCCATGCTGGAAGCGCAGTGGCAGAGGTGGGCACAGGAAGGCATGGTGGTGTCAGGCGTCAGTACTCTTTTCCCTGAACAGGTGCGGACACCGCAGGACAATGGTGAGCCGGTAAGTACGTTGGCTCCGCTACGTCTGCCTGAATGTCCGGGGTCCACGTATTTGTTTACCGAATTGCTGGCTCCGCTGCGCGTGGCGTTACAGATTTTCATCCGCAATCAGTCGCTGACGGTCTGCCTGCCGGAAAGCGCGTCTGAGGACGACTGGCAATGTTTCCGGTCGGTGTGGGCGGCGCTGTCACTGCCACTGTCGGCGATCCAGCTTTCGGAAATGAAGCCTGAGCCTTTCAGCCGCCAGATGACACTCTGGCAACAGAAAGATGCGGTGCGTACGGGCTGGCTCATTATCCGTCATAACTGGACGCCTGGCAGTGAAGGCACTCAGGGGGCGGTGGCCTGGTTGTTATCTCATCCGGATATCCGTACCGGGCTGCGGCCCTGTGCCACGCTGCACCGTGTGTTCCCCACCGATAATACCTTACCTGACGGTGATCTCCGGCAGTTTCTGCAATATCAGTGTGTCAGCAATACGATGAAAGGCGTGTGGTCTGATGCGGTCACTCAGCCACATATCAGTCGTCTGATGGTCGCCCTGAGCCAGCAGCATAAGGCTGTAGCCGAGCAGGGGGAAGCGACGGTCATTCCACCCGCATCACCGGTTCAGCAGTATCTGCCTCACTGGCTGGGCGAGATGAAAGACGGTGAAACATGGTTTGCGGTCACGCAGGCAATACAGATGGCAGAACATACCCGTGAAACGCAGGTGCTGGCACTGGCTAAGGGAAATGACAAACTGAAGAGCACCTGGCAACTGGGCCCCAAAAATCCTCGTGACAAGGAGTATGACAACCAGCAGGAAGAATATCAAAAAGCACTGGGGGCTGTGTTATGACAAAGGACAGGAAATTTTCGGGAGAGTTTATTGCGTTTGATGAAATCAGGCGAAAGAAAAGCCATTGCGAAACAATCATTGAAGTTAACAACAAATGGGCGGTTGAGCATCCTGACGAATGTGATCCTCTAAAGCTTGAACGGGAGAACGAGCAAGCGTCTGCTGAGATAACTCAGTTGGACGCAATCCTGGCAACAGAACCACCACCGCCAGAGCTACCACCTCGCCAGCTTTTGTTCAAAGTCAGTGGAATGTTGGAAGAGTTTAGCGTGCAGAAAGTCATCGGTTATTTTACTGATCGTGAATATGACCCAGAAGCCTTTGCTCATCAGGAATCTCGCAACCAGGTAGGGGGATTGTTAGTGGCGATGACAGGCAATACTGCAGGAGCAGCGGTAACAGGCCAAAGTCAGGTTCGAATGAGTGATGCAAGTGATTTTGTACGTGGGAAGATCAATGGCGTTTCATTCAGTGGCTGGCTGGGGAAAACCAATGTAAAGGTTGGTGATTTCGTGGAAATGGCTGTGATGGGTAGAGAAGAACACTATGTCGTATACGCAATAGCTCTCCCCGAACTTAGAACTATCACTATGACGCCATATTGTCGCCATGGGCGAGAAATCGATGTTTTTTATGAGTATCGATCAGGAATTTTTTTGATTGGCGGCTTTTTTACTGTTTTGCTCCTTTTTGTTTTTTTTGCCTCTAAGTCACTTTCTCTTGAGGATTTTTTGAAGCTCGTCGTAATTTCCTATTCCATCACGGCATATGCCTGTTTCCGTGGTGTACGCAAGCAACGAAAAAGGCCTAAACCGACGACGCTTCTGGCCGAGGCCATTTTTACTGTACTTGGTTTTAATGAGCCAAAGCGGGTTGATTTGGAAAAAATCACCAAAGAGCAAATTAAAGTGCTGCCCCCTGATTTATTGACTTCAGATGGCCGTGAAATGCCCTCTCGTACTTCATACCTGGATGGTTTTTTTTACTATTGATAGGAATTTTCTATGAGCAAGGGCATTATTCGTCTGCACGACAAACTCAGCAGCGGCGGGGAAGTGATCTCCGCCTCTTCCACCATGATTATCGACGGTATCAAAGCTGCATTACTTAACGACCTGGTGTCCTGCCCGATTGAAGGGCATGGCGTTAATCGCATTGTGGGGACATCACCGGAATGGCAGTCAGACAGTGAACAGGCTGCTTTTGATGGTGCGCAGTGCCAGTGCGGCTGCACGGTGATCGCCAGCGCCACCGGCGGTATTCTGGGGAGCTGAATCTGATGGCATGGAAAATCCCCGCGCCGGATGCGGTTCACTGGCCTGCCGCGCCGTCGTGGTCAGGCTGGTGGCGGTCGCTGATGTTAAGTTGTTCAGCCGTGGTGATGGCCGGATGCGGTATTTATTTCTGGCTGCATGACTCGCGGGCGCTGGTTTACGCCTTTGCCGGTGTGGTGGTGCTGATACTGCTGTTTGCCGGGATTGCGGGCTGGTGGATGTACCGTTATGGCGTACTCCTGGAGCACGCTGATGGCACCACGCAGTACAACGCCATGCTGGAAGCGCAGTGGCAGAGGTGGGCTCAAGAAGGCATGGTGGTGTCAGGCGTCAGTACTCTTTTCCCTGAACAGGTGCGGACACCGCAGGACAGTGGTGAGCCGGTAAGTACGTTGGCTCCGCTACGTCTGCCTGAATGTCCGGGGGCCACGTATTTGTTTACCGAATTGCTGGCTCCGCTGCGCGTGGCGTTACAGATTTTCATCCGCAATCAGTCGCTGACGGTCTGCCTGCCGGAAAGCGCGTCTGAGGACGACTGGCAATGTTTCCGGTCGGTGTGGGCGGCGCTGTCACTGCCACTGTCGGCGATCCAGCTTTCGGAAATGAAGCCTGAGCCTTTCAGCCGCCAGATGACACTCTGGCAACAGAAAGATGCGGTGCGTACGGGCTGGCTCATTATCCGTCATAACTGGACGCCTGGCAGTGAAGGCACTCAGGGGGCGGTGGCCTGGTTGTTATCTCATCCGGATATCCGTACCGGGCTGCGGCACTGTGCCACGCTGCACCGTGTGTTCCCCACCGATAATACCTTACCTGACGGTGATCTCCGGCAGTTTCTGCAATATCAGTGTGTCAGCAATACGATGAAAGGCGTGTGGTCTGATGCGGTCACTCAGCCACATATCAGTCGTCTGATGGTCGCCCTGAGCCAGCAGCATAAGGCTGTAGCCGAGCAGGGGGAAGCGACGGTCATTCCACCCGTATCACCGGTTCAGCAGTATCTGCCTCACTGGCTGGGCGAGATGAAAGACGGCGAAACATGGTTTGCGGTCACGCAGGCAATACAGATGGCAGAGCATACCCGTGAAACGCAGGTGCTGGCACTGGCTAAGGGAAGCGAGGCGTTTTTGATGAGTGTCAGCAGTGGAGGTGATAATGTCGCTTAAGGGACAGGTCTGGCGACCATCGGGGGCAACCCTGTTTACGCTGGTGTCGGGAGTGCTGTCAGCCGGAGTGGTATGGCTGCTGGGTAAACATTACGGACTCTCTCCTGCACAGATGGGCCTGGTCTGGCTGGGTGTTCAGGCGTTGTTGACGGCCGTAATGGCTGGCTACCGGTTGTATCAGCAGCGGGAGCCCAAATCAGACGATGACAGGCAGGCTAAAACAGCGCGGGAAAAAGTCTCCACACCGGCGTATATCACGGAGATGCGTGACTACCTTAAGCATCACTACGGGCTGACCTGGCGCAGTAAAGTGCGGTTTGTGGTGATTTGCGGTTCACCGAACCAGACAGACCTTGCTGTACCGGGCCTGACGGAAGCCGGATGGCTGGAAGCCAACAACGTTGTCGCCGTATGGGGCGGCAGTCTGCTCCCGGGGGCTGACAGCGCCCGTATCGCGGTGCTGCGTAAACTTAAACGCTGTGCGGTCAGCGCGATAGTGCTGGTCTATGACGGCGAACTGCGTCAGGCGATGCAGGGCGACCTGATTGTTCGCCAGCTTAACGAACGCTATAAAAAACTGGGCTGGCGCGTGCCGCTGTATCTGTGGGAAGTGCAGAAGAGCGCGTGGTCGCAGGAGGGCCGCGAGACTCAGCCGGTGGGTTGCCTGCTGGCCCCGCACACCACGCCGCCGGAGCTGGTGGAGACCCTGAAATCGCTACCGGACACGTTGATAGAGCCTGGCGTTCAGCAGGGGCTGGGCAGCCATACGCATGATTTCCTGTTGCGTCTGGGCTGGCAGTTGCGTAACGGGATGGCGGAGCGCTTTCATGCGCTGGCGGTTTCGCTGCTCACCGGCCCTTATGCCGTGCCGCTGCGCGGGGTGATGTTCAGCCCGGCGGTTTACCCGAAGGACGGAACCGACAGACAGCGCTGGCTGCCGGATAACAGCTGGAACGCCATTCTGAACGATTTGCCCTCGCTCAGAATCCAGCGTGCCGGAATGGCGTGGGAGCGCACGCTGTATCAGGCGGTGCTGGTGGCCCTCGGTCTGACCTGCGCGGGCGTACTCTTTTCCTGGAACACCAACCGTCAGGAGATTACCGACGCACAGCAACTGGCAGTAACAGCCCGTGATGAACACCAGAACGCGGATAAACGACTGGCTGCACTGGGTGAGTTGCAGCGGGAGATGGCGCGCCTGCAGTACCGGAGTCAGCACGGCGTGCCGTGGTACAGCCGCTTTGGCCAGAGCCAGAATGATGACCTGCTGGCCCGCCTGTGGCCGGAGTATGCCCGCAGCGCGTTGCCGCTGTTGCGTGATGCCTCCGCCGCCAGGTTGCGTGACGCGCTGACCGCCTGGAATGCGCTACCTGCTGACAGCGACCCGCGGGCAAAACTGAGCCGGGATGCGTATAACTGGCTGAAAGCCTGGCTGATGTTAAACCGTCCGGAGAAGATGGACGCGAATTTCTTCACCTCAACGGTGATGGCCCTCTGGCCACGCCGTGATGGCGTGGCACCCGGTGTCTGGCAGTACGAGGGGCCCCGACAACTGGCCTTTCTGGCGCAGAATCTGCCGTCACACCCGGCCTGGAAAATTGCCTCAGACCCGCAACTGGTCGCCACCACCCGCAGCGCCCTGTTGCGCCTGATTGGTCAGCGTAATGCTGAATCGGCGCTCTACCAGAAAATGCTGGTGCAGGTCTCCCGTAACTACGCCGATATGCGTCTCACCGATATGACCGGCGACACGGATGCCTCGCGATTGTTCACCACCGATGACGTGGTGCCGGGGATGTTCACCCGCCAGGCGTGGGATGATGCGGTTCAACCGGCGATTGATAAAGTGGTCAGCGAACGCCGGGACGAGATTGACTGGGTGCTGAGCGATAACCGGCACCCGGTGATGCAGGATATTTCTCCGGAAGCGCTGAAAGCCCGGCTGACGGAACGCTACTTCACTGATTATGCCAGCGCCTGGCTGGATTTCCTCAACAGCATCCGCTGGCAGAAAGCCGCCACGCTCTCCGATGCCATTGACCAGCTCACCCTGATGGCGGATGTTCGCCAGTCGCCGCTGGTGGCGCTGATGAACACGCTCAACACCCAGGGGCGTGCCGGACAACAGCAGGAAGCTCTGACCGACTCGCTGGTGAAATCAGCGAAAAATCTGCTCAGTACCGATGACGCGAAAGCCATCGACCAGAAAGCCGGAGCGCACGGTCCTCTCGATGCAGCCTTTGGTCCTGTGCTGGGGCTGATGGACACGAAGGGCAGTGGTGATAACAGCCTGAGTCTGCAGACCTTCCTCACCCGCGTTACCCGCGTGCGTCTTAAGCTCCAGCAGGTCACCGGTGCCGCCGACCCGCAGGCGATGATGCAGGCGCTGGCGCAGACGGTGTTCCAGGGGAAATCGGTGGATATCACCGATACCCGTGACTACGGTAGTCTGGTGGCTGCCAGTCTCGGTCAGGAATGGAGTGGCTTTGGTCAGGCGGTGTTCGTGCAACCGATGGAGCAGGCCTGGCAGCAGGTGCTGTCGCCCACTGCAGAGAGCATTAATAATCAGTGGCAGCAGGCCATCGTCAACGACTGGCAGCAGGACTTCAATGACCGCTGGCCGTTTTCGCCGGATAAACAGAGCGAAGCATCGCTGCCGCTGTTGTCGCAATACCTGCGTAACGACACCGGGCGCATCACGCAGTTTGTGAAAACCAGCCTGGGCGGCGTGCTGCGCAGGGAAGGTCGTCACTGGGTGCCGGATGCGATTGCCGCACAGGGGCTGCACTTTAACCCGGACTTCCTGAATGCCCTGAACCAGCTCAGCGAACTGGCGGATGTGGCGTTTACCGGCGGTGACGCCAGCGTACATTTTGCGCTGATGGGCAAACCGGCCCGTGACGTGATGCAGACCGACCTCTATCTCGACCAGCAAAAGCTGGACTACCACAACCAGGTGGAGAACTGGCAGCCGTTCGTCTGGCCGGACAGCCAGTGGAAACCGCATACCACGTTAACCTGGACCAGCGTCAGCGCCGGAGAGCGTATTTACGCCGACTACCCCGGAAGCTGGGGCTTTATCCGCCTGCTGGACAGGGCGCAGGTTCAGGCCACCGACAACAGTACCTTTATTCTGAGCTGGAAGGTGAAAGACGGCAGTCCGCTGAACATTATGATGCGTACAGATGCAGGTGAAGGCCCGCTGGCGCTGCTGAAGCTGAAAGGGTTCAGACTGCCGCAGCAGGTGTTCCTTGATACGGATAGCGTCCCTGATGTGCCGTCAGATAACGGTGGCGGAGACGGACTGTAATGAACGATTTAACGCTGAGCGGCTTCGGCAACGAATGCGCTATCTGTGACTTATTAAGTACTTATCCTGCAGGGTTTCTCAATGCACTTTTCTCACCATTTCACCAGCTTTAAAGATATGGTCGTAACTGGCGTGCAGGCGCTACTGATGCTGCCTGTTATCCTGATGATGCTGGCATCGGCCCTGATGTGTCCCCGTGCTGCCGGTGCTATTTTCCTGGTACTTAGCGGCGTCCTCTTTTTTACTGATACCCGTACGTTTTACAGAGGTTTTTGGGGCGGGATTCTTGATTGTCTGCTCTCTTTTTGTCCCTTCGTTCTCCTGGTCTGTATCGTCGGGATGATCATCAAGTTCTGTACTGAAAAAGCAAAGATACCAGACGGAGACAGTTAATGGACGACCTGACCCTCCGCTACTTCGACACCGAAATGCGCTACCTGCGTGATGCGGCGCGGGAGTTTGCTGAGCTGCATCCGGAAGAGGCCCGGCAGATGGGACTGACGATGAACGGTGCGATGGATGAGTCTGTGACCCGCCTGTTCCAGGGCTTTGCCTTCCTGATGGGGCGTGTTCGGCAGAAACTCGATGATGACTACCCCGAACTGACCGAAGGTGTTATCAGCCTGCTGTGGCCGCACTATCTGCGCCCGCTGCCGTCGATGTGCGTGGTGGAAATTGCCCCTGAGCCGGACGGACTCAAGCACAGCGACACGGTGCATCAGCACACCGAAGTGATTTCCGCGCCGGTGGGCGACAACCGGATTCGCTGTCGTTACCGCACCACGCGACCGCTGACCCTGCAGCCGCTCGCCCTTGAGACGGCGAGTGTCTTTGCGGAGCCGGAGGGTGCCAGCGCCCTGCGTTTGCGTTTTTCCTGCGGTAACACGGCGGACTGGCGGCGGCTCGACCTCTCCGCGCTGCCGGTATACCTGAACGGCGATGCGCCGCTGGCCTCACTGCTGCATCTGTTTCTGACCCGCCGGGTGGCCCAGGTTTACCTTCGTTTGCCGGGCAATATGGACCGCCAGCCCTTACCGCTGCGCTTTCGCGCCAGCGCCTTTGATGATGATGCGCATCTGTGGGAGGTGGAAAAGAGCGGGTACAGCAGCTATCAGCATCTGCTGGAATACTTTACCTTCCGCGAGAAGTTTATGTTCGTCTCGCTGGAAGGGCTGGAGCAGGTTGCCTGGCCTGAAACGCTGCCCTGGTTTGAGCTGGAGTTACGTTTCACGCAGCACTGGCCGCACGATTTCACGGTCAGCGAAGAGAACCTGCGCCTGCACTGCGTGCCGGTGGTGAACCTGTTTCGCCTCGATGCGCGTCCGCTGGCGATTAATGCAGAACAGACCGACTATCGCCTGCAGCCGCTGCGCGATGATGACCCGCATACCGAAATCTTTGCGGTTGAATCCGTGGCGGCCTCGTTTGAAGAGGATGCGCTGCGTTACACATCGTTTCGTCTCTTTGAACAGCAGGGCGGGATGTACCGGCGTGAGCGACCGGCCCGCTACTTTCATACCCGCGTGCAGCGTGGCCCCTCCGGGCGTACGGAAACGTGGTTAATCCTCGGTGGCGAAGCGTTTGAACGGGAGCGCCTGCAGCCGGATGACCCTCTGGCGCTGAGCCTTACCGGCACCAATGGGTGTCTGCCGCGTAAAACCCTGCAGAGCGTGTTGCTGGAACAACTCTGCGGCACACAGCAGACCCCGGTGCGCGTGCGTAACCTCTGTCGCCCCTCCATACCTTGCTATCCGCCCAGTGAGAATCGTTTTCACTGGAAGTTGCTGAGCCACCTGGGCAGCAGCTTTCTGTGGATGATGAACAATGCAGAGGTACTGCGTAATACCCTGGCGCTCTATAACTGGGCGGACAGCGATGTTAACCGTCGCCGTCTGAATGGCATTCTCAGGGTTGAACACCACCGGCTGGAATACTGGAAACGCGGCTTACAGCGGGGCGTGGACATTGAAGTGACCCTCGACACCACGATGTTTACCGGTGAGGGCGATGTCTGGCTGTTCGGCAGCCTGCTCAACCGCTTCTTCGCGCAGTACGCCGATATGCACCTGTTTAACCGCCTCACCCTGATACTGCAACCGACAGGACACTGCCTGCGATGGAAAGAGAACCATCAGTCAGCTTTACGACGCTAAATGACGCGTTCGGCGAACGCCTGCCGTACACCCATTTTTACCGCTTTCTGCAGTGGCTGGAAAAGACGCATCCTGAGTATCCACCACTCGGCAGCAGCAGGCGCATCGGCGATGACCCGGTGCGTCTGCGTCCGTATGCCGGAATGGGCTTTCCGGCAGGTGAGTTTAAGGGCATTGAGATTAATCCGGATGATAACCCGGATTCGCCGCCCACGGTCAGAACCACCTTTATGGGGCTCTACGGCATCACGTCGCCGCTGCCGACCCAGTATATTGATGACATCACGCAACGGCGTGAGGGTCATGAGACGGTGGAGCACTTTCTCGATATCTTCAACCACCGGCTGATAACCCAGTATTACCGTATCTGGCGTAAGCACAGTTACCCGGCTTCGTTTGAGGATGGCGGCACCGATGCCATTTCACAGTGCCTGCTGGGACTGGCGGGGCTTGGTATTCCCGGCACCGCTGAACACCTGGACACTCCGCTGTCGCGCTTTCTCGGCATGCTGCCCGCCCTGCAGGTGCCGGGGCGGACTGCCGAAGGGGTGGCTCAGGTGGTGAAAATGGTCACGCCGGATACGACGGCCACGGTGGTGCCGCACCATAAGCGGCGGGTGGAAGTTCCGGAACTGACGCTGAGTACCGCCGGAGGATTTTGCCTGGGGGACCATCTCGTGCTGGGCGGTGTTGCCACCGATGTCAACGGCACCATTGATATACGGCTGTATACCGAAAGCAAAGCGGATTTACAGGGCTGGTTCCCGCCGGATTTTACGCTGTATAACGATTTACTGGCCCTGCTGCGGGTCTATCTGGGCTGGCGCTACGATGCGCATATTTCCCTGACGTTCCCGCGCCGGTTACTGCCCCGGCCACGGCTGACCTGCCAATATTCTGACGATTCGGTATACATGGGGTACTCCTGCCTGCTGGGGCACGACCCTGACGATATGACACCGGACCCGGCGATGCCGGACCGTCTCACCGTCAGCCTGGGCTATTACGAAGGACTGCAGAAAAATCCACAACACCGCGAGGTGACAGACGTTGAAGAGTGATATGACGAAACAATACCGACTGCTGGCCGCGCTGCTGCCGCTGGCTTTTCTCCTGTCCGGCTGCGGGCTGACCCAGAGCGTCAGCGACGGCACGAAATCGGTGGTAACGGCCATCTTTTACAAGACGGTGAAAACCCTGCGTCTCGATCTGAAGGCCCGTGCAGCACTCAATCCCGATGAAGACGGGATGCCGCTGGCAACGGATGTGTGGGTCTACCAGTTGAAAGATCGTCAGGCGTTTGATAAGGCCGATTATGCGGCACTGCAGTCTGATGCTAACACCGTACTGGGCGCTGACCTGGTGGCCGAAAAGGATGTGTGGGTGCGTCCAGGTAATACCGTCTCGCTGGATATGCTGCTGGATGAGAAAGCGCAATATGTGGCGCTGGTGGCACAGTTCCGCTCACCGGATGCGCGTAAGAACGACTGGCGACTGGTGCTGACACGGGATGACCTCGATCCTGATAAGGCGCGTACCGTGTCACTGGAGGGGAATTCACTGATGCTGAAAACGTCTGATGATAAATAAAGAAAATCATGAAATACGGATGGAAGTTATATGACCAGGACATAATGAATGTGTGGCTCGTGATTTGAGAATACCACGTTTTCCGCCGTGCGCTGGAAGATACCTGGAAAAGTCAGGAGGGGGAGGATTCCGCGTCGTCATTCAATTTGGTTCAGTACACAACGAGAGCGTTGCTCCCGGATATATTGCTGGTTAAAGGAGTGGATTATTATATGGGATGGAAAGGCACCATTCGTTCATTACAGGCGACTTCCCGGCGAATTGAACGTGATGCAGAAAAGCGCAGACGCGAACTGCAAAAGCAGCAAAAAGCGTATGCCCGGATGGCCGAACTGGAACAGGCTGAATATGAAGTTGACGTCTGGAATAATTATATTGATGTATTGCAGTCGGTGCATAAAGGATGCGGAGATCCTGTTGACTGGCTGTCAATAGCCCGGGCTGATGCCCCTGTGCAGTCTGTTTTTTTCGGTAGCAAAGAAGCGCAGGCCAGACAGGCTGTGCAAAACTACCGCCCCGGTTTTTTGTCCCGATTGCTGAAGATCGACAGGAAGAAAAAACAGAAACTGAATGAAGCCGTTGACGTCGCGAAAAAGGACGACCAGGATAACTTTGATTCACTCTATCAGCAGTGGCAGCAGGATTCTGCAGATCATGAACAGCAGACCGGAATTGCCACTGGCATTCTGGATGGCGAGCCTCGGGCCAGAATAAATGCTATTGAGTTTTTCGCTCCGTTTGATGAACTCAGTGAATTGGGGTCATCGATCCACTTCTGTATTGATGAGATATCCGGGGTGTTGCTGGTGACGTTGCATGTTCATGGTGGACATGTCATCCCCACTGAAATTAAATCATTACTGAAAAGCGGGAAACTGTCTGTAAAGAAAATGCCGGTCGGTAAATGGAATGAATTACTTCAGGATTATATCTGTAGTTGTGTTTTGCGGGTGGCCCGCGAGTTACTTAACCTGCTCCCTGATGACATGGTGATTGTAACTGCTGTGGATGAATTGCTGAATACTGCAACGGGCTATCCGGAAGAGTTACCTATTCTTAGTGTGGCTGTAACCAGGCAGGTACTGGATCGTCTGAATATGGATGCCATTGATCCTTCTGATTCAATGAATAATTTTGTTCATAATATGAACTTTAAAAAAACGACAGGATTCCGTGCCGTGCCGGAACTGAATCCCGGGCAATTCGTGAGCCGATCGTGAATGGTTTCTTTGCCCCTGAACGGGGCAAAGAACGACCGGACTTTGGGGGGCATGTTACGAGGCCTCCTTAAGGTTGCCTGCATACTGGTAAGGTGACACATACAGATCCATGCTTGCATCCAGATAATCCGCCCACCACTGCATCATAGCGATCCGCTCCTCCAGATATTTTGCCTTATGAATATAGGCGGCACGCACGCTGTTCCTTTCCTGGTGACTCATTTGCTTTTCAATCGCTTCTTTGCTCCACCGTCCCGACTCACTCAGCGCACTGCACGCCATCGCCCGGAAGCCGTGACCGCAGATCTCTTTTCGGGTGTCGTAGCCCATTACGCGCAATGCCTTGTTGATGGTGTTGTCGCTCATGCACTTGTCCTGGTCGTATTCGCCGGGGAAAATAAACGCCAGATGCCCGGAGAGCGCTTCAGTTTGTTTCAGGATCGCCATTGCCTGATCGGACAGCGGGACGATGTGCTGCGTTTTCATCTTTGTACCACGGTGAGAGAAGCGCGCGTTTTCGATCTGCTCCCGTTCTACCGGGATTATCCAGAGCTTCTGCTGCCAGTCGATCTCACTCCAGCGGGCAAAGCGCAGTTCGCTGGAGCGCACAAAGAACAGCAGCGACAGCTTAAGCGCATACCGTGTCAGCAGCCTGCCGGAGTAGTTATCCGTCCGGGATAATAATTCTGGTAGTTTCTCAAGCGGCAGGGCCGGGTAATGCTGTGTTTCCGGCGGCGTAAATTCACCGTCCAGATCCAGAGCGGGGTTTGATTTGATTAGCTGCTTTTTCACCGCATAACGCATGATCCCGGTGACGTAATTTTTCAGCCGCGCGGTGATCTCCAGAAAGCCTTTGTTCTCCACTTTGCGCAGGGTAAACAGCAGATCCTCTGTGACGATTTGATCGATGTATTTGTCCCCGATATCCGGGAATACATACATTTCCAGCCTGCGCCGGATGTTCGTCGCATAGTGTTCAGACCAGCGCCGGTGATCGGCATGCCAGTTCATGGCGATCTGGCGGAATGTCTGTCCGTTTTTCTTTTTCTGTCGTTGGGCTGGATAATCGCCCTCTGGAACGCTGGTTTTTACGTCCTCTGGTTTCCCTTTTATGAAGATAAAAATGGCCTGAACACCGGGCATATTCCGCCCGGGCAAGCCATCCTGCTCCCGGATATTCCGGGCTTGCTTTACCCCGAACATCCGTTATTTTCAGCCATCTTTCGCCATCATGCAGCAGACAGAATTGAACCGTTCCCCTTATGCGGCCAATAAAGTCCCACCCCAGTGATTTTATGTGCCGAAACCATGCACTCTGAGACCCCGCATCTGTAATAAGTATGACTTTTGCTTTGGGATTTACGCACCGGTGAAGATCATCGAGAAATTCTTTTTGTATCAGCGAATTATTTTGCTTTGCTGAAGGTACAAGCCGACTAAGCAGAGGGATTGAACGCCCATCACAGATAAGACTGGCACGAAGGATGTGATATTCCTGGACGGGTAACCGCTCCAGTCGACAGCGATAACACACCAGGAAAACTGGCGAGTAAGGAGTGATGTAATATTACGGAATATCAAAGGGATATCCTCATGCAAAGAGGTATTACCTGACAGGCGGTCAACGCGTTTTATCCTGTTTTTGACTTGTGCTGAACCAGGAAGGTAGCGACCGATGCTTGTCAGAGTAAGTGATGCACCACGGGTCAAAGCCACGGTAGCATCAAGAAGAGCATTCTGACGATATTGATGAAACGGGCTCAGAGCGCCACGGAAAAATTTCTGGCATAATGTTCGGGCAGGCATAGAGGTGATCTCATTGAATTTGTTAGCGCAATCAGTAGATCACAAAACTCTATGCCTGTCTTTTTTTCTGGGGATTCCTCAGCCTCTAGGGTGGCTTTAGGTGAAAAAAAAGCCCGTACTTTCGTACGAGCTCTTTCTTTAAGATGGCGGTGAGGGGGGGATTGACTCGCTGCGCTCGCCCTGCGGGCAGTCTCCTCGCAGGCTCGTCGTCTGTCCAACTGGCTGCGCCAGTTGTCGAACCCCGGTCGGGTGTTCTCATCCCCCCGATAAGGTGACTTAATGAGAAAAAAAGCCCGTACTTTCGTACGAGCTCTTTCTTTAAGATGGCGGTGAGGGGGGGGATTGACTCGCTGCGCTCGCCCTGCGGGCAGTCTCCTCGCAGGCTCGTCGTCTGTCCAACTGGCTGCGCCAGTTGTCGAACCCCGGTCGGGTGTTCTCATCCCCCCGGTAAGGTGACTTAATGAGAAAAAAAGCCCGTACTTTCGTACGAGCTCTTTCTTTAAGATGGCGGTGAGGGGGGGATTCGAACCCCCGATACGTTGCCGTATACACACTTTCCAGGCGTGCTCCTTCAGCCACTCGGACACCTCACCAAATTGTCGCTCCAGCATTACTGGAACGGGCGCTAATGTAGGGAAATATCCTTTCTACGTCAATCAACTTTTTTTAAAAAAAACGCGTTTATACAAACTTCCACCAATCTGTGGCTTTAATAAGCGAAAACTGCTTTTTTTGCCCGCGCCGGGAAATTTGCTATGCTGCACATCCCGTTGAAAACGCTGACAACAGGCGCAATCACATTCCGCACAATACTGCTCAGGAGATAACATGGAGATAATTTTTTATCACCCGACATTTAACGCCGCCTGGTGGGTGAATGCGCTGGAGAAGGTCCTCCCTCATGCGCGCGTTCGTGAATGGAAGGCCGGTGATAACAACCCCGCAGACTATGCGCTTGTATGGCAGCCCCCGGTTGAAATGCTGGCCGGAAGACGGTTAAAAGCCGTCTTTGCGCTGGGCGCGGGGGTGGATTCAATTCTGAGTAAATTAAATGCGCATCCGGAAATGCTGGATGCCTCCATTCCTCTATTCCGCCTGGAAGATACCGGTATGGGCCTGCAAATGCAGGAATATGCCGTCAGCCAGGTATTACACTGGTTCCGTCGTTTCGATGATTATCAGTCGCTGAAAAATCAGGCGATATGGAAACCGTTGCCGGAATATACCCGCGAGGAATTTAGCGTCGGTATCATGGGCGCAGGGGTACTGGGCTCAAAAGTGGCAGAAAGTCTACAGGTGTGGGGGTTCCCGTTACGTTGCTGGAGTCGTAGCCGCAAATCCTGGCCTGGCGTGGAAAGTTATGCTGGGCGTGAAGAACTGCGCGCTTTCCTGAACCAGACTCGGGTGCTGATTAACCTGCTGCCGAATACGGCCCAAACGGTGGGAATTATCAATAGCGAATTGTTGGATCAATTGCCGGATGGCGCTTACGTGCTGAATCTCGCGCGCGGTGTTCATGTTCAGGAGACGGATTTGCTTGCCGCGCTTGATAGCGGCAAGCTAAAAGGCGCGATGTTGGATGTCTTTAGCCAGGAACCGTTACCGCAGGAAAGCCCATTATGGCACCATCCGCGAGTCGCCATGACGCCGCATATTGCGGCAGTAACCCGTCCGGCAGAAGCCATCGATTATATTGCCCGCACCATTACCCAGCTGGCGAAGGGGGAGTTGGTGACGGGGCAAGTGGACCGGGCGAGAGGATACTGACATCAACCCGGCGTGGGCCGGGTTTCGCTAAAAAACGCTGGCGATACCTGCTATCCTTGTCGGAAATGACTACAGGAGAGAGCAATGTATCCCGTTGATCTGCACATGCATACCGTCGCCAGCACTCATGCCTACAGTACGCTGAGCGATTATATCGCGGAAGCCAAACGCAAAGGTATTAAACTTTTTGCGATTACCGATCATGGTCCGGACATGGAAGATGCGCCGCATCACTGGCATTTTATTAACATGCGCATCTGGCCGCGTCTGGTTGACGGCGTGGGGATACTGCGTGGTATTGAGGCGAATATCAAGAATATTAACGGTGAAATTGATTGTTCCGGAAAGATGTTCGACTCGCTGGATCTGATTATCGCAGGCTTTCATGAGCCCGTTTTTGCGCCGCATGATAAAGAAACCAATACCCAGGCAATGATCGCAACCATCGCCAACGGCAAGGTGCATATTATTAGCCACCCCGGAAATCCAAAGTATCCCGTGGATGTTAATGCCATCGCGCAGGCGGCGGCGAAACACCATGTAGCGCTGGAAATCAACAACTCTTCTTTTCTGCATTCGCGTAAAGGAAGCGAAGATAATTGCCGTGCGGTCGCTGCCGCCGTACGCGATGCGGGAGGCTGGGTAGCGTTAGGCTCTGATTCCCATACGGCCTTTACGCTTGGCGATTTCACCGAGTGCCGGAAAATTCTGGATGCGGTGAACTTCCCGGAAGATCGAATCCTGAACGTCTCGCCGCAGCGCTTACTGGCCTTTCTCGAATCACGCGGTATGGCGCCTGTACCGGAATTTGCCGAACTTTAATCGTTATTTACGGGAAGATATCAATGAATGAGTTTTCAATCCTGTGCCGTGTGCTGGGATCGTTGTATTACCGCCAACCGCAAGATCCTTTACTGGTTCCGCTGTTTACGTTAATCCGTGAAGGTAAGCTGGCGGCAAACTGGCCGCTGGAGCAGGATGACATGCTGGCGCGTTTACAGAAAAGCTGTGATATCACGCAGATTTCCACCGATTACAACGCGTTATTTGTCGGGGAAGAGTGCGCGGTACCGCCATACCGCAGCGCGTGGATCGAAGGCGCGGAAGAGTCTGAGGTGCGCGCTTTTTTAACGTCGCGAGGGATGCCGCTGGGCGATACGCCTGCCGATCACATTGGCACTTTATTGCTCGCTGCCTCCTGGCTGGAAGATCAGTCTGCCGAAGATGAAAGTGAAGCGCTGGAAACCTTATTTGCCGATTATTTGCTTCCCTGGTGCAATACCTTCCTTGGTAAAGTTGAAGCTCATGCCGTTACGCCATTCTGGCGCACCCTGGCGCCACTAACGCGTGATGCGATAGGGGCCATGTGGGATGAACTTCAGGAAGAAGATGAAGAATAATGTGATGTTAATCACTTTAAACTGTAACTCGTTTTATTAAATTGCATAAAATGTGTGCGCGATCTCATTAATTGGGTGCTTTTCTGCTATGATGTGCACCATGAACATACTTCTTTCTATTGCTATCACGACGGGCATCCTTTCTGGAATATGGGGATGGGTGGCCGTCTCCCTGGGGTTGCTAAGCTGGGCCGGTTTTTTAGGTTGCACGGCTTATTTCGCCTGTCCGCAGGGCGGCTTTAAGGGATTGTTGATTTCCGCCTGTACGCTGTTAAGCGGTATGGTGTGGGCGCTGGTCATTATTCACGGCAGCGCGCTGGCGCCGCATCTGGAAATTGTCAGTTACGTGTTGACGGGGATCGTGGCATTCCTGATGTGTATCCAGGCAAAGCAGCTATTGCTTTCTTTTGTACCGGGAACATTTATCGGCGCCTGTGCGACATTTGCAGGACAGGGTGACTGGCGGTTGGTGTTACCGTCGCTGGCGCTGGGGCTAATCTTTGGCTATGCCATGAAAAATAGTGGGCTATGGCTGGCATCACGTCGCGAGCAACATTCAGCGCATACGGCGGTCACAAAATAAAAAAGCGTGGGGTTCTTCCCCACGCTTTTTCGTATTCATCAGGATTCTGGTGGCACTGACAGCTCACGGTATTTTACCAGAATATCATTTTGCCTGTCCGCTTTATTCTGCAAATCCCACAGTCCGCGATCGATACCATCGTTAATGAGGAAGATAACGCCGGTTTCAATGGCTGACATTAGACACAGCATCACCGGTTCGTTCGAGGTGTAGCCGATTTCGCCTTCCAGTAAGCGCTGGTAATCAATAAAGCGGAACACGCCCGCCTGTACTTCATAGGAAAGGATGGTTTTACTGGTATTCACCGAAGAAAGGATTTCGCCCGTGCTGACGTTAACCACGCGCAGATTGACAGCAATCTGATCCAACTGATATTGCGTATCAGCGCCAATACCGAAATATCTTGCGCCGGCCCCGCCGGATTTGACGTTGCTTTCATAACCAATAATAGAACCCTCCACCATAATATTTGCCGCCGTCAGCGACTGAAGCGGGATACGGTTATTCATCGCCACGGTACCGTTTTCCTGGGCTGCGCGAATGATTTTTCGTTCATTCAAAAGATTCTGTAAGCCCTGTCGTTCCAGTGGGATAAACCAGCGCGAATCTTTCAGCGCGGTAACCAACATAGCAGTTGCGCTCTGCGGCACAGCCGTGGAAAAGTTACTTGCCGGGTAAGGTTTAAATTGGCCCGTTTCATCCTGAATGTTATATACCGAAACAAAGATCTTACCGGTGGGTACAGGCAAGTGCGTCAAATCTTTGTAACTTTGTGCGCGGGGCATTAATGTCGGTTTCGCAGCTTGTTTAGGCGGGGCAGTTAAGCATCCACTCAACAATAAAACGGCAACCAAAATAAGTAAGCGCGGCATGATTTATATCCTTTAGTGACTGTAGCTTAAAAATCGGTTGACTGAGTTTGTAAACCTGACACTTCGATAGTCGAGGTTCTTCCCGTTTTTCTGTCCGTGACGTTGAGCTGGAGCTGTCCGTCGCGATTAGCGATATCGATAATAAAATCGTTGGTCACCATACGTCCTGGTTTCCCGGTATTAATATTGGTCAACAAGCCGCCCAGAATTTGTGATTGAATAGCCTGCGTAAAGTTATCCAACGCTGAGGGGGTTTCGATACCAAAATCGTCATCATAATTGGGGTCTTTATATGAATTTTGCGCCTGGGCGCTATTCAATAAAAAGGAGCCGTTATTGGGATTACCGCCAAAGTTAGGATTACGGAACTGGAACGTCATATTTCCGGCCCAGGTTAATGGCGAAAAAAGCATGAGCAGCACTACTGCATGTTTAATACGCATGACAGCCTCCGGATAAAAATCATGTTTTAGAATTCATCACGCGCTAAATCACTCGTACTTAATAGCGTTTGATCTATTTGTCGGCGATTTAATGCTTCCTCTGTTTGCGCTAATGCGAAGACTACGGTTTTCTCGAAGTCTCTTTTCATTGGAAATAAAAAGGTCTGGAAAATAACGCTCTGATTTACCGTTATGGTGATCCAGCTTCCCCAACGCGCACTGGGTCTTTCATTAATGGTCAGATTACCGGTGTACTCGCTTTCCCATTTGTCGCTGAATGCACGATAGAAATCATGTCCTATCGAAGAGACGGTATGGTCGGTTAATAATCCGGGAACCTCGACTTCAACTTCATTGGCATACAGGTTTCCGGTAGCGAACAGTAACTCTGCTGCTACCATCCAGCTCAGATAGCGTTTCATGGCCTTACCGCCTGAGATTATCGTTTGCCCATGAAACTGCCTGGGTACGATTCTTGACAGCTATCTTTTTGAAAAGATTATAAAGATGTGTCTTAACCGTATTCTCGCTGATAAATAGCGACCTGGCGATTTCATTATTAGAGGCGCCAATACGTAACTTATTGAGGATCTCTTTTTCACGATGGGTCAGTAATGCTGACTCGGTACTGTTGTAGCGGTAATTCCCTGAGTGTGTAATCAGGTAACTGGCTAATTTTTGTGAAAAATAGCACTCGCCTCGCAGAATTCCCTGTAATCCGCTGACCACGTGTTCCTGGTCTTCGGCGGCGTAAAACACGCCGTTAATATGAGGCCAGTTTTCAATTTCACGGTAGGGGTAATCGTCAGGGGTATTTAACAATAATGTTTTTATATTATTGTTTTTCCGACTTAAATTATCCTGCCAATAGTGGATAAGCTTTTTATCCGCTTCCATCATATCCATTAAAACAATACAACCAGCAGAAATATCTTCCAGAGAACGTTGAATATTATGCAGTTTTCCGGCTAAGGCCAGCGATTGTTTTAAATGTTGCAATAATGCCGTAGCTTGCAGGGATGGCTTTGTGATCAACAATAGTGTATGACCATGACTACTATGGACTTCATTAAACATGATGAAACTCCACTTTTTTAATCGCACATCTGACAGTTGCCCCCATAAAATAAAGGCACCAGAAGTACTGACAGATGTTGCACTGCTGTGGGTTGAAATAGCCCATCGTCCAGAAAGAGAAAAATATTTGAGAAAATACTTTTAACTGTTTTCAATCTAGCCATTACAAATCTTAAAGCAAGTGTTAAACTTGTAACAGAATGTAAAAATATATATTAAAATATTGTTTTTGGGTTTTTTTGAAGTTTAGATTTGATAGTAAAGTTGTACATTTTGCTGTTATTGCATAGATTTGAAAAATCATACAAATTATATTAATATATTGATTTAAAATGATTTTTATTATTATTCATCACGTCTTGATTTTATTTTTTCTTAAAATTCGAGATGCTGCATTAACCTGGACAACACAAAGGCAAAAAAAACGAAGTGTGTCACGTCTTGTACGAATTGCACTCCCGGGGAAGCATAAGAGCACCTTCAGGGCGGCGTAACATATAACAACACTTCATGTTTTTGTTTCGCGATACACTATCTTCTGCGGCCAAAAATTAATTATAAATAATCATGTAATTATCATCTTATTAGCACTTTGGTATGAGCTTAAATAAAAAAATACCACTCGTGGGTGAGTTATTAAAAATGTTTCCACGGACATACTCTTCATCGTAACGACGCGCTAACAAGAAATGCATGTCGTTAACAATCTGTAAGGCTATAGATAAATTTTGCTATGTACGACCAGGTCCAGGGTGACAGCATGAAAAACAAATTGTTATTTATGATGTTGACAATACTGGGTGCGCCTGGGATTGCAACCGCGACTAATTATGATCTGGCTCGCTCAGAATATAATTTTGCGGTAAATGAATTAAGTAAGTCTTCATTTAATCAGGCAGCCATTATTGGTCAAGTCGGCACGGATAATAGTGCCAGGGTACGCCAGGAAGGTTCAAAACTATTGTCCGTTATTTCACAAGAAGGAGGGAATAACCGGGCGAGAGTCGACCAGGCAGGGAATTATAACTTTGCATATATTGAACAGACAGGCAATGCCAACGATGCCAGTATATCGCAAAGCGCTTACGGTAATAGTGCGGCCATTATCCAGAAAGGTTCTGGAAATAAAGCCAATATTACTCAACACGGTACGCAGAAAACAGCAGTTGTAGTACAGAAACAGTCGCATATGGCTATTCGCGTCACCCAACGCTAATACCGTTACGACTTTTAAAATCAATCCGATGGGGGTTTTACCATGAAACTTTTAAAAGTGGCAGCATTCGCAGCAATCGTAGTTTCTGGCAGTGCTCTGGCAGGCGTCGTTTCACAATGGGGCGGCGGCGGTAATCATAACGGCGGCGGCAATAGTTCCGGCCCGGATTCAACGTTGAGCATCTATCAGTACGGTTCTGCTAACGCTGCGCTTGCTCTGCAAAGCGATGCCCGTAAATCTGAAACGACCATTACCCAGAGCGGTTATGGTAACGGTGCCGATGTGGGCCAGGGTGCAGATAATAGTACCATTGAACTGACTCAGAATGGTTTCAGAAACAATGCCACCATCGATCAGTGGAACGCTAAAAACTCCGATATTACTGTTGGTCAATACGGCGGTAATAACGCTGCGCTGGTTAATCAGACCGCATCTGATTCCAGCGTAATGGTACGTCAGGTTGGTTTTGGCAATAACGCTACGGCTAACCAGTATTAATTTAGCGTCAGAGCTAATAAAAAACAGGGCGTAAGCCCTGTTTTTTTTCGGGAGGAAATTATGCATACCTTATTGCTTCTTGCCGCACTTTCAAATCAGATTACTTTTACCACGACCCAGCAAGGTGATATTTACACGGTAATCCCCCTGGTAACATTAAACGAACCCTGCGTCTGTCAGGTGCAAATTCTCTCTGTGCGTGACGGGGCTGGGGGACAAAGCCATACACAGCAAAAACAGACGCTATCTTTACCTGCTAATCAACCGATTGAGTTGTCTCGACTTAGTGTAAATATCTCTTCAGAGGACTCGGTTAAAATTATTGTTACTGTTTCAGACGGACAATCGCTGCATTTATCACAACAATGGCCGCCTTCTGCACAGTAGTTTTTTGATGGTAGCGGAAATAGATGGGCTGGCCTGGGTATAAAGAGACGATAAAAGCGTTTCATCGTCTCGGCATGGCGCTAAAGAGTAACGCCGAACCCTCGAGGATGACTAATCATTGAGGAGTTAACATGTCCGTAATAAAGAAAAATATCCCGGGTGTAAGCCTGTGCATTTGCGCTTTTTTTACTCATTCTGCGATGGGGCAACAAACGGTACAGGGGGGCGTTATCCATTTTCACGGCGCGATTGTTGAGCCATCGTGCGATGTTTATACTCACGCCGAAAATATTGATTTAACCTGCCTACGCGAAGGTAAAAAGCAAGTACACAGGATTGACCTTCGGCAGGCGCCTGCTTTGCCGCGGGATATTCAGTCTATTGCGACGGTGCGGCTTCATTACCTCAATGCGCAAAAAAGTCTGGCGGTTATGAATATTGAATACCGTTAACGGCTGCGTCATAGGTATAAAAAGAGCGACTCTGTTGAAAGCCCTGCTGTACACTTTGCAGATAAGGTGAGACAAAGGGGGGACTATGACATCACGTCTTCAGGTCATACAGGGTGATATCACTCAACTTAGTGTCGATGCGATTGTCAACGCCGCTAACCCGTCATTAATGGGAGGCGGCGGCGTAGACGGCGCTATTCATCGCGCGGCGGGACCGGCATTGCTGGACGCCTGTAAACAAATCCGCCAGCAACAGGGCGAATGTCCGACAGGACATGCGGTTATCACGCCTGCCGGCAAGCTTTCTGCAAAGGCAGTTATTCATACGGTGGGGCCCGTCTGGCGAGGCGGCGAACACCAGGAGGCTGAGTTACTCGAAGAGGCATACCGGAATTGTTTGCTGCTTGCCGAGGCGAATCGCTATCGTTCTATCGCTTTTCCGGCAATTAGCACCGGCGTTTATGGCTATCCTCGCGCCCAGGCTGCTGAAATCGCCGTCAGGACGGTTTCAGATTTTATTACCCGTTACGCTCTGCCTGAACAGGTATACTTTGTCTGTTATGATGAAGAAACTGCCCGGCTTTACGCAAGATTACTTACTCAGCAAGGCGACGACCCTGCCTGATAAAACACGCCTGGAGCGTGCCGTTGAACCGCTATGTGCGCGCCATCCTGGAAAGTGCGGCATTCTCGCTCTGGATAACAGTCTGGATGCGTTTGCCGCCCGCTACCGCCTGACCGAAATGGCGGCGCGGACGCTGGATGTGCAGTACTATATTTGGGAAGACGATATGTCCGGGCGGTTGCTCTTTTCGGTACTGTTGTCGGCGGCGAAACGCGGCGTTCATGTTCGTCTGTTGCTGGATGATAACAATACGCCCGGTCTTGATGATACGTTACGGTTGCTGGATAGCCATCCCAACATCGAAGTTCGTCTGTTTAATCCTTTCTCTTTTCGTACACTACGCGCGCTGGGATATTTGACGGATTTTGCGCGACTTAATCGGCGAATGCACAATAAAAGTTACACTGCCGACGGCGTAGTGACGCTGGTCGGCGGGCGCAACATCGGCGATGCCTATTTCGGCGCTGGCGAGGAGCCGCTATTTTCCGATCTGGACGTGATGGCAATTGGCCCCGTGGTCAACGATGTCGCCAATGATTTTGAACGTTACTGGCGTTGTAGTTCAGTATCGACATTACAGCAAGTGCTATCCCTTTCTGAGCAGGAACTGACGCAGCGTATCGAACTTCCCGAGTCCTGGTATAATGATGAAATCACCCGCCGCTATCTGCATAAGCTGGAAACCAGTCAGTTTATGGCGGATTTGGATCGTGGAACGTTGCCGCTGATTTGGGCAAAAACCCGGTTGCTGAGCGACGACCCTTCTAAAGGCGAGGGGAAAGCGCAGCGCCATTCACTTCTTCCACAGCGATTATTTGACGTGATGGGCTCGCCGACGGAGCGTATCGACATTATTTCCGCTTACTTTGTCCCTACGCGCGCAGGCGTAGCGCAGTTGCTTAATCTGGTCAGGAAAGGCGTGAAGATCGCCATCTTGACTAACTCCCTGGCGGCAAACGATGTGGCGGTTGTTCACGCGGGGTACGCGCGCTGGCGAAAGAAGTTACTGCGCTATGGCGTGGAGCTCTACGAACTGAAACCGACCCGCGAGCATGAAACCGTCGTACATGATCGCGGACTCACCGGGAACTCAGGGTCCAGCTTACATGCTAAAACGTTCAGCATTGATGGTAGTAAGGTGTTTATCGGGTCGCTTAATTTTGATCCCCGTTCAACGCTTTTAAATACCGAAATGGGTTTTGTAATTGAAAGTGAAACGCTGGCGACGCTCATCCATAAGCGTTTTACGCAGAGCCAACGTGATGCGGCCTGGCAACTCCGGCTGGATCGCTGGGGAAGAATTAACTGGATCGATCGTCAGCAAGAAGAGGAAAAGGTGTTAAAGAAAGAACCCGCTACACGTTTCTGGCAGCGGGTTTTGGTACGGTTGGCGGCAATTTTACCTGTTGAATGGCTGCTTTGAGCCGGCGCGCGGAAAACTACCCGATCGTAGCGTGGCTTTCTCGTCTTACAGGCGGTTTACCTGAAAAGAGAAATTTCAGAAGCGGGATGCGTAAATGAATTTCGTACAGAATTAACGCAATACCAATGACAAATATCAGCCCGCACAAGAACCCTATCAGGTTGGAAGAGATATGCGGCGTAATATACGCGCCAAAGAAAAGCGTTAAGGGATGATGCACCAGATAGATAAACAGTGAAGCGTTCACGAAATAGGTTACACGCGCGGACTGGAAGTTTAACAAGCGATGTCCCAGTGAAAATACCACGTTCACCATCCACAGCCCCATTACCATCGTAATCACGGATTCGGTTTCGTACATCCAGGCGTCGCCGCTCCCATAACGTTGATTCAGTAAATAAGCGATAAAAGCAGTAGCAGCGCCTAAAGTGCATCCGCGTGATGGCGTGGTGAAGCGCGCTTTCAGCTCGGGGTGAATGAAGGCCAACGCGCCGAGAATAAAGAAGGGCACATAAAATAGCGTTTGCATCACAATAAAATTGAACATGCCGTCACTGAGGATAGCCGGATACACGATGAAAATAGTGCGCCTGATGGCGGCGTAACCCACTCCCAGCAGGAAAAAAATAAGCGAAAGTTTGGCCAGTGAAATGGCGGCGGGACGAGGCTTGCTTGTTTTCTGCCTTTTTTGGAACCAGGTAAAAATTCCGATACTGACTGTCGTTAATATCACCAGTACCAGTAAAAACCACAGATGTGAAATGAGCTCCCACGCTAGCGTATTATATTTTTCATAAGCAGAGAGCATATGCCAGTTCTCTGTTTTTCCTTTGACAAATTGCAACATGATAAATTGCGGCAAGGTAAGCAAAGGGATCGCGGTAAGCATGGGAATACCCACACGCTCTACCCGTACTTTCCACCAACGTTTTAACGGGTAACGTAAAAATAGCATGTACGAAAAATAACCGGAAATAACAAAAAACACCTGCATACGAAAAGAGTGGATAAAATCGTTAAACAGGGTTAGCCACCAGGATGGCGAGGCGCTATTGACATGCCAACTGTGAGTGGAATAGATCAACGAGATATGAAAGGGAATCCCTAACAACATCAACCATGCGCGGATAGAGTCAAGAAAATATTCACGCGGCGCGGGTACAGAGCTCATATAAGGTCACGTATTCTCAGATTGTTCACCTTATCCATAAGGCGAATTATGGTTACATTCGGTGGCAACCCTACACCAACTCCGACAACCTGTCTCCAGGATAAGCACGCAAAGTGAAAACAGGCGCGAGAGGTGCTTAATCCATGAGCCAGCGTGCTGAACAAAGCCTGGATTCAGTTGTCGTAATGCCTGATTATCCATTAAAATGGATCGGATCGATATAAGCACACAAAGGGGGAAGTGCTTACTTATTATGAAACATAAACGACAAATGATGAAAATGCGTTGGTTGGGCGCAGCTGTTATGTTAACGCTCTACGCATCATCAAGCTGGGCGTTCAGTATTGATGACGTAGCAAAACAAGCTCAAACTTTAGCCGGGAAAGGCTATGAGGCGCCTAAAAGCAACTTGCCCTCCGTTTTCCGCGACATGAAATATGCGGATTATCAGCAGATCCAGTTTAACAGCGACAAAGCCTACTGGAACAACTTAAAGACCCCATTTAAGCTCGAATTTTACCATCAGGGGATGTACTTCGATACGCCGGTCAAGATCAACGAAGTGACGGCGACGACGGTCAAAAGAATCAAATACAGCCCGGATTACTTCAATTTCGGCAATGTCCAGCACGATAAAGATACGGTAAAAGATTTAGGCTTCGCCGGGTTCAAAGTCTTGTACCCCATCAACAGTAAAGATAAGAACGACGAAATCGTCAGTATGCTTGGCGCCAGTTATTTCCGTGTTATTGGCGCAGGTCAGGTGTACGGCCTATCTGCACGCGGCCTGGCGATTGATACCGCCTTGCCGTCTGGTGAAGAATTTCCCCGCTTTCGCGAGTTCTGGATTGAGCGTCCAAAACCAACCGATAAGCGTTTGACCGTCTATGCATTACTGGATTCTCCGCGTGCGACCGGCGCCTACCGTTTTGTGATCATTCCTGGCCGCGATACCGTGGTGGACGTGCAGTCAAAAGTCTATCTGCGTGACAAAGTGGGCAAGCTGGGTGTTGCGCCATTAACCAGTATGTTCCTGTTTGGGCCGAACCAGCCGTCGCCGACGACCAACTATCGTCCGGAACTGCATGACTCGAACGGCTTATCCATTCATGCGGGTAATGGCGAGTGGATTTGGCGTCCGCTAAACAATCCAAAACACCTTGCCGTGAGCAGCTATGCGATGGAGAACCCTCAGGGATTCGGCCTGTTGCAGCGTGGCCGCGAGTTCTCGCGCTTTGAAGATTTAGACGATCGCTACGATCTGCGTCCAAGCGCCTGGATTACCCCGAAAGGCGACTGGGGCAAAGGTAAGGTTGAGCTGGTTGAAATTCCGACCAATGATGAAACCAACGATAACATCGTCGCTTACTGGACTCCGGATCAACTGCCGGAACCGGGTAAAGAGATGAACTTCAAATACACTCTGACCTTCAGCCGTGATGAAGATAAACTTCATGCGCCGGATAATGCCTGGGTGCTGCAAACACGCCGCTCAACGGGTGACGTTAAACAGTCGAATCTGATTCGCCAGCCCGACGGCACTATTGCCTTCGTGGTGGATTTTGTTGGCGCCGACATGAAAAAACTGCCGCCAGATACGCCTGTCGCTGCGCAAACCAGCATTGGCGATAACGGCGAAATCGTTGACAGTAATGTACGCTATAACCCGGTCACCAAAGGCTGGCGTTTAATGCTGCGCGTGAAAGTCAAAGACGCGAAGAAAACCACGGAAATGCGTGCCGCATTGGTGAATGCCGATCAGACGCTAAGTGAAACCTGGAGCTACCAGTTACCTGCCAATGAATAAAACAACTGAGTATATTGACGCACTGCTGCTTTCCGAACGTGAGAAAGCGGCATTGCCGAAAACTGACATCCGCGCCGTGCATCAGGCGCTGGATGCCGAGCATCGGACTTACTCGCGAGAAGACGATTCACCGCAGGGTTCCGTAAAAGCCCGCCTTGAACACGCCTGGCCGGATTCATTGGCGCAGGGGCAGCTAATTAAAGATGATGAAGGGCGCGATCAGTTGCAGGCCATGCCAAAAGCGACGCGCTCTTCGATGTTTCCCGATCCCTGGCGAACCAACCCGGTTGGCCGTTTCTGGGATCGCCTGCGTGGGCGGGATGTAACGCCGCGCTATGTTTCTCGTCTGACAAAAGAAGAGCAGGCGAGCGAGCAAAAATGGCGTACCGTCGGCACCATACGCCGCTATATTCTGTTAATTCTGACTCTGGCGCAAACGGTCGTCGCGACCTGGTATATGAAGACCATTCTGCCTTATCAGGGATGGGCGCTAATCAATCCTATGGATATGGTGGGGCAGGATATTTGGGTCTCTTTTATGCAGCTCCTGCCCTACGTGCTGCAAACCGGTATCCTGATTCTGTTTGCCGTGCTGTTCTGCTGGGTGTCAGCCGGATTCTGGACGGCGCTGATGGGCTTTCTGCAACTGCTTATCGGGCGCGATAAGTACAGCATCTCCGCGTCTACGGTAGGCGATGAGCCCCTCAATCCGGAACACCGGACGGCGCTGATCATGCCTATCTGCAATGAAGACGTTAGCCGCGTTTTCGCCGGTCTGCGCGCGACCTGGGAGTCCGTTAAAGCCACGGGCAACGCCGCACATTTTGACGTCTATATTCTCAGCGACAGTTATAACCCGGATATCTGCGTGGCGGAGCAAAAGGCCTGGATGGAGCTTATCGCGGAAGTGCAGGGCGAAGGGCAAATTTTTTATCGCCGCCGCCGCCGCCGCATGAAACGTAAGAGCGGCAATATTGACGATTTTTGCCGCCGCTGGGGCAATCAGTACAGCTATATGGTGGTGCTGGATGCGGACTCGGTGATGAGCGGCGAGTGTCTGAGCGGTCTGGTGCGCCTGATGGAAGCGAATCCAAACGCCGGGATTATCCAGTCCTCGCCGAAAGCGTCGGGGATGGACACTCTGTATGCCCGCTGTCAGCAGTTCGCGACCCGTGTCTATGGGCCGCTGTTTACCGCCGGGCTGCACTTCTGGCAGTTGGGGGAGTCGCACTACTGGGGGCACAATGCCATTATCCGCGTGAAGCCGTTTATTGAGCACTGCGCTTTGGCGCCGCTGCCGGGAGAAGGTTCGTTCGCCGGATCGATTCTTTCCCACGACTTTGTGGAGGCGGCGCTGATGCGTCGGGCAGGGTGGGGCGTCTGGATCGCTTACGATCTGCCCGGCTCCTATGAAGAGCTGCCGCCAAACCTGCTGGATGAGCTTAAACGCGACCGCCGCTGGTGTCACGGCAACCTGATGAACTTTCGTTTGTTCCTGGTGAAAGGAATGCACCCGGTGCATCGCGCCGTGTTCCTGACGGGGGTGATGTCATATCTGTCTGCGCCGTTGTGGTTTATGTTCCTCGCGCTTTCTACCGCTCTGCAAGTCGTTCATGCGTTAACGGAGCCGCAATATTTCCTTCAGCCGCGCCAGCTTTTTCCGGTCTGGCCGCAGTGGCGTCCAGAACTGGCAATCGCGCTGTTTGCGTCCACGATGGTGCTGCTGTTCCTGCCGAAGCTGCTCAGTATTATGCTGATCTGGTGTAAAGGCACCAAAGAGTATGGTGGTTTCTGGCGCGTTACGCTGTCGCTGTTGCTGGAAGTGCTGTTCTCCGTGTTGCTGGCGCCGGTGCGTATGCTGTTTCATACAGTATTTGTGGTCAGCGCGTTTCTCGGCTGGGAAGTGGTCTGGAACTCACCGCAACGCGACGATGATTCTACGCCGTGGGGAGAGGCCTTTATGCGCCACGGCTCTCAACTGCTGCTGGGGCTAGTCTGGGCTGTGGGTATGGCGTGGCTGGATTTACGCTTTCTGTTCTGGCTGGCGCCGATTGTCTTTTCGCTGATTCTGTCGCCATTTGTTTCGGTGATCTCCAGTCGTTCAACGGTAGGATTGCGTACCAAACGCTGGAAGCTGTTCCTGATCCCGGAAGAGTATTCGCCGCCTCAGGTGTTGGTCGATACCGATAAATATCTGGAGATGAATCGCCGCCGTATTCTGGACGATGGCTTTATGCATGCGGTATTTAACCCGTCGCTTAATGCGCTGGCGACCGCGATGGCCACCGCGCGTCACCGCGCCAGTAAGGTGCTGGAAATAGCCCGCGATCGTCATGTGGAGCAGGCGCTAAACGAAACGCCGGAGAAACTGAACCGCGATCGGCGTCTGGTTTTGCTCAGCGATCCGGTGACGATGGCGCGTTTACACTATCGGGTCTGGAATGCGCCGGAGAGATACTCTTCCTGGGTAAACCATTATCAGTCTCTCGTCCTGAATCCGCAGGCGTTGCAGGGACGAACATCGTCAGCGGGATAAGGTTTTCAGGTCTGATGGCGCAACGCTTATCAGGCCTGGGAGAATGTGAAAAATACCGGCGTGATGCCGGTATTTTTATACTGAAATGAGGTATCAGGTGCGTATATTCGCGGTGAGCATAATGGTGATTGCGCTGAGCGGCTGCGGCAGCATTATCAGCAGAACGATCCCCGGACAGGGACACGGCAACCAGTATTATCCAGGCGTGCAGTGGGATATGCGTGATTCCGCATGGCGCTATATCACTATCGTCGATCTGCCTTTTTCACTGATCTTCGATACACTGCTACTGCCGCTTGATATCCACCACGGGCCTTATGAGTAATTAACGCTCATCCCATTCGTCCGCCGCGGTATGGCCTTCCTCAGTATCAAGCGGGGGTTCAAGCTGAAATTCCCCTTCATCCCATTCATGCAATGTATTCTCTTCCTGCCATTCCTGACGGATTTCTATCTCATCATAATCACCGTCAAACACGCTTTGCGCGGCTTCACCACTCAGCATAGGCAGACATTCTCCATCTTCACCTTCATCGGCGAAAAATTCGACCTGCCACATGATGTCCCCATCCTGCAGTACATATTTCTGAACGTTGAACTGCTGCACATTCGCTTCATCTTGTTCGAGGCCTGGATGGTCAGCCAGAAATTCTTCCCGGGCTGCATCGATAGCTTCTTCCAGCGTGGCATACATGGTCATCAGTATCTCCCTTTGATTTGATGAGGTATTTAGGGAAAGAATAGCTGATTCTGCGATATTGCAAGTATGAAAGCGCAAAAATCATTCTGTTGCCAGTCTGCGCCGTTGTAAGCTATTCCATGAATAGATAGCATTGAACAACACGACGCCTGCCGTGACGCAGAATACGGCGCGGAAGCCATAGCTCGCGGAAATTGCGGCGCCCATTAAAGGGCCGGTGACGTTGCCGATATCGCGGAAAGATTGGTTGTAACTGAATATGCGCCCGGCTATTTGGTTGGTAGAGTTGTAAACCAGCAGGGTTTGTACGGCTGGCAGTAACGCGCCATCTGCCGCGCCAAGCAGAAACCGCAATAGCGCGAGCTGCCACGGCGTTTGCACAAAAGACATTGGAATCAGCAGCAGTACGGAAATAATCAGTGCGACGATAAGGATTTTTTCCGGGCCAATTCTGTCGCCGAGCTTACCGAGGCGAGGAGCGCTAAGTAGTGCCGCTACGCCGGGAACGGAAGCTATCATCCCGCTAATGAACGCAATATTACTGACATTTCCCGCGAGTTCACGCACATAGAGCGTCAGGATGGGCGCTATAGAGCCGGTCGCCACCTGAATAATCAACGTGGTAACAAACAGGCTTAACACCAGGCGGGGATTTTTTAGCGAGGCGACCACTTCCCGAACGTGAAGCATCTCTTTTTTGCTCACCGGCTGGAAATTCTCGCGAATAAAAAAGAAGGTGAGCAGAAAACAGATAAACAAAACGCTGGCGGTAATAAAAAAGACCGGGCGAAGGCCGTAATGGTCGGCGAGCAGACCACCCGCAAGTGGGCCAAGCAGAGCGCCGCTGACGCCGCCAGTAGAGAGCGTCCCTAACGCCCAGCCGCTTTTGTGGCGCGGCACTTGAGTGGCGATCAGCGCATTGGCGTTGGGAATAAATCCGCCCAGCAGGCCTAATAACGCGCGGAGGATCAGAAACTGCCAGATATTTTGCGCCATGCCCATTAACAGCATCACAATGGCCATGCCGAGAGCGGAACGCAACAGCATGATCTTACGCCCTTTACGATCCGCCAGACCGCCCCAAAAAGGGGACGCGATAGCTGAAAAGAGGAACGTAATACTAAAGACCAGCCCGGACCACATGTTCAGCGCGCTATGGCCTGTTACGCCGAGTTGCTCAACGTAGAGAGGAAGAAAAGGCATGACCAGACTGAATGCCGCGCCGGTTAAAAAACAGCCCAGCCAGGTAACGGTTAGATTGCGTTTCCAGTTTATGGGGACATCAGAGGGTGACATAGCGTTCCACAGTATGATGCGCGGTTTGCGCTATCATCAATTTAATTATGAGCGTACTAATTATGCGCCGACCTTACCAGCCTCGCAATGTGGGGAGCTTTTAAAGCTAAAAGAGGGGAAAGATTGCAGCCTGACGGCTGCAATCCTGTCAATAGCGTGACGGTACGCCTTCAGGGCGGGTTTTAAAGCGGCGATGCAGCCACATATACTGCTCTGGCGCCATCATAATGCACTGCTCAACAATCTTATTCATCCACGCGGCAGTTGCTTCTGCGCTTTCCAGCGGAGGCGAATATTCCACAGGAAGAATGATCAGTTCGTAGCCTTTCCCATCAGGTTTACGGCGAGGCACGAAGGGGATAATACAGGCTTTAGACATGCGCGCGAGCATCCAGGTACCGGAGGTCGTGGCGGCCTGATCGACGGCGAATAACGGCACAAATACGCTGGCGCGTGGGCCATAATCGTGATCCGGTGCATACCAGATTAATTCACCGCTTTTCAATGCCTTAACCATGCCTTTCAGATCTTTGCGATCCAACATCGATTTATTGGAGCGTAAGCGCCCCCAGGTCTGCAACCAGTCGAGCAACGGATTATCATTTGGCCGATAAACCCCGATACCCGGATTATGCATACCAAACATGCGGGCGCCAAACTCAAGGGTAAGGAAATGTATTCCTACCAGAATGAACCCGAGCCCCTGCGCCTTAACTTCACGGATATACTCCAGACCACTCGCTTCCATCCAGCGGGTCACTCGCCGATCGGGCCAGAACCAGGCCATGCCGGTTTCCATCACGCCCATGCCGACGGATTCAAAGTTTTTGACCACCATGGTGTGGCGTTCCTGCGCGCTCATTTCCGGAAAGCATAATTCAAGGTTGCGATAGGCGATTTTCGCGCGGCGCTTCATTACGCGTCGAGCCAGGTGACCCAATGTGCAACCCAATTTATAGATGACCGGGTAGGGGAGTTGCACGACCAACCAAAGCGCGCCTATACCCAACCAGGTTAACCAATAACGTGGGTGCAGTAAAGCCACGGAGAACTTAGGCAACTTCGTCATTTCTATCCTGTCTTTCAACGAACAATTCCCCGTATTCTCGCATCTTTTTGCGTTGAGCAAAAATATGGAGCAGGAGAGTGGCGATTAAATCGACAATTGTTGTTAATTGTTTAGTGTGGAGCAAGAAATGTAGCGCAAAATGTGTGGATGTAAATTGGCGAGGCTTGCTTTATCATGCCTGCCCACTTTATTTTTTGCTGATTGCAGGATACGTACACCATGCCAGTGTTACACAACCGCATTTCTAATGACGAGCTGAAAGCCAAAATGCTGGCGGAAAGCGAGCCACGTACGACAATTTCTTTTTATAAATATTTTACTATCGCCTCACCGCAACAGACGCGGGACGCGTTGTATCAGGTGTTTACGGCGTTGGGCGTTTTTGGCCGTGTTTACCTGGCGCATGAAGGCATCAATGCGCAAATCAGCGTGCCGCAAAGTAAGGTAGAGACGTTTCGTCAACAGCTTTATGCGTTCGATCCCGCGCTGGACGGGCTGCGTTTAAATATCGCGCTGGAGGATGACGGAAAGTCATTTTGGGTGCTGCGTATGAAAGTCCGCGACCGTATCGTCGCTGACGGTATTGACGATCCGAGTTTTGACGCCAGTAATGTCGGCGATTATCTGAAGGCGGCAGATGTTAATGCGATGCTGGACGATCCTGACGCGGTCTTTATTGATATGCGCAACCACTATGAATATGAAGTCGGCCATTTCGAAAATGCTCTGGAAATCCCGGCGGATACGTTTCGCGAACAGTTGCCAAAAGCGGTTGAAATGCTGCGGGAACATGCTGATAAAAAGATAGTGATGTACTGTACCGGCGGTATTCGTTGTGAGAAAGCCAGCGCCTGGATGAAACACAACGGTTTTAATAAAGTCTGGCATATTGAGGGCGGCATCATTGAGTACGCCCGTCGCGCGCGCGAGCAGGGGCTTCCCGTTCGCTTTATCGGCAAAAACTTTGTGTTTGATGAGCGAATGGGCGAACGAATCTCGGATGAGGTTATCGCGCATTGCCATCAGTGCGGCGCGCCCTGCGATAGCCATACCAACTGCAAAAACGACGGTTGCCATCTGCTGTTTATCCAGTGTCCGCAGTGCGCCAGTAAATTTAACGGCTGCTGTAGCGAACAATGCTGTGAAGAGTTGGCCTTGCCGGAGGAGGAACAGCGCCGACGTCGCGCGGGTCGCGAGAACGGCAACAAAATTTTTAATAAATCGCGTGGTCGGCTTAATAGCAAACTGAGCATTCCCGATCCGGCAGAGTAATATTTTGCCGGATAGCGGCGTAAAGGCCGCAATCCGGCATTTCGCCAGGCGTTACTTCTGCTGAACGCCTTCTACTGAGATGATAAGCTCCACCTCTTGCGACGCCGGGCCGAGATCGGTAGTCATATTGAAATCCTTCAGCTTAATTTTTCCTTCGGCCTCAAAGCCCGCGCGCTTACCGCCCCACGGATCGTCGCCCTGGCCCATCAGTTTCGCTTCCAGCGTCACCGGTTTTGTCACGCCATTGAGCGTCAGATTGCCGGTAATATCCAGTTCATCCCCCTCTTTTTTCACACTGGTAGAGGTGAAGGTTGCCTGCGGGAATTTCGCAACATTAAGAAATTCCGCACTGCGCAGGTGTTTGTCTCGTTCGGCATGGTTAGTGTCGACGCTATTGGTGTTAATAGTCACGTTCACTTTGTCTGCCGACGGATTTTTTTCATCAAAAGTGAACGTGCCGTCGAAATCTTTAAAGGTGCCGTATAGCCAACTGTAGCCCAGATGCTGGATACGGAAATTTACGAACGCATGTTGGCCTTCTTTATCAATTTTATACTCCGCCGCCACGGCGGAACCGGTCGTGAATAACAAGGATGCGAGGGTGAATCCCAGCAGGTTTTTTTTCATTTTTGAGCTCCATAGTCAGATGACGACATTCCTGTCATACGTTTCAGAGTGTCGTCTTTATCGATGAAATGGTGTTTTAGCGCCATTACCCCATGCGAGAGCGAGATAATGACCAGCGACCACGCAAACCACAGATGCAGCGTTCCGGCGATGTCAGCCTGCGCTCCCGCGTCCGTAAGCGTTGCCGGAATCTCAAACCAGCCAAAGACGCTAATCGGTTTACCGTCGGCGGTGGAAATCAGGTAGCCGCTAATGACGATCGCAAAGAGCAGGAGATACAGGAGGAGATGACCAGCAGCGGCACCAGCGCGCGTTAAACGGGAATAGCTGGCCAACGCAACGGGCGGTGGAGAATAAAGCCGCCAGATAATACGCACGATCAGCGCCATCATCAGTAACATGCCAATACTTTTATGTAATTCCGGCGCCTGGTGATACCAGCCGTCGTAATAACTGAGCGTGACCATCCATAAACCTAACGCAAACATGCCATAGACCACCAGGGCGGTCAGCCAGTGGAGCGCGGCGGAAACCATGCCATAGCGCTGTGGAGTATTTTTAAATTGCATAAACACACCAATGAATATTTCACGAGAGAATGAAAATGGCGTGGAAAAGCGCTGAATGCAACTGATAAATAAGAATCTGAATGATATTTATTTTTATTTCAATAATTTTGATGTTGTTTGCGATTCAGCTTCAGAAGTTTCGAGATATTTCACCCCGATAACCGCACTACGGGAGGAACTGGCATCATTGTTGTGCTTCAACGTCATGAAATAAAAAGTGAGGAACTTTCATGAAATGTCAGTTAACGTCAATGATAAGAAATCAGAAGAAAAAGAGATAAACGATATCCATAACCGCCAGCAGCGACCAAAGAATAACGTAAAGCATGAAATGCTCGCGAATATTATTCATCAGAAAATGAAATAGACGACGCATAGCTTACCTTAATAAACGGCCCCTTTATGAGGCCGACAAATTATTGGCTAAAACGGGAAAGCCGGAACGGCGTCAGATCAAAGGAGGGCGTTTTTTCCAACGCAAAATCCGCGGCGATTTCTCCTAACACCGGGGCGAATTTAAAACCATGTCCGCTGAGTCCAGTGATGACAAGCGTATTCTCATGGCCAGGCAGAGTATCGATAATAAAATCCTCGTCCGGCGAATTATCATAGGTACATGCCGCCCCATATAAACAACCGCCGATCCCCGGCAGTACGTTACGCAGGAAAGGAAATGCTTCTGCGCCATCGCTGGCAACGGCGGCAAAGGGCTTGCGCTCTTCCTGAGTCTGTATTAGCTGTCCGCCATTGTGTTTGCCGATTTTTAACTCATCATTCTCCGCCGGGAAACCGTAATATTGATCGCCGTTGGGCATTTCGCCGGTAAAGGCCGGAAAGCAGTTTTTAGCACTGTAACGTCCATCGGCCTGAAACCAGGCAAAGACTTTGCGTACGGGCTGAACGGGCAGTTCCGGCACCAGCGCTTTTACCCAGGTGCCCGCGCTAATCAGCGCTTTACTGGCGTGGTAGCGGCCTTCACTCGTCTCTATCGTCACACCGTTATCATCATGGTGAATATGGCTTACCGGGCAGTTGAATAGCTGTGCACAGCCTGCCTCTCGGGCCAGACGAAGCCATGTGGTAATGGCTAATTCGCTGCGCAGGAAACCGGAGTCAGCTTCAAACAGCCCGATATAATTATCGGGTACGCGAATTTCCGGCCAGCGCGTCATTAGGGCCGTCGCGTCCAGGCGCTCGACGTTCAATTGCCACTGTTGCGCGCTTCGCGCGACGTTGGCTAAGAAAGCGGAATCGGCCGGGCCGAGGTTAACGACGCCGGAGCGGACGAAAACAGACTCTTCATTGTGCGCGGAGAGTTCATCCCAAAGCGCCTGGGCGCGAAGCACCAGTGGGACATATTTTTCGCCTTCACCATAAGCGTGGCGGATAAGACGGGTATCGCCGTGATGGCTGCCCTGTTGATGAGGCGGCATATGCGCATCGGTCATCAGGACCTTTAGCCCGGCGCGGGTGGCGTAATAACCAGCGGCGGCGCCAACCGAACCGCTGCCGATAATAATAAGGTCGTATTTCATCAGCTTCTCTCTGCTATCGCGATGATTTCAGGGTAAATAACTGCGCTGAGATATACAAGCCGGAAATAAGTGAGGCACCTTACGGTGCCTGAGAGAGGGGAGCGCGTCACGCTAATGGCGACGATACTCATTTTCCTGGTAATCGCCTGATTCTATTTTGGCGATGCCGGCTTCTAATATCGAAATAAATTGCCTGGCTACATCTGTCGTTAACCAGAGCGTTTGACCAACTTCAGTCCCTTCCGGTTCCGGACGATTTGGGGTCTGGTAGTGTAAACGCAGCATCAGCGCATCATAGCTATCGACGGTGCTGATATCCCATCCAACAAGCGGATGGGTCTGAATGACTTCATTATTCTTTTCCATCATGCCCCCCTGGTACGTGTTATAAGACAACGGTTCTCGAGGTTCAATGCGTGTTTTTCTTCTGAAGCAACTTCAGTATACCAATTAATAAGGCTATTCACTGTGTTTTTAAAGAGACGGGAGGATAAATTTCTCTTTTTAAGAATTATATGAACAATAAAGCGACAGTTTATTCATATTTTTTTAGGATGTTGTGCAATTATTTTGAGGGTCAGGCGAAATATTCATCAGTTGCGCAAATAAAAAAGCCGGGGCGACCCGGCAAAACTTACATCACTGCATATCATTTTTTATTCATTGATGAACCAGTCATCAGCGCTCTCCCAGGTCTCCTGGAGAATCTCGCTAATGCGTTCTTTATCCTCTTTTGATGCGCCAATAACGGACAGGTTGTTAGCGGTAGCGTAACGCACGGTGACGTTACCCAAATTTTCAGGAAAATGATGGCTAATACGGCGGGAGAGTTCGCCCGCCAGCGCATCAATCGCACCGGCAGGCAGAGGTGACGTTTTGGCTATAGTGACTTCAATACGCATAATGACCCCCTGTTGAATATACTGGATATATATACAGTTAAATGCAATATATAGCAACAGGTAAGCGCATTTTTTATTTTTTTACTGACCAGCGTACTGTTTCACCCGCCAGAAAAGGCACCAGCGTATCATCAGCCAGCGCGATATTTACCGGTATCTGTTGTTCATCGCGTACCAGTTCCACCCAGCCCTCATTCACCGGCAGACCATAGAATTGCGGGCCATTCAGTGAACAGAAGGCCTCAAAGTGCGCCAGCGCGTTCATTTCCTCAAACACGGCGGCATAACTGCCAAGGGCGGAGGGGGCGTTGAAACAACCGGCGCATCCGCAACTGGTCTCTTTACGATGACGCGAATGCGGTGCTGAATCCGTCCCCAGGAAGGCGCGCGTAAAACCACTGGCGACCAGTTCGCGTAACGCCTGCTGGTGAATATTGCGTTTCAGAATCGGTAGACAGTACAAGTGAGGACGAATGCCGCCGACCAGCATATGATTACGGTTAAACATTAAATGTTGGGGCGTAATGGTCGCCGCCAGGTAGTCGTTGCCGTCACGTACATACTGCGCGGCATCTTTGGTCGTGATATGTTCAAAGACCACTTTAAGCGCGGTCAGACGCTGGCGTAGCGGTTCCATTACGGTGTCGATAAAACGCGCTTCGCGATCGAAGATATCAACATCCGCATGGGTCACCTCACCGTGGACCAGCAATGGCATTCCAAGTTTTTCCATCCGCTCCAGTACCGGCATGATAGCGTCGATTGACGTTACGCCATGACTGGAGTTAGTGGTGGCATTGGCCGGGTAAAGCTTAGCCGCAGTAAACACGCCTTCATGGAAACCACGCTCCAGTTCATCGGCATCGAGCGAATCCGTTAAATAGCAGGTCATTAACGGCGTGAAATCATGCCCGGCGGGCACCGCATCGAGAATACGCTGGCGGTAGGCGATCGCCGCATCAACAGTCGTAACGGGGGACGCCAGGTTTGGCATCACGATAGCGCGGCCATAAATTTCGCTGGTATAGGGTACGACCGTTTTTAACATGTCGCCATCGCGAAGGTGAATGTGCCAGTCGTCCGGGCGGCGGATCTTTAAAACCTGGGATGGTGCAGTCATTAATAAGCTCCGGCTGAGGAATAGTCTTTTTGCCGGAAACAAAGGATAAGCGGAAACGTTTTCGTTTGCACGTAAAAAAAAGGACGCGAGCGCGCCCTCCGATATCAATTGGTGAAAGGAATAACGATTTCACCAGGTTTAACTTCAATACCTTTCGCGAATTTCTTCGCTAACGCTTCGCCTTTACTACTGTCCTCACGCAACACGTAAGCGGGCTGCTGGTTAAAGTAGTTACGTAAAGACTGATTTAAATAGGGCAGGAGCGTTTGTAGCACAGATTGCATCTTCTCCGGCGTCACGGTGGCGTCTACTACTTCCATCTCCTGAAGATAGATGGCGCCTTTTTCTTTATTAAAGACCGGCAGAGCTTTTAGCTTGAGCTTCATCGTCGCTTTTTGACTGCCGAAGAGGGAATTCATATCCAGCCTGGCATCGCCAGTGAGGGTGACTTTATTAGGCTCTTCCCGACCAATCTGGCTGGCAAGATTAGTCAGTACGATATGCGCGTCGGCAATGCCGGGCAGACCAATATCTTTTGAGAAATTATTCCGTTTTTCAAGCGCTTGATTAATTTCTTGTTCACTAATGGTGTATTGCGTAAGTTGATTACAACCCACTAACAGGCCGCTAACTACGAGCGCAGCGGCAAAAAAAAACTTTTTCATGGCGTTCCTCAACATGTTGCCTGTGCCCTAATCCTGACATAAAGCAGCATGTCGCGCCAGCGGACATGACGCCAGTAGAAAAAGCTGAAAAAGGCGGCAAGAGAGGGGTGCCGCCTGGCGGGCGTTAGATAGCCATTGAGGAGAGTAAATTAATTTGCGTCTGCTTCGCCATATTATCGCGATAGTCCGCGACTTTCGTCGGCCAGTGGATACCGGCGACCAGCGTCAGATTACGCAGAAGCGGAAACAGATGAATATCATCTTCTGATAATTCGCCGTTAACGGCGTTAGGCTGTACGATAAGTTTATCCAGCGAGCGTAAATCATCGCCGATCTTTTTAATCAGTCCGGCAGAGTGGGCTAGATGGTTGTCAAAACTGCCGGATGAGGCTTCTTTTTTGCGGATAAAATACTGGCGCGCCGCAGGGGTAGAAAATTCATCGAAAGCGGATTTTGCAAATCGCGGTAGCAGTAACTGATTAACGTAACCGTTAACTTTGCGCAACCACTCTTCAATGGCAGGATTGCGTTTCCCGGTCAACAGCGGTTTACCGTCGGAGTTGTCGATATAATGTACAATATCCATACTTTCAGGAAGATAGCGGCTATCATCTTTTTGCAGGATGGGCACCATCTTTTGACCAATCATCCGGGTGGGCGTCGCCTCGTCGTCATTTTGTAACACGTTGAGTTCAACGGGGATGTTCTTCAGGCCGAAAATCATGCGGGCTTTAGCGCAGAAAGGGCAATGATCGTAAATATAAAGCTTCACGTTTCTCCTCCATTTGACTGTCGGTTCCTGACCAGTATGGAGGAGATAACGGCAGGTATCAAATCAGGCGCCGGGTTCCAGCATACGGCGCGGCGTGCGCTTATGACTAAATTGCCAGCCTAAAGCTAAAAAGGTGATAAAGCCGATAATACCGAGCATCATCCACGGTAGTTCAGGCTGCGCAAGCGCTTTACCCACATCAAACAACCAGCCGCCGCCGATATAACCAATCGCGCCGCCAATGGCTAATCCCAGACGACTAAAGCCCATATAGCTTCCCCGCGCCCGTGCGTCTGCTAGCGACGCGCTGAGCGTTTCGCGCGCCGGTTCGGCGATAACCGAGCCGATGTAGAAAACGCAAATAAGCGTAAAAAGCTGCTGTAAATTGCCTACCATCCCGATGGGGATCATGCTCAGCGACATGACGAACAAACCGGCCATCAGCCGATGCTCCAGCCGAAAACGCTTTTCGCTCCAGCGAGCAATCGGGTAGAGCAACGTCAGCGAGAGACACGCCTCGATAGCGTACATCCATTTCACGGCAGCAGGCGAACCGGCGATATCGTTTACCATAATCGGCAGCATTAACATGACTTGTACCGCCAGCATGTAATAGCCCGCCAGCGTCAGCACGTAGGTGACAAACCGTTTATCGCTCATGACGCGGCGCATTCCTTCTCGCACCGGCGTCCTGACCGTCGATAGCTTCCAGGCCGGAAGCAACCATGCGTTGAAAATGGCGCATAATATGAACAAAATAGCGCCCGTCGCGCAGACCAGGCGAAAATCGTATTGTAGCAACCAGCTTCCCAGCAGCGCGCCAATCACCGCGCCCGCGCTGTCCTGCATCATCAACAGAGAGAAGAAGCGGCCCCGTTGCTCCGGGCGGATTAATTTGACCACCAACGCTGAGCGCGGCGGGTCGAAAAGCGTACCACCGAGACCGGAAAGAATGCAGGAAAACCATAAGAGCCAGGGCTCATGCGCGATGCCCATAGTGGCAAAGCCTGCGGCGCGCATCAGCATACCGGTGACAATCATCGGTTTCGCGCCAAAGCGATCGGCAATGGCGCCGCCAAAAATGCCCAGTCCTTGTTGAATAAACTGGCGCAGGCCGAGCGCGATCCCTACCATCACCGCAGCCCACCCCATTTGATCGACAAAGCGAATGGAGATGAGCGGGAAGACAACGAAAAAACCCAGCACTACTAACATGTTATCGATGAGAAGAAAATATTTACCCAGGTTCCTCGCCTGCGAGACGCGCGACATTTCCCCTCCCGGGAAACAAAAGATGAGCGTCTACTATTCTGCGGCTGCGTTTCGTTTTTTCCTACCGTTAGCGGGACAATATTTTTTTATCAAAAGTCCTTTTTAATCGAGAGTTTTCATCAAAATGTGGCAGCAATTCAAAAAATGACGATTTGCGCTTTTCACAGAGCCTGGTTGCGCAGGTATAGTAAGGTTACTGGCGTGCTGAAGACGTTACAGGAAGGAGTAGGTATAGAATGTTTGGCTATCGCAGTAACGTGCCAAAAGTGCGCTTAACCACCGACCGTCTGGTGGTGCGTTTAGTGCATGAGCGTGATGCCTGGCGTCTGGCCGATTATTACGCGGAAAATCGTCATTTTTTAAAACCGTGGGAGCCGGTCCGAGATGAAAGTCATTGTTATCCTTCAGGGTGGCAGGCGCGTCTGGGAATGATCGGTGAATTTCACAAACAGGGCTCCGCCTTCTATTTCGCGCTGCTTGATCCGGAAGAAAAAGAAATTATCGGCGTGGCGAATTTTTCCAATGTGGTGCGCGGTTCTTTTCATGCCTGCTATCTGGGCTATTCCATTGCGCAGAAGTGGCAGGGGCAGGGGCTGATGTTTGAAGCCTTAACCGCTGCGATTCGCTATATGCAGCGCACTCAGCATATCCACCGTATCATGGCGAACTATATGCCGCACAACAAACGTAGCGGCGCGCTGCTTGCGCGGCTTGGTTTTGAGAAAGAAGGTTATGCGAAAGATTACCTGTTGATTGATGGACAATGGCGCGATCATGTACTGACGGCATTAACGACGCCGGAATGGACGCCAGGACGTTGAGCGGCTTACCGGGCGAGTGAAAGCGAAAGGGAGAAAACGATGAAATATGAATTAACCGCCACTGAAGCGCGAGTGATTGGCTGTCTGCTGGAAAAGCAGGTAACAACGCCGGAACAGTATCCGCTCTCCGTTAACGGCGTGGTGACGGCCTGCAACCAGAAAACTAACCGTGAACCGGTGATGAACCTGACGGAACAGGCGGTACAGGAACAGCTCGATAACCTGGTAAAACGCCATTTCTTACGTACGGTCAGCGGGTTTGGCAATCGCGTCACAAAATATGAACAGCGTTTCTGTAATTCCGAGTTTGGCGACCTGAAACTTAGCGCGGCGGAAGTGGCGCTTGTCACCACGCTGCTGCTGCGCGGTGCGCAAACGCCCGGCGAGTTGCGCAGCCGGGCGTCGCGGATGCATGAATTCAGCGACATGGCGGAAGTTGAATCCACGCTGGAGCGGCTTGCCAGCCGTGAGGATGGCCCGTATGTCGTCCGTCTGGCGCGTGAACCGGGTAAGCGTGAAAGCCGCTATATGCACCTTTTTTGCGGCGACGTCGATGAACTGTCTCTCCAGACGCCTGCGCCGGAAAGCACGTCGGGCGATCTTCAGTCGCGCGTCGAAGCGCTGGAAAGCGAAGTGGCGGAGTTAAAGCAGCGGCTGGATTCTTTGTTAGCTCACCTGGGAGAGTAATGTGAGAACATTACGGATTGGCATTGTCGGATTAGGCGGTATTGCGCAGAAGGCCTGGCTGCCGGTACTAACCCACACCGCCGGATGGACGTTACAGGGCGCCTGGTCTCCCTCGCGGGATAAAGCCTTACGTATCTGCGAAAGCTGGCGCATACCGTATGTGGATTCGCTGGCGAATTTAGCGTCCGGCTGCGATGCGGTCTTCGTCCACTCCAGTACCGCAAGCCACTATGCTGTGGTCAGCGAACTTCTCAACGCCGGCGTCCATGTTTGCGTGGATAAACCGCTGGCGGAAAATCTACGTGATGCCGAGCGGCTGGTGGCGCTGGCGGCGCAAAAAAAATTGACGCTGATGGTTGGCTTTAATCGCCGTTTCGCGCCGCTGTATCGCGAACTGAAAACGCGCCTCGGCACTGCGGCGTCACTGCGTATGGATAAACATCGTACCGATAGCGTCGGGCCGCACGACTTACGTTTTACTTTGCTCGATGACTATTTGCACGTCGTGGATACCGCGCTGTGGCTGGCAGGCGGCGAGGCGCGCCTGGCCAGCGGCACGTTGCTCACCAGCGAGTCCGGCGAAATGCGCTATGCGGAACATCATTTTTCCGCCGACAAACTACAAATTACCACCAGTATGCACCGGCGCGCCGGAAGTCAGCGTGAATCGGTCCTGGCCGTCACCGACGGCGGGCTGTATGACGTGACGGATATGCGTGAATGGCGCGAAGAGCGCGGGCAAGGTATTCTCATCAAACCCATTCCGGGCTGGCAAACGACGCTTGAACAGCGTGGTTTTGTCGGATGCGCACGGCATTTCATTGATTGCGTGCAAAATCAGACGGTTCCGGAAACGGCTGGGGATCAGGCGATTCTGGCCCAGCGCGTCGTGGAGGCGCTGTGGCGGGACGCCATCAGCGAATAATCCTCTGTAACATCTGGCGGTAGTAATTCATCGTAATCCAGGTACTATACCCTAAATAATTCGAGTTGCAGGAAAGCCAACGCACATGCACCTCGAAGTATGACGGGTATATATGCCCACTCTACATAATACCTCTTTTCACAGTGAATAATGGCAAACCGTGGGGAGTCTGTAGGCCTGATAAGACATTTTAACGTCGCCGTCAGGCGCGGTGATACAGCCGGATACGGCAGAAATGCGTTATCCGGTCGATGGATCAGCCATACAGGAGTTTTACGCCAGGGTCTGGAATACAAAAGAAATGAATTTATTGAAATCGCTGGCTGCCGTCAGCTCGATGACTATGTTTTCACGCGTTTTGGGTTTTGCCCGTGATGCGATTGTCGCCAGAATTTTTGGCGCAGGAATGGCGACCGACGCCTTTTTTGTGGCGTTTAAACTTCCCAATCTACTACGCCGAATCTTTGCCGAAGGCGCTTTTTCTCAGGCTTTTGTGCCGATCCTGGCGGAATATAAGAGCAAGCAGGGTGAAGAGGCGACGCGGATCTTTGTCGCTTACGTTTCCGGCCTGTTGACGCTGGCGTTAGCCGTCGTGACGGTGGCCGGTATGCTGGCCGCCCCGTGGGTCATTATGGTAACCGCGCCGGGTTTTGCCGATACTGCTGATAAATTCGCGCTGACGACGCAACTGCTGCGGATTACGTTTCCCTATATTCTGCTGATCTCGCTGGCTTCGCTGGTTGGCGCCATTCTCAACACCTGGAATCGCTTCTCTATTCCCGCTTTTGCGCCGACATTTCTTAATATCAGCATGATCGGTTTTGCGTTATTCGCCGCGCCATACTTTAATCCGCCGGTGCTGGCGTTAGCCTGGGCAGTCACCGTCGGCGGCGTGCTGCAACTGGTGTATCAACTTCCGTATTTGAGAAAGATCGGTATGCTGGTGTTGCCGCGCATTAACTTTCGCGATACCGGGGCGATGCGGGTGGTCAAACAGATGGGACCAGCGATCTTGGGCGTTTCTGTCAGTCAGATCTCCCTTATCATCAATACGATTTTCGCCTCGTTTCTGGCCTCCGGCTCGGTCTCATGGATGTACTACGCCGATCGGTTGATGGAGTTCCCGTCCGGCGTGTTGGGCGTGGCGTTGGGGACCATCCTGTTGCCGTCATTGTCGAAAAGCTTTGCCAGCGGCAATCATGATGAGTACTGTCGCCTGATGGACTGGGGGCTGCGTCTGTGTTTTTTACTGGCGTTGCCGAGCGCGGTAGCGTTAGGCATTCTGGCGAAGCCGCTGACGGTCTCGCTATTTCAGTACGGTAAATTCACCGCCTTTGATGCGGCGATGACGCAGCGGGCGTTAATCGCCTATTCGGTGGGACTGATTGGCTTGATCGTCGTAAAAGTGCTGGCTCCGGGCTTCTATTCTCGCCAGGATATTAAAACGCCGGTGAAAATCGCCATAGTGACGTTAATTATGACCCAGTTAATGAACCTGGCGTTTATTGGACCGCTGAAACACGCCGGGCTATCGCTCTCTATTGGGCTGGCGGCATGTCTCAATGCGTCTCTGTTATATTGGCAACTGCGCAAACAGAATATCTTTACGCCACAACCGGGTTGGATGTGGTTTCTGACGCGTCTGATCATTTCCGTACTGGTGATGGCCGCCGTGCTGTTCGGCGTGTTGCATATTATGCCGGAGTGGTCGCAAGGGTCTATGTTATGGCGTTTGCTGCGTTTGATGGCGGTAGTGATCGCGGGTATTGCGGCCTATTTCGCTGCGCTTGCCGTGCTGGGCTTTAAAGTGAAAGAGTTTGTACGCCGGACAGCGTAAATTCAGTGCCTGATAGCGCTGCGCTAATCAGGCCTACAAAGCATTCAGGCCGGAAAGGCGCAACGTCGCCATCCGGCAATGATTAGATAGAAATTTTTTTACCGCCGCGGTGAGAGACGGAAGTCTGGCCGTTAGCCCCGTATAGGGTAGGCTCCTGGTGCGGTTTCAGTACCTCCAGCGCCTGTTGATTACGCTCTATTTGCCCTTCCAGCAGCCAGCCGTTGTGCTGGTTGAGGTCGCGCAGATGCTGCGTTTTTTCGGTAATCGCCTGCCAGCGCTCCGCAATGTCATCGTTTGCGCTACGCTGCGCATTCTGCTCCAGACGGCGCTGTTGTTCCAGATAATCCAGCGTCGCCAGCAACGAGCTTTTTTCTTCTGTAATACGCTGTAGCTGGCTGCCGTTAATCTGGCCTACGGAAAGCTGTTGTTGTTCTGCATCCATCACCGTCTTCAGGTCATTCAGGACGGCGGTCATCTGGTCAAGTATTTCTGACAAACGAGTCATACGCTTATTTACTCTGTAAGTAGCTCTGTGCCTCGCGAATGAGCGAGTCTGCTATTTTTCCCGTATCCATTTTTAACTCGCCGTTACGGATAGCCGTTTTTAATGCTTCGACGCGTTCCATATTAATATCGCTGGTGCCTGGCTGCATGAGCTTCGCTTGCGCGTCGCTTAACTTTACGCTGGCGCTCGTCGCGGTAGACGTTTTTTCCTGACGCGTTTTTTGTACCGGCGTGTCGCTGGTATCTCGCGTCTGGACAGTGCTAACGGGTTTCAAAGGTGAGGTACGGTCAATGCTCATTTATTTATCCTCATCGAGGGTTACGTTGTAGCGGCCAGCTACCATCATGGTTGAATATCTCATCGGCAGCCGCGACAAAATCTTTATACAATTATAGGTTAATAAGAATATTCCCATCAGAATCGACGGTTCCACTCACGATTTGACCCGATGTCATGCGCACGCGCGCATTCTGCGCGACGGCGGCATTATTCATTGCCTGACCTTCCGCATTGACGCTAAAACCCTCGCCATTGGCGATGACCTGTACTCGTTGACCCGCTTTGACGCGCCAGGCCTGACGTATCATCGTAAGCTGCACTGGCTGCCCGGGAGCGAGATCACGCAAACTGACGGCATCCTGAATCTGATGGATATCCAGTACCGTCCGCGGCGGTAACTGATCCAGCCTGCCACGTTTTAACGTGACGTTGGTCGACGTCAATTTTCCGCCGCGCGCGACGGGCGCGGCAACGGCGACATAATTGCCGGTCGCCTGCACACTCACCTGCAAATAACGTTTTTCATTGGCGCAGCGCGCCACCACGTTGACGTTACCCCATAGCTTCGCGTTGCCTGTCATGCTGAAGGTTGGCTGTTCACAGCTCGGCGGCAGAGTAGGCGGTGAACGGAGCGTTACAACGACCTCATCGCTGAAGCCAGCCAGACGCTGGGAAAACCACGTTGTCAACTGGGCGTTGATGTCCTGCGCCATTGCCAGGGGGCTGAATAGCAAAGCCGCCACGGCGAATCCTCGTTTTACCGTTTGCATAGTTACTTCCCCCTGGTTGATGTAATGACAGGATTCTACCCGTGTGAAGCAAGCATCAACGCAATAAATAGCGACGCATTTTGCGTTTATTCCGGCGATAACGCGCGCGTGAAGAGATTTAAGCTGTCGGCTGAATTATGTCATTTGCGGAGGAGATATGCTCGACAGGCTCGATGCCGCCTTACGATTTCAGCAGGAAGCGCTAAATCTGCGCGCGCAACGTCAGGAAATATTAGCGGCGAATATCGCCAATGCCGATACGCCGGGGTACCAGGCGCGCGATATTGATTTTGCCAGTGAGTTAAAAAAAGTGATGGTGCGCGGACGGGAAGAAACCGGCGGCGTCTCGTTGACGTTGACTTCCTCTCACCATATTCCCGCCCAGGCGGTCTCTTCTCCCGCAGTGGATCTGCTTTACCGCGTCCCCGATCAACCTTCTCTGGATGGCAACACCGTGGATATGGACAGGGAACGTACGCAGTTTGCGGATAACAGTCTCAAATATCAGATGGGGCTTACCGTTCTGGGTAGCCAACTCAAAGGCATGATGAATGTGCTACAGGGAGGAAACTAATTCGTGGCGCTGTTAAACATTTTTGATATCGCCGGATCGGCGCTTACCGCACAGTCCAAGCGGTTGAACGTTGCGGCCAGTAACCTGGCGAATGCGGATAGCGTCACCGGACCAGACGGTCAGCCTTATCGCGCCAAACAGGTGGTTTTTCAGGTGGACGCCTCGCCGGGTCAGGCCACTGGCGGGGTAAAGGTCGCCAGCGTGATTGAAAGCCAGGCACCGGAAAAGCTGGTCTATGAGCCAGGCAACCCGCTGGCGGACGCTAACGGTTACGTCAAAATGCCCAACGTCGATGTGGTCGGCGAAATGGTCAATACGATGTCAGCCTCGCGCAGCTATCAGGCAAACGTCGAAGTCCTGAATACCGTAAAAAGCATGATGCTTAAAACGCTGACATTAGGCCAGTAAAGGAGGCGCGTATGTCTATTGCCGTAAATATGAATGATCCGACCAACACGGGCGTCAAAACGACGACCGGCAGCGGTTCGATGACTGGAAGCAATGCTGCCGATCTGCAAAGCAGTTTCTTGACCTTGCTGGTCGCGCAATTGAAGAATCAGGACCCGACTAACCCCTTACAAAATAATGAGTTAACTACACAGTTGGCGCAAATCAGTACCGTGAGCGGCATTGAAAAACTGAATACGACGCTGGGGGCTATTTCCGGGCAAATCGACAATAGTCAGTCGCTACAGGCGACCACGCTGATTGGACATGGCGTTATGGTGCCTGGCACCACAATTCTGGCGGGTAAAGGCGCGGAAGAAGGGGCCGTTACGTCCACAACGCCGTTTGGCGTGGAATTGCAACAACCCGCGGACAAAGTGACGGCAACCATTACCGATAAAGATGGTCGGGTGGTACGTACGCTGGAGATCGGCGAGCTGAAAGCCGGGGTACATACCTTTACCTGGGATGGTAAGCAAACGGACGGAACAGCGGTACCGAATGGTTCTTACAACATTGCGATTACCGCCAGTAATGGCGGGACACAACTGGTAGCGCAACCGCTGCAATTCGCTCTGGTGCAGGGCGTGACGAAGGGCAGCAACGGCAACCTGTTGGATCTCGGTACCTACGGCACCACCACACTCGACGAAGTTCGGCAAATAATCTAAGCCCTTACACTTATCAGGAGTCAGTCATGTCTTTTTCTCAAGCGGTTAGCGGCCTGAACGCCGCGGCCACCAACCTTGATGTTATCGGTAATAACATCGCCAACTCCGCCACCTATGGCTTTAAATCCGGTACGGCATCGTTTGCCGATATGTTCGCTGGTTCAAAAGTGGGGCTGGGCGTAAAAGTAGCGGGGATTACCCAGGATTTTACCGACGGTACGACAACGAACACCGGTCGCGGGCTGGACGTCGCGATTAGCCAGAACGGTTTTTTCCGCCTGGTAGACAGCAACGGTTCCGTGTTCTACAGCCGCAACGGCCAGTTCAAACTGGACGAGAACCGTAACCTGGTCAATATGCAAGGAATGCAGTTGACCGGCTATCCGGCTACCGGTACGCCGCCGACTATTCAGCAGGGGGCGAATCCTGCGCCGATCACCATTCCGAACACGCTGATGGCGGCGAAATCGACCACCACCGCATCAATGCAGATCAACCTGAACTCGACGGATGCGAAACCGGCAAAAAATCCATTCGACCCTGCCGATGCGAATACTTACAACAAAAAAGGGAGTATTACCGTTTATGACAGTCAGGGTAACGCCCACGATATGAGCATTTATTACGTTAAAAATGATAGTAATAAATGGGATGTATGGACGCTTGATAGCAGTGTTGCTGGTGCTACGGCTAATAAAGCGGCTCAGATGCACTTTACCGAGAATGGTACGCTGGATGAGATTTATAACTATAGGCTGACAAGTACACCACCCGCTTCACCGACTTGGGATTTAGCGACGACACCTAATCCAGAAAAGCAAATACAGATCACCACCGGTGAGATTAATGGCGCCACGCCTGCGGACTTCTCCCTCAGCTTCCTTAACTCTATGCAGCAGAACACCGGGGCTAACAATATCGTCGCCACCAATCAGAACGGCTATAAGCCGGGCGATCTGGTGAGCTACCAGATTAACAATGACGGCACCGTAGTTGGCAACTATTCCAACGAGCAGGAGCAGGTGCTGGGGCAGATTGTGCTGGCTAACTTCGCCAACAACGAAGGTCTGGCATCCCAGGGCGATAACGTCTGGGCGGCGACGCAGGCCTCCGGGGTAGCGCTGCTGGGGACTGCCGGTTCCGGCAACTTCGGTAAGCTGACGAACGGCGCGCTGGAAGCCTCTAACGTGGATTTGAGTAAAGAGCTGGTGAATATGATCGTCGCGCAGCGTAACTACCAGTCGAATGCGCAGACCATCAAAACCCAGGATCAGATCCTCAATACGCTGGTTAACCTGCGCTAAGCGCCTGACGGGATAGCTTAATGGATCACGCAATTTATACCGCCATGGGGGCGGCCAGCCAGACGCTTAACCAGCAGGCGGTAACGGCCAGCAACCTGGCTAATGCCTCAACGCCGGGCTTTCGCGCGCAGCTTAACGCGCTACGCGCGGTGCCCGTTGATGGCCTCTCTTTAGCAACGCGCACGCTGGTTACGGCGTCGACGCCGGGGGCGGATATGACCCCGGGCCAGTTGGACTACACCTCCCGCCCGCTGGATGTCGCGTTACAGCAGGACGGCTGGCTGGTAGTGCAAGCAGCGGATGGCGCTGAAGGATATACCCGTAACGGGAATATCCAGGTGGGTCCAACCGGGCAGTTAACCATTCAGGGACATCCGGTTATCGGCGAAGGCGGCCCGATTACCGTTCCTGAAGGGTCGGAAATCACCATTGCGGCAGACGGCACGATCTCCGCGCTCAACCCCGGCGATCCGCCAAATACGGTGGCGCCCGTTGGGCGACTGAAGCTGGTCAAAGCGGAAGGCAATGAGGTGCAACGGAGCGATGACGGTTTATTCCGCCTTACCGCCGACGCACAGGCTGAACGCGGGGCGGTACTGGCCGCCGACCCGTCTATTCGCATTATGTCGGGCGTGCTGGAGGGCAGTAACGTCAAGCCCGTTGAAGCCATGACCGACATGATCGCCAACGCACGTCGTTTTGAAATGCAGATGAAGGTTATCACCAGCGTTGATGAGAACGAAGGGCGAGCTAACCAACTGCTGTCGATGAGTTAATACAGGACATTTTATGATCAGTTCATTATGGATCGCCAAAACCGGCCTGGATGCGCAGCAAACCAATATGGATGTGATTGCCAATAACCTGGCAAACGTCAGCACCAATGGTTTTAAGCGTCAGCGCGCGGTATTTGAAGATCTGTTGTACCAGACCATCCGCCAGCCGGGCGCACAGTCGTCCGAGCAGACGACGCTGCCCTCCGGGCTGCAAATCGGTACCGGCGTGCGTCCGGTCGCCACGGAGCGTCTACACAGTCAGGGGAACCTGTCGCAGACCAACAACAGTAAAGATGTGGCGATTAAAGGGCAGGGCTTTTTCCAGGTCATGCTGCCGGACGGTACGTCAGCCTATACCCGCGATGGTTCCTTCCAGGTGGATCAGAATGGTCAACTGGTGACGGCGGGTGGTTTTCAGGTGCAGCCAGCAATCACCATTCCGGCCAACGCGTTAAGCATCACGATTGGCCGCGACGGCGTGGTCAGCGTGACCCAGCAGGGGCAGGCCGCGCCGGTTCAGGTCGGGCAGCTTAATCTGACCACCTTTATGAACGACACCGGGCTCGAAAGCATCGGCGAGAACCTCTATATCGAAACGCAATCGTCCGGCGCGCCGAACGAAAGTACGCCGGGGCTCAACGGCGCGGGGCTGTTGTATCAAGGGTATGTCGAAACGTCGAACGTTAACGTGGCGGAAGAGCTGGTGAACATGATTCAGGTTCAACGCGCCTATGAAATTAACAGTAAAGCAGTATCGACGACCGATCAGATGCTGCAGAAACTGACGCAACTCTAAGGGGCTGCCGGTGGGGTGAAGACGCCACCGGCTCCCTGATTTTGAAGATGAAGGTAATGCAAAAATACGCGCTTCACGCTTACCCAGTTATGGCCCTGATGGTCGCGACGCTGACAGGATGCGCCTGGATACCCGCTAAACCGCTCGTGCAGGGGGCGACCACGGCGCAGCCGATACCTGGCCCGGTACCGGTGGCGAATGGCTCCATATTTCAGTCTGCGCAGCCGATTAATTATGGTTATCAGCCGCTTTTTGAAGATCGTCGACCGCGTAATATCGGCGATACGCTCACGATTGTGTTACAGGAAAACGTTAGCGCCAGTAAAAGTTCGTCGGCAAATGCCAGCCGCGACGGCAAAACCAGCTTTGGTTTTGATACGGTACCGCGTTATCTGCAGGGATTATTCGGTAATTCCCGTGCGGATATGGAGGCCTCCGGCGGCAACTCTTTTAACGGTAAAGGCGGCGCGAATGCCAGCAATACCTTTAGCGGCACGCTGACCGTGACCGTCGATCAGGTTCTGGCCAATGGCAATTTACACGTCGTGGGTGAAAAACAGATCGCGATTAATCAGGGAACGGAATTCATCCGCTTCTCCGGCGTGGTAAATCCACGCACCATCAGCGGCAGCAACTCCGTTCCCTCGACACAGGTGGCGGATGCGCGGATTGAATATGTCGGGAACGGCTATATTAACGAAGCGCAAAATATGGGCTGGCTGCAACGTTTCTTCCTTAATTTGTCGCCGATGTAAGCGAGGTGTATGTGTTTAAAGCTCTTGCAGGAATCGTTCTGGCACTGGTTGCCACTCTGGCGCACGCCGAGCGTATCCGGGATCTGACCAGCGTTCAGGGCGTGCGGGAAAACTCGCTGATCGGCTACGGGCTGGTGGTCGGGCTGGACGGTACGGGAGACCAGACGACCCAGACGCCATTTACCACCCAGACGCTCAATAACATGCTGTCACAACTGGGGATTACAGTCCCCACCGGCACCAACATGCAGTTGAAAAACGTGGCGGCGGTGATGGTGACGGCGTCGTATCCGCCTTTTGCGCGACAGGGACAAACGATCGATGTCGTCGTTTCCTCAATGGGGAACGCCAAAAGTCTGCGTGGCGGGACGTTATTAATGACGCCGTTAAAAGGGGTGGACAGCCAGGTGTATGCTCTGGCGCAGGGGAATATTCTGGTCGGCGGCGCGGGCGCTTCCGCAGGCGGCAGTAGCGTGCAGGTTAACCAGCTTAACGGCGGGCGCATCACTAACGGCGCGATTATCGAACGCGAGTTGCCGACTCAGTTCGGCGCTGGCAACACCATTAATCTGCAATTGAACGACGAAGATTTTACGATGGCGCAGCAAATTACCGACGCCATCAACCGCGCCCGTGGTTACGGTAGCGCCACTGCGCTTGATGCGCGAACGGTACAGGTACGCGTGCCCAGCGGCAACAGCTCGCAGGTGCGTTTTCTGGCGGACATTCAAAATATGGAAGTCAACGTGACGCCGCAGGATGCAAAAGTCGTGATCAACTCGCGTACCGGTTCGGTGGTCATGAATAGGGAAGTGACGCTGGATAGCTGCGCTGTGGCGCAGGGCAATTTGTCAGTGACGGTCAACCGCCAGCTCAACGTTAACCAGCCTAATACGCCATTTGGCGGCGGGCAGACCGTGGTGACGCCACAGACTCAGATAGATTTACGCCAGAGCGGCGGATCGCTACAAAGCGTGCGTTCCAGCGCCAATCTGAACAGCGTAGTGCGCGCGCTGAATGCGCTTGGCGCGACGCCGATGGACCTGATGTCGATTTTACAGTCCATGCAGAGCGCGGGCTGTCTACGCGCCAAACTGGAAATTATCTGATGATCGGTGACGGTAAATTGCTGGCCAGCGCGGCCTGGGATGCGCAATCTCTGAACGAACTGAAAGCGAAAGCGGGCCAGGATCCGGCGGCGAATATCCGTCCGGTGGCCCGTCAGGTGGAGGGGATGTTTGTTCAGATGATGCTGAAAAGTATGCGCGAGGCTCTACCCAAAGATGGCTTATTCAGCAGCGATCAGACACGTCTGTATACCAGCATGTATGACCAGCAGATCGCCCAGCAGATGACCGCCGGCAAGGGATTGGGACTGGCGGATATGATGGTTAAACAGATGACCAGCGGGCAGACGATGCCTGCGGATGACGCGCCGCAAGTCCCGCTTAAATTCTCCCTTGAGACGGTAAACAGCTATCAAAATCAGGCGCTGACCCAACTGGTGCGAAAAGCAATGCCGAAAACGCCGGACAGCAGCGACGCACCGCTCTCCGGCGACAGTAAAGACTTTCTGGCCCGGCTTTCGCTCCCGGCGAGGCTGGCCAGCGAACAAAGCGGGGTACCGCATCATCTGATTCTGGCGCAGGCGGCGCTGGAGTCCGGCTGGGGGCAGCGACAAATCCTGCGGGAGAATGGCGAACCCAGTTATAACGTATTTGGCGTAAAAGCGACCGCCAGTTGGAAAGGGCCGGTGACGGAAATCACCACCACTGAATACGAAAATGGCGAAGCGAAAAAAGTGAAAGCGAAATTCCGCGTTTATAGCTCGTATCTGGAGGCGTTATCGGATTATGTCGCGCTGTTAACACGTAATCCACGCTACGCCGCTGTGACCACCGCCGCCACGGCGGAGCAGGGTGCCGTGGCCTTGCAAAACGCCGGATACGCTACCGACCCGAATTACGCGCGTAAATTAACCAGCATGATTCAGCAGTTAAAAGCGATGAGCGAAAAGGTCAGCAAAACCTACAGCGCGAATCTCGATAATCTCTTTTAAATTGCTCAAGTCCACACAGTAGCTGCCGATAACAACGAGTATTGAAGGATTAAAAGGAACCATCATGTCCAGCTTGATTAATCACGCCATGAGCGGGCTTAACGCCGCGCAGGCCGCGTTAAGTACGGTCAGTAATAACATCAACAATTATAACGTTGCGGGTTATACCCGGCAGACAACTATTCTGGCGCAGGCAAACAGTACGTTAGGGTCTGGCGGCTGGATAGGTAATGGCGTTTACGTTTCCGGCGTACAGCGTGAATATGATGCGTTTATCACCAATCAGCTACGCGGCGCGCAAAACCAGAGTAGTGGATTGAGCACGCGCTATGCACAAATGTCGAAAATCGACAACTTGCTGGCCGATAAATCCAGCTCACTGTCTGGCTCGTTGCAGAGCTTTTTTACCAGTCTGCAAACGTTAGTCAGTAACGCGGAAGATCCTGCGGCGCGTCAGGCGTTGATTGGTAAAGCGGAAGGGCTGGTAAACCAGTTCAAAACCACCGATCAGTATCTGCGCGATCAGGATAAACAGGTCAATATCGCGATTAGCTCCAGTGTGGCGCAAATCAATAATTATGCTAAGCAGATAGCTAACCTGAACGATCAAATCTCCCGTTTGACGGGCGTAGGCGCGGGCGCATCGCCGAACGACCTGCTCGATCAGCGTGACCAGTTAGTCAGCGAGCTTAACAAGATTGTTGGCGTCGAGGTGAGCGTACAGGACGGCGGCACCTATAACCTGACGATGGCCAATGGCTATACGCTGGTGCAGGGTTCGACGGCGCGTCAGTTGGCGGCAGTACCCTCCAGCGCCGACCCGACACGAACGACTGTCGCTTATGTCGATGAGGCCGCAGGTAACATCGAAATTCCAGAAAAGTTGCTGAATACCGGCTCGCTCGGCGGGCTACTGACGTTCCGCTCTCAGGATCTGGATCAGACCCGTAATACACTGGGCCAGTTGGCGCTGGCGTTTGCCGATGCATTCAACGCGCAGCATACCAAAGGTTATGACGCTGACGGCAATAAAGGGAAAGACTTCTTTGGCATTGGCTCGCCGGTGGTGTATAGCAACAGTAATAATGCGGATAAAACGGTATCGTTAACCGCTGAGGTGGTCGACAGCACGAAGGTTCAGGCGACGGATTATCAGATTGTTTTTGACGGTACAGACTGGAAGGTTACTCGCCTGGCGGATAACACCACCTTCACGGCGACAAAAGATGTTGACGGAAAACTGGAGATTGACGGTCTGAAAGTGACGGTGGGCACCGGCGCGCAGAAGAACGACAGTTTCCTTCTGAAGCCGGTCAGTAATGCTATCGTCGACATGAAAGTTAAAGTGACGAATGAAGCCGAGATTGCGATGGCTGCCGAGTCAAAACTCGATCCTGATGTGGATACCGGCGATAGCGATAACCGCAATGGCCAGGCGTTGTTGGACTTACAAAACAGCAAGGTAGTGGGCGGCAACAAAACCTTTAACGATGCCTACGCCACGCTGGTCAGCGATGTGGGTAACAAAACGTCAACGCTGAAAACCAGCAGCACCACGCAGGCGAATGTGGTTAAACAGCTTTATAAGCAGCAACAGTCGGTTTCCGGCGTTAATCTAGACGAAGAGTATGGCAATTTGCAGCGTTATCAGCAGTATTATCTGGCGAATGCGCAAGTATTGCAGACCGCGAACGCGCTGTTTGATGCGTTACTGAACATTCGCTAAGGGAGAAGGATGACATGCGTATCAGTACCCAGATGATGTATGAGCAAAATATGAGCGGCATCACTAACTCTCAGTCCGAATGGATGAAGTTGGGCGAGCAGATGTCTAGCGGTAAGCGCGTTATCAATCCATCTGACGATCCGATCGCCGCGTCGCAGGCGGTGGTGCTCTCCCAGGCGCAGGCACAGAATAGCCAGTACGCCCTGGCGCGTACTTTTGCCACCCAAAAAGTTTCGCTGGAAGAAAGCGTACTCAGTCAGGTGACGACGGCGATTCAAACCGCACAGGAAAAAATTGTCTATGCCGGAAACGGCACGTTAAGTGACGATGACCGCGCTTCGCTGGCGACGGATTTACAGGGTATCCGCGATCAGTTGATGAACCTGGCAAACAGTACTGACGGTAATGGTCGCTATATCTTCGCCGGGTATAAAACGGAAGCGGCGCCTTTCGATCAGGCGACGGGGAATTACCATGGCGGTGAGAAAAGTGTTACCCAGCAGGTGGATTCCGCACGCACGATGGTGATTGGCCATACGGGAGCGCAAATTTTTAATAGCCTTACCAGCAATGCAGTGCCGGAACCTGATGGCACGGACTCTGAAAAGAATTTGTTTGTCATGCTTGATACGGCGATTGCAGCGCTCAAAACGCCGGTGAAAGGCAATGATGTGGAAAAAGAAAAGGCTGCCGCCGCCATTGATAAAACGAATCGCGGCTTAAAAAACTCGCTTAATAATGTCCTGACCGTTCGTGCGGAACTGGGGACGCAACTGAGCGAACTCAGTACGCTGGATGCCCTGGGAAGTGACCGTGCGCTGGGGCAGAAGCTGCAGATGAGCAATCTGGTGGATGTGGACTGGAACTCGGTCATCTCCTCCTACGTGATGCAACAGGCGGCATTACAGGCCTCCTATAAAACGTTTACCGATATGCAGGGAATGTCGCTTTTCCAGTTGAACCGGTAACATCTCTTTTTGAAACATATCACGAAACTGGATATGTTTTGTCTGCCCGCGCCATCCACCCCGGCGCGGGCATTTTTTTAGTCGTTATATTGTCGCGCCCGTAGCGACGCCATCCGTACGGTTTATTATCCGGTCCGATTTCGTAAGCGCCTTGAGTGACTAAAAGACGCCATGGGGGGATGCGTTGCCCTGATGCACTGCCCTGCAAGGGGCATAAAAAAGCCGACCTGGTGGTCGGCTTTGTATCAGCGGTTACCTCATTCTACCGGCTGTGGACGTGTCGCCGGAGCGCTGGCGTGACGCGTGGCGCTGTGTCCGCCTGCGGCGCCTTTACCTTCAAAGTGGAAGGAAGGGCGATGCCAGTCGCTATGGTGCGGGGCTTCCGGCACATATTCCGGCGCTGGCGCACGCGTCATTGGCGCGCTGGCGTGGTTATGATCGTCAACGCAGACAACATCCTGCGTCTTTTTCTCTACCTGGGTCGGTGCGATAACGGTTTCTTCTGCCGTGTGCTCCACAACAGCCGCTTCCGCTTTTGTCTCTTCTTCTGGCTCGACAACGACAACCTCAGCCACGTTTTCAGCAACCGTAATGGACGTGTCGGCGGTTTCTGCTGCTGGTTCGGCGTCAGCAATAACCTCTTGCGCCACCGGCGTATCGCTTTCGGCAATCAGTTGCGGCTGCTCATCAACCGACGCGGCAATCACTTCCGGATGCGTTGTCTCGATGTCGACGGCTTCTGGTGCCTGTGGTTCGGCGACGATCTGCGGCTCAACGGCAACATTTTCTACTGCCTGTACCGACGTTTCTGGTTCGAACGCCACGGTCGCAGCGATAACCTGCTGTTCAGGGACGACAGCTTGTGGCAGCGCCAGTTCCACTTCACGCTGCTCTTCAACCTGCGTTTCCTGAGAACGAACAATCGGGTAGCGGACCCAGACTTTACCGGATGCCATTTCCGGCGACGCGCAGGCGACGGTTAACGGCATCGGCGATTGTGTCGGATAGCGTTCGTCACGATAGCGACGACGACGCTGACCGCTTACGCGCAGGTGGCGCGGAGAACGGCGGGAGCGACGCGGCATGCCAGTATTATCGCGAGGTTCTACACTATCGTCCTGCTCCGTTGCGATATCGGCAACGACCGGTAAATCGACTTTCGCCAGTTCGGTACGCGGCGCTGAAACGGGCTGTTCAACGTTTTCAACCGGGCGCGGTTCGTCGACGACGACTGGCGTGTCAACCGTTTCAACCGCCGCACTGTTAGTAAAGCGGACTTTCTGATTAAGCTGACGCTGCTTACGGCGCGGCTGAACCTGCTGAACGCGCTCTTCCTGTTCGGTCTCCTGGACAGGCTGCTCTTCGCGGTTAAGCGCTTTTACTTCCTGCTGCGCCTGACGCTTGTCATCATTGCGGCGGCGGTTGCGTTCGCGACGCGGCGTCTGTTGCTGCTCATCGCCGGTTTTCGCTTTTTCCGCCGTTTCCTGCTGGCGGGTATCGCGCGCTTCTGCATTTTGCTGCTGTGCCTGGCGACGGTTACGACGATTATCGTCGCGGCTCTCGCTGCCATCACGCTCGGCACGGTTATCACGGGTGTCACGGCGTTCGTTGCGATCGCGACGGTTGTTCTGCCGAGGCTTGCGACGATCCTGCTGACGTTCCGGTTTTTCTTCCGCTTTCGGCGCGGCTTTTTCGACGGTTTTCGTCTCTTCATCACCGCTGAACAGTTGTTTCAGTGCGTTAAGGAAACGGCTAAACAGACCCGGCTGTGCAGGCTGCGCGGCGGTAACATTGTCCTTTTTCGCCGTGGCGACGCTAACCGCCGGTTCGGCAGGCGTCGGCGCCGGAGGCACATCTGGCATAGCGAACGTCGCCAGCGCAGGCTGTTCCGGGCGTTTACGCTCGGCGTACTCTTCTTCAGAAGGCAGCGCCATCGCTTCTTCGTGCAGTTTCGGCAGCATGTAGCTCAGGGTCGGCGTTTCTTCCCCTTTGCGTACGCGCAGCACGGAATAGTGCGGCGTTTCCATCTGATCGTTCGGGACGATGACACAGCGGACGCCATCCTGACGCGTCTCAATAGCGTTAACTGCCGTCCGCTTTTCGTTAAGCAGATAAGAGGCGATCGGCACCGGAACAATGGCATGGACTTCCTGCGTATTCTCTTTCAGCGCTTCTTCTTCAATCAGGCGCAGAATAGACAGCGACAGAGATTCGTTATCGCGCACGGTGCCGGTACCACTACAGCGCGGACACACGTGATGGCTGGATTCGCCCAGCGACGGACTCAGGCGCTGACGAGACATCTCCAGCAGGCCGAAGCGGGAAATATGACTAATCTGAATACGCGCCCGGTCCTGACGCACCGCTTCACGCAGGCGGTTTTCTACCGCGCGCTGGTGACGTACCGGCGTCATATCGATAAAGTCGATAACGATCAGGCCGCCCAGGTCGCGCAGACGCAGTTGGCGGGCAATCTCGTCGGCCGCTTCGAGGTTGGTGTTGAACGCGGTTTCTTCGATATCGCCGCCGCGAGTTGCGCGAGCGGAGTTGATATCGATGGCGGTTAACGCTTCGGTGCTGTCAATGACGATGGAGCCACCGGACGGCAGGCGCACTTCACGCTGGAATGCCGATTCGATCTGCGATTCGATCTGGTAATGGCTGAACAACGGGATTTCACCGGTGTACAGCTTAATTTTGCTGGTAAAATCCGGGCGGCCCAACGCGGCGATATGCTGACGCGCCATTTCCATCACTTTTGGGTTGTCGATCAGGATTTCACCGATATCCTGACGCAGATAATCGCGAAACGCGCGTACGATGACGTTGCTTTCCTGATGGATCAGGAACGGCGCAGGACGACTTTCAGCGGCTTTCTGAATGGCTTCCCAGTGTTTCAGGCGGAAGCTTAAATCCCACTGCAACGCTTCTGCGGATTTACCCACGCCCGCGGTACGCACAATAAGCCCCATTCCTTCAGGGAGCTCCAGGCTGGCCAGCGCTTCTTTTAACTCGGTACGATCGTCACCTTCAATGCGGCGGGAAATACCACCCGCGCGCGGGTTATTCGGCATCAAAACCAGGTAGCTGCCCGCCAGACTGATAAAGGTGGTTAACGCCGCGCCTTTGTTGCCGCGTTCTTCTTTATCGATTTGAACAATGACTTCCTGGCCTTCACGTAACACATCTTTGATGTTCGGGCGACCATGAGCGCTGTAGTTAGCGGGGAAATATTCGCGGGCAATTTCTTTTAACGGGAGGAAACCGTGACGTTCTGCGCCGTAATCAACAAAAGCCGCTTCCAGGCTCGGTTCAATACGGGTAATTTTGCCTTTATAGATGTTTGCTTTTTTCTGCTCGTGTCCGGGGCTTTCTATATCCAGATCGTACAGACGCTGCCCATCTACAAGGGCGACGCGCAACTCTTCCTGCTGAGTCGCGTTGATTAACATTCTTTTCATCGTAACTTACTCATTATTCTTACGTTGACGACTAAGCTGCGGGCATGGTGACGCCTTACCGGGCATGAACCGATGGCCTCGTGACTATTTCGCGTCGCCAACCTCACGGTTATCGTCAGCTCAAAGAGGCGCAGAGTGTCGGTTGCCTGTATTTCATACGGAAACACAGCGCAATTATCAGGGAAGCAGCCTGGGCATTACTCTCCAGAGAAGATCCTATCTACCGGTAAGGACTGCAACCCGCAGCCCGCTAACTGTCTGAAAAATCAATACGTCTTACGCCATTGCTGCGTTGATGATCGGTCAGACAAAATGGGTTATTCCGCTAAACTTTTTGTTTTAACAAGTTTCGGTGCGGAAACCGCATCATTATTCCACTGCTAACCTTGTTATAGCAAGATGACTTTTACCATTTATCACCCGCTTACTCACAGTTTTTTCACCAGCGCGAGCCGATCGCTTTAATAACCAGCAAAACCGCAGTGAAAAATGTTCATCCGCTGGCGTAGACGTTAATATAAGCATAGAAAAATGTGTGGCGCGAATCTCGCAGGCTATTTAGAATCGCCCCCCATGAAAACAGAAACGCCATCCGTAAAAATTGTTGCCATCGCCGCTGACGAAGCGGGGCAACGCATTGACAACTTTTTGCGCACCCAACTGAAAGGGGTACCAAAAAGTATGATTTATCGCATCTTGCGTAAAGGCGAGGTGCGGGTGAACAAAAAACGCATCAAACCGGAATACAAGCTGGAAGCGGGCGATGAAGTCCGCATTCCGCCGGTTCGCGTTGCTGAACGCGAAGAAGAGGCCGTGTCGCCGCATTTACAAAAAGTGGCGGCGTTGGCTGACGTCATTTTGTATGAAGACGACCATATTCTGGTGCTGAATAAGCCTTCCGGCACCGCCGTACACGGCGGGAGCGGGTTAAGTTTCGGCGTCATCGAAGGGTTACGGGCGTTGCGTCCGGAAGCGCGATTCCTGGAACTGGTGCATCGTCTCGACCGCGATACCTCCGGCGTGCTGTTGGTGGCGAAAAAACGCTCCGCGCTGCGTTCGCTGCATGAGCAACTGCGCGAGAAGGGAATGCAAAAAGATTATCTGGCGCTGGTGCGCGGTCAGTGGCAATCGCACGTCAAAAGCGTGCAGGCGCCGTTATTAAAGAACATTCTGCAAAGCGGTGAGCGCATTGTTCGCGTGAGCCAGGAAGGCAAACCGTCAGAAACCCGCTTTAAGGTGGAAGAGCGCTATGCGTTCGCCACGCTGGTGCGCTGTAGCCCGGTAACGGGCCGTACGCATCAGATTCGCGTGCATACCCAATATGCCGGTCATCCTATTGCGTTCGACGATCGCTACGGCGATCGGGAATTTGATAAGCAACTGGCGGGTACGGGATTATCGCGTCTGTTTCTTCATGCCGCCGCGCTGAAATTTACCCATCCGGGGACAGGCGACGTATTGCGCATTGAAGCGCCAATGGATGACCAGCTTAAACGGTGTTTACAGGTATTACGTAAGCCTGCCTGACGCGTTTGTAGATACAGCGTTATCCGGTAAGAAAGTGCCTGATGGTGACGCTTACGTGTCTTTATCAGGCCTACAGTGCTACAAACTTCTCCGACTATGCGTTAAGCGGGTTCATCTCTTCCCGTCTGAGCATCTGGCACAGGGCAATAAGCGGCAATCCGATCAGCGTATTCGGATCGCGGCCCTCTAAACGTTCAAATAATGCAATGCCTAAACCTTCGCTTTTAAAACTTCCTGCGCAGTGCAGCGGATGCTCTTTGCGGACATAGTCGTCTATTTCCACTTCGCTTAAATGGCGAAAATGAACGTCAAAAGGCTCCACTTCGGTTTGTAAGTGTCCGGAGGCGGAGTTATACAATGCCAGTCCGGTATAAAACGTCACAATATTTCCGCTGGCTTTGGCTAATTGCTGACGCGCTTTTTCTTCCGTCAGCGGTTTGCCGGTAATTTCACCGTCCAGAACGCAAATTTGATCGGAGCCAATAATCAAATGATTCGGGAAACGCGCGGCGAGCGATTGCGCTTTAGCCTGTGCCAGACGTAACACCAACTGACGCGGCGCTTCGCCCGGCATAGGGGTTTCATCAACGTCCGGCGCGGCGCATTCGAAAGGAATAGTCAGTTTTTCCAGCAGCGCGCGACGCCAGGGAGAGGTAGACGCAAGGATGAGGCGGGGCATATTTTTTCCCTCAGATATAGCGTAATGATGAGAGCCATCTTAAACTATGCTCTTCGGTCTTCAAGCCTGTCATACTGACTCGTCTTGAGCGAAAATAAGTCTATAACCCGCAATGTGTGCGAATTATTGGCAAAAGGCAACCGCAGGCTGCCTTTTTCTTTGACTATATGACGTTACGAAGTTAATATGCGCGCCCTATGCAAAAGGTAAAATTACCCCTGACTCTTGATCCGGTTCGTACCGCTCAAAAACGCCTTGATTACCAGGGTATCTATACCCCCGATCAGGTTGAGCGCGTCGTCGAATCCGTAGTCAGTGTGGACAGTGATGTGGAATGCTCCATGTCGTTCGCTATCGATAACCAGCGTCTCGCCGTTTTAACCGGCGATGCGGTAGTTACGGTGTCGCTCGAATGCCAGCGTTGCGGGAAACCGTTTACCCATCAGGTTCACACAACGTATTGTTTTAGCCCTGTTCGTTCCGACGAGCAGGCTGAAGCACTGCCGGAAGCGTATGAGCCGATTGAGGTAAACGAATTCGGCGAAATCGATCTGCTTGCAATGGTTGAAGATGAAATCATCCTCGCCTTGCCAGTAGTTCCGGTGCATGATTCTGAACACTGTGAAGTGTCCGAGGCGGACATGGTCTTTGGCGAACTGCCTGATGAAGCGCAAAAGCCAAACCCATTTGCCGTATTAGCCAGCTTAAAGCGTAAGTAATAGGTCTTCCCCGCGGACGCAGGGATAAACCGTAATTGAGGAGTAAGGTCCATGGCCGTACAACAGAATAAACCAACCCGTTCCAAACGTGGCATGCGTCGTTCCCATGACGCTCTGACCGCAGTCACCAGCCTGTCTGTAGACAAAACTTCTGGTGAAAAACACCTGCGTCACCACATCACTGCCGACGGTTACTACCGCGGCCGTAAGGTCATCGCTAAGTAATCGCGCGATACTCAATGCCTTTTGCATCACAGGTGCGCCTGTGGTGTAAAAGCCGAAGAGTACAAGCGTGATAAAGCTTAGTGAGGATTTCTCCGCGTAAGCGGAGAAACACCGAACCAGGCAGCGACGATACCTTGACACGTCTAACCCTGGCGTTAGATGTCATGGGGGGCGATTTTGGCCCTTCCGTGACGGTGCCTGCAGCATTGCAGGCACTGAACGCTAATTCGCAGCTCACTCTTCTTTTAGTCGGGAATCCCGATATTATCACGCCATTACTTGCCAAAGCTGACTTTGAACAACGTTCGCGTCTGCAGATTATCCCTGCACAGTCAGTTATTGCCAGTGATGCCCGGCCTTCGCAGGCGATCCGCGCCAGTCGCGGGACATCCATGCGTGTGGCCCTGGAGCTTGTGAAAGAAGGCCGAGCCGAAGCTTGCGTTAGCGCCGGTAATACCGGGGCGCTGATGGGGCTGGCGAAATTATTGCTCAAGCCTCTTGAGGGGATTGAGCGTCCGGCGTTGGTGACGGTATTACCGCATCAGCAAAAGGGCAAAACGGTAGTGCTTGATTTGGGTGCCAACGTCGATTGCGACAGTACCATGCTGGTGCAGTTTGCCGTGATGGGCGCCGTTTTGGCGGAAGAGGTCGTCGGGATCAAAAATCCCCGCGTGGCGCTACTCAATATCGGGGAAGAAGAAACCAAAGGCCTCGACAGTATTCGCGAAGCCTCTTTAATGCTAAAAACAGTCCCAACCATCAACTACATCGGCTACCTTGAGGCGAATGAATTACTGACGGGAAAAACCGATGTACTGGTGTGTGACGGCTTTACAGGCAATGTCACACTTAAAACGATGGAAGGTGTTGTCAGAATGTTCCTTTCACTGCTGAAATCACAGGGCGAGGGGAAAAAACGGTCGTGGTGGCTGCTGTTATTAAAACGTTGGTTACAAAAAAGCCTGACGAGGCGATTCAGTCACCTCAACCCCGACCAGTATAATGGCGCCTGTCTGTTAGGATTGCGTGGCACGGTGATAAAAAGTCATGGTGCAGCCAATCAGCGAGCATTTGCAGTCGCGATTGAACAGGCAGTGCAGGCGGTGCAGCGACAAGTTCCTCAGCGAATTGCCGCTCGCCTGGAATCTGTATACCCAGCCGGATTTGAACCGCTGGACGATGGCAAAGGCGTAAACCTGCGGGCGCACAGATAATAACGCTGTGTTCCCGGCGCCGCCAGCGTGCCAGACGTTTACAGGTAACGGTATATAACCGAAAAGTGACTGAGCGTACATGTATACGAAGATTATTGGTACTGGCAGCTATCTGCCCGAACAAGTGCGGACTAACGCCGATCTGGAAAAAATGGTTGAGACCTCTGACGAGTGGATTGTCACTCGTACAGGTATTCGTGAACGCCATATCGCCGCGCCAAATGAAACTGTCGCGACGATGGGCTTTACCGCTGCGAATCGCGCGCTTGAGATGGCGGGGATCGATAAAGACCAAATTGGCTTGATTGTGGTGGCTACCACATCAGCAACGCATGCATTTCCAAGCGCGGCATGTCAGATTCAAAGTATGCTCGGTATTAAAGGTTGCCCGGCGTTTGATGTCGCGGCAGCGTGCGCAGGTTTCACCTACGCGTTAAGCATTGCCGACCAGTACGTTAAATCCGGCGCGGTTAAACACGCGCTGGTGGTCGGTTCCGATGTATTAGCCCGCACCTGCGATCCTGGCGATCGTGGTACGATCATTATTTTCGGCGATGGCGCAGGCGCGGCCGTACTGAGCGCTTCTGAAGAACCGGGTATCATCTCCACCCATCTTCATGCCGATGGCCGTTACGGTGAATTACTGACCCTGCCGAATGCCGATCGCGTAAATCCGAATAACCCGATTTACCTGACGATGGCGGGCAATGAAGTCTTTAAAGTGGCTGTCACTGAGCTGGCGCATATTGTCGATGAGACGCTGGCGGCCAATAACCTGGATCGTTCAGAACTCGATTGGCTGGTGCCGCATCAGGCTAACCTGCGTATCATTAGCGCGACAGCGAAAAAACTCGGCATGTCGATGGACAATGTTGTCGTCACGCTGGACAGACACGGTAATACCTCCGCGGCTTCTGTCCCGTGCGCACTGGATGAAGCCGTGCGTGACGGGCGAATTAAAGCTGGCCAACTGGTATTGCTTGAAGCCTTCGGGGGGGGATTCACCTGGGGCTCCGCGCTGATTCGTTTTTAGTATAAGGATTTAAACATGACACAATTTGCATTTGTGTTCCCCGGTCAGGGTTCTCAGAGCGTAGGGATGTTGGCCGAAATGGCAGCAAATTACCCTATCGTAGAAGAAACGTTTGCTGAAGCTTCTGCGGCTCTGGGATATGATCTGTGGGCGCTCACCCAGCAAGGTCCGGCGGAAGAACTGAATAAAACCTGGCAGACGCAACCAGCGTTATTGACCGCTTCCGTCGCGCTTTGGCGCGTTTGGCAGCAGCAGGGCGGTAAAATGCCTGCGTTAATGGCAGGGCACAGCCTGGGCGAATATTCCGCGCTGGTTTGTGCTGGCGTCATCAATTTTGCTGATGCCGTTCGGCTGGTGGAAATGCGTGGTAAATTCATGCAGGAAGCGGTTCCGGAAGGCACCGGCGGCATGTCTGCGATCATCGGTCTGGATGATGCTTCTATTGCTAAAGCCTGTGAAGAAGCTGCCGAAGGCCAAGTTGTTTCTCCGGTTAACTTTAACTCGCCGGGGCAGGTGGTTATCGCCGGGCATAAAGAGGCGGTAGAACGTGCGGGCATAGCTTGTAAAGCCGCTGGCGCGAAACGCGCGCTGCCGCTGCCGGTGAGCGTGCCGTCGCACTGCGCTCTGATGAAACCAGCGGCAGAGAAACTGGCGGTTGAATTAGCCAAAATTACCTTTAGCGCGCCAACGGTGTCGGTAGTGAACAACGTTGACGTGAAATGTGAAACCGATGCTGCCGCTATCCGCGATGCGCTGGTTCGCCAGTTGTACAATCCGGTACAGTGGACGAAGAGCGTGGAATTTATCGCGGCGCAGGGCGTTGAACATCTTTATGAAGTGGGTCCAGGTAAAGTCCTCACTGGTCTGACGAAACGTATTGTCGACACCCTGACAGCGTCGGCGCTGAACGAGCCGGCGGCGCTGTCTGCGGCACTTACGCAATAAAAGAGGAAAACCATGAGCTTTGAAGGAAAGATTGCGCTGGTGACTGGTGCAAGTCGTGGCATAGGCCGCGCAATTGCAGAGACTCTCGTTGCCCGCGGCGCGAAAGTTATCGGGACTGCAACCAGTGAAAATGGTGCGAAGAACATTAGCGACTATTTAGGTGCCAACGGGAAAGGTTTGATGTTGAATGTGACCGATCCTGCATCTATTGAATCTGTTCTGGAAAATATTCGCGCAGAATTTGGTGAAGTGGATATCCTGGTTAATAATGCCGGTATCACTCGTGATAATCTGTTGATGCGAATGAAAGATGATGAGTGGAACGATATTATCGAAACCAATTTATCATCCGTTTTCCGTCTGTCAAAAGCGGTAATGCGCGCTATGATGAAAAAGCGTTGTGGTCGCATTATCACTATTGGTTCTGTGGTTGGTACCATGGGAAATGCAGGTCAGGCAAACTACGCTGCGGCGAAAGCGGGTCTGATCGGTTTCAGTAAATCACTGGCGCGCGAAGTTGCGTCCCGTGGTATTACTGTCAATGTTGTGGCTCCGGGTTTTATTGAAACGGACATGACGCGTGCGCTGTCTGACGATCAGCGTGCGGGTATCCTGGCGCAGGTGCCTGCGGGTCGCCTCGGCGGCGCTCAGGAAATCGCCAGTGCGGTTGCATTTTTAGCCTCTGATGAAGCGAGTTACATCACTGGTGAAACTCTGCACGTCAACGGCGGAATGTATATGGTTTAATCACGGGATACACAAAATTATTCTGGTTGAATCAAGGCGGCAAGACCGAGAAGCCCGGGAGCATAGATTACTATGTGACCGGAGTAAGAGGACGCAGCCAACGATGAGTCAGCCTGAAAAAAGACGTGTAGAAAAATATTTGCGTTATTAGGGTGAATGGCCGCAAAATAACGTAAAATCGTGGTAAGACCTGCCGGGATTTAGTTGCAAATTTTTCAACATTTTATACACTACGAAAACCATCGCGAAAGCGAGTTTTGATAGGAAATTTAAGAGTATGAGCACTATCGAAGAACGCGTTAAGAAAATTATCGGCGAACAGCTGGGCGTTAAGCAGGAAGAAGTTACCAACAATGCTTCTTTCGTTGAAGACCTGGGCGCAGATTCTCTTGACACCGTTGAGCTGGTAATGGCTCTGGAAGAAGAGTTTGATACTGAGATTCCGGACGAAGAAGCTGAGAAAATCACCACCGTTCAGGCTGCCATTGATTACATCAACGGCCACCAGGCGTAAGTGAACATCTCCAGGCGGTCGTTCGACCGCCTGAGTTTTATCTTTTTGTCCCACTAGAATCATTTTCCCTCCCTGGAGGACAACCGTGTCTAAGCGTCGTGTAGTTGTGACCGGACTGGGCATGTTGTCTCCTGTCGGCAATACCGTAGAGTCTACCTGGAAAGCTCTCCTTGCCGGTCAGAGTGGCATCAGCCTGATCGACCATTTCGATACTAGCGCCTATGCAACGAAATTTGCTGGCTTAGTAAAGGATTTTAACTGTGATGACATTATCTCGCGTAAAGAACAGCGCAAGATGGATGCCTTCATTCAATATGGAATTGTCGCTGGCGTTCAGGCCATGCAGGATTCTGGCCTTGAAGTGACGGAAGAGAACGCAAGCCGTATTGGCGCCGCTATCGGCTCCGGCATCGGTGGTCTCGGTCTGATTGAAGAAAACCACAGTTCGCTGGTAAAAGGCGGACCGCGTAAGATCAGCCCGTTCTTCGTCCCGTCGACGATTGTTAACATGGTAGCAGGCCATCTGACTATCATGTATGGCCTGCGTGGGCCAAGCATCTCTATTGCAACTGCCTGTACTTCAGGCGTGCATAACATTGGTCATGCCGCGCGTATCATCGCCTATGGCGATGCGGACGCGATGGTGGCGGGTGGCGCTGAAAAAGCCAGTACGCCGCTGGGTGTAGGCGGTTTTGGCGCGGCGCGCGCACTGTCTACCCGCAACGATAATCCACAGGCGGCCAGCCGCCCGTGGGATAAAGAGCGCGATGGTTTTGTACTGGGCGACGGTGCCGGTATGTTGGTGCTTGAAGAGTACGAACATGCAAAAGCGCGTGGTGCGAAAATCTATGCCGAAATCGTCGGCTTTGGTATGAGCAGCGATGCTTACCATATGACGTCGCCGCCGGAAGATGGCGCAGGCGCTGCGCTGGCGATGGTTAACGCGTTACGTGATGCTGCTATTGAGCCTGCTCAGATTGGCTACGTCAACGCGCACGGCACGTCGACGCCAGCGGGCGATAAAGCCGAGGCGCAGGCGGTTAAGTCGGTCTTTGGCGATGCCGCAAGCCGAGTGATGGTGAGTTCGACCAAATCGATGACCGGCCATCTGTTGGGCGCCGCAGGCGCAGTAGAGTCTATTTTCTCTGTTCTGGCGCTGCGCGATCGGGCCATTCCGCCGACCATTAACCTGGATAACCCGGATGAAGGTTGCGATTTGGACTTCGTGCCGCACGAAGCGCGACAGGTAAGAAAACTGGAGTACGCTCTGTGTAACTCCTTTGGCTTTGGCGGTACTAACGGTTCCTTGATCTTTAAAAAGATCTAAGTAATGCCAGAGGCAGACATTACTGAAAAGGTCCGCTTAGCGGGCCTTTTTTATTAGGCATGTCACCCCTTGTTCTGTGTTATTCATCCTGCCACACTAGCAGGCTACGGATAAGGAGCCACTATGTTTTTAATTAATGGCCATGAGCAGGATAAGCTTGCTGTAAGCGACCGGGCGACGCAGTTCGGCGACGGCAGCTTTACGACCGCACGTATTGTTGACGGCAACATTTGTCATCTGGAAGCGCATCTCCAACGTTTGCAGATTGCCTGTGAAAAATTACGAATCTCTTTTAGCCATTGGGCGACCCTGCGGCAAGAAATGACGATGTTGGCCGTAGGGCATGATTCAGGCGTGTTGAAAGTGATCATTAGTCGTGGTAGCGGTGGCAGGGGATACAGCGCCATGAATTGTCAGGCAGCTACCCGGATCCTCTCCGTTTCTGCTTATCCCGCTTATTATTCTCAGTGGCGCAAGCAAGGCATTGCTCTTACGCTTAGCCCTGTCCCCCTTGGGCGTAACCCCTATCTTGCCGGATTAAAACATCTGAACCGCCTGGAACAGGTGTTAATTCGCTCTCATCTTGAGCGGACGGACGCCGATGAGGCGCTGGTTCTTGACAGCGAGGGATGGGTTACGGAATGCTGTGCGGCTAATTTGTTCTGGCGTACAGGCGACATTGTTTCTACGCCGCGTCTGGATCAGGCAGGGGTGAACGGTATTATGCGGCAATTTTGTTTGCGCAAACTGACGCAGTCCCCTTTCCAGATCCTCGAAGTACAGGCGAGAGAGGAGGCGGTCAGGCAGGCGGATGAGGTCATCATCTGCAACGCGCTAATGCCGATTATTCCCATACGCGCCTATGACGGCGCGTCGTATTCTTCGCGAACACTGTTTCAATTTTTAGCCCCATTTTGTGAGCATCCGAATTAGTTATGAAAAAATTGTCAGGCGTTTTCCTTCTGCTGTTGGTTGTGCTGGGTATTGCCGCAGGCGTGGGGATGTGGAAGGTTCGCCATCTGGCGAACAGCACGTTACTTATTAAAGACGAGACTATCTTTACGCTCAAGGCGGGAACGGGACGGCTGGCGCTTGGCGACCAGCTTTATGATGAAAAAATCATTAATCGCCCTCGGGTATTGCAGTGGCTGCTGCGTGTTGAGCCTGAGTTATCGCACTTTAAAGCGGGAACCTACCGTTTTACGCCGGGTATGACCGTACGGGAGATGCTTGAGCTGCTGGAGAGCGGAAAAGAGGCGCAATTCCCGTTGCGGTTTGTGGAAGGGATGCGTCTTAGCGACTACCTCAAACAGTTACGAGAAGCGCCGTATATCCGCCATACGTTGCCGGATGATGATTACGCCACCGTCGCTCAGGCATTAAAGCTTGCGCACCCGGAATGGGTGGAGGGATGGTTCTGGCCCGATACCTGGATGTACACCGCCAACACCAGCGATGTCGCTATTCTCAAGCGAGCGCACCAAAAGATGGTGAAGGCTGTCGATACTGTCTGGAAAGGCCGGGCCGAGGGGCTGCCTTATAAAGATCAGAACCAACTGGTGACAATGGCCTCGATTATTGAAAAAGAGACGGCTGTCCCGGGAGAACGCGATCAAGTCGCGTCAGTCTTTATTAATCGTCTGAGAATCGGTATGCGTCTTCAGACCGATCCCACCGTGATTTACGGGATGGGGGCGAGTTATAATGGTAAATTGTCGCGTGCGGATCTGGAAAAGCCGACGACTTATAACACGTATACCATAACCGGGCTGCCGCTAGGACCGATTGCATCGCCCAGCGAAGCGTCATTGCAAGCGGCGGCGCATCCGGCGAAAACGCCGTATCTCTATTTTGTCGCCGACGGTAAAGGCGGCCACACGTTTAACACCAATCTTGCCAGCCATAATCGGTCAGTGCAGGAGTACCTGAAAGTGCTTAAGGAAAAAAATGGGCAGTAATTATATCGTCATCGAGGGCCTGGAAGGCGCCGGAAAAACCACTGCGCGCGACGTGGTGGTGGAGACCCTTGAGCAACTGGGTATTCGCAATATGATTTTTACCCGCGAACCGGGCGGTACGCAGCTTGCCGAAAAACTAAGAAGTCTGGTGCTGGATATCCGATCGGTAGGTGACGAAGTGATTACCGATAAAGCGGAAGTGCTGATGTTTTACGCTGCTCGCGTACAGCTCGTCGAAACGGTAATCAAACCCGCGCTGGCGCAAGGCGTATGGGTGATCGGCGATCGCCACGATCTTTCGACCCAGGCGTATCAGGGAGGAGGGCGCGGCATCGATCAAACCATGCTGGCGACGCTACGCGATGCCGTGCTGGGCGATTTTCGTCCTGACCTGACGCTGTATCTGGATGTCACGCCGGAAGTCGGGCTAAAACGCGCCAGAGCGCGCGGCGATTTGGATCGCATTGAGCAGGAATCTTTTGATTTTTTTAAACGGACCCGCGCGCGCTATCTGGAACTGGCGGCGCAAGACTCGCGTATCCGCACGATTGACGCGACCCAGCCGCTGGATGCCGTCATGCGCGACATTCGCGCCACGGTGACGAAGTGGGTGCAGGAGCAAGCGGCATGAAATGGTATCCATGGTTACGGCCCGCCTATGAAAAACTGGTAGAAAGTTACCAGGCGGGGCGTGGGCACCATGCGCTACTGATTCAAGCCTTAGCTGGCATGGGAGACGAGGCGCTGAGTTATGCGCTGAGCCGTTATCTGTTATGCCAGCAGCCTGAGGGCCACAAAAGCTGTGGGCATTGCCGTGGCTGTCAGCTTATGCAGGCTGGCACGCATCCGGACTATTACACGCTGACGCCGGATAAAGGAAAAAGCAGCCTCGGCGTAGATGCGGTACGCGAGGTTAGCGAGAAATTGTACGAGCACTCCCGTCTGGGCGGCGCGAAGGTGGTGTGGATTGCGGATGCGGCGTTATTAACCGACGCCGCCGCCAATGCGTTGCTAAAAACGCTGGAAGAGCCGCCGGAGCAAACCTGGTTTTTCCTTGCCAGCCCGGAGCCGGCTCGTCTGTTGGCGACATTACGTAGCCGCTGTCGGCTGCATCATCTGGCACCGCCGTCCGAATCTTATGCGATGTCATGGTTGTCACGAGAAGTGACATCGTCACAAGAAGCATTACTCGCGGCGTTGCGCCTGAGCGCGGGGTCGCCCGGCGCCGCGCTGGCGCTGTTGCAGTCTGAACGCTGGGCGCAGCGTGAGGCGCTGTGTCAGGCGTTAATGGACAGTTTGCATACGGGCGACTGGTATGCGTTATTAACGGCGCTCAATCATGAGCAAGCCCCGGCGCGCCTGCACTGGCTGGCTACGCTGCTGGTAGACGCGCTTAAACGTCAGCACGGCGCGTCGTATCTGGCCAATGTTGATACGGACGCGGTTGTTGCCGCGCTGGCGGGGCTGCTATCCCCGGCGCGTATTCAGGCAATCCTGAACGATGTTTGCCATTGTCGTGAACAATTACTTCATGTGACCGGATTAAACCGCGAACTGGTATTAACCGATCTCATTCTCCGCATCGAGCATTACCTGCAACCAGGCGCCCTGTTGCCTGTTCCTCATCTTTGAGAGAGACATCATGTTTTTAGTCGACTCACACTGCCATCTTGATGGCCTGGATTATCAATCTTTGCATAAGGACGTGGACGATGTGCTGGCGAAAGCCGCCGCGCGCGATGTGAAGTTCTGTTTAGCGGTGGCGACGACGCTGCCGGGGTATCGCCATATGCGCGAGCTGGTGGGCAAGCGCGATAACGTAGTTTTTTCCTGCGGCGTGCATCCGTTAAATCAGGATGAAGCGTATGACGTAGAAGCGCTGCGCCTCCTTGCCGCAGAAGACGATGTGGTGGCGATGGGTGAGACCGGGCTTGATTACTTTTACACGCCTGAGACCAAAGTACGCCAGCAGGCGTCTTTTATTCATCATATCCAGATTGGTCGTGAATTGAAAAAACCGGTGATTGTGCATACTCGCGACGCGCGTGCCGATACGCTGGCTATCCTGCGCGAAGAAAAGGTGACGGATTGCGGCGGCGTACTACACTGTTTTACAGAAGACAGAGAAACGGCCGGCAAATTGCTGGATCTGGGATTTTATATCTCTTTTTCCGGCATCGTAACGTTCCGTAATGCCGAACAACTGCGTGATGCGGCGCGTTATGTGCCGCTGGATCGTTTATTAGTAGAGACCGATTCTCCTTATCTGGCTCCGGTGCCGCATCGCGGTAAAGAGAACCAGCCTGCGATGGTACGCGACGTCGCAGAATATATGGCGGTATTGAAAGGGGTTGCCGTTGAAGAACTGGCGCAGATCACCACCGATAACTTTGCTCGCTTGTTCCATATCGACGCGTCTCGCCTGTCATCTATCCGTTAAACGAGTTTTTTTAAAGCTCGTAATTAATAAGCAATACGCGTAAAGTTCACCGCCACAAAATGGGCGGTGAACGAGCTTATAGAAACATTCAGAAACCTATTTTGTCAGAATGTGATACTTTTTAGGCTATCTGGCGCTGAAACGTGATAGCCGTCAAACAAAATCAGACGTATTTATTTTACTCTGTGTAATAAATAAAAGGGCACTTAGATGTCCTGTCCACGGCGGGGTTCTCCCCCCTCGCCAATGCGTGAGAACGTAGAAAAGCACAAATACTCAGGAGCACTCTCAATTATGTTTAAGAATGCATTTGCTAACCTGCAAAAGGTCGGTAAATCGCTGATGCTGCCGGTATCCGTACTCCCTATCGCAGGTATCCTGCTGGGTGTCGGTTCCGCTAACTTCAGCTGGCTGCCAGCCGTTGTATCGCACGTTATGGCGGAAGCGGGCGGATCTGTTTTTGCCAATATGCCGCTGATTTTTGCTATCGGCGTGGCATTAGGCTTCACCAACAACGACGGCGTTTCGGCTCTGGCTGCGGTAGTGGCGTATGGCATCATGGTGAAAACCATGGCTGTGGTTGCGCCGCTGGTTCTGCATTTACCTGCTGAAGAGATCGCCGCAAAACACCTTGCTGATACGGGTGTGCTTGGCGGTATTATCTCCGGTGCGATCGCAGCGTATATGTTTAACCGCTTCTACCGTATCAAACTGCCTGAGTATCTGGGCTTCTTTGCGGGTAAGCGCTTCGTGCCGATCATTTCGGGTCTGGCCGCTATTTTTACCGGTGTAGTGCTGTCTTTCGTATGGCCGCCAATCGGTACAGCTATCCAGGCGTTCTCGCAGTGGGCGGCTTACCAGAATCCGGTTGTGGCGTTTGGTATTTACGGTTTCATCGAGCGCTGTCTGGTGCCGTTTGGTCTGCACCATATCTGGAACGTTCCTTTCCAGATGCAGATCGGTGAGTACACTAACGCAGCGGGTCAGGTATTCCACGGCGACATTCCGCGCTATATGGCGGGTGACCCGACGGCGGGTATGCTATCCGGCGGTTTCCTGTTCAAAATGTACGGTCTGCCGGCGGCGGCCATTGCCATCTGGCACTCTGCTAAACCGGAAAACCGCGCGAAAGTGGGCGGTATCATGATTTCCGCCGCGCTGACCTCGTTTTTGACCGGTATCACCGAGCCTATCGAGTTCTCCTTCATGTTCGTGGCGCCGATCCTGTACATTATTCACGCGATTCTGGCAGGTCTGGCATTCCCGATCTGTATTCTGCTGGGGATGCGTGACGGTACCTCATTCTCCCATGGTCTGATCGACTTTATCGTGCTGTCCGGCAACAGCAGCAAATTGTGGCTGTTCCCGATTGTTGGTGCCGGTTATGCGATTGTGTACTACACCGTGTTCCGCGTGCTGATTAAAGCGTTGGATCTGAAAACGCCGGGTCGTGAAGACTCCACTGATGATGCAAAAGCGGGCGCGACCAGCGAAATGGCACCAGCTCTGGTGGCGGCGTTTGGCGGTAAAGAGAACATTACCAACCTGGATGCCTGTATCACGCGTCTGCGCGTGAGCGTGGCCGATGTAGCGAAAGTGGATCAGGCTGGCCTGAAGAAACTGGGCGCGGCGGGCGTTGTGGTCGCAGGTTCCGGCGTTCAGGCTATTTTCGGTACGAAATCCGATAACCTGAAAACGGAAATGGATGAGTACATCCGTAACAGCTAAGCAGTAATGATGTTGGGGAGAACTAAGGCAGCCATTCGGCTGCCTTTTTTAATGGCGTTTTACATTGCCTGATGGCGCTGCGTTTATCAGGCCTACAGGGGGAGACCGGATAAGGCATTTATGTCGCCATCCGGCAGTCTGTCAGAACTGATAATTGGCGGTGAGGCTCACGTTACGCGGCGCGCCGTAAACAATGGAACCATCAATATTGGTGTCGTAGGTTTTATCGAACAGGTTGTTAATGTTTCCCTGTACGGAGAAATTTTTCGTCACCTGATAGCGGGTAAACAGATCGACCAGCGCATAGCTGCCCTGTTCGGCGCGGAAAGTGCCATACGGCGTAGTGGTTTCTTTGTAAACCCGATTCTGCCAGTTCACGCCGCCGCCGACGGTCAGTTCCGGCATCACCGGCAGACGATAGCGGGTGAATAACTTCACGCTGGTGCGCGGCAAATTAGGGTTCACGGCGTTACCTTCGTTGTCCTCGGCTATATAACGGGTGGCCCCAAAAGTCATCTGCCAGTTATCGGTGATTGCGCCGTTCACTTCAAATTCGACGCCTTTGCTCACCGTTCCGTCAGTAGGTTTCCAGGCGAACTCCCCGTTACTGCCAGGAATGGGAATAGTGGTCGCCTGAGCGACATTATCCTGCTCAATGCGGAACACAGACAACGTAGTGGTGAGACGACTGTTCATCCAGTCGGATTTCAGTCCCGCTTCATAGTTGTTACCGGTAATCGGAGCCAGATATTGGCCCGCTTTGTCGCGTTTATTCTGCGGCTGAAAGATAGAGGTATAACTGGCATAAGCGGACCAGTTGTCGTTGATATCATAAATCAGCCCGGCATACGGCGTGGTATGGTTTTTCTCCATGCTGTAGGTCAGAGTATCAACACGCCAGTTGGTATAGCGAGCGCCAAGAATCAGATGCAGCGGGTCGGTCAGTGAAATGCGCGTGGCGGCATACAGCGATTTCATATGCGTGGTATCGTCCTGCGCCAGATTTTGTGGCGCCCAGTTGGTTTGCGGGAAATTACCATTAAAGGCGCTGAAGTTGCCAATGTCGTCCGGGAAGACGTTCGCCCAGGCGCTGAAATAGCGGTTATTTTGCTTACTATAACTCCCGCCAAACATCATGTTGTGCTGACGGTCAAACAGCTCATAAGCGCCATCGGCAAAGAGATCTATGGCATCTACTTTGCGCTTGCCGCTGTTCCAGCCAGTACCGCCGACCACGGGGTAGCTTGCGCCGTAAGGACTCGCCAGAGCGCCTGTCTCTTTATCCACTAAGGCATCAATATACATCATCTTACTGTCGAACTTGACCTCGGTATGGGTCGCATTCAGGGTCGCCTGCCAGCTTTCGGCAAAACGCTGCTTAAGCGTGACGAAGAATTTATTAATCTCTTTGTTATTATAAGCCCAGTCCGGGGCGGTACTGCGCGCGCGGTCATAGCTGATTTTGCTGCCATCGGTGTTCCAGCGCGGCAGACCGCCCCAGGTTGGACTGTTGACATCAATTTTTTGATATTCATAACCGGCTGAAAGGCCAGTGGTTGCCCCCAGATCGGCATCGACAATTCCGGAAAAGAACGTTTTCTCACTGTTATAGCGGTCCAGCCAGGAATCATTATTCTGATAACCCGCCACGATGCGCCCACGGACGTTGCCGTCTGGGGTGAGCGGACTTTGCAAATCCATGACGTAACGCTGCTTATTCCAGCTACCGTATTCTGTTGAGATGTTACCTTTGAATTCCCGACTGGTGGCATGTTTACGGATCATATTGATCGAAGCGGAGGGATTACCGGTTCCGGTCATCAGCCCATTCGCTCCGCGAACCACCTCCACGCGCTCATACAGCGCGGTATCCGTTAGCGCATCGCCAAGATTCCAGCGGGACTCAAAATACGTTGGAATACCGTCAACCATATAGTTATCAATTTCAAACCCGCGGGAGTAATAGCTGATGCGATCGGAGTCGGCCTGGCTTCCGCTGATCCCCAGCGTATTGGTCATTACCTCGCCCAGGGTCTGCAACTGCTGGTCTTCCATTCGTTGCTGGCTGACAATACTGACCGACTGTGGAATATCGCGTTGTGTCATCGGCATTTTGGTGCCCGCTGCGGTCGTTTTCACGCTGTAATCCTGTTCTTCGCGGTTTACGGCATCAATGGTCGTCGCGCCCTCGACAATAACAGTATCCTCAGCCGCGAAGGCGGCAGGCATAAACGCCATCGCAATACCCATGGCTAACAACGATGGTGCGGCGGTAGACTGAATGTGTTTATCCCGGCGGTATTGAGTGAAAGACATCTGAAAATCCTTGCTTGTTATTGGAGTAAGTTCAGGACGTAAAACGTTGAACCTTTTCATTCTTTGTCAATTAATGCGCATAAAAATGCAAATGAGAAATATACGCATTTGTATTAAGTGTGTAAAACGGTATAAACCGTGAAACTGAAAATATTTTTTAAGCGTACGAAGGCGTCATGGCAGGGGGATATGGCGGCAAGTCCGGCATGTAGGCATTTTTCGCTTAATAAATCGTGGGTTAAAGTTGAAAGAGCGTCGGTAACTCGCTCATACTCTATACTCGCAGTATGGCTCGGCGTAGCATGTGCGCCGCAAGGGCTATTATGAAAAAGGAAAACGTCGTGGCAGAAGAAACTATATTCAGCAAAATTATTCGTCGTGAAATCCCTTCGGATATCGTTTATCAGGACGATCTGGTCACCGCATTTCGCGATATTTCACCGCAGGCGCCTACGCATATTCTGATTATTCCTAATATCCTGATCCCAACCGTCAATGACGCGACGGCGGAACATGAACAGGCGTTAGGTCGGATGATCACCGTGGCGGCGAAAATCGCCGAACAGGAAGGCATTGCCGAAGATGGGTATCGTTTAATCATGAATACCAACCGTCATGGGGGCCAGGAGGTCTATCATATCCATATGCATCTGCTGGGCGGTCGCCCGCTTGGTCCGATGCTAGCGCATAAAGGCTTGTAAGTATGATCAAAGGATGCATCGCGGTTTCTCTGGGCTTGCTGCTGCTTACCGGCTGCCGGTCACACCCTGAAATTCCGGTAAGCGACGCGCAGTCGCTGGTGATGGAGTCCACGGTTCTGGCGGCGGGCGTCACCGCCGAGCAGCCTGAACTGACGGCGTCTGATATCCACCCATCAGCCTCTTCACGCGTCTATAACGAAAGGCAAGAGCCCATTACCGTTCATTATCGGTTCTACTGGTATGACGCACGGGGGCTGGAGATGCATCCGCTGGAGGCGCCGCGTAGCGTAACCATACCCGCGCGTTCGTCGGTAACGCTATTTGGCAGCGCCAATTATCTGGGGGCGCACAAGGTCAGGCTTTATCTTTATTTGTGAGGAGTGAACTTTGATGACAAAAATGCATCGCTACGCCGCAATCGCAGCGCTGGCGATATTTCTCTCCGGGTGTATGGCGCAACGCGAGCCTGCGCCAGTTGAAGAGGTCAAACCAGCGCCAGAACAACCTGCACAGCCGCCGCAGCCTCCTGTTGTGCCGTCTGTACCGACGATTCCCCAGCAACCGGGGCCGATCGAACATGAAGATCAAACGGGCCAGCCAGCGCCTAAGGTGCGCCACTATGACTGGAACGGCGCGATGCAACCGCTGGTCAGCAAAATGTTGCAGGCTGATGGCGTGACGGCCGGAAGCGTATTGCTTGTCGACAGCGTGAATAACCGAACGAATGGGTCGTTAAATGCGAACGAGGCAACCGAAACATTACGTCATGCGCTGGCTAACAATGGTAAATTTACGCTGGTCTCCGTACAGCAACTCTCGATGGCAAAACAGCAGTTAGGGTTGTCTCCGCAGGATAGTCTGGGAACACGCAGTAAAGCGATCGGTATCGCGCGCAATGTCGGGGCGCAATATGTGCTCTACTCCAGCGCATCCGGTAATGTTAACGCGCCTGCATTACAGATGCAGTTAATGCTGGTGCAAACTGGCGAGATAATCTGGTCAGGTAAAGGTGCGGTCCAACAACAATAATTCCTTAACGCGCGACGAGATCCTGTCGCGCTATTTTCCACAGTATCGTCCCGTCGCCGCCGTATCGCAGGGGCTAAGCGGCGGGAGCTGTATTATTGCCCACGATACGCATCGTATCGTCTTGCGCCGTCATCACGATCCTGACGCTCCACAAGCCCATTTTTTACGTCATTACCGCGCCTTATCCCGGTTGCCAGTCAGTCTTGCGCCGCGAGCGCTTTTTTATACGTCAGGCTGGATGGCGGTAGAATATCTGCATGGCGCGGTAAATTCCGCTCTGCCGGATGCCGACGAGCTGGCGGCCTTACTGTATCATTTGCATCAACAGCCGCGTTTTGGCTGGCGTATCGCGCTATCGCCACTGCTGGCGCAGTACTGGGTGTGTTGCGATCCGGCGAGGCGTACACCGTTTTGGTTGCGGCGGCTCAAACAGTTGCAAAAAAACGGTGAACCCCGCCCGCTGCGGCTTGCGCCTGTGCATATGGATGTCCATGGCGACAATATAGTATTAACGCCCGCCGGACTGAGACTGATTGACTGGGAGTATGCCGGCGACGGCGATATTGCGCTGGAGCTGGCGGCGGTATGGGTTGAGGATGAACGGCAGCACCGACAACTGGCAAACGCTTATGCCGCGCGCGCGCGAATCGACGCGCGGCAGCTATGGCGGCAGATACGGTTATGGCAACCCTGGGTTATTATGCTGAAAGCAGGATGGTTCGAATACCGTTGGCGGCAAACCGGCGAGCAACAATTTATCAGGCTGGCCGATGAAACCTGGCGCCAGCTACGTATGAAAGGATGAGGAGAGCAGTGTGGGCCCAGTAATGTTGGATGTCGAAGGATTTGAGCTGGATGCGGAAGAGCGTGAGATACTGGCGCATCCGCGGGTTGGTGGGCTTATTCTGTTCACGCGTAATTACCATGACCCGGAACAGTTGCGCGAATTAGTGCGCCAGATTCGGGCGGCATCGCGTAACCATCTGGTGGTGGCCGTCGATCAGGAAGGCGGTCGCGTACAGCGTTTCCGCGAAGAATTTACCAGCCTGCCTGCGGCGCAATCTTTTTTTGCGCTACATGGGCTGGAAGAGGGGGGACGACTGGCGCAGGAGGCGGGGTGGTTGATGGCCAGCGAAATGATCGCGATGGATATTGATATCAGTTTTGCGCCAGTGCTGGACGTCGGGCATATCAGCGCGGCGATTGGCGAGCGCTCCTATCATGCCGATCCCGCAAAAGCGTTGGCAATGGCGACGCGCTTTATTGACGGCATGCATGATGCCGGGATGAAAACGACCGGTAAACATTTCCCCGGTCACGGCGCGGTCACGGCGGACTCCCACAAAGAGACGCCGTGCGATCCACGTTCTGAAACGGATATTCGCGGCAAAGATATGTCGGTGTTCCGCACGCTGATTAGCGAGAATAAGCTGGATGCGATTATGCCTGCCCACGTGATCTACCGCGCTGTCGATCCGCGTCCGGCAAGCGGTTCGCCGCACTGGCTGAAAACGGTGCTGCGTCAGGAGTTGGGCTTTGACGGCGTCATTTTCTCCGACGATCTGTCTATGGAGGGCGCGGCGATTATGGGCAGCTATGCTGAGCGCGCTCAGGCGTCGCTGGATGCGGGTTGCGATATGATTCTGGTCTGCAATAATCGTAAAGGCGCAGTCAGCGTGCTGGATAATCTGTCGCCGATCAAAGCAGAACGTGTTACACGTTTGTATCATAAAGGTTCATTTTCACGCCGGGAGCTCATGGACTCAGCGCGCTGGAAAACAGCCAGCGCCCAGCTCAACCAGTTACATGAACGCTGGCAGGAAGAAAAAGCAGGTCATTAACTCGAGTTTTCGTGAGGGTGCCAGATGATTATTTATTTACACGGTTTTGATTCAAATAGTCCGGGCAACCATGAGAAAGTGTTGCAATTACAGTTTATCGACCCGGATGTCCGGCTGGTAAGCTACAGTACGCGGCATCCTAAGCACGATATGCAGCATCTGCTGAAAGAAGTGGACAAAATGTTGCAGTTGAATGTGGACGATCGCCCTTTAATCTGTGGCGTGGGGCTGGGCGGTTACTGGGCGGAGCGGATTGGCTTTTTGTGCGATATCCGTCAGGTGGTCTTTAACCCGAACCTTTTCCCCTATGAAAACATGGAGGGGAAAATCGATCGCCCGGAAGAATATGCGGACATCGCCACAAAGTGCGTGACTAACTTTCGCGAAAAAAATCGCGATCGTTGTCTGGTGATCCTCTCGCGCCATGACGAAGCGCTGGACAGCCAACGATCATCGCAAGCGCTTCACCAGTATTATGAAATTGTGTGGGATGAGGAACAGACTCACAAATTTAAAAATATTTCGCCGCATTTGCAACGTATCAAAGCGTTTAAAACGCTGGGGTAACGCCATCCGGCATTATCGATAACGGGATAACCAGCCTTATGGCTGGTTTTTTTATGCTCAATTCTCGCAGGTTGTCTATCTTTTCAGCATGAAAACTTGATGCACATCAATTTTGGTATGACCAATGCACCGTTCATGCTATTCTCATATCAGAAGCCAATGTCCAATAACGTAACTTGTTGTTAATTAAAGGCTAAGGTAATAACTTTTAATTAACAATTGGTTAATAAATTTAAGGGGGTCACGTTGACTACACCATTAAAAAGGATCGTGATTGTCGGTGGCGGCGCTGGCGGGCTGGAAATGGCGACGCAGTTAGGCCATAAACTGGGGCGCAAGAAAAAAGCGAAAATCACGCTGGTAGACAGAAATCACAGCCACCTGTGGAAACCACTGCTGCACGAAGTGGCGACTGGCTCTCTGGACGAAGGCGTGGATGCGCTGAGCTATCTGGCTCATGCGCGTAATCATGGTTTCCAGTTCCAACTGGGGTCGGTGATGGATATTGATCGGCAAGCAAAAACCATCACCATTGCCGAGTTGCGTGATGAAAAGGGCGAACTGCTGGTGCCGGAGCGCAAAATCGCGTATGACACGCTGGTGATGGCGCTGGGCAGTACCTCTAATGATTTCAACACGCCGGGCGTGAAAGAGCACTGTATCTTCCTCGATAACCCGCATCAGGCGCGCCGTTTTCACCAGGAGATGCTGAACCTGTTCCTCAAATATTCGGCTAATCTGGGAGCGAACGGTAAGGTCAATATCGCCATCGTTGGCGGCGGTGCGACGGGGGTTGAGCTGTCGGCTGAACTGCATAATGCGGTAAAACAGCTACATAGCTATGGTTATAAGGGGCTGACCAACGACGCGCTGAACGTGACGTTGGTTGAGGCTGGCGAGCGTATTCTGCCTGCGTTGCCGCCGCGTATCTCCAGCGCTGCGCATAATGAACTGACCAAACTGGGCGTTCGCGTGCTGACTCAAACTATGGTCACCAGCGCCGACGAAGGCGGTCTGCATACTAAAGAAGGCGAGTATATTCAGGCCGATCTGATGGTGTGGGCGGCGGGTATCAAAGCGCCAGATTTTATGAAAGAGATTGGCGGTCTGGAAACTAACCGCATTAACCAACTGGTGGTGGAACCGACGCTGCAAACCACGCGCGATCCTGATATTTATGCGATTGGCGACTGTGCTTCCTGCGCACGTCCGGAGGGAGGCTTTGTACCGCCTCGCGCTCAGGCGGCGCATCAGATGGCTACCTGCGCGATGAATAACATTCTGGCGCAGATGAATGGCAAGCCGCTGAAATCCTATCAGTATAAAGATCATGGATCGTTGGTCTCGCTGTCCAACTTCTCTACCGTTGGTAGTCTGATGGGGAACCTGACCCGCGGTTCAATGATGATTGAAGGACGTATCGCCCGCTTCGTGTATATCTCGTTATACCGTATGCACCAGATAGCATTGCATGGATACTTTAAAACCGGCCTGATGATGCTGGTGGGAAGTATTAACCGCGTCATTCGTCCGCGCCTGAAACTGCACTAATTTCTCTGCGGCTCACCGGTTGTTCGCACCGGTGAGCGCTTCTCCGTATCTTTCTTCGGAGTTGTCCGAATCCTTCAGATTTACCGTCTCATCCCACACTTTTCATCCTCATTCCGATTGGCTTTGTTCGCATACTGGTTGCAAAATTGTTACCAATAGCAACGAAGGAGGAACTCCCGTGAATAAATCAATGTTGGCGGGTATAGGGATTGGCGTAGCGGCTGCGCTGGGCGTGGCGGCAGTAGCCAGTCTCAACGTATTTGATCGTGGTCCGCAATATGCGCAGGTGATATCGGCTAAACCGATTAAAGAGACGGTAAAAACGCCGCGTCAGGAGTGCCGTAATGTCACCGTCACGCATCGCAGACCGGTCCAGGACGAAAACCGTATCGCCGGCTCAGTGCTTGGCGCAGTAGCAGGCGGCGTGATTGGACATCAATTTGGCGGCGGTCGTGGTAAAGATGTGGCGACGGTCGTCGGGGCGCTGGGCGGCGGTTATGCTGGCAACCAAATCCAGGGATCAATGCAGGAAAGTGATACTTACACTACCACGCAGCAACGCTGTAAGACGGTGTATGACAAATCTGAAAAGATGCTTGGCTACGACGTGACGTACAAAATTGGCGATCAGCAGGGCAAAATCCGCATGGATAAAGACCCCGGAACGCAAATTCCCCTCGACGGCAATGGCCAACTGGTTCTGAATAACAAAGCATAAAAAAGCTGTACTCTGCAAGTTAGCCCCTCATTCGCTCAGGCTGAGGGGCTTTTTTTATCCGAAACTGCGTCGTTCAGGGTTTGAGCAATTCAGGCCAGATGCGCAGAGTCGTGCGCGTGATTTGCATCAGTTGTTCGAAGGTGGCTCCTTCACGGGCGCTAATCGACATTCCCTGTAAAATACAGTTTATATATTCTGCGAGCGCCTGCGGGTTACAGTACGCCGGAATTTCACCGCGCTCCTGGCGCTGACGCAGAAACTGAATGAGCGTCTGCTCTTGCATGGCGTGGCGTGATTTTACTGTACGGGCGATATTGTGCGAGGAGGCGGCCAGGGTGGCGGACGTATTAATCATAAAGCAGCCAGCCGGCGTGTCTGTGCTGGTAAAACAGGCAGCAATTTCTGTGAAATAATCTTCCAGCGCGCATTCCACGCTTTTCTCTTCGCAAAAGAGCTGGGCTTCGTGCTTTGAGGCAAAGCGAGTGATGTAGCGATCCAGGACAGCGCGAAATAATCCTTCTTTGTTAGTGAATTCCGCATAGAGAGTAGGCGCTTTCGCCCCGGTAGCCTCTACGAGATCGGCAAGCGAAGTTGCTTCATAGCCGTGTTGCCAGAAGAGGGTCATGGCCTTATCAAGCGCGGCTTCCCTGTCGAACACTTTTGGTCGGCCACGGCTTTTCTTCGCGCAACTCGTGGTATCCGTTGTCATGATGCCGTTGTACCTGTTTAAAGGGGGGATCTCTATTATAAAAACAAACGACTTCTGGCTCCAGCGTGTTCATTAGAAAAATACATCAATTCTATTCACATGAAAAATAACATCTTTATAAATTATATAACGATCATTATAAAAAGAGATTGACGCGTGATGCAGATCACATCTATGATTAATTTATCGATCGTTAAGTTAATGCTTGCGACACTCATTCATCTGCTAAAGGTCATAACTATGAAAAACGTAAAAACCCTCATCGCTGCTGTGGTACTTGGTTCGCTCTCATTCGCCAGTTTCGCCGCCGTTGAAGTCCAGGCAACACCAGACGGTCAACAGAAGTTTGGTACCATTTCTGCGAATGGCGGCACAAATCTGGGATCGCTGGAAGATCAGCTGGCGCAGAAAGCGGAGGAGATGGGCGCGAAGTCTTTTCGTATTACCTCTGTCACCGGTCCGAATACCCTTCACGGTACGGCGGTAATCTACAAGTAAGCATTAACCCTCATTAATGTCACTGCGATTGCCACAATGAAAAGAAAAAGCCTCGCGATGTATCGCGAGGCTTTTTTGTCGGTCGGATAAGGCGGTTATGCCGCTATCCGGCGTAAACCAGCCTGATGGTGCTTTACTTATCCGGCCTATAAATACCGTAACGCTTACAGCGACTGCGGTTTTGTCTCCGGGTGACGGGTTACATCCACCGGCATTCCGGAACGCACTTCCATAACATGTTCCATCACCGCGGCGTCGGTCTGCGGCGCGTCCTTAAACGTCTGTATAGGGCCATTCAGCACAATCGGCAGCACCTGCGGATCGTCGCCTATATTTTTAGACAGCGGCTGATGAACCTCCACCAGTCGCACGCCGCCTGGCTCCACCGAGGCTTTAATCGGTGTATTGATAATATTCACTTTGGTTCCTGGCGTGACCTGACGGAACAACGTCTCTATATCACCGTCGCGCAGGCGGATACAGCCGGAACTGACGCGCATACCAATGCCAAAATCGGCATTAGTGCCATGTAACAGATAGACGCCGCCGTAGGCCGCTAAACGAATCGCGTGATGCCCCATCGGGTTATCGGGACCGGCAGGCACCACGGCGGGGAGATCGATGCCTTGCGCTTTATAGCGGGCGCGAATATTGGCGGTCGGCGTCCAGGTTGGATTGGCGCGTTTATCCGAAATGGTTGTCACCATCGTTGGCGTCAGGGTATCGCCGCCCAGTTGACCAATCCCGATAGGGTAGACCGTGACCGTATTTTTCCCCGGTTGATAATAATAAAGCCGTAATTCCGCGAGGTTAATGACGATACCTTCACGTGGCGCGTCCGGTAGCAGCGTTTGCAGCGGAATCGTCAGCACGCTGCCTGCGCGTGGCACGTAAGGATCAATGCCGGGGTTGGCCTGTAACAGGGCTAAAAAGCCCACGTTATATTTTTTGGCGATCGCCTCCAGCGAGCCGCCGTCGTCTTCGACGACATGGAATTTATTTTCCCCTACCAGTCGACTGCCGGGAGGCGGAAGAGGCCACGTATTCGCCTGCGCGGGAAGAGCAAGCATGATGGTCGCGGTAAGCGCAAGCAACGCCCACCAGCGAGAGAGTCGCGTATTTTCGAACATTACAATAAGCCCATGATTATTATGTGGTTATTTTGATAAAAGAGGAAATAAGAATTATGGCGGCTGGCTGTGTCTGGAACTGCAGGGAAGTGCAAAGAATTTGTAAAGATTAGGCCGGACGCAGGGTAATGACGCCCGGCCTGACGCTTATGTAATAGCGTTTTCTTCCAGTTGCTGCATAAACTGGCGTACCCAGTCTATACGCGTTTTACGTTCGCTTAAATCCTGAATAAACTTGAGGCGCGTCGGGCCATCCAGACGGAAATGCTGCGGCTGTTTTTGCAACAACCCGATAAGCCAGGCGGGGTCAACGTGGTTTTTCTCGGCGAACTCAATCGTTCCGCCTTTCTCGTTACCCTCCAGTTTTCGGATGCCGAGCTTTTGCGCCTGTTGGCGCAGGCGAGCGATATCCAGCAGATTACGCGCCGGATCGGGCAGCAGGCCGAAGCGATCGATCAATTCCACTTTGATCTCTTCCAGCTCGTTTTCGTTCTTAGCGCTGGCAATGCGTTTATAGAATGACAGCCGGGTATTAACATCCGGAATAAAATCATCCGGCAGTAACGACGGCATTCGCAGCTCGACTTCCGTTTGCTGGCTGGTGAGATCTTCCAGCGACGGTTCGCGGCCTGCTTTCAGCGCATCGACGGCGTTTTCCAGCAGTTCCATGTAGAGTGAGAAGCCAATGGTTTCCATTGAGCCGCTTTGCTCTTCGCCAAGCAGTTCGCCCGCGCCGCGGATCTCCAGATCGTGGGTCGCCAGCGCAAACCCGGCGCCTAAATCCTCCAGCGACGCAATCGCCTCCAGCCGTTTTTGCGCATCGGTGGTCATTGCTTTAGGGTGCGGCGTCAGCAGCCAGGCGTAGGCCTGGTGGTGCGAGCGCCCTACGCGGCCGCGTAACTGGTGCAACTGCGCGAGGCCGAAATGATCCGCGCGTTCAATGATGATCGTGTTAGCGGTGGGGATGTCGATTCCCGTTTCGATAATCGTAGTACACACCAGCACGTTAAAACGTTGATGGTGGAAATCGTTCATGACCCGTTCCAGTTCACGTTCGCGCATCTGCCCGTGGCCAATGGCGATTCGCGCTTCCGGCACCAGTTCCGCCAGCCGCTCTGCGGCTTTCTGAATATTTTCGACATCATTGTACAAATAGTAAACCTGACCGCCGCGCAGAACTTCACGCAGAATCGCTTCCCTTACCACCAGGCTATCGTATTCGCGGACAAAGGTTTTTACCGCCAGACGGCGGGCTGGGGGGGTGGCGATAATAGAAAGATCGCGCATACCGCTCATCGCCATATTCAGCGTCCGCGGGATCGGCGTCGCCGTGAGCGTCAGAATATCGACATCGGCGCGCATCGCCTTAATTCGCTCTTTGTGGCGCACGCCGAAACGGTGCTCTTCATCGACAATCAGCAGGCCGAGGTCGCGCAGCTTCACATCGCTTTGTAGCAGTTTATGGGTACCGATCAGAATATCGATCTTACCCTCGGCGGCTTCCGCCAGGATTTGCGTCTGCTCTTTGGCGCTGCGAAAGCGGGACAGCATCTCAATACGTACCGGCCAGTTGGCGAAACGGTCGCGGAAGTTGTCATAGTGTTGCTGCGCCAGTAGCGTAGTCGGCACCAGTACCGCCACCTGTTTGTGGTTTTCCACCGCCAGGAACGCGGCGCGCATCGCCACTTCGGTTTTGCCGAAGCCGACGTCGCCGCACACCAGCCTGTCCATCGCCAGCGGTTGGCACATATCGCTCAATACGGCGTTAATCGCTTGTGCCTGATCGGGCGTCGTTTCAAACGGGAAGCTGTCGCAGAATAACTGGTACTGCTCACGATCATGCTTAAAGGCAAAACCCTCTTTTGCCGCCCGTTGCGCATAAATATCCAACAGTTCCGCCGCCACATCGCGCACTTTTTCCGCCGCTTTTTGCCGGGCGCGCGACCAGGCATCGCCGCCCAGTTTATGCAGCGGCGCACTTTCTTCCGCGCCGCCGGCATAGCGGCTAATCAGGTGTAATGAGGAGACCGGTACGTACAGTTTGGCGTCATTGGCGTAAGTGAGCATCAGATATTCGCCCTTGATGCCGCCAGCCTCCAGAGTGATCATGCCGGCATAACGCCCGACGCCGTGCTCCAGATGCACTACCGGTTGGCCGACGTGAAGCTCCGCCAGGTTACGAATCAACGTATCCGGGTTGATCGTGCGGCGGGAATCCTGGCGGCGACGCGCGACCCGTTCACCCAAGAGATCGCTTTCACAAATCAAAGCCAGATTGCGTTGGGTGTCGATAAAGCCATGTTCCGCGGCGCCAATCATCAGATAGCGTCCCGCATCCTGCGCCTCGTCCAGGTGTAAAATCCGCTTCGGCGCGATTTTTATGCGAGCAAGGAGCTCCCCCAGCGCTTCGCGACGTCCTTCGCTTTCCACCGAGAAAATCACCGGGCCGTTGAAAGATTCGAGGAATTTACGTAGCGCGTCCAGCGGCGATTTTTGCTGCGCCTGGATAGCCAAATCTGGTAATTTCTGGAAACCGAGATTGGTATTGGCGGCTTTTTCCGGCAGATGGTCGGTCTTAAGCTGGAGGCGAGGCCAGCGTTTAAGCTCGGAAAAGAGCTCATCCACTCGTAGCCAAAGGGCTTCCGGCGGCAAAAGCGGGCGCATAGGATCGACGCCGCGATTTTCAAAACGCGCCAGCGTATCGGCCTGAAAGCGTTCGGCGCTGGTTTCCAGCGAGCCGGTATTCACCACCAGAGTGTTGGCGGGGAAGTAGCTAAATAATGGCGGCAGCGGTTCGCTGAAAAAGAGCGGTTGCCAGTATTCGATCCCGGCGGGCAGGGTGCCTTTGCTGACCTGCTGATAGATGTGCTCGGCGTCGCGTTTTACCTCAAAGGTATCGCGCCACTGGCTACGGAAAAGCTCAATAGCGGTTTTGTCGGTAGGAAATTCGTGCGCGGGCAGCAAATTAATGGCCTCGACTTCCTCCAGCGTACGCTGGGTATCCGCGTCAAACAGACGCAGGCTGTCGATTTCATCATCAAAAAAGTCGAGGCGATAAGGCTGTTCGCTGCCCATCGGGAAGAGATCCAACAGCGCGCCGCGCGTCGCGTATTCGCCATGCTCCATAACCTGATCGACATGCCGATAACCGGCGCTGTCGAGCTGTGCGCGCAGAGCGTCGCGGGACAGCCGCTGGCCTTTTTTCATCACCAGCGCATGACCATGCAGATAGCTATGTGGGCAAACACGCTGCATCAGGGTGTTTACCGGTACAATCAAGACGCCGCGCTGCATCGATGGCAACTGGTAGAGCGTGGACAGACGAGAAGAGATAATTTCCTGATGCGGGGAGAAACTGTCATACGGTAGCGTTTCCCAGTCCGCCAGGTTCATGACCATCTGATCGGTAAACTGGCGGATTTCATCATGCAGTCGCAGAGCATTTTGCATGTCAGGCGCTATGAGTACCACCGGGCCGGCATGTCGTTCGACTATCTCCGCCACCAGCGTGGCGCAGGCGGCGCCGGTAAGCTCGCCCAACTGGCGCTGATCGCCCGCTTTTGTCGGCAGCGTGTAACGTTGTTTTTCAGGCATAACGGTTGTCAGTATCTCTTTTTGTTTTACGCCGCACTCTACGCGTCATCCTTCAGGCTGCTTCATGGTTGGCTGCGCGCCGGAACAGCATGAAGGGCTCAGGTATTCAGGGGCATATGACTGATAAGCAATGTTCTTTATTATCCGCGATCGTTGCCTATTAGCAAATTGAATCCGCCGGATAACACGCCGGACAGGTGAAGTATGAACGCATAAGTGACTTGATTTATCGGCATTTTTCAGAATAACGCTGACGAACTCTTACGGTTCAGACATTTACGCATTCCGCTTTCGCTTATATACTCGGGACTTTGCTAACAGCAACCAGACGGATTACATGTATCAACCTGTCGCTCTATTCATCGGCCTGCGTTACATGCGCGGGCGTGCAGCAGATCGCTTCGGTCGCTTCGTTTCCTGGCTTTCCACTATCGGCATTACCCTGGGGGTGATGGCGCTGGTCACGGTATTGTCGGTGATGAACGGTTTTGAGCGCGAACTGCAAAATAACATTCTTGGTCTGATGCCTCAGGCCATCCTCTCTGCTGAACATGGCTCTCTTAACCCGAATCAGATGCCGGAAAAAGCCGTGAATCTGCAAGGCGTTAACCGTATTGCGCCGCTGACAACGGGCGATGTTGTACTGCAAAGCGCACGTAGCGTTGCGGTTGGCGTGATGTTGGGTATCGATCCGGCGCAAAAAGATCCGTTAACGCCGTATTTGGTCAATGTGAAGCAAAGCGAACTACAGCCGGGTAAGTATAATGTCATCCTCGGCGAGCAGCTCGCCGGACAGTTAGGGGTCAACCGCGGCGATCAGATTCGGCTAATGGTGCCATCTGCCAGTCAGTTTACGCCAATGGGACGCCTGCCCAGCCAGCGTCTGTTTACGGTGATTGGCACGTTTGCCGCCAATAGCGAGGTCGATGGTTATGAAATGCTGGTCAATATTCAGGACGCGTCGCGTTTAATGCGCTACCCGGCAGGCAATATTACCGGCTGGCGTCTATGGCTGGATGAACCGCTGAAAGTCGATACCCTTAGTCAGCAGACGCTGCCGCAAGGCACGAAGTGGCAGGACTGGCGCGAACGCAAAGGCGAGTTGTTCCAGGCTGTGCGCATGGAAAAGAACATGATGGGATTGCTGCTGAGTCTGATTGTAGCGGTCGCGGCTTTTAACATTATTACTTCGTTGGGCCTGATGGTCATGGAGAAGCAGGGCGAAGTGGCGATTTTACAAACTCAAGGGCTGACGCCCCGACAAATTATGATGGTCTTTATGGTGCAGGGCGCCAGCGCCGGTATTATCGGCGCGCTGTTGGGCGCCGCGCTGGGCGCATTGCTTGCCAGCCAACTGAATAACCTGATGCCAGTCATCGGCGCGTTTCTGGACGGCGCCGCGTTGCCCGTGGCGATAGAGCCGTTACAGGTGATCGTTATCGCGCTGGTGGCAATGGCCATCGCGCTGCTTTCTACGCTTTATCCTTCCTGGCGCGCTGCCGCCACTCAACCCGCTGAGGCTTTACGTTATGAATAAGATCCTGTTGCAATGCGACAACCTGTGCAAACGCTATCAGGAAGGCACCGTACAAACAGACGTGTTGCACGATGTCAGCTTCAGTATCGGCGAAGGTGAAATGATGGCGATCGTCGGCAGTTCCGGTTCGGGTAAAAGTACGTTGCTGCATCTGTTAGGCGGGCTGGATACGCCCACCTCCGGCGATGTGATTTTTAGCGGCCAGCCGATGAGCAAACTCTCTTCTGCGGCAAAAGCGGAACTACGTAACCAGAAACTGGGGTTTATCTATCAGTTTCACCATCTCCTGCCGGATTTTACGGCGCTGGAAAACGTGGCGATGCCATTATTGATTGGCAAAAAGAAACCGGCGGAGATTGACGCGCGGGCGCGAGAAATGCTGCACGCCGTAGGGCTGGAACATCGCGCAACCCATCGGCCTTCGGAACTTTCCGGCGGTGAGCGCCAGCGTGTCGCGATAGCGCGCGCATTGGTGAATAACCCGCGTCTGGTGCTGGCGGATGAGCCGACCGGTAATCTGGATGCGCGTAATGCCGACAGTATTTTTGAGCTTCTGGGCGAGTTAAATCGTCTGCAGGGAACCGCATTTCTGGTGGTGACTCACGACTTGCAACTGGCGAAACGTATGAGCCGCCAGCTTGAGATGCGCGATGGTCGCCTGACGGCGGAACTGAGCCTGATGGGGGCTGAGTAATGGCGTCGCCTTTATCATTGTTAATTGGGTTGCGTTTTAGCCGTGGACGGCGGCGCGGCGGTATGGTTTCGCTCATTTCCGTCATTTCTACCATCGGTATCGCGCTGGGCGTAGCGGTATTGATTGTCGGTTTAAGCGCGATGAACGGTTTCGAACGCGAGCTGAATAATCGTATTCTGGCGGTGGTGCCGCACGGGGAGATTGAAGCCGTCAATCAGCCGTGGACCAACTGGCGTGAAGCTCTGGCAAAAGTGCAGAAGGTGCCGGGCATTGCCGCCGCCGCGCCGTATATCAACTTTACCGGCCTGGTAGAGAGCGGGGCGAATTTGCGCGCCATTCAGGTTAAAGGCGTCGACCCTAAGCAAGAGCAACAGCTTAGCGCGCTACCGTCATTTGTGCAAAATCACGCCTGGGATCATTTCAAAGCGGGCGAGCAGCAGGTCATTATTGGCAAAGGTGTCGCCGATGCGCTGAAAGTGAAACAGGGCGACTGGGTGTCCATCATGATCCCCAATGCGAATGCCGACCATAAGCTGCTCCAGCCCAAACGCGTGCGTTTGCATGTCACCGGGATTCTGCAACTGAGCGGCCAGCTCGATCACAGCTTCGCCATGATCCCGCTTGAGGATGCGCAGCAGTATCTGGATATGGGGTCCAGCGTTTCCGGTATCGCGCTTAAAGTCCATGACGTGTTTAACGCCAATAAACTCGTGCGTGACGCGGGTGAGGTGACTAACAGCTATGTCTACATTAAGAGCTGGATCGGCACTTATGGCTATATGTATCGTGATATCCAGATGATTCGCGCCATTATGTATCTGGCGATGATTCTGGTGATCGGCGTGGCCTGTTTTAATATCGTTTCCACCTTAGTGATGGCGGTAAAAGACAAAAGCGGCGACATTGCGGTATTAAGAACACTGGGGGCGAAAGATGGTTTAATTCGTGCCATTTTCGTTTGGTACGGACTACTGGCGGGCTTGTTAGGCAGCTTGATTGGCGTGGCGATCGGCGTTGTCGTTTCGCTTCAGCTTACTGCCATTATTAATGGGATTGAAAAGGCGATCGGGCATCAGTTTTTGTCCGGCGATATCTATTTTATCGACTTCCTGCCATCCGAATTGCATTGGCTGGACGTTGTTTACGTACTGGTCACGGCGTTGTTGTTAAGCTTACTGGCGAGCTGGTATCCGGCGCGGCGGGCGAGCAACATTGACCCTGCGCGAGTATTGAGCGGCCAGTAATCGCGGGATATAAAAACAAGGAGCGGTGATGTATTACGGGTTTGATATTGGCGGGACAAAGATTGCGTTAGGCGTATTTGATTCGACGCGGCGGCTGCTGTGGGAAAAACGGGTTCCCACGCCCCATACCGGCTATAGCGCCTTTTTAGACGCCGTGTGCGAACTGGTCGCGGAAGCCGACCAGCGATTTAGCGTAAAAGGGTCGGTAGGGATTGGCATACCCGGTATGCCGGAAACCGAAGACGGCACGCTGTACGCCGCGAATGTTCCGGCGGCCAGCGGTAAGCCACTGCGCGCCGATCTCAGCGCCCGTCTGGATCGCGATGTGCGTCTGGACAATGACGCTAACTGTTTTGCCTTATCCGAAGCCTGGGATGATGAATTCACGCAATACCCTTTGGTTATGGGCCTTATCCTCGGCACTGGCGTCGGCGGCGGTCTGGTGCTAAATGGGAAGCCGATTACCGGTCAGAGCTATATCACCGGCGAGTTTGGTCATATGCGTTTGCCGGTGGACGCGCTAACGTTGATGGGATTTGATTTTCCTCTCCGCCGCTGCGGATGCGGTCAGATGGGTTGCATTGAGAATTATCTGTCCGGGCGTGGCTTTGCGTGGCTATATCAGCATTATTATCATCAATCGCTACAGGCACCGGAGATTATCGCCTTGTGGGAGCAGGGCGATGAACAGGCGCACGCGCATGTTGAGCGCTATCTGGATTTACTGGCGGTTTGTCTGGGGAATATACTGACGATTGTCGATCCCTGCCTGTTGGTGATCGGAGGCGGACTATCGAACTTTACGGCAATAACAACGCAACTGGCGGAAAGACTGCCGCGCCATCTCCTCCCTGTTGCCCGCGTTCCGCGTATTGAGCGTGCGCGGCATGGGGATGCCGGTGGGATGCGTGGCGCTGCTTTTTTACATCTTACCGACTAATTAAAAAAGAGGTTGTTATGCAGTCGCGTCGGTTTCATCGATTAAGCCGCTTTCGTAAAAATAAACGTCTGTTGCGTGAACGTCTGCGTCAGCGGATCTTTTTCAGAGACAGAGTGGTGCCGGAAATGATGGAAAACCCAAGAGTATTAGTCCTTACAGGTGCAGGAATTTCTGCAGAGTCTGGTATTCGTACGTTTCGCGCGGCGGATGGTCTTTGGGAAGAGCATCGGGTTGAAGATGTGGCGACGCCGGAAGGATTCGCCCGCAATCCGGCGCTGGTGCAGACGTTTTATAATGCCCGCCGTCAGCAGCTTCAACAGTCGGAAATTCAACCTAATGCGGCGCATCTGGCGTTAGCGAGGCTTGAAGAGACGCTTGGCGATCGCTTCTTGCTGGTGACGCAAAATATCGACAATTTGCATGAGCGCGCGGGTAATCGCAACATCATTCATATGCATGGCGAGCTGTTGAAGGTGCGCTGTTCGCAGAGTGGCCAGATTCTGGAATGGAACGGTGATGTGATGCCGGAAGATAAATGTCACTGCTGCCAGTTCCCGGCGCCGCTACGCCCGCACGTGGTGTGGTTTGGCGAGATGCCGCTTGGCATGGATGAAATATATATGGCGCTGTCGATGGCGGATATTTTTATCGCCATCGGTACATCCGGTCATGTCTATCCGGCTGCGGGTTTTGTGCATGAAGCAAAACTGCACGGCGCGCATACGGTGGAACTGAATCTTGAGCCAAGTCAGGTCGGTAGCGAGTTTGAAGAGAAGCACTACGGCCCGGCAAGCCAGGTCGTGCCGGAATTTGTTGATAAGCTCTTGAAAGGTCTGTAGTTCTATTTGCCGGATGGCGCTGCGCTTATCCGGCCTACATTCATGTTACGTTCATCTGTAGGCCAGATAGGCGCTTTGGCTGAATTAGCGTCCGGCTTTTAGCTTCTGATAATACTCTTCATAAATTGCGCTGGCGTCGCCGACATCGTTTTGCCACTCGCCTTTGCTAATGGTTTGCGCATCCGGATAGAGCGACTTATCATTGGCGACCTCCGGGCTTAACAGCTTACGCGCCGCCAGGTTTGGGGTAGGGTAGCCGATGGTTTCCGCCACCTCTTTCGCAACGTCAGGACGCAGCAGGAAGTTGATTAGCTTCAGCGCGCCCTCTTTATTTTTCGCGTTCGCCGGAATAGCCAGGCTATCCATCCAGAAAATGCCGCCTTCCTTCGGCCAGACGACCTCCAGCGGCGTGCCAGCCTGACGAGCAACGAAGGCCGAGCCGTTCCACACCATCCCCAGGTTGACTTCCCCTTCCATATACGGATTCGCCGGATTATCGGAATTGAAGGCCGCTACGTTTGGCATCAGTTTTTTTAACTCTTCAAATGCTGCTTTGATCTCTTTCGGATCGGTGGTGTTACCGGAATACCCCAGCTTGCGCAGCGCCATCTGGAATACTTCTCGCGCATCGTCGGTTAAAAGTAGGCTATTTTTATATTCCGGTTTCCATAAGTCAGCCCAGCTTGTAATGGTTTTTGGATCGATAGCATCGCTGTTCACGCCAATCGCCGTTGCGCCCCAGATATACGGAACAGAATAATCGTTATTGGGGTCAAACGGTTTGTTGAGCATTTCCGGATCGAGGTTGTGGAAATTGGTTAATTTCGACTTATCGATCTTCTGGATCATGCCTTCTTTGCGCATTTTGTCGACATAGTATGTAGAAGGAACAACCAGGTCATACGCGCCATCTTTATAGGTTTTGAGTTTGGCATACATGGTTTCATTCGATTCGTAGGTTGAATAAATAACCTTAATGCCTGTCTCCTTCGTGAACTGTTCCAGCAGTCCAGGCGGTACATACTCAGTCCAGTTATAGAAATAGAGTGTGTTGTTGTCATCGGCATGAGCGGCACTCATACCCAGCGCCAGGGCGCCCGCCGCGAGCAGGTGGCGTGACCATTTTTTCATTTAACGTCCCCTGAATTACGGGCCTTACCGGCCCTTGGTTTTATCACGAGCAATAAGCTGGCTGGCAATGACCATTACCAGAGACAGCACCAATAACACGGTCGCCAGCGCGTTCACTTCTGGTGAAACGCCGACTTTTACCATGGAATAAATCTTTAAGGGTAAAATTTCATAGCCCGGCCCGGTGACAAACGACGAGACCACCACATCGTCCATCGACAACGTAAAGCTCAGCAACCAGCCCGCCGCCACCGCTGGCATCGCCAGCGGCAGAATGATTTTACGTAAAATCGTTACCTCACTGGCCCCCAGGTCTTTTGCGGCTTCCAGCATTCTGACATCAAAGCCTTTCAGGCGCGAATAGACCGTGACGACCACAAACGGCAGGCAAAAGGTGATATGCGAGAATAGCAACGACCAAAAGCCCAGTTGAATGCCGAGTAACATAAACAGCACCAGCAAGGAGATCGCCATCACGATATCCGGCGACATCATCACCACAAACAGCATCCCGCTGACGAATGGCTTCCCGCGAAAGCGGTAGCGATAAAGCGCCACCGCTGTCAGCGAGCCGATTAGCGTGGCGAAGGTTGCTGAGAAAATCGCCATCGTCAGCGAATGTTGAGCGGCCTGCAACAGACTGTCGTTATTGACCAGCAGTTCGTACCATTTAGTGGTAAAGCCCTGCCAGTTAATGCCGAACCGCGAACTGTTGAAGGAGTTCACAATCAGAATAATGATGGGAATATACAGATACGCGTAGATGGCAGTCATGAAACCGCCACGCAGCAGTCGACCGATCATTCAAGTTCCACCTTCTTATTCAACAAGCGGGAAGCCCGCCAGTAAATCAGCAGCATCAGTCCCATCACGATGGTCAGCGTAATGCTGGTGGCCGCACCAAACGGCCAGTCGCGGATATTCAGGAACTGCACCTTAATCACGTTGCCAATCAGCAGGTTTTTCGCGCCACCCATCAAATCGGAGACGTAAAACAGTCCCATTGCCGGCAGCATCACCAGCAGGCAACCGGCGACAATGCCCGGCATGGTCAATGGAATAATGATGCGGATGAACGTTTGTATTTTACTGGCACCGAGATCGCGTGCGGCCTCCAGTAGCGGTTTATCGAGCTTCTCAATGCTGGAGTAGAGCGGCATGACCATAAACGGCAGTAAAATGTAAACCAGGCCGATAATAACTGCGCTCGGGGTGAACATGATGCGAATCGGCGTATCAATCACACCCAGCCACAACAGGAATTCATTGAGATAGCCTTTAGTGCTCAGAAAAATTTTCAGCCCATAGATGCGGATCAGCGAGTTGGTCCAGAAAGGAACGATCAGCAAAAACAGCAATAACGGGCGTATCTTTTCCGGTAGCTTCGCCAGAAACCAGGCAAAAGGATAGCCCAGCACCAGGCAGGAGAGGGTGGCGATCAGCGCCATATTCAGAGAGTGCAGAAGCACTTCAAAATAGAGCGGATCGAGCAGGCGCGCATAGTTATCCAGCGTAAAGACCATCTTGACGAACCTGGCGTCGTCACGGGTCAGAAAGCTGGTGCCAATGATCATCAGGTTGGGTAGGAAGACAAACAACACAAGCCAACCGACGATAGTGACAATCACTACATTCTGGAATTTACTTGTGTTCTTCATCAGCCAGTACGACCTCCCAGCTTTCTACCCAATTAATGGCCATTTTTTGGTCAAGTGAATGGTCGAAGTCAGGATCGTCTTCGTTGAAGAATTCGCTGACCATCACCATTTTGCCATTTTCCAGTTCAACCACCGACTCCAGCGTCATACCTTTGTAATTGCGCTCGCGTACGTAGCCGATAAGCCCTTCGATGTGGTTATCATCGTTGATCTCATCGACGCGTAGATCTTCGGGTCGCAGCAGGACATTCAGCTTTTGACCTGGTTCGACAGCGAAATTGACGTAAATATTGCACTCCCGACCTTCGACATTGGCGCGGACGCGCTGCTCATCAAGCCGTTCAATGACGGTAGCATCAAAGCGGTTAATTTCACCGATGAAACCAGCGACAAACAGATTTTTAGGCTCTTCATAGATTTCACGCGGCGTGCCGTCTTGCTCAATAACGCCATTACGCATTACCACGATACGATCGGACATGGTTAGCGCTTCTTCCTGATCGTGAGTGACAAAAACAAACGTGATACCGAGTTTACGCTGTAATGCTTTAAGCTCGTTTTGCATTTGTTTGCGCAATTTATAGTCCAGCGCGGAGAGCGACTCATCCAGTAATAACAGACGAGGCTTATTCACTACCGCGCGGGCGATAGCCACACGCTGCTGCTGTCCGCCGGAAAGCTGGTGCGGCTTACGTTGTGCAAATTCTTCAAGCTGCACCATACGCAGCGCGTCGGTTACGCGAGGCGCTATCTCGGCAGCGGGTGTTTTTTGCATTCGTAAGCCAAACGCGACATTTTCAAACACCGTCATATGCGGAAATAAAGCGTAGCTTTGAAATACGGTATTCACATAACGATTTTCGGCGGGAACGTGGGTAATATCCTGGTTATCCAACATAATATGCCCGGCATCAACGGTTTCCAGACCGGCAATCAGGCGAAGAACGGTTGTTTTACCACAGCCGGAAGGGCCAAGCAGCGTGAGGAATTCGCCGTTGTTAATGGTCAGATCCAGTTGCGAAATGACCTCTTTGCCATCGAAACTTTTGCTAATTCCCGACAAAAGCACCAGCGGTGAAAGCGAACGCGGTTGTTTATTCAATTTCTTACTCTGTCCCATGTAGACGCAACGGATGGCTGACCGCTGCGGGGTTTGTGGTTAACCACCTTAATCACTCTTAATGAGGGCGGTCATTCTACGGCAAACCACTGTAATCGCCAATCCTTGTTGCGAATTACTGACTTAGCTTTATAGTCAGAAAGCGTGTCAAAGTGAAATATTCTTGTTTGCAGGGATAAAAGTGACCTGACGCAATATTTGTCTTTTCTTGCTTATGAATAATGTTGTCACGAAAAGTGAGGGTGACTGCATGGATAAACTACTTGAGCGTTTTTTACACTACGTATCGCTGGATACCCAATCAAAGTCGGGTGTTCGGCAGGTTCCCAGCACTGAGGGACAGTGGAAGTTACTACGTTTGCTCAAACAGCAGCTCGAAGAGATGGGGCTGGTTAACATTACATTAAGCGAAAAAGGGACGTTGATGGCGACGCTCCCGGCCAATGTTGAGGGTGATATTCCCGCCATTGGTTTTATCTCCCATGTGGATACCTCTCCGGATTTCAGCGGTAAAAACGTTAACCCGCAGATTGTCGAGAATTACCGCGGCGGCGATATTGCATTAGGGATTGGCGATGAGGTGTTGTCACCCGTGATGTTCCCGGTACTGCATCAATTGCTGGGACAGACGCTGATTACTACCGATGGTAAGACATTGCTGGGTGCGGACGATAAAGCCGGTGTTGCGGAGATCATGACCGCGCTGGCGGTGCTGAAAGGGAATAATATTCCCCACGGCGAAATTAAAGTGGCGTTTACGCCTGACGAAGAGGTAGGGAAAGGCGCGAAGCACTTTGACGTTGAGGCCTTTGGCGCGCAGTGGGCCTATACGGTCGACGGTGGTGGCGTGGGAGAGCTGGAGTTTGAAAACTTCAATGCCGCCTCGGTGAATATCAAAATTGTCGGCAATAACGTGCATCCCGGTACGGCGAAAGGCGTAATGGTCAATGCGCTGTCGCTGGCGGCGAGGATTCACGCGGAAGTGCCGACGGATGAAGCGCCTGAAACCACCGAAGGCTACGAAGGGTTTTATCATCTGGCCAGCATGAAGGGCACCGTTGACCGGGCCGACATGCATTACATTATTCGCGATTTCGACCGTAAGCAATTTGAAGCGCGCAAACGCAAAATGATGGAGATTGCCAAAAAAGTCGGTAAGGGGCTGCATCCGGACTGCTACATCGAACTGGTGATTGAAGACAGTTATTACAATATGCGCGACAAAGTGGTTGAGTATCCGCATATTCTCGATATCGCCCAGCAGGCCATGCGCGACTGTCATATTACGCCGGAGATGAAACCGATTCGCGGCGGTACCGATGGGGCGCAGCTTTCGTTTATGGGCCTGCCGTGTCCTAATCTCTTTACTGGCGGATATAACTATCATGGTAAACATGAGTTTGTGACGCTGGAAGGGATGGAAAAAGCGGTACAGGTGATTGTACGCATTGCGGAGCTGACGGCGAAGCAGCCGTAATGTTGCGGCCGGATGATTGAGTGCCGGATGGCGCAAAGTCAGATGACGCCGCTAACGCGTCTTATCAGGCCTACAGGATCGCTGACCCTGTAGGCCTGATAAGCGAAGCGCCATCCGGCGCTACAGTTAATTTATCCTTCGAAGAACCAGTATCCGCTGTTCACCAGCGCCGCCAGCATCGCGAGAAAAGACGGGTCTTCCAGCGCAGCGCCGAAGTTGTCGGCGGACAGTACCATATGGCTGGCGAGCGCCTCCAGAGCGGGGCGGTGCGGGGAGTCTATTTTTTCGCCATTCGCATAGACATCATCGCCGATACGCAATACGCGAAGCCCGCCGAGACGTACCAATGCCTCGCCTTGCTTTAAGGCATCGTAAATTTCATCAGGCTGATACGGCGGCTCCGGCGGCGCGATATCCAGTTCATGGCGTGACTGGGAGATAAACTCGCCAAGCCACTGCTGGAAATGCGCGGGTTGATTGATCAAATCGAGCATCATATTGCGCAGTTTATCCATCTCCTGCGGCAGGATATCCGCCGGATGTTCGCGAGACGGCATATTCGGGTCGCTGTAGTATGTGTTGCCCAGCTCCCGTTGCAGGACGTAATCGGCAAAACCGCTGATCAACTCACGGCTATTGGGCGCGCGAAAACCGACCGAATAGTTCATGGCGTTTTCCAGGGCATAACCTTCATGCGGGAATCCAGGCGGAATATACAGAATGTCGCCCGGTTCCAGTTCTTCGTCAATAATGGCGTCGAACGGATCGACCTGCAGTAGGTCGGGATGCGGGCAGTGCTGACGCATTTGCAGCTTTTCGCCCACGCGCCAGCGACGGCGACCGGTTCCCTGGATAATAAACACATCATACTGATCCAGGTGCGGGCCTACGCCGCCGCCGGGAACGGAAAAGGAGATCATCAGATCGTCGATACGCCAGTCCGGCAGCGCGCGGAACGGGCGCATCAACGCGGCGGTTGGTTCGTGCCAGTGGTTTACCGCCTGCACCAGCAGCGACCAGTTGCTCTCACCCAGATGATCGTAGCTTTCGAAAGGGCCGTGGTTGACCTGCCATTTGCCATCCTGATGGCTAACGAGACGACTGTCGATTTCGCTTTCCATCGCCAGCCCCGCCAGCTCATCCGGCGAGAGCGGATCGATAAAGTTGGTAAACCCACGTTTTAAGACCACCGGACGTTTTTGCCAGTGGCGTTCAAGAAAGTCGGGCCAGTTAAGAGTCAATTGGTATTCCATGTTAAGTATCCGCAGGCTGGTATCTGACACCGATTATAACGGATGCTTAACGAGATGCGTGGAAGAACGCACAGAAATGTTTATTCCTCTTTCTGTGTGGGATGCTGTCGGCCAAAAACGACCTCCATGCGGGCGCCGCCGAGCAGACTGTCGCTGGCGATGATCTGCCCGGCGTATTGTTCCGTAATCTCGCGAGCGACAGCCAGCCCCACGCCTTGTCCTGGTCGTAGGGTATCGGCGCGCTGACCGCGATCAAACACCAGGGAACGTTTACTGTGGGGAATGCCTGGGCCGTCATCTTCGACGAAAATATGCAAATGATCGTCGGTCTGGCGAGCCGAAATCTCGACAAACTCCAGACAATATTTACAAGCGTTGTCCAGGACGTTGCCCATCACTTCGACAAAATCGTTTTGCTCGCCGACAAAACTGATCTCCGGTGAAATATCCATACTGATATTCACGCCTTTACGCTGATAAACTTTATTTAGCGCGGAGATCAGGTTATCTAACAGCGGCGCGACGGGATGTAGTTCGCGGCTTAACAAAACACCGCTACCGCGCATACTGGCGCGATGCAAATAATAGCCAATCTGCTGAGAAATCCGGCTGATCTGTTCCAGCATCACCGGTTCGGCTTTGCTGACGCTCATCTTCTCGTTGCGTAAAGAGCGTAACGTACTCTGCAAAACCGCGAGCGGCGTTTTTAAACTATGCGTCAGGTCGGTCAGGGTCGTGCGGTATTTGTTGTAACGTTCACGCTCACTTTTTAGCAGTTGATTAAGGTTACGCACCAGGCTGGTCAGCTCACGCGTCGTCTCCGGATTGAGCATTTCGCGGTGATGATCTTCAAGCTCACGAACTTCCCGCGCCAGCGCCTCGATAGGGCGTAAGCTCCACCAGGCGGCGATCCACAGTAAAGGAATGACTAATAATAAATTGGCGGCCAGCACGTACACGAACCAGCTCCACACCATATATGAGCGTTTTAGCTCTATCGGAATGGTATCGACCACCACAATCGTTAACTGCGGCATCCGCGCCGTAGCAGGATAAATATTCACCGCTACTGAGTGGGTCATTTCCGCATCATTGTCATCTGCACGTACTTCTTTTAGTTTTTCCTGCGCGGAATGGTCTTCGCTCAACAGCGTGCTGGTGGCGTCTACGTTAGTTTCAATTTCATGGAAGCCGTTCGTTTTTAACCATTCCGGTTGAATACTTTTAATCAGCCAGGGAATGTTGCGCTGCGTCCATAATAATTTGCCCGTTTCATCGTAAATCAGCGTCATGGTTGGGCTTTGCATGTCCAGATGTTCAGGCAGCTCAACGCTGATTTTATTATTTTCCCATTTAGCGAGGGTATAAAACAGATTGCTTTCGCCGCGCAGCAGACGAAATGTGGTTTTATCAAAACTCACACTATAGCCGACCAGCGCAACCATGCCATACGCCAGAGAAAGCACCAGCACGACGCCGGCTGTCGCCAGCAAAAAACGAACCCGTAGCGACAGCGGCAGAAAATGGCGAGCAAATTTATTCATTAGCGCAATTCAAAAAGATATCCTTGTCCGCGTACGGTGGTAATGACATCGTGCGGATACTGGGCCTGTATTTTTTTTCGCAGACGCCCCATCAGGACATCAATGGTATGGCTTTCCCGCAGTTCCGCATCCGGATACAGTTGAAGCATCAGCGAATCTTTGCTGACCACTTTACCGTTGTTACGGATAAGCGTTTCCATAATGGTGTATTCGAACGCCGTGAGTTTGATGACCTCTTCATTGACGGATAATTCCCGACGTGAGAGATCCACCTGGAAAGGCGGGATGTTGATCACCTGGGAGGCCAGGCCGCTATTACGGCGCATTAACGCTTGCATACGCGCCATTACCTCTTCGATGTGGAACGGCTTCGTCACGTAATCATCGGCCCCGGAGCTGAGAACCTCAACTTTATCCTGCCAGCCTTCGCGCGCGGTTAACACCAGCACTGGCAGTGAAACATCACTGCTGCGCCAGCGGCGTATTAAGGAAAGACCGTCTTCATCCGGCAGACCTAAATCGACAATAGCGATATCCGGAAGGTGCTCATTAAGGTAGTAATCTGCTTCCCTGGCATCTTCTGCGGCATCGACCTGGTGACCTGAATCCTGGAGCTGAACCTTCAGGTGGTGGCGTAATAATGCATTATCCTCTACAACCAGTACGCGCATCATCTCTTCTCCCTTGTGTTAACAATAAGAACAGTCTAGCGTTGATTATGGTGCTTTGGGGATAAACAGTTAATAAACCAGACAAATAGTCACCCTCTTTCTGAAGAAAAGAGGGTGAGGCACGCATTATTTAAGTTCGTCGACCAGAGTCACGGCGCGACCGATATAATTTGCCGGCGTCATGGCTTTAAGGCGCGTTTTTTCAGCTTCCGGCAGGGCCAGACTATCAATAAACTGTTTCATTCCTTCGGCATCGACACGCTTGCCTCGGGTCAATTCTTTCAGTTTTTCATAGGGTTTTTCAATACCATAGCGGCGCATGACGGTCTGGATCGGTTCGGCTAATACTTCCCAGTTGTGATCCAGTTCGTCAAGCAGACGATCGCGGTTCACTTCCAGCTTGCTGACGCCCTTCAGGGTAGACTGATAAGCGATAAGCGCATAGCCGATGCCGACGCCCAGGTTACGCAGGACGGTTGAGTCGGTCAGATCGCGCTGCCAACGGGAAACCGGCAGTTTGTTTGCCAGATGGTGTAACACCGCATTAGACAGACCCAGGTTGCCTTCTGAGTTTTCAAAGTCAATGGGGTTAACCTTATGCGGCATGGTGGAAGAACCGATCTCCCCGGCGATGGTTTTCTGTTTGAAATGGTTTAACGCAATATAGCCCCAGACATCGCGATCGAAGTCGATCAGAATGGTGTTAAAGCGCGCGATACAGTCAAACAGTTCCGCAATATAATCATGCGGTTCAATCTGGGTGGTATAGGGGTTCCACTGGATGCCCAGCGAGGTGACGAATTCTTCGCTGAACTGATGCCAGTCAACTTCCGGATAGGCGGCGATATGCGCGTTATAGTTACCTACGGCGCCGTTAATTTTACCGAGGATCTCCACCTGGTTTAGCTGGCGAAACTGACGCTCCATACGATATGCCACGTTCGCCATCTCTTTACCCAGGGTGGAAGGCGTTGCTGGCTGGCCGTGGGTGCGGGAGAGCAGAGGAATGTCGCGATACTGCGTGGCGAGATCTTTCACCGCGTTAATCACCTGACGCCAGTAGGGCAGGATCACTTCATCGCGCGCGGTTTTGAGCATTAACGCGTGTGACAGGTTGTTAATGTCCTCAGAGGTGCAGGCAAAGTGGATAAACTCGGAAACGGCATGTAGCGCCGGGATCGCGGCGACTTTTTCTTTCAGAAAATACTCAACCGCTTTCACATCGTGATTAGTGGTGCGCTCAATGGTTTTAATGCGCGCAGCATCTTCTTCATTGAAGTTTGCAACGAGAGTATCCAGGTAACCGTTTGCGTCGGCAGCAAAAGCAGGAACTTCCTTGATCGCTGCGTGCGCGGCTAATTTCTGCAGCCAACGTACTTCGACTTGTACACGGAATTTCAGCAAACCGTATTCGCTAAAAATCCCGCGCAGCGCGCTGACTTTATCGCCGTAGCGTCCATCGACAGGGGAAACGGCGGTCAGTGAGGATAATTCCATAGATCATAACTCCGGGGTTAAATGAGCAAGAATTTGTTTTGCCTGAGTCGTCAGGCGATGACGAGAAAACATAAGCTGTAGGCGACCACCGCCTACCTGATGCCAGAGCACGGCTGCGCGGATACCTGCCAGTAGCGAGGCGCGGACTTTGGCCTGAACCTGCGGGCTTTGCAGTACGGTCGGGGAGCCCGTCACCTGAATGCGCGGGCCCAACGGGCTAATCACATCCACGTAGATACCCGCCATGGCGCTCATTAGCGTGTCTGACTGTAAATCAAAATGGTCAAGCTGGCGCTGAAGGCCGTTAATGCGATCGCCTAACGTATTCAACGCGCCTTTGGCGGATGACAGCTTGCGCTCCAGCACCATCAGGCTAAGTGTATAACGAGTCAGCTCGGCGTTAAGTCCTTGTCGGTTGCTGGCATTCAGCACGCCGAGCAGCGTTTCCAGACCAAGACGCAGGTTAGCTTCACTGCCGCCGAACACGCCCAGAGTAGAGCTGGGATTTATATCAATGACACTGTTGAGTGAAACGTGCAACGCGTCGGCATCACAGTGCCCCTGGTGCGCCAGTTGTTGTACCAGGCGTGCCGACTGGCAAATGCCAGACAGCGCGAGGGTGATGTCATAATAATTCTTTGCCACAATCACTGCTTCCTTGTATCAAATAAAATACACTTCATCTTTTAAGCCGCTTTGAGGCGACTTGAATGATGTTGTGTATTGAATAATCAGACCGTCAGCGGCAGTCGCTGCTCGATAATACCGCCGCCCAGGCAGACTTCGCCGCTGTAAAAGACAGCGGACTGGCCCGGCGTAACGGCGGCAACCGGCTCGTCAAAGATGACCTCAATACGATCGTCATCCAGCGCGTTAATCGTGCACGGAATATCGGTCTGGCGGTAGCGGGTTTTTACCGTACAGCGCAGGGTGCCGGTGAACGGTTCACGATCAACCCAATGTAGTTGCTGGGCGATGAGGCCTACTGACATCAGGCGAGGGTGTTCATGCCCCTGGGCGACAATCAACACATTGTTTTCAACGTCTTTATCCACCACATACCAGGGGGCTTCGCTACCGTCTTTGGTGCCGCCAATTCCCAGCCCTTTACGCTGACCGAGCGTATGATACATCAGACCCTGATGCTCGCCGATTTCATCGCCGTCAACGGTAATGATTTTCCCCGGCTGCGCGGGCAGGTAGCGTCCTAAAAAGTCGCGGAATTTGCGCTCGCCGATAAAGCAGATGCCGGTAGAATCTTTTTTCTTTGCGGTGATTAGCCCCAGATCTTCGGCGATTTTACGCACCTGCGGTTTTTCCAGCTCGCCAACCGGGAACAGACTTTGCGCAATCTGCTCATGACCAAGCGTATAGAGGAAGTAGCTCTGATCTTTGTTGCCGTCGAGTCCGCGCAGCAGGCGGCTTTTGCCGTTTACATCCGCGCGACGGACGTAGTGGCCGGTGGCGATATAGTCGGCGCCTAAATCTTCTGCGGCGAATTCAAGGAAGGCTTTAAATTTGATCTCTTTATTACACAGAATATCCGGGTTCGGCGTACGGCCTGCTTTGTATTCTTCAAGGAACAGTTCAAAGACATTATCCCAATATTCTGCGGCAAAATTGACGGTATGCAGTTCAATGCCGAGCTTGTCGCAGACGGCCTGCGCGTCAGCCAGATCGTCTGCTGCGGTACAGTATTCCTCACCGTCGTCCTCTTCCCAGTTCTTCATGAACAGGCCTTCTACCTGATAACCCTGTTGTTGCAACAGCCAGGCGGAAACGGAGGAATCGACACCGCCGGACATGCCGACGATCACTTTTTTTGGGCTTTCTGACATTGGAATACTCGCGACATTGAACTTCAAGGCGGCGTATTCTACCACGCAGCCCTTTACTTGACACCCTCTGTAAATGGCCAGTTAAATTCGCCCACCATGGATAAGGGGTAATGTTGTCCCGTTTGATAACTGCGAATGCTTTCAGCCACCAGCGGAGATCGTAAATTAGGCGCGTTCAGAATTTCGTCGGCACTCACCCAGCGGCAGCAATCGATATCATTGTCATGGGGTTCGGTCGCGCAAATATGATCAAGCTTGATAGCAAATAAAAAGCGCAGGAACGGGGTCTTATCCGGCGCAATCCACTGGTGCATACGGATAAAACACTGTGGTTGCGCCGTAATGCCTGTCTCTTCCCACAGTTCACGCGCGGCGGCCTGCGCCAGCGTTTCATCTGCTTCCAGATGTCCGGCAGGTTGATTCCATAACGATTTACCGTTGATGGTTTCTTCCACCACCAAAAATTTATCTTCGGCATGTACTATACAGGCGACGGTCACGTGCGGTTTAAACATGTTTTTTCCTTATTCTGTCGCATCCCGCCATTCACCGTTGGCAAGATTATCCAGCGTATAGTTTCCCATCGCATAACGTATCAGGCGCAAAGTTGGATGACCAACATGCGCTGTCATACGCCTTACCTGGCGGTTACGACCTTCATATAAAGTGACTTTTAACCAGGCGGTAGGGATATTTTTGCGTTCGCGAATCGGCGGGGTGCGTGGCCACAGCCAGTCCGGTTCCGCGACAATCTCAATACCGGCGGGCAGGGTAGGGCCATCGTTGAGCGTGACGCCAGTACGAAGCGCCTGCAGCGCTTCGTGATCCGGGATGCCTTCTACCTGAACATAGTAAATCTTGCCGGTACGTTTGCCCGGTTGCGTAAGACGCGCCTGTAGCGCGCCGTCATTAGTCAGCACCAAAAGTCCTTCGCTGTCGCGGTCCAGGCGGCCTGCGGCATAAACGCCTTGCACAGGAATAAAATCTTTTAACGTGCGGCGGCCTGCTTCATCCGTAAATTGTGGCAACACATCGTAAGGTTTATTGAACAAAACCACGCGTTTTGGCTGGTTTTCTTTCCGTGGTTTAGATGCCTGTCGTGAGCTGAATCGCTTAACGTAGTGATTTCTAAAAGAAGTTTTTTGCATGGTATTTTCAGAACTTATTAATTGCCGCATTATAGCGCAATAACGAGTATCTTTCATGGCGGCAAACAATAGGGTAGTATTGACATGCTCATTACAAAACATTAACAAAAAATTGCTCTAACGCAGTCGTGCAGCAGGACGCCATTGCACATGCAGCGCGATGACAGACGAGCAAACCAGAAGCGCTCGAAGGAGAGGTGAATGGAAAGCAAAGTAGTTGTTCCGGCGGAAGGTAAAAAGATCACCCTGCAAAACGGCAAACTCAACGTTCCTGAGAATCCGATTATCCCGTTTATTGAAGGCGATGGTATCGGTGTTGATGTCACTCCAGCCATGCTTAAAGTGGTCGATGCCGCCGTCGAGAAAGCCTATAAAGGCGAGCGTAAAATTTCCTGGATGGAAATTTACACCGGAGAAAAATCCACACAGGTTTATGGCCAGGATGTCTGGCTTCCCGCTGAAACCCTTGATTTAATTCGTGATTACCGTGTAGCGATTAAAGGTCCGTTGACCACGCCAGTTGGCGGCGGCATTCGCTCTCTCAATGTGGCGCTGCGTCAGGAGCTTGACCTGTACGTTTGTCTGCGTCCTGTTCGTTACTATCAGGGCACACCAAGCCCGGTGAAACATCCGGAACTGACTGATATGGTCATCTTCCGTGAAAACTCTGAAGATATTTACGCCGGAATTGAATGGAAAGCTGACTCTGCAGACGCCGAGAAAGTAATCAAGTTCCTGCGCGAAGAGATGGGCGTGAAGAAAATTCGCTTCCCGGAACACTGCGGTATCGGTATCAAACCGTGTTCTGAAGAAGGCACCAAACGTCTGGTTCGCGCGGCGATTGAATACGCGATTACCAACGATCGCGATTCCGTCACGCTGGTGCATAAGGGCAATATCATGAAGTTCACCGAAGGCGCGTTTAAAGACTGGGGCTACCAGTTGGCGCGCGACGAGTTTGGCGGTGAGCTTATCGACGGCGGTCCGTGGCTGAAAATTAAGAATCCGAATACGGGTAAAGAGATCGTAGTTAAAGATGTTATCGCCGATGCGTTCCTGCAACAAATCCTGTTGCGTCCGGCGGAATACGACGTTATCGCCTGTATGAACCTGAACGGTGACTATATTTCCGATGCTCTGGCGGCTCAGGTTGGCGGTATCGGTATTGCACCGGGGGCGAACATCGGTGATGAGTGTGCGCTGTTTGAAGCGACTCACGGGACTGCGCCGAAATATGCGGGCCAGGATAAAGTCAACCCAGGCTCCATTATTCTGTCTGCGGAGATGATGTTACGTCATATGGAATGGTTTGAAGCGGCTGACCTGATTGTTAAAGGTATGGAAGGCGCGATTGCCGCGAAGACCGTGACCTATGACTTTGAACGCCTGATGGAAGGCGCTAAGCTGCTGAAATGTAGTGAGTTTGGCGACGCGATTATCGCGAATATGTAATATCGATAATTGTTAAAAACAAAAACGGGGACTTAACGTTCCCGTTTTTTGTTGCTTCGGAAAATCTTCCTTCAACTTCTCACTATTTAGACTTCCAGTTGTACCAGGTGGCTTCAGAGATACAGGTCTTGTGGCAGACCATCCTTAGCAGTCCGTCCGGCTTCAACCGACTTAAGCACAGCGATAATTTACTGCTCAGTAAAACGAGCTTTACGCATAGCGTTCTCCTTCGTTGGCAGATTGATTATGCCGGATAGTTACAATCCACCCAAGTTACGGAGAACACAATAATCTATGTAGTCAAAACACTGATGTCATGATAATAACTAACTGGATTTTAAGACGTTTCCTCATAGAGGTTTTTCAATAAAAAATTAAGCTCATCAGATCAGTAACTTTTTAAATTATTTCTTACTTGATTATGATGAGGATGATTAGTGAAAAGAAAATATCTTACGCAAGAAGAGATCGAAAAACTGCTGTCAGCGACTGACAGAATGCCCTTCCCGGAAAGAAACCGCTGCTTAATCCTGATGGCGTTTATTCATGGCTTCCGGGCCAGTGAGTTGCTGGGGCTGCGCTTATCAGATATTGATCTTGCAGGGAGACAGCTTTATATCCGGCGCCTCAAAAATGGCTTTTCAACGTGTCACCCCCTCCTTCCTGATGAGTATAACGTACTGAAAAGCTGGCTCAGG
>NZ_JBDGON010000010.1:0-131036 GCF_057751355.1 Salmonella sp. FC25216 | reverse complement strand
ACATCAAGTCTTGTAGTAAACATCATTCCCGATGCATCCGTAGCTCAGCTGGATAGAGTACTCGGCTACGAACCGAGCGGTCGGAGGTTCGAATCCTCCCGGATGCACCATCTTACTTAGTGTGGCAGTAAATGCGACATCAAATCTTGTAGTAAACATCATTTCCGATGCATCCGTAGCTCAGCTGGATAGAGTACTCGGCTACGAACCGAGCGGTCGGAGGTTCGAATCCTCCCGGATGCACCATATTCCCCGTACTTTCAGCGATGAAGATGCGGATGCGATGGCAGTAATAACCCCAGGCACCAGGAAGGATAACGTTGCTTCAGCAACGGCCCGTAAGGCAAGTAATCTTCCTGTATGCGTCATTTCCCTGCGATCGGTTTTCCCCTTATCCTGAACATTCCTCTTTATCTCTATTAGCGACAAAATCAACCAATTGCGATAAAGTACTGTCTGGTTATTCGGTTTGCGAGAACACGATGTACGCACGTTATGCTGGTTTGATTTTTGATATGGACGGTACTCTTCTGGATACCGAACCAACGCATCGCAAAGCGTGGCGTGAGGTTTTGGGGCGCTATGGTCTTCGTTTTGATGAACAGGCAATGGTCGCGCTTAACGGTTCACCAACCTGGCGTATCGCCCAGTCAATCATTGAGCTTAACCATGCCGATCTTGATCCCCGGTCACTGGCGCGTGAGAAAACCGACGCGGTAAAAAGCATCCTGCTGGACTGCGTAGAACCGCTGCCGCTGATTGAGGTGGTCAAGGCGTGGTATGGACGGCGTCCCCTGTCGGTCGGTACTGGTAGCGAAAGCGCTATTGCGGAAGCCTTGTTAGCGCATCTGGGGCTGCGTCGTTATTTTGATGCGGTTGTGGCGGCAGACCACGTACAGCATCACAAACCCGCGCCTGACACCTTCTTACTTTGCGCGCAGCGGATGGGCGTTATGCCAACGCAGTGCGTAGTATTTGAAGATGCCGATTTTGGTTTACAGGCGGCGCGGGCGGCAGGGATGGATGCCGTGGATGTCCGACTATTGTGAGTGACGGACTGTCTCTCCTGTCTCTGTTTGCCAGTAGTTTTCTCAGCGCTACGCTGTTACCCGGTAATTCTGAGGTTGTTTTGGTTGCCATGCTGGTCTCCGGAGTCAGTCATCCCTGGGTCTTAGTCTTAACAGCAACAATAGGTAATAGCCTTGGAGGGGTAACTAACGTTATTCTTGGGCGTTTCTTTCCGCTGCGCAAAACGTCGCGCTGGCAAGAAAAAGCGACTGGCTGGCTAAAGCGTTATGGCGCAGCCACACTATTATTAAGCTGGATGCCGGTAATCGGTGATTTGTTGTGCCTGTTAGCGGGATGGATGCGCATCCCGTGGGGGCGGACGATCTTTTTTTTGTGTCTTGGTAAGGCGCTGCGCTATGTTGCGCTCGCAGCGGCGACGGTTCAGGGCATGATGTGGTGGTAATAATTGTAGGTTTGGCATGCATGGCCGCTATTACAGTTATGCTTATTAAAACGATTTTGACAGGCGGGAGGTCAATTTGATCCCGGACGTATCACAGGCTCTGGCCTGGCTGGAAAAACATCCTCAGGCGTTAAAGGGGATACAGCGCGGGTTAGAGCGCGAAACGCTGCGTGTAAATGCTGATGGCACGCTGGCGACAACAGGTCATCCTGAAGCGTTAGGTTCGGCGCTGACCCATAAATGGATTACCACGGATTTTGCGGAAGCCCTACTGGAGTTTATTACGCCAGTCGATGGCGATATCCAGCATATGCTCACCTTTATGCGCGATCTCCACCGTTATACGGCCAGGAAACTGGACGATGAGCGGATGTGGCCATTAAGTATGCCCTGCTATATTGCGGAAGGGCAGGACATTGAGCTGGCGCAGTACGGCACATCGAATACGGGGCGCTTTAAGACGCTCTATCGCGAAGGGCTGAAAAATCGTTATGGCGCTTTGATGCAAACCATCTCCGGCGTACATTACAATTTTTCATTACCGATGGCATTCTGGCAGGCGAAATGCGGCGTTACGGAAGGCGAAGCGGCAAAAGAAAAAATTTCTGCCGGCTATTTCCGCCTGATTCGCAATTATTACCGTTTTGGCTGGGTCATCCCATATCTGTTTGGCGCTTCTCCGGCCATTTGTTCCTCTTTCCTGCAAGGAAAGCCGACCACATTACCGTTTGAAAAAACGGACTGCGGCATGTACTACCTGCCATATGCGACGTCGCTGCGTTTGAGTGATTTGGGCTATACCAATAAGTCGCAAAGCAATCTGGGTATCACGTTTAACGATCTACATGAATATGTTGCAGGCCTGAAGCGGGCGATTAAAACGCCGTCAGAAGAGTATGCGCGGATTGGTCTGGAAAAAGACGGTAAGCGACTACAGATTAACAGCAACGTTCTGCAAATTGAAAATGAGCTGTATGCGCCCATTCGTCCCAAGCGCGTGACGCGCAGCGGCGAATCGCCTTCAGATGCGCTGTTACGCGGCGGTATTGAGTATATTGAAGTACGCTCTCTGGATATCAATCCATTTTCTCCGATCGGCGTGGATGAACAGCAGGTGCGTTTTCTCGATCTCTTTATGGTCTGGTGCGTACTGGCCGATGCGCCGGAGATGAGCAGCAGCGAGTTGCTGTGCACGCGCGCCAACTGGAATCGCGTTATTCTGGAAGGCCGTAAACCAGGCCTTACCCTGGGGATTGGCTGTGAAACTGCACAGTTCCCGCTGCCCAAAGTAGGGAAAGATCTCTTCCGCGATCTGAAACGCGTGGCGCAAACGCTGGACAGTATCCACGGGGGAGAGGATTATCAGAAAGTCTGCGACGAACTGGTTGCCTGTTTTGATAATCCGGAGCTGACGTTCTCCGCACGCATTTTGCGCTCAATGATTGATACCGGTATTGGCGGTACCGGGAAAGCGTTCGGCGAAGCTTACCGTAATCTGTTACGCGAAGAGCCGCTGGAGATTTTGCAGGAAGAAGAGTTTATTGCTGAACGTGACGCTTCAGTACGTCGTCAGCAGGAGATTGAGGCGGCGGATACCGAGCCGTTTGCCGCGTGGCTTGCAAAGCACGACTGACCCAAAAGAAAAAGGCCACTCACGGAGTGGCCAAAATTTCATCGCTGAAAACAGGGATGATGATAACAAATGCGCGTCTTTCATATACTCAGACTCGCCCCGGAACAAAGAGTTCAGTTTATTTTTAAAAAATTATCGGAGGTGACTAAATGCCATTGTTAGATAGCTTCGCAGTCGATCATACCCGGATGCAAGCGCCGGCGGTACGCGTGGCAAAAACGATGAATACCCCGCATGGTGATACCATCACCGTTTTCGATCTGCGTTTCTGCGTCCCGAATAAAGAAGTGATGCCGGAAAAAGGGATTCATACTCTTGAGCACCTGTTTGCTGGCTTTATGCGCGACCACCTCAACGGTAACGGCGTAGAGATTATCGATATCTCGCCGATGGGCTGTCGCACCGGTTTCTACATGAGTCTGATCGGTACGCCCGATGAGCAGCGCGTTGCTGATGCGTGGAAAGCGGCAATGGCCGACGTATTGAAAGTGCAGGATCAAAACCAGATCCCGGAATTAAACGTTTACCAGTGCGGCACCTGGCAGATGCACTCCCTGAACGAAGCGCAGGAAATCGCCCGCCATATTCTGGACTGTGATATTCGCGTGAATAACAATACAGAGCTGGCGCTACCGAAAGAGAAGTTGCAGGAATTGCACATTTAGTCGTGCCCTTACTGCCCGGTGACGCTAACGCTTACCGGGCCTACATGTTGGGCAAGAGCTGCGTAGGCCGGATAAGGCAACGCCGCCATCCGGCATAACTCCCCGGCGCAAAAAAGCCAGTTCATGTGAACTGGCTTTTTTATTAGTGCGCGCCGCCTCCGCCGCCACCCGCGCCGAACGGTGGTTTCGCGAACCAGACCAGGCCGAGCAGCACCAGGAATATTCCGGCTGACATCCAGAAAATTTCATTGGCGGAAATAATCAGCCCCTGATTCGTGATTTGCTGGGCTATCCAGCCTGACGCCTGTTGGTGCGTCATCCCTAAGCCCTCCAGCTTATCGTACATGGCCTGAGCGTTTGGATTATACGCCGTGACCGACTCCGTTAGCTGAGCATGGTGTAGCGACTCACGATCGGTCCACATGGTGGTGGTAATCGAGGTGCCGATGGAGCCCGCCAGCGTTCGCGTGAAGTTCGACAGACTTGATGCCGCCGCCAGCCGTTCGGGCGGTAGCCCGGAGAGTGTAATGGTGGTCAGCGGCATAAAGAAGCAGGCGACGGCAAACCCCTGAATAAACTGCGGCCACGCGGAAGCGCCGAAATCCATACCCGGTTCGAACGTCCAGGCGCGCCAGTAAAAACAAACGGCGTACATAATGAAGCTGAACGTGACCAGCCTGCGCATATCCAGTTTATGCGCGAAGCGTCCGATAATCGGTGACAAAATTACCGGAATAATGCCGACCGGCGCGGACGCCAGACCTGCCCACGTTGCGGTATAGCCGTACACCTCTTGCAGAAGCTGCGGCAGCAGAACAATGGCGCCGAAATAGAGCATATAAGCAAGGCTGATGCACAAGCACCCGATAGTGAAGTTACGCGATTTAAAAAGAGAAAGATCGACGATAGGGTGATCGTCGGTGAGCTCCCAGACAATCAGGAAACTGATGGCGATTACGGCTACCACGGTCAGGATGATAATTTCCTGCGAAGAGAACCAGTCCAGCTCTTTACCGCGATCGAGCATGATTTGCAGGCTGCCGATGCCAATCACCAGTAGCGCCAGACCGATGGCGTCAATACGCCGTCGTTCGGTGCGCGTTTCACGTCCGCGCAGCGTTTGTAACGTCATCAGGACGACGACAACGCCAATCGGCACGTTGATGAAGAAAATCCATCCCCAATGGTAGTTATCGCTGATGTAGCCCCCCAGTATCGGGCCGCAAATCGGCGCGACAATGACGGTCATTGACCAGAGCGCCAGCGCAATGGAGCGCTTCGCAGGCGGATAGTTATTCAGCAGCAGGCTTTGCGAGAGCGGAATCAACGGCCCGGCGACCACGCCCTGCACCACGCGGAAGAAGATCAGCATATTCAGGCTGCTGGATACGCCACAGGCCCATGAAGCCGCGGCAAAGGCGACCGTCGACCACATGAACAGTTTGACTTCGCCAAAGCGTTTTGCCAGCCAGCCGGTTAAGGGAATCGAGATGGCGTTCGCCACCCCGAAAGAGGTGATAACCCATGTCCCCTGGCTTAGGGAAGAACCCAGGTTCCCGGCGATGGTGGGAATCGCCACGTTGGCAATGGTGGAGTCCAGCACCTGCATGAATGTCGCCAGCGACAGCGCGATCGTCATGATGACGAGCTGCGCGCCTTCCAGCGGTTTTTGCTGTTGCATCACACGCACCTCAGGATTAACCCGCGTTAGCCTGCACGATGTCGTCGATCAGTTTATTGACCGGCGCGAGATTAATTTCGCGTGCGTTACTTTCGGCAACCGGCGTCGTTCGTACCTGGCTGGCCAGTACCTGACCGTCGCGGTTAGCAGTGTCCACAGTTACCAGCGTCGATAAACCAATACGCAGCGGATGTTGTTCTAACTGGCGGGCGTCCAGTTCGACGCGTACCGGCAGACGTTGAACCACTTTAATCCAGTTACCCGTCGCATTTTGTGCTGGCAGCAGGGAGAAGGCGCTGCCTGTCCCCATATCCAGACCGACGACTTTACCGGTGTATTTTACGTCGTCGCCATAAATATCGGTAATAATCGTAACTGGCTGCCCAATGCGCATATTCGCTAATTGGGTCTCTTTAAAGTTAGCGTCCACCCACAGATCGGTTGCAGGCACGACGGCCATCAGCGGCGTGGTGGGGCTGATCTGCGCGCCTGGCTGGACGGCGCGGCGGGAGACGTAACCGGTCATCGGACTGACGATGCGGGTACGCTCCAGCGCCAGCCAGGCGTTACGCACTTCGGTCGCCGCTTGTTGAACCGCAGGCTGATCTTCCAGTTTACTGTTGAGTATCATTGCCTGATTGGCATTGTACTGTTGAATGGCGACATCCAGTTGTGCCTGTGCGCTGGCGACGGCATCGCGGGCGTGTTGCAGCTCTTCACGGCCAATAAGGTTGGCATTACCCAGCGGCACACGGCGGTTAAGGTCGCTTTGCGCTTGCGCCAGGGCGGTTTTTCGCACGTCGATATTCGCCTGCAACTGCTTGCTGTTAATCATCAACTGGTGCGTCTGGCGCACGCTGGAGGCCAGCGCCGTTTTGGATTTTTCAAACGCCTGTTTGGCGTCGGTCTGATCGAGCGTGACCAGAACATCGCCCTCTTTTACAAAGTCGGTGTTATCAGCCCAGACTTTCGTCACGCTGCCTGACACCTGCGCCATGATTTGAACCTGGTTCCCTGCCACGTAAGCATCATCTGTCTCTTCAATATGACGCAATACTAAAAACCAATAAATTCCATATGCCACGGCAATAATAATAAAGAGCAAGGTAAGAAGTAGCAGCGCTGTTTTGCGTTTGCCTTTCTTCTTAGCCGATTGCTGCGGGGGTTGGATCTCCGCATTTGCGCTCATGTTGTTCTCCACGATCTTATTATTCACATCGGCTGAACCGACCTGTTGTCAGAAAGGCCAGCAGTAACGCATGCTGGCCTGTCCGCTTTCCTGTTATTAATCTGGATGTTTGAGCGGGTCGGCGCGTTAGCGCAGCGCCTCAAGAACAGTGCCTTCCTGCTCCATTTGATCAAGACGTGTCAGGAGCTTACGAGTGATGTGCTCAAGTTGATCTTTTTCGGCAGTGCTAAGTGATGACCAGAGTTGATGCAGACAATGATGCTGAGGCGGAAGCACTTCTTGCAAAAATGCCTGACCTTTCTCCGTTAATTGCAGATGCAAGCAACGGCGGTCGTTATCGCTCTCACGACGCTCAATCCAGCCTCGTTTTTCCAGTTCATCTGCAATGCGCGTCGCATTGGTGCGAGATGAACCCAGCGCGCAGCTTAATTCAGACGGCTGAATACTGTGGTTTTCCTGAGACTCCAGCGTAATCAACGCCATAAACAACGTCTCGTTAATCCCTTGAGCCTTCAGCATTTTATTGCGGTTTTCCAGGAGCTTGCCTTGCATGTGCATACAAAGGCGGGTCAAAAGAATTTCCTGATAAGGAAAGTCTTCGTGACGGCTGGCGCGAAATTTTAGCATTTGTTCAATGGGCGTAAACGAACTATCCATTTGGGCATGACCTCATTAATTTCAGCCGATATAGTAACGACAGTGACAAATAAAGTAAATGTATTATTAATACAAAATCATTCTTTCAGGCTATAAAACAGACAATGATACGCAGACTGAGACATCAGCGGGAACATTGGGCCCGGTAAAGCGCCGCCTGTGGCGAATCCAGGAATGATGAGAAAAGCGTGGGCGCCTGCATGAAAAAGTCAGGAGAGAACAAGAAGCGGGAGGGGCGAAAGCCAGGTAAATGGCCTTACAACCCAATGCAAACGCTACCGGAATATCACGGATAGCTATCGGTAAACGACCTTCGAATCCTTGAACAGGCGCTATTGGCCTGGGAGCAGATGGGGATGCAGGGCTTTCCATAGAATTATATTATTCTTCACCGGTATAAAAATAACCATGATAAATGAATAGCATAACCTTAACAGACTGGGGAGCTCCTTAACACCCTAAGGAGCTTAAACAAAGGTAAACGCTCACTATCCGCTTAATTTACGGCTTCCTGTCGGTGAAAACCTCGCCACCAGACCAGTAAATTAAGTAGGGCTACCGTGACACCCGCCAGACAAACGCCGGCCCAGCCGGCATGTTGCCAGGCGGAGGCGGAAATCAGCGACCCCGCGGCGCCACCGATAAAGTAGCTGGTCATATAGCCGGCGGTGAGCCGGTTACGCGCATCCGGATGCAAACGATAGATAACCGTCTGATTGGTGATATGTACCCCCTGAACCGTGAGGTCCAGTATCAGAATGCCAATAATCAGCGCCAGTACTGAGGTGTGCCCAAGCCAGATAGCCAGCCAGGAGAGTAATAGCAGCAGTAAGCCGACCGTGGTGGTGAGGTGCGATTTACCTTTATCGGCAAATCCGCCAGCCGGACGCGCGCCTAAAGCGCCGGCGGCCCCTGCCAGGCCAAACAGGCCTATCATCCCCTCAGAGTAGCTAAACGGCGGCGCGGCGAGTAAAAAGGCCATCGAAGTCCAGAGAATGCTGAAATTAGCAAAGGTCAGACAGCCCAGCAGCGCGCGGGTACGTAGCAGCTTATCGTGAATAAACAGGCTGAATACGGAACCCAACAGTTGCGGGTAGTTAAGATGGGTGTCGGATTTGAGCTTTGGCAGCCCGCGCCACAACGCGACGGCCATCAGTGCCATCAGTGCCGACGCTACCCAAAATACGGTGCGCCAACCGCCGAGGTTTGCCAGCAGTCCGGCGACCGTTCGCGCCAGCAGTATCCCCAGCAACAGGCCGCTCATAATGGTGCCGACCACTTTGCCGCGGGTGTCGGGCGTCGCAAGCGTGGCGGCCAGCGGAACCAGAATCTGCGCTACCACGGAGAACAATCCGGTTAAGGCCGTTCCGAGGATCATCATGCTAAGCGACTGACTACTGGCGGTGATCAGCATTCCGCCTGCCGCCAGCAATGTCATAGAGACAATCAGCATTCGGCGTTCAAACATGTCGCCGAGCGGCACCAGAAACAACAGGCCAGCGGCATAGCCCAACTGCGCGGCGGTAACGATAAACCCTGCGGAGCTGGCGGAAAGCGAAAAGTGATGCGCGATGGTATCAAGCAGCGGCTGGGCGTAGTAGTTGCTGGCGACCGCCAGACCAGTGGCCACAGACATTAAAACGATCAGCGCCGGGCTAAGCCCATGATTGGGTTTCGTCATTATGGTAATCGTGACTCAGGTAATCATTTCTTGGGAAAACAATCATAGCGGATGTTTATGAATAAAGGGGAACGGTGACGTGATGAATTGTGCGGTTTGAGGAGAGATTGAGTAGGCCGGATAGCGGCGCATGAACTGCGCCGCTATCCGGCATAAAAACGATATTATTTCTGCGCGGCCAGCGCTTCTTTCACCCAGCCGTCAAACTGCTGCTGGTGGGCGTTGATCCAGCCATCCACGTGTCCCTGAACATCGGCTTCAGACGATTTACCAGCATGCATCATGGCGTTCTGCGCGTTGATATCCGCCAGCGGCAGCTTCATGATGGCGAACAGTTTCGCCGCCGCCGGGTTTTTCTCCGCCCATGTCTTATTGGCGACAATATGCATGGTATTGACGGGGAACCCATAGTTCGCGCCGTTCGGCAGTTTAGTCTCAATATTTTTCTGTTCGCCCGGCAGGGAGGAGAACGGCACCTGTAGCCAGATGACATCTTTACCCGGCTTCATTACGTCGCTCACCCAGTATGGCGTCCAGGTGTAATACAGTACCGGCTTGCCTTCTTTAAAACGGGTAATGGTATCAGCCATCATCGCTGCATAGTTACCGTGGCTGACCTCAACGGTTTTTTCGAGATCAAACGCTTTATTCTGGTGATTGATCACGGCTTCGCAGCCCCAGCCCGGCGAGCAGCCCATCATGTCCGCTTTTCCGTCGCCATTGGTATCGAAGATTTTGGCGATTTTCGGATCTTTTAGCTGAGCGATATTGGTGATGTTGTACTGCTCGGCGGTTTTTTTATCGATCAGATACCCCTGCGCAGCGCCGGAGACGAAGACACCCTCGCGGTAAAACTTTTTGTCTCCGCCTGCCGCGGCATACATATCATCATGCAGCGGCTGCCAGTTTACGGCGGTAAACGTCGCATCGCCAGAGGCGATGGAGGTATAGCCTACGTTGTAATCGACTTCACTTGGTTTATTTACGGTATAGCCCAACTTTTCCAGCGCCCGGCTGACCAGTAACGTCTGGAAGGATTCTTCAGAAATAGTGCTTTGAATAGGTTGGACGGTAATGCCTTTGCCAGGCAGGTCGGCAGCGAAAGCGCTGGCGGTGACAAGGGTGGCAAACGCTGAGGCAAATATCACGGTATGTCGCATCGTTGTTCCTTTAATTATGGTAGGGAGTTGTAAGCCCGGTAAGCGTAGCGTTACCGGGCGACAGGAGAGTTACTTAACGAAAGGGCGGGTGATTAGCCCAACAGGACCAGTGGTATACCAGCGACGGTTGCCGCGGCTACGCGAGTCGCGCCCGACAGCCTGCGTCAGACGGTCAAGAATGATAGCGAGGATCACAATGCCGACGCCGCCGACGGTTGCCAGCCCCATATCAAGACGACCAATGCCGCGTAGTACCATCTGGCCAAGTCCGCCGACCGCAATCATCGAGGCGATCACCACCATCGAGAGGGCCAGCATCAGCGTCTGATTGACGCCTGCCATAATGGTGGGCATCGCCAGCGGTAGTTGCACTTTGAACAGCATTTGGCGCGGGCTGGCGCCGAACGAGCGCGACGCTTCAATTAAGTCGGCAGGCACCTGGTTAATGCCCAGGATCGTCAGGCGTACAATCGGCGGTAGAGCAAAAATAATCGTCACCACGACGCCCGGCACGTTACCGATGCCGAATAACATGACAATCGGCACCAGATAGACGAACGCGGGCGTAGTCTGCATCGCATCCAGCAGCGGACGAACTATTTTGGCTGCGCGCGGGCTGCGCGCCAGCCAGATTCCCATCGGTAATCCGATCATGACGCAGAACAACAGGGCGGTCAGCACCAGCGCCAGGGTAATCATCGCCTGCGACCAGGCGCCGATCGCACCGATCGCGATCAGCGATATCAGCGCCGCGATCCCCATGCCCATGCCGGAAACCTGCCAGGCAATCAGCGCGAAGAGAATAATCGCCACAGGGGCGGGCATTCCCAGCAGCAGTTGCTGAAAAGCGTTAAGGATGTAATCCACCGGCACACGAATCCCCTGAAAAAGGGGGCGGAAATGGGTGACGACCCAGTCGATTCCCTCGGTGACCCAGCTATCCAGCGGGATCAGCGTTTTATGGAACGGGTCCAGAAGAGAAAAGTGTTCAGGCGCTGGTGCTGGCCCGTTGTTCAGCCAGTCGGCACTGCCGCCATCCGTGGCTACGCCTGCCGGTGTTCCCCAGGCATCAGCCGTTTGCGCCGTAGTATCCGCCACCTGTGCGGTGTCCCACGGATTCGTTTGATCAGCCATTGTTTCCCCCCTCGCGATCTAAAGCCTGTAGCAACATACGTTTTGAAATAATGCCAACATACTGGTGTTCTTCATCGACAACCGGCACCGCGCAGGGCGCCTGACCGACGTGAGAGAGTAACTCGCTGAGTGGGGTTTGCGCATCAACGACTAAAGGGTCGTCGATAAGCGCAGCTTCAATCCCTTGCGCCTGACTTAATGCCGCTTTTAATGAGTCGATAGACACGACGCCCACGAATTTATTACCACGTTCAATGACGTAACCATATTCACGGTCTTCATCCTGTAATAATTTCAGTGCCGAACGGGGACCAAAACCTGGCGTTTTACGAATTAATCCGACCGGACTGCGACGGGCAATATCTTTGGCGCTAAAGACCTGACTAATATCCACGCCACGGAAGAACGTGCGGACATAATCATTTGCCGGATTATTCAGGATCTCATCCGGCGTACCAACCTGTACGACCTCGCCATTTTGCATAATGGCAATCCTGTCGCCAATACGCATAGCCTCATCAAGATCGTGGGAAATAAAGACAATGGTACGCTGATGTTTCGCCTGTAATTTCACCAGCTCATCCTGCATTTCGGTACGAATTAATGGATCGAGGGCGGAAAACGCTTCATCCATTAATAAGATGTCAGGGTTGATTGCCAGCGCGCGGGCAAGTCCAACACGCTGACGCATCCCACCGGAAAGTTCATCCGGATAGGCATGAGCGTAATTCTCAAGCCCCACCTGACGCAAGGCTTCCAGCGCTTTTTCACGACGCTCTTGCGCCGCGATGCCCGCTAATTCCATACCGAATGCCGTATTATCCAGCACGGTCATATGCGGCATGAGCGCAAATGACTGGAAGACCATCGCAATCTTTTTCCTGCGCACCTCGCGAAGCTCAGCGTCTGATATTTTTGCAATATCAACGCCGTCGATCAATACCTGTCCGCGGGTGGGTTCAATCAGGCGATTGAGAAGGCGTACCATTGTGGATTTACCCGAGCCGGATAATCCCATGATGACAAATATCTCGCCTTCTTCAATGGCCAGACTGGCGTCTTTAACGCCAAGCGATAGCCCCGTTTTTTCCAGTATTTGCTCTTTCGATAGTCCCTTTTCAATATATTTGAAGGCGCGTTGCGGATGCTCTCCAAATATTTTATACAGATTCTTCACTTCTAATTTAATTGCCATGCAATAGAATGATTCCTGTTATTTACTTATGTCGATATGTTACCTGATGGAAATAGTTACCTTTTTCTACCCTAACATACTCAGAATCTGAGACAACCCTGAATTTGCTTCTGGCATGAATATTGCGAGATGCTATTGGCTGTGATTTCCCATGATATAAGGGCTGAGCGCGAATGAGGTGGAGAAGATATTTTTTGTGATAACCATCAAAAATCCACCTGAATTGGGGAAATCCAGGCGAATAATGTCACTCGTATTGAGTGTAGAACATGCTGTAATATTTGCGCGATTTAACTCAACATTGCTTGAAATAATGGCATGGGAAATGTAACGTTATTTCCCATACCCATAAGGCTAAAAATTCCAGTCTTCGTCTTCGGTTTCGACTGCTTTTCCCATCACATAAGATGAACCTGATCCGGAAAAGAAATCGTGGTTTTCGTCGGCATTCGGCGAGAGCGCGGAAAGGATCGCGGGATTCACGTCTGCCATCTCCGGCGGAAATAACGCCTCATAACCCAGGTTCATTAAGGCTTTATTAGCGTTGTAGCACAAGAAGGCTTTGACGTCGTCAACCCAGCCGGTTTCCGCATATAAAACTTCTGTGTAGCGGATTTCGTTATCGTACAGTTCCATCAGCAAATCCAGCGCAAAAAGCTTTAACTCTTCACGCTCGATTGTCGATAGTTTTTGTAGCGCGATCTGATATTTATAGCCAATATAATAACCGTGAACCGCTTCATCGCGAATGATTAAACGAATCAGGTCGGCAGTGTTCGTGAGCTTACCGCGGCTGGAGAAATACATCGGCAGCCAGAAGCCGGAATAGAACAGAAAAGACTCCAGAAAGACGCTGGCAATCTTTTTCTTTAGCGGTTCATCGCTGACGTAATGAGCCAAAATAATCTGCGCCTTACGCTGTAGCGGCGGGTTTTCTTCGCTCCAGGCGTAGGCGGCATCAACATCTTTTGTCTGGCACAGAGTGGAAAAAATAGAACTGTAAGAGCGGGCGTGTACCGCTTCCATAAAGCTGATGTTCGACAGCACTGCCTCTTCATGCGGCGTGATGGCATCTGCCATCAACGACGGCGCGCCTGCGATGTTCTGGATAGTATCGAGCAGCGTGAGGCCAGTAAACACGCGAATGGTGAGCTGCTGTTCGGCGGCGCTCAGCGTCTGCCAGGCCGGAATATCATTCGATAACGGCACTTTTTCCGGCAGCCAGAAATTACTGGTCAGACGGTTCCACACCTCCAGATCTTTGTCGTCCTGGATCGTGTTCCAGTTGATGGCGCTAATACGAGATAATTTCATATTGCTTTCCTTATAGCGCGCAGGATACGCAGCCTTCAATTTCAGTACCTTCCAGCGCCAACTGGCGAAGCCGGATGTAATACAGTGACTTAATACCTTTTCGCCAGGCATAGATCTGCGCTTTGTTTATATCGCGGGTCGTGGCGGTATCGGGGAAAAACAGGGTGAGCGACAGCCCTTGATCGACGTGGCGCGTGGCTTCGGCATAGGTATCAATAATTTTTTCCGGACCGATATCGTAAGCATCCTGATACATATCCAGATTTTCATTGGTCATAAACGGCGCGGGGTAATACACACGCCCGGTTTTGCCCTCTTTGCGAATCTCAATTTTTGCCACAATCGGATGAATGCTGGAGGTCGCATGATTAATGTAAGAAATCGAACCGGTCGGCGGCACCGCCTGCAAATTTTGGTTATAGATGCCATAGCGCATCACATCGTCGCGCAGCTTTATCCACATTTCTCGTGTGGGCAGCGTAATGCCACTGCGGGCAAATAGCGCCTTGACTTTCGCCGTTTTCGGTTGCCAGTCGTCCTGTAAATACTGCGTAAAATAGTCGCCGCTGGCATAGCGCGACTGCGCAAATCCGGCGAAGGTTTTGCCGCGTTCACGGGCCAGCCGCATTGAAGTGTGCACGGCATGCCAGGTAATGGTGTAAAAATAGAAATTGGTGAAATCCAACGCCTCCGGCGAACCGTAGGCAATTCCTTCCCTTGCCAGATAGCCATGCAGATTCATCTGGCCCAGACCGATGGCATGAGAGGCGGCATTACCGGCGGCTATTGAGGGCACGCTGCGTATATGGCTCATGTCTGAGACCGCTGTCAGGCCGCGAATAGCGGTTTCTACGGTACGGCCAATGTCCGGTGAATCCATGACGTGAGCGATATTCAACGAGCCGAGATTGCAGGAGATGTCATGCCCGATGTGGGTATAGTCAAGGTTATCGTCGTAACGGGAAGCGCTATTGACCTGTAAAATTTCCGAGCACAGGTTGCTCATATTAATGCGACCGGCAATCGGATTCGCGCGGTTTACCGTATCTTCAAACATGATGTAGGGATACCCGGATTCGAACTGAATCTCTGCCAGTGTTTGAAAAAAGTCACGGGCGTTAATATAGGTTTTACGCACGTGCGGATCGGCAATTAATTCATCGTACCGTTCGCTAATGGCGATATCGCCAAACGGTTTGCCGTAGCGTCGTTGTACGTCATAGGGCGAAAAGAGCGCCATTTGCGCGTTTTCTTTCGCCAGCCGGAAGGTGATGTCCGGGATCACCACGCCGAGAGAGAGCGTTTTGATCCGGATTTTTTCGTCAGCGTTTTCCCGTTTGGTATCCAGAAAACGCAGAATATCCGGATGGTGCGCATGGAGATAAACCGCGCCGGCCCCCTGGCGCGCGCCAAGCTGGTTGGCATACGAAAACGCGTCTTCCAGCATTTTCATCACCGGGATCACGCCGGACGATTGATTCTCAATGCGTTTGATCGGCGCGCCCGCCTCGCGCAGATTGGAGAGTAAAAATGCGACGCCGCCGCCGCGTTTGGAGAGTTGCAGCGCCGAGTTCACCGCCCGCCCGATCGACTCCATATTGTCTTCGATACGGAGCAGGAAGCAGGAGACCAGTTCCCCACGCTGTTGTTTACCGCAATTTAAAAAAGTCGGGGTGGCGGGCTGGAAGCGACCAGAAAGCATTTCATCGGTCAGTTGGGTGGCCAGCGTTTCGTCACCCTGCGCCAGCGTCAGCGCCACCATTGTCACCCGATCTTCAAAGTGTTCCAGATAACGTTTGCCGTCGAAGGTTTTCAGCGTGTAACTGGTATAGAACTTCCAGGCGCCAAGAAACGTCTGGAAGCGAAAGCCGCTGGCGTGAGCGTGGTCGAACAGGCTGAGGACGAAGGCGCGGTCGTAACGCGCGAGGACCGCGTCATCGTAATAACCTTCCTGAACCAGCGTGTCCAGACGTTCATGCTGGCTGGCAAACGTCACGGAATGTGGGAGGACGTGGGCGGCAAAGAAGGCATCGACCGCCTGCTGGTCCTTGTCGAACTGAATATGGCCTGCTTTATCATAAAGATTCAGCATCGCATTCAGGGCGTGGTAATCCATTGTTTCCTGCATTACGCGCTCCGGGGTTGTTGTTGCCAAAATTCATTTACTCCTTTTCGGACGTTATCGATGTCGCGTTGTGTGCCCATGAGCTCAAAGCGGTACAGCCAGGGTACGCCGCATTTTTGTGCTATCACATCGCCAGCACATCCCCAGGCATCGCCGAAATTGCGATTACCGGAGGCGATGACGCCGCGAATGCGCGCCCGGTTGTGTTCATCATTTAAAAAGCGGATCACCTGTCGCGGCACCGCACCGGCCATCCCGCCGCCGCCGTATGACGGCACAACCAGAATGTACGGCTCGTCTACCCGAATTCGCTCCCGTTCATTGAGTGGAATACGCGTGGCGGGCAGCCCCAGACGCTGCATAAAGCGGTGCGTATTTTCAGAGCTGCTGGAGAAGTAGACGAGCGCGCTCATGCGCTTGCCGCGTGAGGCGTTGTATGCAGACGGTTAATCATGTCCGGGCGGAAGCCAGACCAGCTCAAATCGCCCGCCATCACCACCGGTAATTGACGAAACCCTTGCGCCCGGAGCGTATCCGCTGCATCCGGCACCAGGTCGACGTTCACCATCTCAAATTCAAATCCACGGCTTTCCATCGCCCGTTTCGTGGCGTGGCACTGAACACAGTTATTGCGAGTGTAAATAGTAATGCTCATGATTCGTATTTCCGTTTAGAATGAGAAAACGGCGCGATGAAACGCGTCGGGTTGTCGTGTGCTGATACAGGCAATACTAGATGTAGTTGAATTAAGATTCAACCATACAAGATATGGGAATTTCCGATTAATTTTAACGTCGCTGATGAACACAGCGGGGTAGGGATGGCATGGCTAATTTTTGCCGGATGGCGGCGTGAACGCCCGATCCGGCCTACAGGTTCACGCATAACAGAGCCGGATAGCATCAGCGCCATTCAGCAAAAATGCGTCACATGCGCATACCGATCGCCAGACGGTTAAAGCAGTTCATCAAACCGATGGCGAAGGTCAGATCGCTGATTTCACGCGCGCTAAAGTGAGCGAGCAGCGGCAGATAAACATTATCTTCAGCGTGGGTTTCAGCAATGTGCGTCACCGATTCCGCCCAGGCTAACGCCGTACACTCTTGCTCGCTGAAATGGTGACTTACCCGCCAGCCTGCCAGCGCATCCAGTTTAGCTTGATTCACGCCAGCCTTACGCAGGGTCTTACTGTGCATCTCCAGACAAAATGCACAACCATTAATTTGCGAAATGCGCAGGTAAATCAGCTCCATCAGGGTAGGGTCAAGCGTGCTCTTTTCCAGCGCGTTTTTCGCCTGCACCAGAGCGCTGTAAACCTCCGGGCTCAGTTCATAATAGGGTTGGCGTAACGTCGTCATCATGTTTCTCCTCGTGTTGATGACGAGCACTGTAGCACTATAATGGTCTGTAAAAGAGAGCCATATTTTTACAGAAAAAGCAGACCATATGCCGCGCTATCAGCACATCGCTCGTCAGTTAAAAACGGCCATTGAGCAAGGAGAACTCGCGCCCGGAACGCGCTTGCCTTCCAGTAGGACGTGGGCGCAGGAACTGGGCGTTTCTCGCGCCACGGTGGAAAATGCCTATGGCGAGCTGGTGGCGCAGGGCTGGCTGGAGCGACGTGGCCAGGCAGGCACGTTTGTGAGCAACGCTCTACGGTTTGAGACGGCGCCGCCGATACCCGCTGTTTTTGCCGGAGAAAGCCCGGAACCGCAACCCTTTCAGATGGGGTTACCGGCGCTGGATCTTTTTCCGCGCGAAAAGTGGGCGCGAGTGATGGGACGTCGGTTGCGCACGCAGACGCGCTTTGATCTGGCATTAGGCGACGTCTGCGGCGAGGCGATTTTGCGCCAGGCGATAGTCGATTACCTGCGGGTTTCGCGTAGCATTGAATGTCTGCCGGAGCAGGTATTTATTACCTCCGGTTATGCGGATTCTATGCGGCTAATCCTGCGTACATTGTCTGTGCCGGGAGACAGCATGTGGGTGGAAGATCCCGGCTTTCCGTTAATTCGCCCGGTGATAACTCAGGAGGGGGTTACGCTGGCGCCGATTCCGGTCGATGCCGATGGGCTGAATGTCGCGGCGGGGATGCGGGATTGCCCGCAAGGGCGCTTTGTATTGGTGACGCCCGCCCATCAAAGTCCGTTGGGTGTAGCGCTGTCGTTAACTCGCCGACGGCAACTTCTGGCATGGGCGGCGAATGTGCAGGCCTGGATTATTGAAGATGACTACGACAGCGAATTTCGTTATCACGGTAAACCGCTTCCGCCGCTCAAGAGTCTGGATGCCCCGCAGCGCGTGATTTACGCCGGAACGTTCAGTAAGTCGCTCTTTCCGGCATTACGTACCGCCTGGCAGGTGGTGCCGATAAAGCAGATTGAGCATTTCCGGCAACAGGTGTCGCTGATGCCCTGCAGCGTACCGTTGTTATGGCAGCACACGCTGGCTGATTTTATCCATGATGGCCATTTCTGGCGACATCTGAAAAAGATGCGTCAACATTATGCTCAGCGACGGTTATGGATAGAGGAGGCGTTGGCAGAACAGGGATTTGTTGTGACTTTACAGAAAGGCGGCATTCAATTGGTTATTGAGGTTGAAGGTGATGATAAAGCGCAGGTAGCGAAGGCGAATCAGGCGGAACTGGCGGTACAGGCGCTAAGCCGCTGGCGAGTGATTTCGGCAGGAAAGGGGGGCATTTTACTGTCGTTTACTAATATTACTTCCGCTGCCATGGCGAAACAGGTCGCATGGCAGCTTCGACAGGCGATACAGTAACTGTTTCGCCGAATGGCACGACTCTGGCCTGCGGCAATGATGCAGGCCAAATAAAGTATGTCGCCATCCGGCAGCGCACGCCGTTAGCGACGCAGGCTGAGCAGCGCCCCGATAAAAATACCTACCGCTGCGGCGGTTCCTACGCTACACCAGGGTTTTTCACGCACAAACGTATCCGCGCACCCCATTGCATCACAAGCGGCTTGTTTTACGCGAGTACGGCCATGCATCCGCGCTCGGGTCTCTTTCAGCAGCGCCTGTGCTTTACGTCGCGCAGCCTCGGCTTCGTCTTTCGCATCGCTTCCCCAGGATTTAAGGACATCTTCCAGACTGTCGGCTAATCGATTGACATCATTCTGAATATCCTGAACACCATCATCGACGTCGTTTCGGTTCGGTTTGTTAAGCATATGATCCTCCATTGATTTCGATGTAGCTTTCAGTGTAGTTCATATTTTTACCTGCTGAGGTTCGTTACGGCGATATCATTGCGTTTCTGGACTTTTCTGAAAGCGCTGATAACGGTCTATCGGGTAAGGTAAGCCCGCAGTAAAAGAGAATGAGGATAAAATATGTATTTACGACCTGACGAGGTGGCGCGCGTACTGGAAAAGGCAGGGTTTACCGTCGATGTGGTGACGAATAAGACGTATGGTTATCGACGCGGCGAGAATTATGTTTATGTTAACCGCGAGGCGCGTATGGGGCGTACCGCGTTGATCATTCACCCCAGATTAAAAGACCGAAGCTCATCACTGGCTGACCCGGCTTCGGATATTAAAACCTGCGATCACTACCAAAATTTTCCGCTCTATTTAGGCGGCGAGACCCACGAACATTACGGTATTCCCCACGGCTTTAGCTCACGAATAGCGTTAGAACGTTATCTGAATGGGCTATTTGGCGACGAAAAAACCAACTAAAAGCGCGACTGGCAACGCCAGTCGCGACGCTAACTTACGCCTTAGCCTGATGATAGCTGCTCACTTTAAACAGGCGACGACAATAATCCAGGAAGTAGCCATAAACCGCGCCCATTAACATTGAAACGATAATGTTTGAACTCACGGCGGCTATTATCTGGTGCCAGCCGGCGCCGACGGTCAGCAAAATGATAATATAAACGGGTGATTGAAAGGTGACATAAGCCAATATATCCGCCAGGCTTTTTGCCCATCCAGCCGGGCTTGCCTTACGCGCGACGCGCATAATCAGATCGCGATAAACGCCGTATGGCCATGCAATCAAAATGTTGACAGGTATCGCCACCAGCCTGGAAGAAAGCGACTGCTCAAAGCTCATTCCGGAGAGGAATATCTCGATCAACATGTTCACAACAGAACAGTAAACAACCATCGCAAACGTGTCTGCTACGGCATGACGCAAGCGTGACTGTGGAGAGAACATGTCAATGCTCCTTGTAACGTATCAATCAGAATGAGGTTATGGTTTGTAGTGAAATCACGAAGCACTTTTGCTTTTGCATAGAGTATGTTCCTGGATAGTAACTATCAACTAGTGTAAAGTTTTTATTTATGGGCTTTTTGTCGATAAAATACTCTGTGGTTGTTTGTTTTTTGCTCGCAACGGGATTTTCGTTGTTGGTGATAACTAATTCTTTTTAAATAAATATATTATAATGCACTGTTTTTCTGGCGATTTTCAGCAGCATTCTGAATGTTGTCAGATGCCATGTACTCTCGGCTAACGGAACGTTCTCGTCATTTTCCAGCATAATTAAGGTTGTTGTTGGGTGTTTTTTAGCATAAAGCTCTGATGACCAGATTTGAATGATTAGTCTGTTATTGTGATGAAATATTCATTTTACATGAAGTCGGCCACAGTGGGGGTTGCCGCTGTTACTGAGATGTGCAATACGCTATAAACAGCCGAACGGGAAACCTACAGATATACTGCAGACAGGATAACCTGAAATACATGGAGGGAATGAATATAGCCGTCAAGTTAACGGATTAATATAATTAATCGATTCCCTCTGGGTATATCTGTATGAACTTCAGGCTCTGGAAATATAATTCATAATGGCATACAATACTGCCTGTAATAGTTTTTTGTTTTCTGCGTTAAAAGGTTTTTATTGATATGAATCTGATGTTACAGAACTTAAATAATATCCGTACGCTGCGTGCTATGGCTCGCGAATTCTCCATTGACGTCCTTGAAGAAATGCTCGAAAAATTCAGGGCTGTCACTAAAGAAAGACGCGAAGAAGAGGAATTGCAGCAACGCCAGCTTGCGGAGAAGCAAGAGAAAATTAATACCTTTCTGGAGCTGATGAAAGCAGACGGTATTAACCCGGAAGAGTTATTTGCGATGGATTCAGCGATGCCGCGTTCAGCTAAGAAGCGCCAGCCGCGTCCGGCAAAATATCGTTTTACCGATTTCAATGGCGAAGAAAAAACCTGGACCGGACAAGGTCGTACGCCTAAACCGATTGCCCAGGCGCTGGCTGCGGGGAAATCCCTGGATGATTTCTTAATTTAAGCACGGATTGTATTTAACAAATGGCGCTTCGTTTCCGATCTCTATTAACGGTAACTCCGGCATGACCATCAGGAAACGTTGCGCCATTATCATTTTGATAAATCAGCACAGGCCAAAATCATCTTCTTCAGAATAAAGGGTGACGTCCACCGCTTTGAGCGTCAATTTTTCGCCCTGCTCATTGCGGGCCTGTACGGCAACAATTTGATCCTCATTCACTTCAATGACTTTCAGTTTCGGCCCTCCCATTCGGGGCTGTACTATATCACCGGGAGCGAACATACATCCTCCTGTTGAATGATGTTATAAACACGGATTCACTCTATTATACACTGACTAGAACACAGTTAAACGAAAGCCATAAGCTCGGATTCAGTCTACTATAAACTTACCAATGTGCGGTGAATGTACCGCTTAATGAGTACGGGTATTCCAGGGCATTTTTTCCAGTAGTCGCGCCATTCCGCAGAAGCCTGTCATGCCTGCCAGCATTAACCCGGCGCCGACAAAACCGCTAATGAGGAAAAAGCCGCCGTGGATCGTATAGCCCAGAATCACCCCAAGTAACGTCAACCCGCCGGCGGCGATTTGCACCTGACGCATCAGCGGCAGCGGTTGCGATTTGTCTTCTGTGACGGGCAATCCTGCCGCTTTCCATCCGTCGATGCCGCCTTCCAGTAAACTGACCTGAGCAGGGGCGGCAATGGCCTGTAGTTTTGCCGCATTGCTGCTGGTTCGCTTACCTGACTGACAGTGAAAAATAATCTGTTCCGCTCGCAGGTTGGCGGGCAAAGCGCCTTGTTCAAGCCGGGAGAGCGGCGCCAGTTGTGCGTGTGGAATATGCTCGCGCAGATATTCGTCGGCGTCGCGCACATCAATCAGTTTCGCGCCTTGCGCTATCAGCGCTTGCGCCTCACGAGGGGAAACTATCCCAATGGACATCGTGCCTCCTTATGGACAATAGAGATTCTTTAACGTGGCGATAAGCGTATTAACCGCCTCATTTTTAATGAAATAGTAAATGCGTTGGGCATCGCGTTGACTATCAATCAGTCCTTCTTCCCGCATCCGCGCCAGATGTTGCGACGTCGCGGAGGGGCTTAGCCCGGTAATGCGCACCAGTTCGCCTGCACTGGTTTTGGGCGAACCACAAAGCATACATAAAATCAGTAATCTTTTTGGGTGGCTCATCGCTTTGAGCAGGGCCGCCGCCTGTTCTGCGCTGGCCTGAAGTTGTTCAAGCTCTGTCATCGTTATTTAAGAATTTTCTAAATTTAGTTAATTCTAAAATAAACGTCAACCTAATGCCAGCGTAAAGAGCGTAAAGGAGGGTAAAAGCGCGATGCGCGACTGGCAGGCTCAGGTAAACTGACTATGCTTAGAGATAAAATCTCTTTTTAAACAATGACTAATTTTGCTTGTATGGAGTGTATATGGGGTTCTGGAGAATTGTGTTTACGATTATTTTGCCTCCGCTCGGCGTGCTTTTAGGAAAAGGGTTCGGTTGGGCATTTATCCTTAATATCCTGCTGACATTACTCGGATATATTCCGGGACTTATCCACGCATTTTGGGTTCAGATGCGTCATTAATTATCGGCCACCGGCGGCGCGTAAGCGCCGCTTATCAGGATAACCTCATTCCCTCTGCTACACTTTTCTCTGTGTATATTTTTGACAAGCGAGGTGAATATGGGTCTCTTCAATTTTGTAAAAGATGCAGGTGAAAAACTCTGGGACGCGGTAACCGCGAATCATGATAAGGACGAACAGGCGAAAAAAGTCCAGGAACATTTAAATAAAACGGGGATACCCGACGCTGACAAAGTGAATGTGCAAATTGCCGATGGAAAAGCGACAGTCACGGGTGATGGGTTGAGTCAGGAGGCAAAAGAAAAAATTCTGGTTGCTGTGGGGAATATCGCCGGGATTAGCAGCGTTGACGATCAGGTTAAAACCACGACGCCCTCGGCTGAAAGTCAGTTTTATACCGTAAAATCAGGCGACACCCTGAGCGCTATTTCAAAGCAAGTGTATGGTAACGCCAATCTGTATAATAAAATCTTCGAGGCAAATAAACCGATGCTGAAAAGCCCGGAAAAAATATACCCGGGACAAGTGTTGCGTATTCCTGAAGAATAATGGCTATCAGGTCACTCCTGGCTGCATTTTTCCTGTCATCGCCTGGCGAATAATGGGAATCGGCGTCAGCAAATGCTGACGCATTAATTCGCTGGCGCGTGACGCCTCGCGCGCCAGTATCGCTTCTGTTAGCGTGTGATGCTGGATATGTTTATCTTCCAGCATCTCGACAGACAGGACGGTTTCACGTAACCAAATAAAGCGGTAGCGGGCCGCCAGGTCGAATAATCGTTCGCGCATCTGTAGCAGATAGTGGGAGCCGCACCCGGCGACAATCGCGGAATGAAACGCCTGGTGGCGCTGATCCCATTCATCGAGCATATGCTCACTGGCATCGCTGGCTTCCAGTTTGCTGAGCATATGCGCTCGCGCCAGGATCTCCGCCTCCCACGCATCATCGCCGCGTTCAATCGCCAGGCGCACCAGCATCGCTTCCATATTGGCGCGCGCGTCAAAAATATCGAGGAGTTCCGCCTCTGACATGGAGGCCACGCGATAGCCTTTTTGATTCACCACGGTGACCAGCCGTTCCGCTACCAGTTGTGACAGCGCCTCGCGCAGCGGCCCTACGCCGAGCGCATAGCGGGAGGTTAATAAACTCATCCGCAGTTTTTCATCCGGCTGATAAGTGCCACGAATAATGTCATTTTTCAGCCAGCGATATCCATCTATGGCCGTCGGTTGGGAAAGGGCGGTCATCTTTTACTCCTGAGAAGCTTCCCGGCTGACGCCGGGAATAACGCTAACGTAGGGTTTGCAAGGGGGCTTTTTGCCACCTTATCAGTTTTTTCCAGCGAGACATAATGGGCACGGTACATATAATTCCCAGCCCTAACAGCCCCGTCGAAATGACTTCTAATTGTTGTGCCGGTCGAAATAGCATCACCACCAGGACAAAGCAGATAAAGCCGATAACCAGCCAGGTGAGCCACGGATAGAGCCACATTTTCAGCTTAATTTCTCCGCCCTGCGCCAGCAGAATTTTACGCATCCGTAATTGCGAAATCGCAATCACCAGATAGACCAGCAGCGCGATGGCACCGGAACTGTCGATGAGAAATTTAAACACTTTTGCCGGGGCGTAATAATTGACGATAACGGTTAAAAACGCCGCGCCGGTAGAGAGGAGAACCGCCACCCAGGGCGTTTTGCTACGGTTAGTTTTTCCCATTATCGCAGGCGCATCGCCGCGGCGGCTAAGGGAATAGAGCATCCGGGACGCGGTATATAATGCGGAGTTCAGACAACTGGTCACCGACAACAAAATCACGCAGTCCATAATGAATTTTGCGTGTGGAATATGAAGCAGCTCCAGTACCGAGCGGTATGAGCCTACGCTTTTCAGGCCTGGCATATTCCACGGGATCAGCGCCACCACCACAAAAATGGAACACAGGTAAAAGATGGAAATTCGCCAGATAACAGAATTGGTGGCGCGTACGATATGTTTATCCGGCGTATCGGATTCTGCGGCAGCAATAGTGACAATCTCCGCACCCATAAAAGAGAACATGGTGATCAACATGGCGCTTAACACCGCGCCGAAGCCGTTAGGCATAAAACCGCCGTGATCCCACAGCCGGGAGATACCGCTTACCTCAGCATACGGATAAAAACCGCTAATCGCCGCCGCGCCCAGCGCGATAAACGCCAGAATGGCAATCACTTTACACAGCGCCAGCCAGAATTCGAATTCGCCGTAATTTTTGACGCTCAATAAATTACTTCCGGTTAAGGCAAGCGTAATCACTAATGAAAATAGCCAGACCGGAATACCCGGTATCCATGAATTCAGAATAATGGCGGCAATATTGGCCTCCAGCGGAATAACCAGCACCCAAAACCACCAGTATAACCAGCCGATGGTATACCCGGCCCAGGGGCCGATCGCTTTATCCGCATAGGTGGAAAAAGAACCGGTATCCGGCGTGGCGACGGCCATTTCAGCCAGCATTCGCATAATCATGACGACCAAAAGTCCCGCGAACAGATAGGCCAGCAGTACCGCAGGCCCGGCTTCCGCAATCGCCACGCTGGAACCGACAAACAGGCTGGCGCCGATGACGCCGGCGATCGATAACATGGTGACGTGGCGTGATTTCAGCCCGCCCCCTAATGCATGTGATTCTGACAATTGCCCCATCCTAAAACCTCTTTATTGTTATTGCGCTCGTTTACCGGATGGCGCCTCGCTTATTCGGCCTACAATCGGAACGGTTTTTGTAGGCCGGATAAGACAGTTACGTCGCCATCCGACGCTGCTTATTGGACATTACGCTTGTTTCGCCTCATCAAAGCACTGGGCGATAATCTCCAGACCTTGCCGAATCTGCGAGGCGTCAATGGTGAGTGGCACGAGGATGCGCAAGATGTTGTAGTAAGGACCGCAGGAGAGCAGAATTAACCCTTTCTCGCGGGCGCGGGCTACAATGTCGGCGGTCAGAGTCGCGTTCGGTTTGCCGGGGTCGCCATTTTCGAACAACTCAATGGCGATCATGGCGCCCAGTCCGCGAACGTCGCCAATCTCACGGTGCGTTTCCGCTATCTCCATCAGGCCATCGCGTAGCGTTTTGCCAAGCGTATTCGCCTTTTGCAGCAGATTTTCCTGCTCGAAAATGTCCAGTACCGCCAGCGCGGCGGCGCAGGCAATCGGGTTTCCGGCATAGGTGCCGCCCAGACCGCCCGGCGCGATGGCGTCCATCACGTCTGCCCGACCGGTGACGCCTGCCAGCGGAAAGCCGCCGGCGATCGATTTCGCAAAAGTGGTAATATCTGCCGCAACGCCCATCTGTTCCATGGCGAACAGAGTACCGGTCCGGCCCGCGCCGCTTTGTACTTCATCGGCGATCAGCATAATGCCGTGTTGGTCGCATAGCGCGCGCAGTCGCTGCATAAACGCGGGAGAGGCGGCGTAAAATCCGCCTTCGCCCTGTACCGGCTCAATAATAATGGCGGCGATATCTTCCGGCGCGGCATCATTTTTAAAGATGCGTTCAATGCTGGCGATCGCGTCGTCGTCGCTGATGTTGTGCAGCGGGCAAGGATAAAGCGCGCGGTAGACATGGCCTGGCATCAATCCCATGCCAGCGGAGTATGGGTGTACTTTACCGGTCAGAGAGAGCGTGTAGTGGGTACGACCGTGGTAAGCGCCGCTAAAAGCGATAGCGCCGCTGCGTTTAGTCGCCGCGCGGGCGATTTTCACCGCGTTTTCAACCGCTTCGGAACCGGTCGTGACCAACAACGTTTTTTTGGCGAAATCGCCCGGTACTTTCTGGTTCATGCGTTCGCACAACGCCAGGTATGGCTCATAGGCCAGCACCTGAAAGCAGGTATGCGACAATTTCTTCAATTGCGCTTCGACCGCTGAAACAATGCCCGGATGTAAATGACCGGTGTTCAGGACGGCAATGCCGCCCGCGAAATCGAGATACTCACGGCCTTCGACATCCCAGACCCGACAATTTTCCGCCCGCTCGGCGAAAATCGGGTGAATCTGACCCACGCCGCGGGGAACGGCGTTATGACGGCGCTGCATTAAAGCTTTATGGGTATTCATTAGCGACTCTCCTGTTAAAGGCCGATGCACATATATTTGATTTCTAAATAATCTTCGATGCCGTATTTGGAACCTTCACGGCCTAATCCGGAGGCCTTAATGCCGCCGAAAGGCGCGACTTCGTTGGAGATAATGCCGGTATTAATACCGATGATGCCGTATTCCAGCGCTTCGCCGACGCGGAAAACGCGGCTTAAATCGCGTGCATAAAAATAGGCTGCCAGGCCGAATTCGGTATCGTTAGCCTGCTTGATGACGTCTGCCTCGTCGCTGAAGCGGAACAGAGGCGCGAGCGGCCCGAACGTCTCTTCTTTGGCGACTTTCGCGTTATCAGGGACATCCGCCAGAATGGTCGGTTGAAAGAAGTTGCCGCCTAATTTGTGCGCTTCACCGCCCGTAATGACGCGGGCGCCTTTTTCCAGCGCGTCGGCGATATGCTCCTGGACTTTCGCCACGGCTTTTTCATCAATCAGCGGCCCGATAGCGACGTCGGCTTGCAGGCCGTCGCCGACCGCGAGTTTACTCACCGCCTGGTTGAGTTTTTCCGCAAAACGATCGTAAACGCCGTCCTGAACATACAATCTATTGGCGCAGACACAGGTCTGCCCGGCGTTGCGAAACTTCGAAGCCAGCGCGCCTTCGACGGCTTTATCCAGATCGGCATCGTCAAAGACGATAAACGGCGCATTGCCGCCCAACTCCAGCGATACTTTTTTAATGTCTTTGGCGCATTGTTCCATCAGTTGGCGGCCAATCTCCGTTGAGCCGGTAAACGACAGTTTGCGTACCAGCGGATTGCTGGTCAGCTCGCCGCCGATATCGCCTGCCGAACCGGTAACGACGTTAAATACGCCTGCGGGAAGTCCGGCGCGCTGGGCCAGTTCCGCCAGCGCCAGCGCGGAAAACGGCGTCTGGCTGGCGGGTTTGAGTACCATCGTGCAGCCTGCGGCCAGCGCGGGGCCGGCTTTACGGGTGATCATCGCCGAGGGAAAGTTCCACGGGGTAATCGCGGCGGTGACGCCGATGGGCTGTTTAATCACGATCAGCCGCTTATCGGCCTGATGACCGGGAATCGTGTCACCATAGATACGCTTCCCCTCTTCGGCGAACCATTCAATAAACGAGGCGGCGTAGCTGATTTCGCCTTTCGCTTCCGCCAGCGGTTTGCCCTGCTCCAGCGTCATCAGACGTGCCAGATCGTCCTGATGTTCCATCATCAGATTGAACCAGCGACGCAGGATATTGGCTCGCTCTTTGGCGGTGAGCGCGCACCAGGCGGGCAGGGCGCGATTGGCGGCGTCGATGGCGTCGCGGGTCTCTTCCGCTCCCATTTTGGGCACATTGCCGAGCGGTTTCCCGTTGGCGGGGTTGCTCACGGGGATGACATCGCCGCCGCGCGCGTCGCGCCAGTCGCCATCGATAAATGCCTGCTGGCGGAACAGGGTAGAGTCGTTAAGTTGCATAATTGCTTCCTGTCTGAAGGGTTAACGGGTAAATGCGGCGTGTAATGCGTCCACGCTGCGTGCCGCACGCAGCGTACGTCCGGGGTTGCTCTGGCTTTCGCGTAGCGCCTGAACTTTGCTGACGATATGCGCGCCGATAGGTATCGCCGATGTTGCCGCCGGGGAGGGGGCATTACAGGTATGAATGGAACGCGGCGTCGCGACAAACAGAAAATCATCAATCAGTTTGCCATCCGGCGAAACCGCCTGCGCCCGCACGCCCGCCGGCCAGGGCTGGAGATCGTTGACGGTCAGGCTGGGGCAGTACTTTTGTACCCGCCGCAAATAGCCGCTTTTGCACAGCGAGTTTTTCATCTCGCCCAGTCCGGAAAGCAGATGATTTTGCAGTACGCGGCGAATGCCGGCGGAGCGGAAAATCTCCAGGGTGTCGGTGAAGGAAACGTCGCGCTTACGGTAGCCTTCGCGTTTAAGCGCCAGCACCGCATTCGGCCCGACCGTGACGCTGCCGTCGATCATGCGGGTAAGATGGACGCCGAGAAACGGCATTGCCGGATCGGGGATCGGGTAGATCAAATGGTTAACGATCCGGTTGTGTTGCGGCGCCAGACGAAAATATTCGCCGCGGAAAGGGCAGATAATAAAACCGGGCTCCACGCCCAGCATTTTGACCAGCCGATCCGCCATCAGTCCCGCACAGCCGATAAGCGTAGCGGTTTCGATTTCCCGACCTTGCGAGGTGCGAATAACAACGCCGGCGTCATGTTCTGTTAGCGCGCTCACCTCGGCATGGTAGATAATCTCGCCGCCTTTGGCCTGAAAGCGGTTCGCCATGGCCGTCGCGACATCGCGATAGCTAACAATCCCGCTGGAAGGAACAAAAATCCCGCCCAGACCAATGATATTGGGTTCGCGTTCACGCAACTCCGCCGCGCTTAACCACTCGCGCTCCAGACCATTGGCCGCCGTCCGCTCCCATAGCGCGCGCATCCGCGCCATTTCCAGCTCCGAGGTGGCGACCAACATTTTGCCGCAGGTGTCGTAGCGGATGTTGTTTTGATCGCAAAAGGTTTTGGTCGCCTGATTGCCCGCCAGACAAAATCGCGCTTTGAGACTGCCGGGCGTGTAGTACACCCCGGCATGGATCACACCGCTGTTATGCCCCGTCTGGTGGCAGGCCGGCGCGGACTCTTTTTCCAGCAACGCGATGCGCGCATCCGGGTATACATCAATAAGTTGCATGGCGGTCGACATGCCGATAATGCCGCCGCCGATAATCACAAAATCATACATCCGCGTAATTCCTTCGCCGTGGCGCTTATTGGTGAGTTTGATAATGGCTGGCGGCGTAGGCGAAGTAACCGCGCTGGCGCATCAGCTCGCGGCGCAAGTCAGGATGCGGCGTAAAACGATCGCGTCCATGCAGCCAGAACAGATTGTTAATCAGCAGGAATTTGCCGACCGGTACCGGCACTGAGAGGATGTTCTGACTGGTTTCCAGCGCGTCTGAAAGCTCGCTGAGCCAGACGCCTTCTTCAAAGTCTTTTGGCTGGACAAACTGGTCGATATAACGCATGACCGGGCGGCCTTGCTGGTCGACATCAAACACCGGATGCCAGGCGTCATGGCTAACATTCTTGCTTGGCGGTGCCGCCCAGCGCATGGTGCGACGCGCCAGCGGATGGGTAAAAAACGATTCAAGATGTTCCCAGTCATCAAGGTGCAGCAGCAGCGAGTTACCGCCTTCCATATTTTGTTCGTCGATTTTCATCATCAGCACGTAGTCGGTCACTTCCTCAACATAGGTACCGTCATTGTGCAGTTCCATTACGCGGTGGGGCTGTCGCAGATAACTGTCTGAATTATCAACATTTTTTACTACGAAACGCGCGTAGTACTGGCCGCTCATCGCATCGTAGTTAGAGCGACCAATAAGATGCGCCACCGCCGTCGCCAGTTTGACCATCTCTTCTGCCTGTGCGACATCATCGATCCCTTCGGCACTGATCAACAGCGCGCCTTCCGTACGGTTAAGTAGCGTTTTGATCAACAGCGGTTGTAGCTGATTGCCGCACAGATCGTCGAGGAGCTTGCCGATTTTAAAACGTAAGAAGGATTTGTATTCCAGCGCCTGCACCGGCCACTGTGCAACTTGATGGAGAAATTGCGTCGTGGTATCCGCCGTAAACGTTAACGCCAGCAGGCGCGGCGACTGCGCCGAGGGGGCAAGGGTGAAACCAGTATGGCGTTGGGCTAAATCATCTGTGTTCGCTTTTACGGCAGTCAGTGCATTCATCAGAATCATTCCTCTCGGTAGATGGTCAGGGAGACATGGCGATGCTCATTTCGTAGCCATAAATTAAAAATATCGACATTTTCCAGGAACGCGTATGAAATAATCGCTTTTGTTTAATTATTGTGATCGAAAGCAACAAATATTTAACAATGTGGAGGTGAGGTTAGGCGTGCAACGAGCCTGACAACTGCAAAAAAGGGGATTTAAAATCAGCGAGTTATGAGGATAGTGATGCTGGTGAGGGTGTCCGGCCAGGCGCATAAGCGCATAGGCCGGACAAGCATAACGTTTTTCAGCAGTAAATTAACCGGCGTCAACCTGCGGTTTACGGCTGTGTTTACGGATCAGGCGTAACACTGGCGGTACGACAATGACCATGATCGCCATGATCAGCAGGGCTTTGGCGACACCGCTTTGCCACAGTATCGCCATATTACCGTTACTGATGGAAAGCGCGCGACGCAGGTTCTGCTCCAGCATTTCGCCCAGGACGAAACCCAGGATCAGCGGCGACATCGGGAAGTGCATTTTACGCAAAATGTACCCCAATACGCCGAGCGAGACCATCAGCACCAGATCGAAGGTGGTGCTGTGTACCGCATACACCCCTACCGCCGATACTGCGGCGATGGCGGGTACCAGGAACCACAGTGGAATGGTGAGCATACGGGTGAACAGGCCGATCAATGGGATATTCATGATCAGCAGCATCACGTTTGCAATCAGCAGCGCAGCGATGAGTCCCCAGACGATATCCGGCTGTTCGGTGAACATCGCCGGGCCTGGCGTGATGTTGTACAGCGTCAGCGCCCCCATCATCACCGCGGTAGTACCGGAGCCGGGAACGCCCAGCGTCAGCATCGGAATGAAGGAGCCGCAGGCAGAGGCGTTGTTCGCCGCCTCCGGCGCCGCGACGCCGCGAATATCCCCTTTGCCGAAGCTATCGCTGTTGCCGCTGAGTTTTTTCTCGGTCATATAGGTAATGGCGCTGGCGATGGTCGCCCCGGCGCCCGGTAGTACGCCGACAAAAAAGCCGATTACCGAAGAACGCAGGGTGGTGCCGATACACTGCGCGCCTTCTTTCAGGTTGAACAACATACGCCCTGTTTTACGGACCAGTGTTTGCCCGCTGCTGGTATGTTCCAGCATTAAAAGTATTTCTGATACCGAGAACAGGCCGATTACCACGACGATAAACTGTACGCCGTCGGAAAGATGAACGCTGTCAAAGGTAAAACGATAAACCCCGGTGTTGGCGTCCACGCCGACGGTCGCAAGGCCAAGACCGATTAGCGCTGCCAGAAATGATTTAAGCGGGTTTTGCGCCATCATGCTGCCAAGACAGGCAATAGCAAAAACCATTAAGGCGAAATATTCTGCCGGACCAAAGGCCAGCGACCATTGCGCCAGCGCAGGGGCGAACAGAATGATGCCGCCGATAGCAATTAATGAACCGAAAAATGAGCTGACCGCAGAAATCGACAGCGCCACGCCGCCTTTTCCTTGCTGCGCCATTGGATAACCGTCCAGCGCCGTCATGATCGCTGCCGCATCGCCGGGAACGTTGAGCAATATGGAGGAGATCCTGCCGCCATATTCACAGCCAATGTACACCGTCGCCAGCAGAATTAGCGCGGACTCCGCAGGCAGATGCAACGCAAAGGCCAGCGGCAGTAAAATTGCCACGCCGTTGATCGGTCCCAGTCCTGGCAGCAGACCGACGATCGTGCCCACGAAGCAACCAATCAACGCGATAACCAGGTTTTCCGGCGTCATCGCCACCGCAAAGCCCTGAGAAAGATATATCCAGGTATCCATCGTTGCTCCGTTAACTCAGCCAGGCGCCGAGAGGTAAGGTGACATCAAGTAGCCGGTCAAAGGCATACCACAGCAGAATGCCCAGTACCGCGCCGGAGATGCCCGCCGCCGGAATCGTGGCGCCGAACAGCATCCCGATAACCATGGTGAGAAGCGCGGTGGCGATGGGAAAACCCAGCCATTCGAATCCCCAGGCATACATCAACAGGATGATGACCATGGTAACTAGCTTTTGCAGAACATGGCGGCGCGGCCAGCTAACCGTGTCGGGATGGCGTAATAAAAGCGCCAGCGCGCATAGCGCCATCAGGCCGATAATTCCCAGCGGAAAAGGACGGGGTCCGACGGGTTCATAGCTGTATTCGCTTTGGATCTGCCAGGCGATGAATAGCCCGGCGATACAGAGCAATAGCCAGATACCCGCAAAGATACGATCGCTCATCATTACCTCCGCGATTATTTCGCGAGTCCGAAGGCTTTCGCCTGCTCACGGTAATCGGTGACCTGTTTTTTCACGTAGTCATCGAGCTGCTGGCCGGTCATGTCGAACTCAAACAGGCCGCGCAGATCGCGCTGCTTTTTAAACTCGTCGGTTTGCTGGAGCTTCTTGAAGGTGTCCACCCACCACTGGTAATCGGCATCGCTGACTTTTGGTCCGACGTAGAAGCCGCGAATAATCGGCCACACCAGGTCGTAGCCCTGCTCTTTAGCGGTAGGGACATCGGCAAGCTGACCCGGCAGACGATTTTCCGAAAAGACGGCAAGCACGCGAATTTTGTCGCCGCCCAGATAAGGCACCATTTCACTGAGATCGCCGGAGACAACCTGAACATGGTTGCCCATTAATGCCGTCACCGGCTCGCCGCCGCCCTCGAAGGCGACGTAGCGCATCTTGTGCGGATCGACGTTCGCCTTTTGCGCCAGCAACGCCGACTTCATCCAGTCCTGGCTGCCAATAGAGGCGCCAGCGCCGATGACCACGCTGTTAGGATCTTTTTCCATCGCCGTCATCAGATCTTTCAGCGTTTTCCACGGAGAATCCGCACGCACGGCGATCATGCCGTAATCGGTTCCCACGCTTGCCAGCCAGCGCACATCATCCACGCTGTAGCGACCAAATTTCCCCTGCGACAGGTTGAGCAGCGAACCGCCGGAAAAGGCGACCACAGTCCCGGGTTCGCCAGGGCGTTGAGCGACTATCGCGTTATAAGCCACAGCGCCGACGCCGCCGGGCATATACGTTACCCGCATGGGTTTTTCAATAGCGCCGGTCTCCAGCAAACTCACCTGAATCAGCTTACAGGTGAGATCGAAACCGCCGCCGGGTTTGGCTGGCGCGATACATTCCGTTCGCGATGGCGCCTGTTGCGCCAGAACAGAGGTACTCATTAATAAAAGGCTTACAGTAAGGGTACGAAGTAATTGTTTTTTCATTTTTTTATCCTCACGCCGGACGTCCGGATTTTTCAGGATCGGAAGAAGATTTTTGTGATTATGTGAGCCGACATGTAGCAGTTCGGTTGCGTGATTGTTAAAACAATAACCTTTCAATTCCCTTTCAATGCGGCAGAAACTTTACAGGATGTGATATGCGTCTCTTATTGGCGGAAGATAACCGTGAGCTGGCTCACTGGCTGGAGAAAGCGCTGGTGCAAAACGGCTTTGCCGTGGATTGCGTATTTGACGGGCTGGCGGCGGACCATCTTTTGCACAGTGAAACGTACGCGCTGGCGGTGCTGGATATCAATATGCCGGGAATGGACGGACTGGAGGTGGTGCAACGGCTACGTAAACGCGGTCAGACCTTGCCCGTTTTACTGCTCACAGCGCGAAGCGCGGTGGCGGATCGCGTAAAAGGTCTCAACGTCGGCGCGGATGACTATCTGCCGAAACCCTTTGAACTGGAAGAGCTGGATGCCCGTTTACGGGCTTTGCTCCGGCGCAGCGCAGGTCAGATTCATGAAGTTCAGCAACTGGGCGAACTGATCTTTCATGATGAAGGGTATTTTCTGTTACAGGGACAGCCGTTAGCGCTGACGCCGCGTGAGCAGGCGCTCTTAACCGTATTGATGTACCGACGAACGCGGCCGGTCTCGCGTCAGCAGCTTTTTGAACAGGTGTTCAGCCTGAACGATGAGGTAAGCCCTGAAAGCATCGAACTTTATATTCATCGACTGCGTAAAAAACTCCAGGGAAGCGATGTCCGAATTACGACGCTGCGCGGCCTGGGTTATGTGCTGGAGCGCGGCGATGAAGTGGGTTAAGCCGCAATCGTTGTACCTGCAACTCTTGCTGTTCCTGGGACTGCCGCTGATTTTGCTGTGGGGGCTGTCGGCGTTTAACAGTTATGTCAATGCGCTACAGGCCGCCACTCAGGCTTATGATCGTACGCTGCTCTCCTCGGCGCGAACGGTATCGGAACGGCTGGTGGTGCGCAATAACCATCTGGAAGTTAACGTGCCGTGGGTGGTGCTGGATAGCTTCGAACTTAATATGAATGATCGACTCTATTACAAAGTCGTAGACCCTTCTGGAAAGGTAATATCCGGTTATGACGATCTACCCGCCATGCCGCCTGCTACGCCCCGTACCCGGCTTTATCCGGCACTGGCGTGGTTTTATCATACCGAGTATCGCGGCGAGGCGATCCGCGTGGCGCGTTTGCTACAGCCAGTCAACGAAGGCGGCATTATCGGCATGGCGGAGATTTATGTCGCAGAGACGCTACAGTCCCGTCGTTATCTGGCGGGCCAACTGCTGTTCTCTTCCTGGATCTCACAGGGTTTGCTGGTGTTGCTGACCCTGGTGCTGGTTGGCTGGTTATTACGCCGGGTCCTGCGGCCTATGCGCCAACTTTCGTCATTAATGGTACGCCGTGAACCGGGTCTGCTAACGCCGCTACCAGAACTGCTGCCGTGGTCGGAAACGCGCTTGTTAATCGTGGCGTTCAATCGCTACATTGACAGGCTTCGCGGCATCCTCTCCCGCCAGGAACGCTTCAGCGCCGACGCCTCTCACCAGTTAAAAACGCCGCTGGCAGTGTTAAAAACGCAGGCGGCGGTGGCGTTAGCCAGCCAGCAACCTCGCCACTGGTACGAAAGTCTGGAGGCGATGAGCGTAACGTTGGATAGTACCATTCAGCTCACGGAAAGATTGTTACAACTTTCTGCGGTAAAGCATAAAGAGCAGGGCGAGCGGCGTTTCTCGCCGGTGAATCTGTACGATGTCGTACAAAACGGCTGCTTTACCCGCCTGGCGCAGGCGCGCAGTAAACATATTGACCTGGGCTATGAAGGTGAACAGGAGGCGATGTGGATCGACGGGGATGAAGTATTGCTTGGCGAGCTGTGCGGAAACTTGCTGGATAATGCGCTGAAATACACACCTGAGCGTGGCATCGTCACCGCGCGGCTTGAACGGGATGGCGATGCCGTGACGCTGGTTGTCGAAGATAGCGGCCCCGGCATTGATGATGGGCACATCCATCTGGCGCTACAGCCGTTCCATCGACTCGATAACGTAGGAAATGTGGTAGGGGCAGGCATTGGTCTGGCATTGGTCAATGATATCGCGCGCCTGCACCGTACTCATCCCCATTTTTCCCGTAGCAAAGCGCTGGGAGGGTTATACATACGGATACGCTTTTTAAGCATTGCCCCGCAGTAATGCGCACAAATGTTTCAACGGTAAATAGCGTTTACAAAAAGATGCATCTTGATGTGTGACGTTTTTATCAAATGATCATACAGTCCCCCTACAAACCGTAGCGTTAATCAAAAATGTAGTGGGTGCAGGAGCATGAATAATCATACTAAACGACGGGGAATAGCATTAACCGTCTTTCTTGTCGGGGTTAACATCCTGGCCTGGATTTGGGCGTTCTGTGTTTTTCATCACCATGCGGTCATGCTGAGCGCAGCTCTACTGGCGTATAGTTTTGGGTTGCGTCATGCGGTTGATGCCGATCATATCGCAGCTATCGATACCGTCACCCGCAAGCTGATGCAGCAGGGCAAAACGCCTTTAGGCGTGGGAGCATTTTTTTCATTGGGACATTCAACCATTGTCATTCTGGCATGTCTGGCGATTGTTGTGACGTCGATGGCATTTCGTGATCGTATTGATATTCTGCATCAATATGGTTCATTGATCGGTACGGCTGTTTCAGCTTTTTTTCTGCTGGCGATGGCGTTGCTTAACCTGTTTATTTTGTTCAGCGTGTGGCGGCAGTTTCGTTCAGTTACGCGTGGCGAGCCAGCAGGGGCGCATGATAAGGCGTTACCTGGCGGGCTGATGACGCGTATATTTCAGCGTACGTTTCGTTTGGTCACTTCAAGCTGGCATATGTATTTTGTCGGTTTTTTGTTTGGTCTGGGATTTGATACCGCAACCGAAGTTGGGCTGCTGGGTATTTCCGCCTCGGCAGCCAATCAAGGGTTATCTCTATGGTCGATGATGATTTTTCCTGTGCTGTTTACCGCAGGGATGGCGCTGGTGGATTCCCTGGATAACTTTGTCATGGTAGGCGCTTATGGTTGGGCTTTCTCGCATCCATTACGTAAACTTTATTACAATATGACCATTACCGCCGCGTCCGTCATTGTTGCGCTGGCGATTGGCGGGCTTGAGGCGCTGGGGCTGATTGATGATGCGTTACAGTTAAGCGGAACATTTTGGCAGACCGTCAGCACGCTTAACGATCATATGGGGAATGTGGGCTTCTGGGTGGTGGGCGCTTTTGTACTATTCTGGCTGCTCTCGTTGCTGAATTATCGCTGGCGCGGCTATGATAACATCACTCTCAATACCTGATTGATTTATGTAAAAATAGTATTCCGGCAGTGGTGTAAATCATTGCCGAAGAATCGTATCTCCTGAGAGTGTATTCCTCGCGGTAAGTACGTTATTTTTCGTGCTTGCATTTCATTATCAGCTTAAGCAATCCGATATAACATACGATGCCAAAAATAATAATAACAGTCGTATACCCAAGAATCAGCCAGTCTGCATGTGTCATAATATAATCCAGTTATCAGATATCCCGCGTTAAGGCAATCTTTAAGCCTGCTGTCAGCAAGAACCACAGTAACAGTTCAACGCTGTTGACGGTAAAATTGTTATGCACAAGAGAGTTGTTACAAATAACCTATACATTGAGCATAGACCTCACCCGCATTTTCGTAATGCCATAAAGCAAGGCTACACCTTTAATCTACTGGCGGTACGCCCAGCCAGAAGAGATAAAATGGTGGCTGTAACCATCATCTGCGCCTGATACCGAGTTAATGACACAGGCATGACAGTGTATAACCGCTGCACTCTTTTTAGCACGTTATCTGCAACATACCGTGTTAATCAATTCCATAAAACCGAGTATAGTGTAAGTGAATTTCGAGTAATTGTCATTATGATTATATGGATGTTAACTTATTTTTTAAATTCTGATGAGATTTTTTGTTTTTTTATCAATTCATCAGGATTTATGAAAAGTCAGGACGTAAAATATATTTACGTCCATGTTTTATTTTAACAAATCGATTTTCCAGTAAAATAGGGGGTCGACCACAGGCGTTTATATTCCCATTCAGGCTTCAGTATGCCAATGGAAAAAATTAATCTTTTCTGTCTTTCATGACAATAATGTCTGGCGCGGTTAATATTTAGCCACATTAGTATGCTACCGGGGCTAAGATTCATGTATTCACTTTTTACACCGCTATTTGGAACATCAAAGTAAATGTTCAGGCGACTTTCAGACTTCAGCACAATATCAAACGCACAGGGAGCACCCTCAATATAAAGAATGTTACCGAACAAAAGGTGGCGCAACTGGGTAAAAAAATCTATTAAATTTTCGGGTGGATAACCGCTTAGCGTGTCACCGAAGCGTGACTGGAACAATGAGATAAAGGTGTGCGACAACTCTTCGGTAGAAAGTTCATCTACCGTTCTGACGTTTCCTCCGTTTCGTAGGAATTTTTGGTATTCATTACGGCGCCTTTTTTCGAATTTTGAAGAGAACGTTTCTTTGACCAGACAGTTTTGTTTTTTTCTGGCAATTTTCCATACCGCATTGCGTATTTGTGGCTGATGTAACACCGAAAGTCGGTTAGTACGATCGGGTAAGAAGCAGCGTAAATCTGGTGCCATCGGAATAAGTATCTCATCTGAAGATAGCGGGAAGGTTCTGCGCGTCAGGATGCCAATATTCTGATCATTACAGATAAAGTATGCGCCTTTAATGACATCATCTTCTTTATAGTGGAAGAATTTAAAATGCCAGTTATGGCGCCTCATAAAATAGTCAACAATATCTGGGTGCATGTTGATACTACCACCGTATTGTGTAAACGCCTCCCGGTACAGGGAAAAGGAAGATGGTTCCCAGCGGGTTAATATACGTTTAACTTCTTGTATTTTCACCAAAACTCCTGATGTAGATCACTGAAAATTCTATTTTGAATTATTTTGTTGTCCAGGCAAATAAAAATGTGACAGATGTTTAACTTGTATTTACTGGTTAACACGCTAATTGATGATGTTATGGTGAAGAGAATAAGATTAAGTCGTTGATAATAGTATGAGTGAAAGCCACGGTTTAATACCGCGCTTTTCACTCACAGGCTACTTTATATTTAACCATTCAGTAGCAATGAAGATTAGTTATAGATTTCAGAGAAAGCCGCTGAACGGTGGCAGGATCTGCAAATCCATATCTGAATTAGTCCTAATGGGAGAGGCTTTTAACCTCTTGTACTATTGTATCCAGAATATGATAGCGGTTCCGGTATTCTGCACGTTTCTTGCTGGGGATACTTTCAGGCGCTTTACGCATCACCTGTGATGGCAGATGGTATAAAGCACCTTCCTTAACGCCGTTTAGCGACTCCCAGAATTCACTATAGCTGGCCACAAAGGTCTTTTTCTTCTGGAATAAGTATCTGAGTTGGCGATAAACATGGTTGTTTTCACTTACCGCATAAATCTCCGTTACATTACAGGACTGAATAAATGTCGTAAATGCTTCATACAGCATCCGTTTAGGAAAGAGTCCGTAACAATCTTTGGTAGCGTTACGTATGACTTGAGGGCCAACATGTTTACTGGGCCCTTGTAACCCGGCAACCAGCGCTATTTGCTTCCCTTGATGGTGGATAAAGGAAAATGACAAACGCGCCAGCGGCGTATCATTGAAGCACAACGTTAATGTCAGTTCGCCTTCCCTGTCATAGCCACAGGGACCGCAGTAGATATCCACCAGAGCACCGTTTTTCCCTTCCAGGTGAGCGAGCAAGGTTTGCTCCTCGGACAACAGGATTTTTTTTATTTTATTTTCCGGAAAGGCCTGCACGAACTGGTAGTGTTCCAGAATAGCTCTTGCCCGGCAACGTATGCTAAGTCCGGTATACAAATAAGGCCGCTGGATTTTTGCCGGCAACAGCGGACGATGAATTATCAGCGTTCTGGGCTGATTCAGATTACATAATTCATTGAAGTATTTAATTGTCGTTACGGGGTTAATAAGACAACGTAATACAAATTTATAGCGAAACTTACGCTCTCCCCAGCGCTTATGCCGATAAGGCGTTTGCGCCATGACTTCTTTTAACATTAATAACGGATTGTATCTTTCTATATCATCACTCTGATGCATCGTCATACTACGGTCCTACTACTCGATAGACTCATAACCGAGACGGTAGCCTGATTGAGTTAAACGTAAAGGCAACGAGGAAGGCCATACAGACGATATTGTTAAACAGTTTATCAATGGCAGCAATAATACGCCTAAACGCCAATGTTTCAGGTGCAACCCTTATATGTGCCAATATGAGCGATGCAACGTTAAAATGTAATACTATGATGGCCACTAATATGGAAGGGGCCATTTTAGCCCGGGCAAATCTGTAAAAGGCTAATTTAACTTCTATGAACCTGGCCGAAGTTGATTTGTCTCAGGCCAATTTAAAAAATGCCAACCTTAAAGATTCTACGCTAACCCATTCGCTTACCGAAGAAACCAGAATGTCTACAAGTACATAAACTCTCTTTAACGAATTTTATAGTGAAGATTTTTAGTCCTTTTTGACGTAAATCTGAAATAAAAGAAATGTAAGAATAACTATCTGTATCAAGCATGAGATAATTATATGAACAACACCCGACAGTAAAATCTAATAACGGTTGGTTGTCATTCTTGCCCGTAGAATCTGGAGAACGGGAAAGCGATGTGCAAGGTTAACCACATACAATATAAAGGGATTTTGCGAGGTAGTCGCGCTATTATTATAGCGGTCAGACCTGATACAGACTGACGATTTTTTGTTGTAAAGCGCCTGATAAATATTATCAGGCGCTGTGTATTCTGGAGCCAGGCATGGCTATCTATCGAATGATCACAATAGTGTCCGAGCCCACCATTAAACACCAGACGAAAAATCCCTGACAAAATGTAAGAACAGTCCACCGTCGGCAGGGAAGCGTCGGTGAACTCTGAACCGCGCTATACCATCTCACCTGATTGTTTCTTGATTTTAATTAACTGTTTGAAAAGTAATGCTATTCCATTCATTCCTGTTTTGTAAAACCTCCGTTCAGTAGGGCGCATTCTGCCACCCCTTGCCAGATTTACCGGCAAAGCTGAGCCCAGACAGAGAGTCATATTTCAAAATCCCGTTTACGTTTTCTTATAACCAGATTTTTGCGGTTGAAAGATTGCCTTTTTCTTTATTGAATGATAATAATTATCATTAGCAAGTGATAATTATTACTATATAGTCGTAACCTGGCAAGGATGTGAGTTTGAGAACAACAGCTTTACTTTAGACATTATTTAGGGAATGGGTATGAGAGTTAATAAGCTCCTCTGGTTAATAACCGTGGTTTCTACAGGGGTTAATAGTCCATTATCAGCAGCAGAATCTACTGACGACAACGGCGAAACTATGGTGGTTGAATCCACCGCCGAGCAAGTATTAAAACAGCAGCCAGGCGTTTCGATTATTACCCGCGATGATATTCAGAAGAATCCTCCCGTTAACGATCTCTCCGATATTATTCGTAAGATGCCGGGGGTTAATCTTACCGGTAATAGCGCCTCGGGGACGCGCGGGAATAACCGACAAATTGATATTCGCGGCATGGGGCCGGAAAATACCTTAGTGCTGATTGACGGCGTGCCGGTGACGTCGCGAAATTCGGTACGCTATAGCTGGCGCGGGGAACGCGACACCCGTGGCGATACGAACTGGGTGCCGCCGGAGCTGGTAGAACGCATTGAAGTCATCCGCGGGCCCGCCGCCGCGCGCTATGGTTCTGGTGCCGCAGGCGGAGTGGTGAACATCATCACCAAACGTCCGACTAACGACTGGCACGGCTCGCTGTCGCTCTATACCAACCAGCCGGAAAGCAGCAAAGAGGGCGACACCCGGCGTGGTAACTTCAGCCTTAGCGGCCCGTTGGCTGGCGATACGTTGACGATGCGCCTGTACGGTAATCTCAACAGAACCGACGCCGATAGCTGGGATATTAACTCCTCCGCCGGTACCAAAAATGCCGCCGGACGGGAGGGGGTCACTAATAAAGATATTAATAGCGTCCTCTCATGGAAAATGACCCCACAGCAAATCCTCGATTTTGAAGCGGGATACAGTCGGCAGGGGAATATCTATGCCGGCGATACGCAAAACAGTACTTCAAACGCGGTTACCAAAAGTCTGGCGCAGTCCGGGCGGGAGACCAATCGCCTGTACCGGCAGAATTACGGTCTAACTCATAACGGCATCTGGGACTGGGGGCAAAGCCGGCTTGGGTTCTACTATGAAAAAACCGATAATACCCGCATGAATGAGGGACTCTCCGGCGGCGGCGAGGGGCGTATCACCAACGACCAGACGTTCACCACTAACCGCCTGACCTCGTATCGCACCAGCGGCGAGGTGAATGTCCCAATGACATGGCTATTTGAGCAAACGCTCACCGTCGGCGCGGAGTGGAACCGGGATGAGCTGAACGATCCTTCTTCTACCAGTCTGACGGTTAAGGATTATAATATCGGCGGGATTTCCGGTTCGGCGGCTAATCGTAGCAGCAAAAATAAATCGGAAATCAGCGCGCTGTACGTTGAAGATAATATCGAACCCATGGCCGGTACCAACATTATTCCGGGCCTGCGTTTTGACTACCTGAGCAAATCCGGTAGTAATTTTAGTCCCAGTCTTAACCTTTCCCAGGTGTTAGGTGAATACGTCAAGGTGAAGGCAGGTATCGCCCGGGCCTTTAAGGCACCGAACTTGTATCAGACCAGTGAGGGGTATTTACTTTATTCGAAAGGTAATGGGTGCCCCAAAGATCTTCCGTCAGGAGGAATAGGATGCTATTTGGTCGGTAATAAGAACCTCGATCCTGAAATTAGCATCAATAAAGAGATTGGGCTGGAATTTACCGTAGACGATTACCACGCAAGCGTAACGTATTTCCGTAACGATTATCAGAATAAGATTGTTGCAGGCGATAAGATTATTGGCAAAAGCGCATTTGGCGCTTATGTACTGCCGTGGCAGAATGGTGGTAAGGCGCTGATTGAAGGTATTGAAGCCAGCATGGCTGTTCCGCTGATGCCGGACCGTCTGAACTGGAATACCAACGCGACTTATATGATCACTTCTGAGCAAAAAGATACCGGCAATCCGTTATCGATAATCCCGAAATATACGGTGAATACCTTCCTCGACTGGACTATCACCAGTGCGCTCTCTGCTAACGTCAACTGGACGTTATACGGCAAGCAAAAACCGCGAACGCATGCGGAGTCGCGCAGTGAAGTCAAAGGACTGTCCGGGAAAGCGCTGGGGGCTTACTCACTGGTCGGCACCAACGTTAACTACGATATCAACAAGAACCTGCGTCTTAATGTCGGTATCAGCAATATCTTCGATAAACAGATCTATCGCTCCGCCGAAGGGGCAAATACCTATAACGAACCCGGTCGGGCTTATTATGCCGGTGTGACGGCCTCGTTTTGATGGGTTATGCCCGCCGCTGGCGGGCATGTTCTGGCGACGGGTTAATGGCAGCGTGACTTTGTGCTTGCCTGTTCGCGACTGATATCCAGCAATGCACTACGAAAAGAGGCGTTAAACATGGGCCCATGGCCCAGGCCCGGATAATCCTGCAAGGCCGCGTTAACGCCGTTGTTCTCAAGCGTTATCACGGTCTCCTGAACTTTTTGCAGGAGCTCGGCCATCTGGCGTTGCCTGCTATCCCCACTCGACGCTGAACCTTCCATTATAATGAGTTTTTTATGGCAGAACGGCGATGGCTTCACTGTCGCGAGGCGATTCAACAGGGCAAAGTTATCCCTGCTGAGCGACGGGCTGGCGCTGTAGTACATATGGAAGAATGATGACGATAGCCAGGAGTCCAAAACGAACAGGCCGCCATAAGAATGCCCCCACACCCCGCGCCGTTCGGGGTTGATGGTTATTCCTTGTTCCACCTGCGGCGCGATATGTCTCTCCAGTAGCTGGCGGAACGCTGGCCCGCCGCCGGTCTTACGATGAAAACGTGGGTTGTTTTCATTGCCTTCGCGATCGGTGCCCGGCAGCAACGTATAGTCATAACCCCTGCCGTTAAGATCAAACGGCAGGTTAGTTTGATAGCCAATCGCTACAATCACCGGCGGCGAGTGTTCTGTCAACTGTTTGAGCAGCGCCTCCGGTAGCCTGTCCATCACCGCGTTGCCGTCCAGCATATATAAGACAGGATAACCGGATGGCGGGGCGTCTTTATTGGGGATAGCGGTCCACACCCGGTAATGTCTTGCGGCATCGGCAGATTGAAAATCATTGACCCTGAAATGGTAATATCCTGAACCTTTATCGGCGATATTCGGTCCTAATGGCTGCATATCCGGCTTCGCATAAGTCAGCGTGCTAAAACAAAAACTCACTAAAAATAGCGCTATACAATAGCGCTTGTTGTGGTACTGGTGACCATACATCGGATGTTATTCCTTTTAGGCAGGTGAAGTTTTATCGGAGCAGTAGATGTAAGCCATCAATCAGCGCGCCGCGCCACCACGCGTAATCGTGACCGCCGGTGTACACGCTGCAATGGCTTTCGACGCCAGCGCCTCGCAATTTTTCATGCAACTGTTTTACCTGCGGGACCGTCGAGCCTTCTAACGATCCCACGCACAGATGCGTGCGTACGGCTGGCGATGGCGCGGATAGCATATGTTCGCTGATCCAGGAGAGTTCTTCCCCGCTGAAGTGGTCTGGGCGACTGCGGTTGTCCGGCGTCCACCACATTGAAGGGGAGTGGCTCAGCACCAGGCCGAAGCTCTCTGGCGCGTGGCGGGCAGCCATCAGCGCGGTTACGCCGCCGAGACTTTGCCCGGCCAGCACCGTTTGTGTACGGTCCGCCCACCGTCGTTCCGGGTGTTTGGCGCGAATGGTTGGCAGTAGGCGTTCGGCGATATCGAGCACCAGTTCGCGGCGACCGCCGAGTATCGCGACACGTTCACGCTCATTGATATTATCAATGCCGAGTACGGCCACCGGTGCGATGCGTCCGCTGCGGATGGCGGCGTCAATGGCGGCGCTCACCCCAAGATGGTCGAACCAGATCTCGCCATCCGTGAGTACCAGTAAGCCCAGCGGTTGTACGACAGGAACTTCAGGAAGATACAGCCGCACACGGCGAAGTTGTCCGGCGAGCCGATGTTCTGAGGTGAAAAGCTGCCCGGTGTGAGAGCGGCAGTTTGACCACTCTTCCTGTGCCGGGGCATGATCCAGCGCCAGAATGGATTCCTGCGCATTGCCCCGAACATTTATCCCCGGCGTGCTGTTCAGCGGGTCCGCCTGCCCGACAAGGGAGGCGAAACGGCTTCCAAGCTGCAACACCTTCTCGTTCGGGGTTTCCGGTGGTATTTCGACCATCGTATAGGAGCCACAGTAGGACGCCGGTAAGCGAAGCGTCAGATGCCAGATATCGGTTGTGGGCAGTTGCGTCATCATACCTTTCGTCACGTTGTCTTTGTCGGTGACACGGTTCAGACGAACATAAACCCCCTGTAGAGGATAGGTGGCACGCCACAGGAAGGTGACTTCCCGTTCATCGTCTGCGCCGTCAATGGCTGTCACCAGCGGCAGCGCGAGCGAGTTTGTTTCTCGCCAGAAGTGAGAAGCGTCAACCTGGCTTTCGGCGGCGAGTTGGCGGCGAAGGCGCGCGGCAGTCTGCATAGCGACAGGATCGATGGGCGGGCTCAGTCTCATTCTCTGTATTCCATCTCATTTATATTTCGGTCAATATCAATAGCTAAAGCGGCTGTTACAGGAACAGCCGCTTGCGGGCTTATTTTGAATAAGTCGTGTCGATAAACTAGCCCACGACCTCTCCTTGCGTATCACGTGTGTGGCTGGCGGCCGGGCCGACGCTGTCCCGCCACAGACGAGCATACAGGCCATGAGTCGCCATCAACTGCTGATGGCTGCCATATTCGGCGATATGCCCTTTGTCGATCACGACAATAACATCACAGCGGCGGGCGGTGGTCAGTCGGTGCGCGACGATAAGCGCGATGCGTTTCTCGGTATGCGCCACCCCGGCAAGCGAGGTCATTAAGCGCTCCTCGGCGCTGCGGTCAATACGCGCTGTCGCCTCGTCGAGCAGTAGAATGTGCGCCTGCGCCAGTTGGGCGCGGGCGAGGGCAATCAACTGACGCTGGCCCGCAGACAGATCTGTGCCGCCGTTATTGACCGGAGTACGAAACCCCTGCGGCAGATGTTGCACGGTTTCAAACAGTCCCGCCCGTCGCGCCGCGATTTCCACCTCCGTGTCGCTGCTGTCTGGCCGCGAATAGCGGATATTTTCGGCAATATCGCCGCTAAACAATGCGACATCCTGAGTGACCAGCCCCGTCTGGTGACGATAATCACTAAGCGACGCCGCATTAATTAGGCGCTCACCGATACGGATTTGCCCGCTGGTGGGAGAGTAGAGCCCGGCCAGCAGCTTGATCAGTGTCGATTTGCCGGCGCCGCTACGTCCGACCACCGCGACTACCGTTCCTGGCGGAATGGTGAGCGAGAGATTATTAAGCGCAGGTTGCGTTTCTCCGGGATAGCGGAATGTCAATGCCTCCAGACGGAGCGCGCCAGTGGTGGGCGTTATGGATGACGGTTCAATATTCTCCGTTTCTTCAGTCGCCAATAGCGCATTGATATGTTTGCCGCTGGCGGTCGCCTGCTGCCAGGAATCGACAATGCCTGACAACTGCTGTACCGGGCCATAAAATTGTCCCAGTAGCAGGAAGAACGCCGCCAGTATCCCGGGCGTCATTTCGCCTCCGGCGACCCGGGTCGCCCCGATTAAAAGCACGGCGGCATAGGCGGCCTCGGTGCAGAAGGTCAGGAACGGAAAATAGACGGCAAGGTATTTTTGCGCCCGCACGCGGGTGGCGCGGAAGTTGTCTGATAACGCCCGTAGCCTGGCGGCTTCCTGCTCCTGCTGGCCGTGCGACTGTACTACCCGCAGGCCGGAGACCTTTTCCTGAAGCGTACTGTTAACCTTACCAATTTCCAGGCGTGCCTGCGCGTAGGCAGGCGAGCTCAGACGGCGGTAAATCCACGTCGCCAGCATCACTACAGGTACGGCGCTTAATGCCGTTAACGCAAGAATGGGATCAAGCCAGAACATTGCCGCGGCGATAGCGACCATCGTCACGATACTGGTGGCCGCACTGGCAAGACCGTTTTGCAGAAATCGGGCGAGTGAATCAACATCGACGGTCATGCGAGTAAGCCGCGAGTCGATGTTCTTCTCGTGCCAGGGAAGACTCAGGCGTAGCAGGTGGCTGAAGCTGCGTAAGCGTACCGTATGCTGTACCGACTCTGCCGCGCGGGCAGCGAAGATCGTTTGCAGCGCATAGCAGCACCAACCGGTCGCCACCAGGCACAGCGCGAGCAGAGCGCATATGCCAATAGTCGACATATCCCCTGCGGCAACGCCTGAGTCAATACCGCGCTGCAAAAGCACCAGCACGCCAACGCCAGCGGCGGAATCAAGCGCGATAAGCAGGGCGGCGATGACGAACATCCAGGCTACTGGCGTCAGCAGTGATGAGACTTGACGCCCGTGGCCTGCCAGCGCCATCTGTACGGCGCGTTCCGGAACGCGCGTCATCCGGTCGACAAAACCTTTTCCGGCGGGCATCTGGCGCTCATGCGCGTCGTCGGATTTTGCCGCCTGCGTTGTTGGCCATCGCTCACGTTGTTCCGCCGGGGCGAGAGCGAGAAAATCACCCTCGCCGCTCATCAGCGAGCGAAACGTTGGACACCTTGCATCCAGCTCCGCCTGGGTCCCGATGTCCACGACGCGGCCTTTATTGAGCACTACGATCCGATCGGCTAACTGCAGTGTTGAACGGCGGCGCGCAATCACCAGCAGCATATGTTCATTATCAGCATAACGGCCAAGAGTCGTATTAATTTCCGCTTCAGTACCGGCATCGACCGCCGAGGTAGTGTCATCGAGAATCAGCAGTTCCGGCGCGGTAATCAATGCCCGGGCCAACGCAATACGCTGGCGTTGGCCGCCGGAGAGGTTGCTTCCGCGCTCGGTCAGGCGGGTGTTGAACCCCTGCGGTAGAGCATTGATGAACCCGCTGGCGCCTGCGGCATCGGCGGCGCGTCGAATGTCGTCCTGAGTCGCCTGCGGGTGCCCATAGGCGATGTTTTCCGCCACCGTGCCAGCAAACAGAAACGCGTCTTCAAAAACTACGCCGACGCGACGACGGAGTGCCGTCAGTTTCAGGTCGCGAATATTCTGTTGACCCGTAGTGGTGTTGAGCCACACCCCACCGGAGGTAGGATCATAAAAGCGCGCCAGCAACATCAGCAACGTTGATTTCCCGGAGCCGGATGCGCCCACCACTGCCACGGTTTCACCGGCGTGAATGGAAAACGAGATCTCATTGAGGATACGGCTGCCGTTGTCGTAGTGGAAGCTCATCTTCTCCACGTCCAGCCCGATAATCTGACCTTCAACCGACTCGGTACCGTCTTCCATTAGAGAACGAGTGTCGATAAGCGCGAAGACGCGCTCCACCGACGCCTGTGTGCGCTGTGCGATAACCAAAAACGATGCCAGTACGCGGGTGGGACCAGTCAGCATAGCGAGAAAACTTGCGAACGCGACGAAGGTTCCCAGATCGATGCGCCCGTTCATCACCGACCAGCCGCCATAGCACAGCAGGACGATTTGCCCTATCACCGGTAGCGCCAGCATGGTTGCGCCCGGCATCGCCTGCGAGATAGCGGCGCCGATGCGTACCCGTACCATCTGCCGCGACTGACCATCGAGCCAGCGCGTTTCGCGCAACTCCGCCACGCAGGACTTTACCACCGAGATCTGTTCCAATACTTCGCGCATATGTTCCGTCATGTGCGCCAGTCGGTCTGAGGCCAGCCCCGTTTGCGCGAAAACTCGGCGACGGGCGCGCAGGGCGGTAATGGCAAGGGCTGCCAGTACACAAATCACGATAAGCGTCATGGATGGCGACATCCATAGCATCACTGCGATACCGGCAACATAATAAGTGAGCACTGCCAGCGGCACCGGACACATCTGTAGCAAGGCATGTACCTGTTGAAGATCGCTGTTGGTACGCGAAATGACTTGTCCGGTACGCAAGGCGTCCTGGCCTGCGCCGTCCAGTTTTTGAATACTGTCGAACGCGCGGCTACGTAACGTATGCTGAACCCACAACGAGAGTTCCCCGGCATAGCCGCGGCGCACGTAATTCCCGATGAAATCAAAAAGGGCAATTAGCAGCAGGCCGCAGGCAAGCAACGGCAGGCGGGTTGTATCGCCTGCTATCGCGTCATTGACGGCCTGACGCGTTATCAGCGGCGTCAGCGCAGCCAGTAAAATGGTCAATACTGATGCTACGATGACAATGATGCTCAGTATTTTACGTTCCCAACACACGCGGGCAAGGCGAACTATCCAGGCACGAGCGGGCATGGGGGAATGAGTCGCGGGCATTAAGCCTCCTTATCTGTGAAAGATGAGATATGGCGACATCGGCTGGGCTCAGCCGCCATATTGTCATTGCGCTGCCGCGGTTAGCCGTGTTGCAGCATGGCGATCAGTTTTTTTGCCACCTCGGTCGGGCAAGGCTGGGCCGCCATTTCTGTCGCGACCTCTTGCGACGCCTCGCGAAGCGCGCTATTACCGAGGAAGGTATTGATCATGCTGCTCGTAAGTCCGCTCTTACCGGGAATAATTCCGCATCCGCGCTCGACCACGGCGCGGGCATTGACGGGTCTGTCGGCACCCTGACCAAAGACTATCTGCGGAATGCCGGCATGCAGCGCCGTCAGGGTGTTGCCTGCGCCGCCATGGTGGATAAAACCGTCGGCGCCGTTGAGGAAAACGCCCATCGGAAGCCAGTCGACCAGGCGGACATTCGGCGGCAGTGAACGTAAATCCGAGCGGGCGTTTGTCGGAAGATGCAGGATTATCTCGGCATCTACTTCGCTGGCAGAATCCATTACCCAGGAAATCAGATCCAGGCCATCCACCATCGGTTTGACGGTGCCGAGGCTGACCAGAAGACGCTTGCGATCAGGTGTACGTTCCCACCATTCTTCCCAGACGGCGCCGCCGTTATACGGGACGTATTGCATGGAGATAACCGGCTCACCGTCATTTTGCAGTAAGCTCATGCTGGGCGGCGTGACGTCTATCCACGCCAGATCTCTTGGTGGAGCGCTGACCCCATGGCGGCGGTAGGCGTTAGAAAGTGATCTCGTCACGCCTTTGATGTGCCAGGGCGTATGACCGAAGCCGACGGTTTGCATCACTACCGGAATGTCATACTTAGCGGCAATCAATGGTCCAACGACCCCAAGGGGAGGGTAGACGATGAGATCTGGCCGCCACTGCCCGGCGAACGCGACCAGCGGGTCGGTCATCTCTTCGCTGAAGAACGAGAAGTTCCCCATTTTTGTTCCAATCTTATTTTCTTTTCGTAATGCCTCCTGACGGCGATATCCAGCTTCCGAATCGAAACCTGGCGCAGCGTCAAATACCACCAACCCAGCTTCTGCTGCTTTCTGTGCAAATTTTCCACCGCTTGCAATCAGCACTTCATGGCCATTAACACGAAATGCTTGCGCCAGGGACAGCACAGGGTATAGCAGTCCATACAGTGGTGGACCTACAAACAGAATACGCATGAGAAATCCTCTCTCCACGTCATAAATCAAACAGGTCGTTAATGAGAATGATAATAATTACCAATATCATTTGAAAAATGCAATAACAAATACGACTCTTGATAACGTGATGATTTGCTTTCGTAAAAATCGAGGAAGAGGAGAGTGTTAACCGGTGAAGTCTGGTTTCAGCCCTGTTTACGCACGTATGGCCGCGAAGTCAAAGCGTCAGGATTGGGGAACGGGATTCGAATAACAGACCGTGGATTATTAATGATAACTTCGCAAATAACCTTTCAGACAATACGGTAAACGTATCGACGGCAAGGTAACGGGAAACGTAGGTATTAGTATTAATAACGCGCTGGGGGCAATTTTAGTGTGTTCGGCGGCGGATCGTGTTCTGTGCAGACTTTCCGGCGTTAAATCCTGTACCACCTGCGAGCCAGGATTATCGCTGTGGCGTCAGCTCTGTAGTAATTTTGTACCCTCCGTCTTTATTAACCAATGAAACCGGCTTTAACGTCACCGTTCTAATGTTGCGCACGACCAGCTCTTTATGTGGAATATCGTTACCAATCCGCGATTTTTGTAACGCATCAGCAACACGATTTATTGGTTCTTGAAAACCAAGGTTTTTGATAACCAATGTTATGCCAGGCTTACCTGTGTCATCCAGGTTATCGACACTTGAGGCATAAACTTTACTACTTTTTCTGTCTGTAATTGCTTACGCCTAACGTTTTGATTAAAAAGCCTTTCTATGTGAACGCAGTACCTGCTAGTGTTTTGAGCGATGCCGTCTATAGCCGGATGTAACATATGCTTTAGCGTGAGCATGTTACCCTGTATATTTTAATACATTGAATTTTTTCTCTTTTTAATTGGAAACTATCGCTTTCGTATACCCCTTCGATTTATTTATACAACATGCCTGTATTACAAGAATGCTATATCCCCCTATTGTAATCTTCATTTAATTAATTTTGTTTTTTTATACGACTTGCCGGAAAGTATCTGTATAAGGTAGATACGCCAATACCAAAAATAATAGCTAATTGCTGCCGAGGATGGCCTTTCTCTAATAGCCGGCTAATCTGTTCCTGTTCATGTCTATTGATCGCCCGGGGGCGCCCTCCCAATCGTCCTTGCGCTCTGGCGGCAGCCAGCCCGGCAAGGGTTCGCTCGACAATTAATTCTCGCTCCATCTCAGCCAGTGCTGACATTACATGAAAAAAGAATCGCCCCATCGCGCTACTGGTATCAATACTATCGGTTAAAGAATGGAAGTGAGCTCCACGTTCATGTAATTCTGATATTAACGCCACCAGGTTTTTCACGCTGCGGCCCAGTCTGTCTAGTTTCCAGACAACAAGGGTGTCTCCTTTATTTACATACTTTAATGCTCGTTTCAGACCGGGGCGATTTGCAATCTTACCACTGATACGGTCCTCAAAGATGCGGTCACAATTTGCACAGGTAAGCGCATTACGCTGTAAATCGATATTTTGGTCAATTGTTGACACACGAATATACCCAATAGTAGCCATGATTCTCTCCTTTACATCAGACAAGGAAGAATTTTAGTCGCTTTTCTCATGGGGGATTGATTTATCAAAAACCTTCCAAAAGGAAAATTTTATGGCACAAGTAATCAACACTAACAGTCTGTCGCTGCTGACCCAGAATAACCTGAACAAATCCCAGTCCGCACTGGGCACCGCTATCGAGCGTCTGTCTTCTGGTCTGCGTATCAACAGCGCGAAAGACGATGCGGCAGGTCAGGCGATTGCTAACCGTTTCACTGCGAACATCAAAGGCCTGACTCAGGCTTCCCGTAACGCTAACGACGGTATTTCTATTGCGCAGACCACTGAAGGCGCGCTGAACGAAATCAACAACAACCTGCAGCGTGTGCGTGAACTGGCGGTTCAGTCTGCTAACAGCACCAACTCCCAGTCTGACCTCGACTCTATCCAGGCTGAAATCACCCAGCGTCTGAACGAAATCGACCGTGTATCCGGTCAGACTCAGTTCAACGGCGTGAAAGTTCTGGCGCAGGATAACACCCTGACCATCCAGGTTGGTGCCAATGACGGTGAAACCATCGATATCGATCTGAAGCAGATCAACTCTCAGACTCTGGGTCTGGATACGTTGAATGTGCAAAAAGCGTATGATGTAGATAGCAAAGCTGTGACACCTCCGGCAAAACTTGATATTGCAGGATTAACTGGAACTGCAATTAAAACGGGCGTTGATAGCGCTACGGTTGATACTGGCTCCATTAAAGATGGCAAAGTTTATTATAATAGTACCTCTAAGAACTATTACGTAGAGGTTGATTTTGGTACATCAGCCGATGCTGCTAAGAGTGGTTACTATAAAGTCAATGTTGCTGATGATGGTACAGTCTCAATGACAGCTTCTACCACTAAAGAGGCTACAACTCCTACTGGTATTACTGAAGTTACTCAGGTTCAAAAACCTGTAGCCGCTCCAGCCGCTATTCAGGCTCAGTTGACAGCTGCCCATGTGACCGGAGCTGATACTGCTGAAATGGTCAAAATGTCTTATACCGATAAAAACGGTAAGACGATTGATGGCGGTTACGCTGTAAAAGTGGGCGATAACTACTATGCCGCTACCCAGAAAAAAGATGGTAGCTTTAGTGTTAACACCACGTCTTACACCGCAGCGGACGGTACATCCAAAACTGCCCTGAACCAACTTGGTGGCGCAGACGGTAAAACCGAAGTCGTTACTATCGACGGTAAAACCTATAATGCCAGCAAAGCTGCTGGTCATGATTTCAAAGCACAGCCAGAGCTGGCTGAAGCAGCCGCTAAAACCACCGAAAACCCGCTGCAGAAAATTGATGCTGCGCTGGCACAGGTTGACACGTTACGTTCTGACCTAGGTGCGGTACAGAACCGTTTTAATTCCGCCATCACCAACCTGGGCAACACCGTAAACAACCTGACTTCTGCACGTAGCCGTATCGAAGATTCTGACTACGCGACTGAAGTCTCCAACATGTCTCGCGCGCAGATTCTGCAGCAGGCGGGGACTTCCGTTCTGGCGCAGGCTAACCAGGTCCCACAAAACGTGCTGTCTCTGTTACGTTAATTTATTTAGTTTTATTCAGCCCCGTAAATCCGGGGCTTTTTCATTCAGCGTAGATATATACCTTTATGGAATGTATGGTTGCAAACGATATTTCCTACGGGCGAGAGGCTGAAACATGGCCGCGAGATTATTCAATGCTTGCTCGTCGAATTCAATTTCTACGTTTTAATGATGTCCCCGTTCGGTTAGTGAGTAATAATACCCAGCTAATCACAGGCTACATTGCGAAGTTTAATCCGAAAGAAAATTTGATTCTGGCTTCGGATAAACCTAAAGGAAATAATCGCATTGACGTCAAATTGGAGTCTCTGGCAATTCTTGAAGAATTATCAGGTAATGACGCTTTTAATGTTTCACTGGTGCTGGCTGATAAATTTAATCTTCAGCAATATACTCCATCAAGAAAAGATTATTTCTCGATTTGTAATAAGTGCTATAAACAGGGCGTCGGTATCAAAATCTATATGAAGTATGGACAAGTTTTGACTGGTAAAACGACAGGTGTAAATGCTTGTCAGGTTGGTGTGAGGAAATCCAATGGCAATCATATGCAAGTTATGTTTGACTGGGTTAGCAGGATCACATCTTCGGATTACGTTGAATAACGCATACGGTAATAATAAATTCGGTGAGGAAAATAAAAGTTAGGGGGTTGCTTTACCGGAGAGTACCTGATGAATGGAGAACTGCCAATATTGAGCGTTTACTCGCTTTTTGGTTCTTCGCTTACTTACAGGTAGCGCATACCGGAAACACTCATTTTTCTTCCTTCCCTTCGCCTGGAGAGCGATTCGCAGAATCAAACCATCACCATCGAACCGGCTGATTTCTTTGTTGGCTGGCCTGGCGCTTGTGATTTCAGTGTAGCCGTCTTTGCCATTTTTGGACCCTCGATTTTGGGACTCCTCCGCGATAGGGCCCAAAAGGGTGCCGTACTCGTGGTCCTTAGTAAATATCACCAGACGACAACAGACACAAAAAAAGCCGCAGGGCCCGGTTGAGTTTCAGGTCGCCGTCAATACCCTGGATGGCGCGGGTAGGGTTGCGTTTGTCCAGTGGTCTGACTCGTCCCCGCACCAGGTTCTCCTGTACCCGCTGAAACGTGGTCCACGGAGGTATTTTCTTATCCTCCCGGCGGCGGGCGATCAGGGCCTGCGCTTTGGTAATCGGCTTGTGGCCATCACCAAAGCGGAGTCATTATTCCGGCCCAGCCAGCTTGCCTGAGGGCCAATCAAATGTGCCATCCCTGCTGTACTTAAATTGCTTTCATTAGTAGAAAATGCTGATAAATCCCTGTCAAAACAAGATCGAATAAAACGATTAATTAATATCGTTTGATCGTCTTATGTTATGGTTGTATCGGAATTGATCTATCTAAACGATTATACAAGAAGGCCATATAGACGGGATAATAGATAAGGGATGGGGGCGTTTTAATAAAATGGTATTACTTTTCGTCAATTTCTACAGATTTTTCTTTCGTGTGACATTTCAATTTCACTGTCCACATTCATTCATCAAATGAATACGGAAATTACCTTTTTCGTTATCTGTCATTACCAGAACATGAAGTTATGGTAATGACATGCGCTGTATTTTCTGGTGCTGCAGTGGCTGACGACACAGCGAATGACGGCACAATTAATGTCAGCGATACGGTGGTTGAGGCACCATGTGTTATCGCAGAGAACAGCACTGATATGTCCGTGGATTTAGGACTGTAAATAATTGGTTAGCTGAATAAATAAAACAGTAAAGCTCGTTAATGTGAATATTAATCTTATTCACTGTGCTCTTTTTGGTGCAGGAAAAGAAGGTGCCGATACCACCAAAGCGGATGTTACTTTCGATTCTTCAGCGGTGGATACCACTGATACAAATCTGCTGGCAACTACCTTTTCTACAGGGGTAACTGATGTTGGTATTCGTTTGCTGACCAGTGAAGACAATTCATTGAAGCCGGGAATCAGCAGTAAGGTGCCATTACAGATTTCATCTGCCGAACAAACGCTAATATTTCAGGGGGATATGGGAAAAATTAAGAGTGAAATCAGCCAGACAGAAGCTGCAAACACAACTTACGTAGTGGAGTATAAGTAATATAAAATATAGCAAATAATATATTCATTCACTCAGCGAATAATATTAGAGACAATCCACATTAAATGATCGCTTATATCGATCATTTAATGATTAATGATAGTTTTTATCTATCACAATTGATTTATCGATCTGTACAAACAATTAGCAATATAATCCACCCGGAACGAATAATAATAGACGATCCATTTCTAAGTTTGTTTTTTATCTTTTTTTTTAAAAACCACATTGAGCAAAAATTATGCATTTAATCACTGCATTGCTTGCTGGTGAATTATTGGTGGCCTGTTCTTTCATGTTGTTGTGAATGATTTTGTCAGTCTCATAATTTATATCAATGTAATCTTTTTGAATTGGTAATCTTTTTTAGGATCTGAAGAGATCACTCTTGTTTTATTAATTGCTGGAGTGGGTTGGAAATTTTTCTAATATTTTAAATTAAAGGGAAGAATTATGATTAAAAACTTATTATTTGTGACAATCGCATGCTCGGCATTCTCAGGTGTGGCAATGGCGGATGATGTTGCTAATGGCGGCACAATTAACTTCACCGGTACGGTGGTCGATGCGCCGTGTATTGTTGCACAGGATAGTATTGATATGTCAGTAGATTTAGGTCAAACAACGGTCGATTACATAACCAAGTACGGTAGTTCGAAACCGGCTGATGTGAATATTAATCTTACTAACTGCACCCTTCAGGGGGGAGGTACTGATAACGCCGATATCACTAAAGCGGATGTTACTTTTGATTCATCAGCGGTGGATACCTCTGATGCAGGCTTGCTGGCAAATACTAATTCAGCCGGGGCAACTGGCGTTGGTGTTCGTTTGCTGACCAGTGAAGACGCTCCGTTGACGCTGGGAACCAGCAGTGAGGTGCCTCTGCAGGTTTCCTCTACAGAGCAAACGCTGGTTTTTCATGCCCGAATGGAAACAATTCCTGGCGAAACATTAGCCCCTGGCTCAGTCGCGGCAAATGCTACCTATACCATTGCTTACAAGTAACACGTTTTTTGAAAATCCAGGGATGGAAGCTTTTTTATGGGGGGGCGTATGCGAATTAAAACCAGGATGGGGCAGATACTGATTGGTGTGTTAATGGTTACTCCCGCGTTTGCGGATGAGCCGGTGAACGGTGGCACGGTAAACTTTACCGGAACCGTTATTAATGCGCCCTGCATTCTCGCAGAGGACAGTGTGGATATGAATGTTCCTCTGGGGCAAACCACTGTTGATTATCTGAATAAAAACACCAACTCAACACCTGTTGATATCAATATCCATCTGACCAACTGTGCTCTTTCTGGAGCCGGAACCGATGGTGCTGATATCACCAAAGCGCATTTTAGATTCGATAGCTCAGCAGTTCAGGATAATGACAACTCGGTACTGGCGAATACGGTAGCCGACGGTGCGCAGGGGGTTGGTGTAGAAATTCTAACAAGTAGCGGTGAAATTATTACCATGGGGAGTAATAGCACACCAGATGTCCCTTTACAGGTAACCTCCACTGAGCAAACCCTGACTTTTCAGGGACGAATGGTAAATATTGCGACTATTAATTCCGGGGCTCCTGATATCACTCCGGGGCAAGTTGCGACCAATGCCACGTATGTTATCACCTATCTGTAATGCAGCAGACCTTATCTAAACGAAAGGTCCGTTTCAGTGGTAATCAAATGCAGGGATGGATGGCAATGGTGGCGGGATGCTGCTTACTGATTTCAGTTCGGGCAGGTGCGACTGATTTTAACCTTAGTGTTATCGACAAAGATGCCCGTTCTCATGTGGATTTAAGCTGGTTCAGAAATCCGGCATCGGTCCCCCCCGGGCGCTACCTGGTTTCCGTAGCGCTGAATGATACGCTACTGTCTGAACAACAGGTGTTGTCCTGGCACGAATCCGATACGGGTTCACAGGTCTGTATCCCTCCAACGATGGCGGATCGCTTCGGGTTACAGCTTTCGGTGCGACAGTCGCTGTCGGATCTCGGTGGATGTACAGACTTTTCCTCCCGACCGGATATCCATTTTAAATTTGATCAACAGGCCCAGCAATTACACATCACCGTGCCGCAGGCCTGGCTGATGTACCACCCGAAAGGGTGGACGTCCCCTTCCGAATGGTCTGATGGTATCCCGGGATTTCTTCTTGATTACAATCTGTTTGCGGGAACTTATCAGTCACAGGGTGAAGCCAGGTCGGATAACGCCAACACTTATGGTATCGCCGGACTTAATGCCGGACCATGGCGCCTGCGCAGCGATTTTCAGTATTCGTCCTCCCGGCAGGGGGATGACACTACACAGGGCGGTTCAGTTTCCAGAACCTATCTGTTCCGTCCATTGCCGGGTATCGGATCCCGTTTTGTCGCCGGAGAGACGAACCTGCAGTCAGGTATATTTGATACGTTTGACTTCACCGGGATCTCCCTCAACAGCGACGATCGAATGTTGCCCTGGCAGTTACGTGGCTATGCGCCGCAGATCACCGGCACGGCCCGAAGTAATGCTACGGTCAGCGTTAGTCAGCAGGGGCGGATGATTTACCAGACGAAAGTAGCACCAGGTCCGTTTGTGATCCGCGATCTGAATCAGACCGTACAGGGAACACTGGATGTCCGGGTAACAGAGGACAACGGCCAGGTCAGTACCTTTCAGATCTCGGCCTCCACGGTTCCGTTTCTGACTCGCAAAGGGCAGGTGCGCTATAACGTGTCAGCAGGCCAGGTTCGCCCCGATATCTCACATCATACGGCTGGCGAGGTGTTCACGCTGGGCGAGGCATCCTGGGGGATGTTGTCGCAGACCTCCCTGTATGGTGGTTTTCTGGGCGCGGGCAATCATTATCAGTCGTTTGCCCTGGGGATAGGTCAGAACCTCCTTTGGTTGGGGGCCATTTCTGTCGATATAACCCGGGCGACCAGCCAGCTACCGGCTATGCCGAAACAGACCGGTAACAGCTATCGAATGATATACAGCAAACAATTTGATGAAACGGACAGCCAGATTTCGGTTGCAGCACTGCGCCACTCCGATCGACACTTTCTCAGTTATGCCAGTTATACCGACATGAAATACGGTGATGATGACGATCTGGAAAAGCAGTCTGTCAGTGTGAGCGGCAGTCAGAATATTGCCGCACTGAATCTTAATCTGGATATCAGCGTGCTTCGGCAAACCTGGTGGAACAAATCAGCGTCCACTACGTTCAACTCCACTCTTGGTTATACCTTCGATATGGGCCGGTTTAAAGGCTGTACGACCAGTATTTCGCTCAGTGATACGCAGCATGATGACGATGAAGAGGAGGATCGGCAGATCTATTTATCCCTGTCGTTGCCTTTCGATAATGAGCACCGTTTGGGGTACGACCTGCGGCATGACAAACATGCCTCCCAGTCATTGTCATGGAATGACTCCGCCGATCCTGAAAATACCTGGGGAATTTCCGCTGGAACGGACAGTAATTCACCTCATACCGAAGCGAATTTTAGTGCGAATTATCAGCACCTGACCTCTTCCGGGGAGCTGCAGCTATCCGGTGGCTGGCAGGATCAGGACTACCGCTCGGTTAACGGAAGCTGGAATGGCTCGCTGACCGTGACTCCCAGAGGCTATGCCTTCCATCGTAAAAGTGTAAGCAATGAGCCCCGTCTGCTGGTCAGTACCGACGGGGTGAAAGATATCCCGATTAATAACGGATCAGGTGCAACGAATGCCTGGGGATATGCCGTCGTACCGGTCGTTACCAGTTATCAGCCTACAAGCGTCAGTGTGGATATGAACCATTTGCCCGAAGGGGCATCGGTGGATGATTCCGTATTACAGACCACCTGGACGGAGGGGGCGATTGGCTATCGCCATCTGGTTTCCCGCTCCGGCCTGGATATTTTTGGCGAGGTTCGTACCCGGGATGGTGTCCCTCCCGTCGGTGCCGAAGTGATACCGGAAGGCGGAAATACAGATATTGGCATGATTAGCGATGATGGGCATCTCTGGCTGAGTGGTGTTAAAGGGGGTCAACACTATCACGTTCGCTGGAGTGGCAGCCATCAGTGCAGCTTTACTCTGCCGGATAACCTTGCGGTATCCGGTTCTCGTCTGATTCTTCCCTGCAATGAGTGAGAAATGGAATGAAAACTTATTTGTCTGTTGTGCTTGCTGTACTGATGACCTGTATGACCGCACACGCGGCTGTCAATATTGACCGGACGCGGTTGGTATTTAATGAAAGGGATAAAGCCGTCAGTCTGAAAATTGAAAACGAGAGTAAAAAGTTGCCTTATCTGGCTTATGCGTGGGTCACGGACAGTCAGGGGCAGAAAAACGATGATTTTTTTATCGCCCTGCCACCTATCCAGCGCCTGGAGCCTGGTGCAATGTCTCAGGTGCGCATCATGAAACAGAATACCGCCAGACTGCCGCAGGACAGGGAGTCACTGTTTTACTTCGACCTGCGTGAGATACCGCCACAGCCCGACCTTCAGGGAAAAAACAGCGCCGTAATGCAGCTCGCCATGCAGAGTCGCATCAAACTGTTTTATCGCCCGGCCGCTCTACAGACAGAAAATATCCAGGACCAGGCAATCAAACTGAAGGTCACTCAGAATGGTAATTGGCTGACTATCAACAATCCCACTCCCTACCACATCACCATTGCCTGGATGGGGCAGGAAGGACAAACGCTGAACGGATTTAAAGGTGATATGGTGGCCCCGTTCGATTCCATCAGCGTGAAGGCGACTGGCAGCACGCGTTACCTGCTGGGTTACCTGGATGACTACGGCGCAATGAGAACGCTGGTGGTTTCCTGCCCTTCTTCGACCTGCAGCCTGAGTGAATATAAGGTGAAGAAACCATGAAACTCGTCCTGTCATTTATTCTGCTGATGTTTACCGTGTGCTGGTCACCCGGCACGCTGGCAATAGATTGCTACTATGGAGGCAAAGGCGGCCCGGTGGATAAGAGTGTCACAATCCCTTCATTTGCTATTCCGTCCACGATAGGAACCGGCGAAAAAATCTGGGTCTCACCCATAATAAAAGTGCCTGTCTATTGTGATAACAATACCCAGCCTGACGGACAGGATGAGAAAATTGCGCTGTGGGTCTCACCGCAGTCGGGAGCCAGCGATCCTTATCTTCAACCCGGCATCACCTTTGAAGGCGCCGATCATGATGCCGAAGGTGGGCCGGATGCCGTGGATACCGGCCAATGCGTGGGTAGCGCCTCATCAGGAAGTCAGTGTACAGGCGGAACGCCAACTTCCCGTCGGTTTGTTGCCCGGATAAGGTTCTATGTCAGACTGAAACAGCGGCCACCTCATGATTATGTTAGTACATTATCAGCAATTCCGTTAATTGCATTTGCCGGTTATGATGATGTCAGTAGTAACGGCCACAATTTGAAGTATACCCTGACCGGGCTGAATAATATTCGGGTACTGGATTGTGGAGTACATCTGAGCGTATCCCCGGAAAATGAAGTGGTGAATTTCGGTACTTTCAGTACCAGAGATATTCAGCGGCACAATATTACCAGGACGTTTACCGTCAAAGCGACCCGGGCTGAGGATGCTGAATGCTCTGACGGTTTTAAACTGAATGCGGCTTTTTTTACCGATGAGCACCTGTCTGCAGACCGACTGCTGTTGCGCCCCGGGAATGGACTGCAGTTGCAACTGTTATCCGGGACTGAGCCCGTGGGTTTTGAACGCTTTAATAGTTTTGCCGACTTTACAACAGGTGAACTCAGCGTGGAGAAAGAATATCACGCGGAACTGAGCCCGGTGCCGGGCCAGGATATTAAGCCAGGCTCCTTCACTATCGTTGTTTTATTACGAATTAATTATCATTAAAATTTTATAGTCAGGGAGCGCTTATTTATCATTTATTGATCATGCAGGGTGGATTATGGCTGACATAAAAGATGAAATAGCGCTGATTTATCAGGCTTTACTTCCGCTCTCATTACAGATAGAGACATCGGATGACCCTATATTTTCAACCTACTTTTTTGATGCAAGCGATGACGTTTTTTCAGTTTTAAAGGGAACCGGTTATCTTCATTGGAAACATGTTGGGAAAATGACTGGTGAAATACATGGGCCAATAGTGATTAATTCTCATACATTATTGCAACCATTTTTACATTGCGAATTTCTTGTATCGAATGGTACTGATGTAATTTATTTATTTGATGCTTTAAATTAGCGCTGTTTTTTACTAAAAAACATTTTAGCTGACAAAACTGCCATTTATCATCTACACAGACGTTATAGTATTAACGCAATAGTTGAAAGATAAATATATTTAACCTCATGCCCTTTAATAAGGTGACTGTTAAAGGGCAATATTATTATAGTGTAGTTTTTATCAGGATACCTTTTTCTATCTCTATCTTTCCTTCATCCCGAAGTTGTTTTAGTATCTTCATTATTACGCTACGGGACAGTGACGTTCTTTCTTTAATATAATCACTGGCGATGATTTTTCTTCGAAATTCCTCAGAATGAGAAGATAATGCCAGTAAGGCACGGGTGACGAGCGCTTTCGTATCTCTTCCTGTGTAATTCTTAAGTGAATTCACTGCCTCAGATAAAAGGTGTCCGAAATGTAACATGGCGGGCTCCCATAAATTGCGCTCACTCACAATTCTGGAAAATTGCAGCGGATCTATGAATTCGTAATCTATAGACGTGTAGGTATATAAATAGAGAGATTCATATTGCTCCATTCCAATATGTTGAAAGATTGATGCAACCCCTAATATTTCTGGTCCTTCTATTACCCTGAGAAGCAAGCGCTCTTCACGTCGGTACACTCCAAATGTTCCAGAGTGAATGATAATGCAGCGTGCATGTCCCTCTGAAACTAATGGAATTATTTCTTGTTTTTGTGAGTGATTGATATTTTCTTTTTTAGAAAGGTTATTAATTAATAGGGTGATGTTTTCGACAGGATTCATTATGCACTCCTTGCACGTTTAACAGACAAAACCTAACTTATTTATCATCTTATCATGTATTTTATTATTTAGGTAATGCATTGGCATGTATTATTTGAAATAAATAACAATCTTTATGTGGATTACAGTCAGAGCGTTTTTACAGGAGGATGGTGGCAAAAAACATTCATAATACTAATATTGTTTACAGATATATCAGATATTGATTCTGTGATGTGGAACACTATTTTTTAATAGCATGCGTATTGAATTAAAATGCTATTTCGATGAACATTGATTCTCAATAAGTTAGTGCCATATTGACTTGCATACGCACCAAATAATATACCTGGTACTGAGTTATTTTTTAAATTAAACACAACCAAACCAGGCCGTCATGGTCTGGATTGAATATTGATAACAGCATGCTTAGATTTTATACTGTTACTTAAAAGTAAAACCTTAGTACCAACGTTTGCTGTTTGGGATGTTAAAAAAATTTTATTGTATCTACTATGAGGAAAACCTAATATCTCAATATTTAGTTTATTTATTGTTGGCGTTTTTGGAGTTGCAACTTCACTGATAACGTATTGTTTATGTTATCAATGTCATCTATTCATTGCTTGATTTTATTCAGGTAATGGGATGTAAGACCGGTTAGGAGCATATTATTGTATGATATTTTTCGGGGATGAGAAATTACAATTCTATTGTAGTATTTATTTTCCTGTTGTGTTGTGGTGCAGAACCCTTTATCACATGAATGATAATTATGCCCCGAGAAATAAGGAATATATTTAACCAAAAATGTATGTTTTTTCTCTGAGAGCTGCTACGTTTGCTATACGTAGCACTTGTAGCAAGGGAAAAATCGTCCGTTGCTTTTTAAAAATCTCAGCAACGCGTCTTAGAGTATATTATACGTTTATCTTTAGTTATGTTCCTGAGATTGCTTGCCCCTTAATGGTATTTGTCATTGAAACAGCATCAGCATAGCAGTTAGTCTGCGGGCATGGTTTTTGTCTCGTGTTTTATGGATAGTGTTCTGCATCAGGCGTCGTTCATTACGGTATTGGGGTTATGATCGACATCATACCAATTTTTCTTTCCTCCTTTCGACAAAGGAGCGATTCGCAGGATCAAACCATCGCCATCAAACAAGTTAACCGGAGGGCTTCGTGCTTTTGATTTCAGTGTCAGTGAGCTTCTTAGCGATTTTTGCCATTTTGAGCCCCTCGGTTTTTGGACCCTTTATGTTGGGTCCCAAAAAGGGTGTCATAATCGGTAGTTTCTAGCAATTCTCGGTAGACTACCATAGACGTAAAAAAGCCCGCAGAGCTTGTGCTATGCGGGCTTAGTAGACTTTACTGAACTTCAGTACATCAATATTTGGTGGGCTGGCGGAGTCTGAATTGGTTTTGTAACTTGTTGTTTATTAGCTGATAACTTTGAGTTCAATTTTCATTTTGGTCCTATTGTTGGTCCTAAAAGAAAATGTCAGGTTTTTTGCAGGGGAGGGGAGGTTATAGCAGGAGTCTCTTCGTCTAAGAGATTAGCATTTTGCTTTCCTTTAGTCTGCTCTGTATTTAAGCGTTTATTTCACATTAGTTTTTAGCAAGCCGGTATTGCGTCTTGCTCGTAGAATATCCACTACGGAAATATACGGAGTCTGTTGTTGCCACGAAAATCCCTTCCGATCGATACGGATAAGCTCGTATTTTTCGACAAGAAAGTTCACCGCATCGCTGAGCGATACTCCAGCATCAATATGTTCTCGTATGGTGGTTTCATTACTGAACGGTGTGTCATTCAGCGTCAGGCCATAGTGCTGCGAGAATAGATGAGTCAGCAGCCGTTGCCAGGTTTCAACGGGTGACAGATAGGGCTGAGTCGCCCGTGTCGGGTGTGATGATAAGATTTGCATGATGTTTGCTCTATGAGTTTAAGGGATAAGCGTAGAGTTAATGGGGTTCAGGCTGGTCGGGATAAATAGCGATGTAGACATAGCCACAGGAGCCGAGTGTGTCGGCTTCGCAAGTCAGTCCATTGTGATATAGCGTGACGCAGTGCTGATGCAAGGGAGAGAGTTCTCCGCTGGTGAGCATCAACGGAAAGGCCTGGTCGAGGCGCAATGCATCGTTGTCGCTGAAAGCACCGTTGAATCCGGCCCGGTCAGCGAGAAAATGCACCCGGTTGCCTTCCTGCACCAGACGAGCGCCAAAACAGGGTGTGATCGTGCGCTTTAGTCCCCACTGCTGGCAGGTAAGATTCTCCGGTTTGGTACCGGATTCAGAGTGATTGTTCATTATTGTTCCTGATTAAAGGGAAGGATTAATTAAGAGTGACACTTCGAAGAATGACATAGGGACCATTGCGATCCTGACGGCGCTCAGCAAAGACGGCCAGAACGCCGCGTATGTCCTGAACTTCTAGGCCAGCATAATGGCAGATACTGCCAGACCATTTATATTTGCCGGTACAGAAGCGAAACAACCGGGAGCCTGGATGCTGTCGGTACAAAGCCATTGCCTGACGTTTACTGATGATTTTCATATCCAGCCTCGTTCTGCAAACGACACAATCCCATCCTGGCCGACAACCAGATGATCGAGCGTTTTCACATCAACCAGTCCTAGAACCTCTTTTATCCTGTCAGTCAACTGGCGATCGGCTTTGCTGGGCTCTGGATCGCCGGACGGATGGTTATGTGCCAGCACGACAGCAGCAGCATTGAAGCGAAGCGCTGACTTCACCACCTCACGAGGATGGACCTGTACATGGTTAACCGAACCGGCAAACAGCGTTTCGCTCTCCAGTAAACAGTGCTGGTTATCGAGATAGAGCACCATAAACACTTCCCGTTCTTGCCCTGCCAGCTGTAACTGAAGCCAGTCACGGGCAGCAGTACTTGAGGTAAAGGATATACCGGGCTGGCGCAGATATTTATCCAGCAGATTGATAGCGCGGCGAATGGTGCGTTGGGCATAGGGTGTTAATCCGGATGTCGCGGTAAGCAGGTAATCATGTTGAGCCATAACCGCCAGCGGAAAAAGTTCAGGCTGCGATGGCTCCGGGGATAATACAGTATTCATGTCAGGCATTCCTTAGTCGATAAGATGCATAATGGCGCTGCATTCCGGATGGTTCAGCGCGTAGTCGCGTAAGCGATAATAGTGCTCAGTCATAGCGTCACATTCGGTACGACAGGCATGGTGGCTGTATGCCATCAGGCAGGCGACTATCCCTGTAGCTTCACTGGTGAGTTCTGCTCCATTGCCGTTCATACTGTTGAACAATGTCCACTTCTCGTTGCTCTCTGCCTCAGGGGCCATAAACGCGCCGCCGTTGCTGAGCGTCGAAAAGTTCCAGATACCGCCGTGATAGTCAGTGCACAGGCGGTCCATCCAGGTAAAGATTCGGGGTTCAAGGGTTATCCATTGCGGGATGGAGCCAAAATGTTTCGGCCAGAAGTCAATGCGTAACTCGTCCGGGACCACTGAGGCTGTAATTGCTCCCTGCTCAGCGAACTGAAGGTGCTGTGTATCCATTAAACTATCTCCTTATGCTGTCACTGTTGTTTAACACCCGAAAAACTCGAGCATGTTTTCTGCCATCACCCACAGGGCGCGGTTGAGCTTCACATCGCCGTTAATACCGGTAACAGCACGGGTGCGATTACTTTTTCCCAGCGCGGTTCGCCCTGACAGACCACCTTTCATCAGGTTCTCCTGCACGCGCTGGTAGACAGTCCACAGGTCATCGCTGTAGTCCTCCCGACGACGCGGAGTCAGCAACTGCGATACCGTGACCGGCTGGTGGTCTTCCCCAAATCGATACTTCAGTGCGGCATTCGCCAGGGCGTTACGGGCTGGTTCTGGCAGTGCCAGTGACTGCATTGCATCGCGCTTCTCCTCCACCCGGTCAAAGACCCCAAGCACTTCGTAAGCCCCTTCAATCACCTTCTCGACGACATTCCCTTTATGTGGTACCCGCACTTCGCCGAATGACTGACCGCAGACCAGACCGTTGGTACAGACGCCACGAAACAGCCCCGGCAGCATCTGGTAGCTCGAGGAGCCGTCATGGCTGTTGAGCAAAATGATTTCCGGAACCTGATGCCCGGTCAGTTGCCCGGCACGACGAAGACGAAGCATGTGTTTGGTGTGTTCACGCTTGCTCTGGTCGCGAACCTTTGTCTGGCAGGCAAAGAACGGCTCAAAGCCTTCACGCTGCAGGCTTTCGAGGATGGTGATGGTCGGGATGTAGGTGTACCTGTCTGAACGAGATTCATGTTTGTCACTCCCGAACACGCTGGGAACATGACTCATCAGCTCTTCGTGGGTCAGAGGCCGGTCACGGCGTATCTGGTTTATACGGCCAAAGCGGCTGGCTAATCGCATGGGTAACTCCTTATGCAGTGGGTAAAAAGACAAAAGGCCACACTTCCCGAAGGAGGTGTGGCCTGACTTTGTTTATATCGATGATGTGCTGGTGGTGGTTATGCAGGAAATTTGCGGATGCCATAACGAGTGATATACCGGTTCAGCCAGTAACCGGCATCCGGCTCAAAGTTCCAGGCTCGCCAGACCATGCAACGCTCATGACGGATAACCAGACGGAAATGCGACCCCTGGTCATCCTCTATCGCAACGTTGCAATATTGAGCCGCAACCGCCTCTGCCTGCTGGCGCGAAAACGGTCCCTCAGGTAGTTCAGTGAGTTCAGGCATACAGGCTCCTTAAAACAAAAAGCCCCTGTGGCATAAGCGACAGGGGCTGAATCAAACGGGTAAAGAATTGGCTAAGACGCCTTACCTCCGACAACCGTGACTTGCAGCGGTTGGTAATACTGCGGGTCGAAAACAGACAGTGGCAGGTCAATCTGGTAACCATTACGCTCTTCCGTTGCCTTCATGATTTCGACAGAGCTGACGTTTTCCACGCATTCGTTCTCCAGCGAGGCTTCCTGAGAGCGAGTCGCATCGCTCTCACCAAATGCAGCCACCGCCATATTCCCCATAACCAGCGTGTTTCCGCCTTTGTCTATCAGACGCAGGGAGAGTGTCAGAGGCCCGAATCCTTCGCCACTTCCGCCGTTGTCCAGGCGAAACTGCCACACGCAGACATTGCCCGGCACCCAGACCATGTCTGTGTTGCGGATACTGATGTAACGCTGTTCTTCGGCCTTAGCAGGTGACAGCAAACTGAGGCTCAGAGCGAAAACTGAGATAACGCCTTTCAGCTTCATCATGGATTTTTCTCCTGATTCTCCGGCAGATAGAGTTTCCCCATTTCCTTACCATCGTGTGAATACACTACCGATTTCTCACCCGTGTAGCTGTCGGTTTCAATCCTGAAACTCAGAGTGATATTGTCGGCAAGGCACAGAGCTGCCATCAGTGGCTGCACCGTTTTCTGCTGCATATCCGCAATGTAGTAATAATTGCCTGACTCACATCCTTCTGGTGACTGGCGGGTTTTCATCACCGTATATTGCGGTGTACCGAAGGCATCCTTTTTTACCCATTCCTGGGCAATATCGGATTTATGCGAGACAACCTTGCTGAATGGTGGTGGGGTCAAATCCTTAAATCTGGCTATCGTTTTCACGCCTGCATCTTCCTTGCTGTCGCAGCCAGAGACCAGCAGCGTGCCGATGACCACCAGTAAGGTCGTCAGACGCGTATTATATATATTCATGTTAAAACTCCCTGTTATGGTTGTTTTCAGCGGGTCAGCAGTTGCCTGTACGACGGCATAATTCCGCTAGGCTTTGTTGCGCCACCCACTGCTGTAATTTCCTGTCGTCTTCCGAACTCTTGGCTGCAAGATCGGCCTGCTGATGTTTATTCGCACAGTTATCCGGAATTGTCATGACTACTTTTGGGCTAAATTGCTGCCATGCAAGCTCTATGGCTTTTCCTGGATCCTCTGCCACTACAGCATCTCGCTCAGCTTCATCCCTCAGCCGGTATTGACTATCAATAATGGCGAAAGAACAGCCTTTCCCCCGGTTCTCCCCCTGGTACACCGAGGTCAGGTCAGCGTAGTAGCCGCTGGCCGGTTTCACATCCAGCCTGCGTACCGTGTGCGTTTTCTTGTCGGCAAGGTAATAGTCACCGCCACCACGTGCACGCAGCAGAAACTGTTTCGTCCAGGGATAATTGCCTATTACATCAGCCTGATAAAGTGCGTTATGCAGCGTGTTGTTATCCGTACCGTCAGCCGATTTCCAGCCATCAGCCTGCATGTACTGCCAGGCCCTGACTGAACCAACGATATTTTCTGCGAGAACCGGGCTCACAGAGATAATGCAGAGGCTGGCGGCCAGCGCCGCCGTGATGAGTAATTTCATACCTGATCCTTATGGGTAAGCTGCCCGTAACTTCCGTCAGCGAGTAATGAATGAAAAACATGAAAATGAGGCAACGCCTGTAAAAAATCAGGGCGGGACAGAATGCGGATGAAATGCCCTTCTGGTGTGAACGTTTCCGGGTGAAACGTCACGGAGTGAACGGTGCACAGCGCAAAAATGGTTATTCGGGCAAGGTGTTCCCCCACCAGAAACCACTCACCGGCGCTGAAAATCAGCCGGTAGGGAGCAAGGCTGTCGCAACGGCACCCGTCGGCCAGCAGGGTTACCCTCCTGTTTTCTGATACCGCCCGGACCAGTCGTGTGAAGATGCCCGGTCGGGAAGGCGGTACGGAGCCCCCCTGATGCCAAATAAGGCATGGCGAGGAGTCCTGGCCGCTGAGCAACGAACTGACCAGATGGTGGTCCATATCAGGAAACAACACGCCAGTGCCTGACTGCCGGGCGAACTGCAATGCAGCCTCCTCCCGAATCTCGTGACGGCCCCCGGTCAGCAGACGGCAGCAGCCATCCCGGTATTCGAGATCGAGATAAATCAACCGCTCCCGAAAATCACGGTGCAGGGTGCGTTCTGAAACCCCGAATTCTGCCGCCAGATGACGCACATTCAGCGTTTCCCCCGCGAGCAGACGGCTGATAATCAGCGACAGCCGGACAGACAGGCGGTCATAACGACGCTCAGCCTGAGACATGTATTATCTCCGTATTAGGTAAGTAATTAATAAAGAAGGTATTACTGTAAAGGAGGGGATTGACAGGTTGTGTCCACAGCACGTGGCGAAATACCTGGCACAAAAAGGAAGCACTGATGCACCACAGAGAGAAATGATGCGCTTATGTCTGGTGGTATATGCTGCTGGTGAGGACAGGTTGTGTCTGATGAATGAAAATCATCGGTTCAGCATCGAATAAACGAAATAATCCACCACCTCCCTGAGGGTGTTTTATTGATTCAGAAGAATATCCAGTCCCAGACGGCCCGTGCGACTGACACAACGGTTTCCCGTACGGTACGAATGACCGCCCGAACCGGGACCGGAAGCAGAGGGGATGACTCCACGCCATCAAACACCTTTCCCACGGCATGGCTGAAACTGTCCCTGGCCTGCTTTTTTACCGGCTCCGTGCAGAGCCTGCCATGCAGCTGTGTCGTCAGTGGGCTGGTGGCCCGGTCAGGCAGGCTGCGCATCATTGTCTCGACCATCGCATCCAGCCCCCAACCAGTTCGGGCCGATACAACACAGACTGGATGGTGCGGCAGGAAGATCTGTTGTACAGCGCTCTGCTTGGCCTCAATTGTCGACTGTTGGCTATGGGATGGTGTATTGCTGGTGGTATTCCATTGATGGCAGGGTTCGGCCTTGTCAGCTTGATTAACCACGAACAGAACCCTCTTCTGATAATCCTGCATCACCTTGCGATAGAAGTGTTCATCCACTGACAGTGCCCGGTCATCGGTTTTGATAACCCACAGCACTAAATCCAGTTCTGGCAGAATGTGACGATAAAGTGCTGTATATTCCTCGTCACGTTGCTCGCTTTCACCCACACCAGGTAAATCAACAACCATTAGGCTGTGATTGCCATTACGAAGTCTAAAGTTTAGCGCCTCACGCGTGCAGGCCTCCACATTGCTGATCGGAGTGACTTCACCCTGGAACAGAGCATTGCAAAGTGATGATTTACCGGCACCTGTTTTGCCCATAATGCCAATGACGGGTTCGTAGTGAGTCAGATGTTGGAGACGTTCAAAAACGAGATTGCGTAGGGTATGCGGTAACGAAGCCAGTGGTTTTTCAAGGGCCTGAAGGCCGACAGATTTATTCATACGGATATCTCAGCGTAAAAAACAAAAATCCCCGCTATCCGGTAAGGATGCGGGGGGATTCACCGAGATGATATCTGTCTGAAATAATTTTTAATGCAATTATTTTTTCATCGGCGGGATCTTCGGGCCACTCACAGGGGCAAAAGTACCCTGAGATGTTGTCTGAGCAGAAGTTTGACGACCATACCCCGGAATTTGATTACCTTGTTGCGGACGCGCAACCATCTGGATTCCCCTGGTTTCAACTTGAGCACCATTCACTGCCATTTGTAGCCCGGCCTGTGCACCTAACTCCCGGCCATCAAAGGTCGGCATTCTGGTTATTTTCGGCATCTGATTCTTTGTCATGTGGAACCTCAATGTAATTTTCAAATACGACCATTTTACCGTATTCTTTTGAAAGATAGATAAATCCCGTCGTCCAGAGAACTGTACCTGTTTCCGAACTGAGTACAGTAGCATTTAGAAGCCCCAGCTCCTGCGTTTTCTCATTTTCGTTATACAGATAGACTGTTCCATGAATGAGCATATTATTTTCATGCAACAGAACGTAGCATTGCCCTGTATTTCTGTGCATGATCTCAACTGACCGTATAAAGGCATTATCATCACCGTATTTATTTGAAATGCCCTTACGCAGTAACAGTTCATGAAATGTCCGTTTGGTCGCAAGATAGACAGCAATCAGCCCTAAAGGGATAGCACAAAGCCCGCCCAGTAAGATCTCCAGTGGATTAATCGCTATCTTTTCCTCATTGGGAATTGACCAGACTGACAGTAATCTCCAATTAATGGATTTGGTATCACCGATCCCAGCAATCAGTTGAAATAAGCTCACTGCTGCCTGCATTGCCAGATAAGTAACGATACCAAATACAACCGACATCAGAACATATCGAAATGAATCCCAGGATTTATGTTGAGTGTAAGTATCATAAATTAGTGCCATAATGACACCAGGGATCATTATTGTTACCAGAGATACTGTCAGTGTGTTCATTTACATTCCTGATAATTTGCTCTTGAGAACAAACATTCAATAAAAACATCAATTTATAACGTTAATCTCAGTAACCTTGAAACTATCAGGCTTAACAGCAAAACTATTATAAGGAGCCTGTACTTTCCAGTTCTGTCCGGCCTCAAGATTCTCTACCATAGCGATGGTTTGCCCCACTACAGTATTATTTTGAAGAAGGTTAAATTTCACAAACACATGCTTGAGTGTCTGACTAGTAGTATTAATACCATTACCTTCAATTTGCTGCATTCCATTTGGTGTTGTGGCAAAATGAAGATCAGAAAGTGCGACCTTCTGGCTACTATCTGCTGCGAATACTGAACCAGAAACCACAGCTGTAGTAAGAATGACATTACGAAGAATTTTTTTCATTGCATTACTCTTAAAATAGAAGTTGAGCTATGTATAGCAATTAAAGGCAGGCCACATTGACCTGCCTGGCACTGGTTGAACTATTTAGTCTTACGACAAGCCGTACAATGAGGAATGACAAGGACTTTACCCTTTTTCGGCAAAATTACCTTACCCGTCTTTTCATGAATGGCTTTTGTAGCAAAAGAGATTTCACAATCCTGTTTACAGCGTGGGCAGTAGCCCATTCGTGGTGTGGTCATTTACCACTCCTTATGTTGCAAGGAGTGTCATTTCACCAGAGGCAGGCTTGTCGGCTACGCTATAATTAACGTATACTCAACATTCTGATCAGCAAGGCTCAGTGGTGAATGACGCTCCGCAGAGTTTTTGTTTTTCTGGTGAGGGATTGTTTGCAGACAGTCCCTCACTCCCCCCTCAGTGCTAATCCAACCAGATCAACGACTTCACCTGAATGAACCTTCCTGAGCTATCATGTCGATTTGATTACTTTCTCGACTGAGATAATCCTATCTCATTGCGTAAAGCAGTGCAACATGTGATAATGAACAGTATATTTAATAGATCATAAAGCGGAGCGTATCGATGACAATGTTTCATGATGTTCATCTGGAACTGCTGGTCGACGCCTATTCACTTCCCCAGGCAGAACGACTTGCGTACATAGACCTCTGTATTCGCTATCTTGGCAGCATCTCCAGAGCTGAGATTATGGCTGAGTTCAAGGTTGCTCAGGCTGCAGCATCTAAGGATCTTGCTCTCTATCGGGAGCTAAAACCGGATAACTGCAGCATTGATACTGCAACCAAAAGAACAGTTATCCTTGCAGACAGCTATACCCCATTAATTAGGATTGGTGTTCACACGGCCCTTAACCTTATTCAGTATGGGTTTACACGCTCCGAATTAATGCAAAAGCGGCCAATGCTACCCATTGATGAAGTGGACCCGCTCTATCAGCCGGAACGTCTCAAAGAAGAACAGGTAGCGGCGGTAACAAGGGCAATAAAGGGACAATGTGCCATTAGATGTTCCTACGGTTCAAAAAGTGGTGATCACAGGGAAAGGATACTGTTTCCATTAGCATTGTTTGTTGACCGTAAGAACTGGTATTTCAGAGCTTATGACCGAAATGAGGAACAACCACAGCGCAGTGGTTTTAAGAACTTCAAACTATCCAGGCTTTTTGATGCTCATTTAGATACAACAATTTCGCCGACTCTTGCTGAGAAGACGGATAGAGAGTGGGACGAAGAAGTCACTTTTATCATTGAATTTAAAAAGAATTTACCAAAAGAAACAATTAATGAGATATCGCGCGAGTTCTCTATAAATGGTAACGTCCATTCCGTCACTTGCCGTGCAGCATTGGCCTGTTATGTAAAAACCAATTGGAAAATTGACTTGGTCAATGATGAAAATAATAAGTGGTTATACTTTGATGTGCTAAATGCAGAGGCTTTACAAGACGTTCAGTGTTTAGCTCCATTGTTTGAACAAAAAAACAGTTAATTATTACCAGATATTGATCGTGGCTGAAAAAGCAGCCACGATCAACCACCTACGGGCTGTTCTCATCTTAACTAACAAGCCATAGTTTGCTTATACCCTGCTCAGTAGCTTTGTAATTAAGCTCATCCATCACATCCCTCTATCAGTCTCTTACCGGAAAAAATACCGCCAGAATCAGTTCTGCTATTCGTAAAAATGCAGGTTTACAGTCGGCATCACCTTTTGAGGTCGCTCGTTTGTGTAGAGTGAGATAGCTATCTGTTTGTAATTTAGAGGGATATATGGCAGCAGAGAATCGTTCAAAATTGCTTCGCATGACCATTCGGAACATTGGATGTATAGGGAATGAAGGCATCGATATTGCACTTGATAACATTGTTTGTCTTGTAGGTAAAAACAACGCTGGTAAATCAACAGTCTTGCGAGCATATGAGTTAGCTAAGGGGCCAACAGCATTTGATGCCAGTAGCGATCGACATCAGCATGCTTCAGAGGATGAACATTCAGAGATTTTGCTCGAAGTTCACATTCCTGACGGTATTGGTAATGTAGATGCAAAATGGAAAGAAGAAAGGGACGGTTTTCTCGTCGTTAAAAGCCGTTGGCAGTGGAAAGCACCTGATTTTTTGAAAGTCCGTACAACTTGGGATCCTACCGCTGGAGAACATGGTGAAGGGGACTGGGCAGAGGACACTAAAGCAGGCGGCGCTGATTCAGTTTTCAACTCACGTCTGCCAAGACCTTTGCGTATAGGATCTCTGGATGATGCAGGGAAAACAGAAGATGTGCTTTTGAGTTTTGCTCTCGCCCCTTTACAGAAAGAGCTTGAGAACGCGCGGCTTAATCCCGAATCGCCATTAGCAAAAGCGATTGAAAGTGTTTCTGGAAGTATCAACTTGCTTAGTGAACAGCATCAAGAACATTTTAATGGTATTGCGGGCCGAGTTTCCGAAGGGTTTAAAGGTATTTTTCCGGGGCTGGATGTTAGTCTGAGCATCGGTGCTGCCCCTCTGGCTCCTAAAGTTGCGGATCTCATCAAGAATGGCTCCAGTTTAAAAATCACTGACGGGAGGGCTAATACCTCTCTTAGTCAGCAGGGCACGGGCGCTCGCCGCGCACTATTCTGGTCAATGTTGCAAGTTCACAATGAACTTAATCGCGACAAAGAAGTACGTGCTGAATTCCGCAAGCGGCTTGAGAAAGAAGTAACTGAACTTGAGAAGAAACTAAAAAAGCCGCCTAAAAACGCTGATTTGAATGCCCTCCATGATGAGCTTGCTCAGGTTAGAGCTCAACTGGATGCCCATGATAGCGGTGTTCCGATCCCTGATAGTCCTGATGATCCAGCTTTCCCCGGCTATTTACTGTTAATTGATGAACCCGAGAATGCCCTTCATCCTATGGCTGCTCGTGCAGCACAGAGACATCTGTATCAGTTGGCTAAGAACCCAGACTGGCAGGTGATTATGACTACTCACTCTCCGTGCTTTATCAATCCATTTGAAGATCACACAACCATTGTGAGGCTTGAACGCGATAATCCGGAAGAAAATTCAGCAGTTACACCAAGAACTTACCGCTCTGACCATATAGCTTTTGAGGGTGATGAAAAACAGCGCTTGCAGGCATTGCAACATATTGACCCCAGCTTTTCAGAGGTATTCTTCGGTTCTCATCCAATTCTCGTTGAAGGAGATACCGAACATGCTGCATTTATGGCCTCGATCATCGAGCGTGATAATGCATTGATGGATCAGATTGCGGTCATACGAGCCAGAGGGAAGGCCATACTGGTACCGCTAATCAAGGTACTGACTCACTTTAAAATCCATTTCAGTCTTGTCCATGATTCGGATTCACCTAACCGCTCCGATGGAGTTAAAAATGGAATGTGGACTGAAAACCGAAAAATCCATGAAGCATTGTGTCAAGCCAGAAACGCGGGACTAACAGTCCGCCATCGAGTCAGTGTACCTGACTTCGAGCGCTTCCTTGGTCATCGGGAAGCATATAAGGATAAGCCATTGAATGCTTACCTCCAGATCAAGTTGGATGATGAGTTAGCGGAACGGGTACAGAGGCTCATGGATTCCCTTCTGAACTCTGATGAACATTGCTCGTTTGGGAATGAAATCGATCACGATCGCTATATGGAAAAGCTACAGGGAGTTGTTTCTGGGTGGGCCGAGGCGAATGGATATGCGGAGGATCTGCGCTTTAAGAGCCAAAGATAAGAGAATCGGCATGTGTATGATTTTTCAGTGGTAGTAGAAATCTAACGGGATGGATTACGTCAGAAATGTGGCTACTAACACAGTAGCCACAATTACCTTGCTCGGTCCTTGTAAGCAATCACTAGACATCCCCAACATGAGCTTTAAAATAGGTATTAATTCAATCCTGAATACCAAGAAAATCAATGCAATCAATCCAATTCGACCTACACAAACTTGGATGGAAGGCTTTCGAGGATCTCGTGTCATGTATCTTGAAAGAGACCTTTGGGCAGACATTTCAAATATTCTCTGACGGTGTTGATGGCGGTCGCGACGGGGCTTTCTATGGCACTTGGTCTGGAACTGGGTTCGGCGATGGCATAAGTAATAGCTTTACTACCCAATGTAAACACACTAGCAAACAAGGTATGAAGCTTTCAAAGGGAGTTGTTAGTGATGAACTTCCTAAGATTGAGCGGCTTGTGAGTGAAGGGCTAGCCGATGTGTACCTTCTATTCACTAATTGTTCAGTTTCCGCAGAAACAGCAGCTGTGATGGAAGAGGATATACGTAAAACTGGTGTAAAGTTCGCAAAGATTTATGGGGCAGAATGGATAAACCACAGCATATCCTTATACCCAAGTCTTAGGCGCATGGTACCCCGAATATATGGCCTTGGTGACCTTTCTCAAATAATTACTAATCAGGCATTTAGGCAGGCGAAAAGTGTTCTCGATTCAATTGCTCCAGATCTTGCATGCTTCGTCCCCACAGAGGCATACCGCCGTTGTGCACACGCTATCAGGGATTACGGATTTATAATGCTGATAGGTGAGCCAGCAAGTGGTAAAACGATGATAGCTAACTTGTTAGCGCTCTCAGCGGCTGATGAGTGGGGACTGCAAACGTTGATTTTAAGTTCGCCGGAAGATTTGGATAGGCAATGGAATCCAGATGATCCAGGACAATTTTTTTGGGTTGACGATGCTTTTGGATCTAATCATTGTGACTTTAACCGAGTCCAGGAATGGAATCAAAGGCTCCCTAAGTTGAAAGCTGCTATACACAAGGGAGCACGAGTGATTTTCACTTCACGCAGCTATATCTTCCGTGCAGCTCAGAATCGCTTAAATACAAATAAATTCGAGTTATTCAGAGATAGTAGAGTCACAATTGAAGTTGAGAAACTCTCCGATCCTGAAAAAGCCATGATTCTGTACAACCACTTGAAGCTTGGGAAACAGACTAAGACTTTTCGAAGGGCAATAAAAAATTTTCTACCGTCGGTAGTATCAGTACCCAAATTTCTTCCAGAAATTGCCCGGAGATTCGCCAATCCGCAGTTCACAAATAAGCTTGTGCCTAACGAAGCTGCAGTCGTTGGTTTTTTCTCAAATCCTACAGGGATCATGGCAGATATTATTGGTGGACTAGCGCCCGCTGAAAGAGCGGCATTAGCCCTTGTATTTTCAAATGGAGGGGAACTACCAATCCCACTTCGGATTGAAAACCCTCAGACAACCAATATCATCACGTCCATGCAATCAAATCTTGGCGACGTAAAAGCAGCATTGTCAGCATTGGATGATTCACTTATCAGAATAAGTAAAACACAAGACGAACACTACTGGAAATTCCGCCATCCAACCATTCGCGATGCTTTCGCAACTGATGTTGCGGGGAATCCAGAACTCATCGATATCTACCTTTCAGGAGTCACAAAGGAAAGATTAATCGAGGAAATCAGTTGTGGGGATATGGGGATCGAGGGGATAAAACTGGTTGTGCCGCACAGTATGTTCAACAGTGTTCTGAACATCATCGATCCCAGTGGTAACAGAGCCCTCATCAGTAGGCCAATACTCACATTTTTGGCAAGTAGATGTTCAACTGATTTCTTGGGGCTTTATTTCAATAGCGACGAAGCAAAGACATATTTGCTTGATTTAATTAGCTCTGCGAGAAGATACGATAATAGCCTGACAATATTGAGTAGGCTGAATATAAATGGTCTACTCGGGGATGACCTCAGAAGAAAAGTGCTGGATAAACTGAGCGTTCTTGCCTCAATAAACCATTCAGATTGTTTCATTGACGCCGACTTTGTCGGAGTTTTACTTTCAAAAGAAGAGAATGAAGCCAGACTTTCTGTCCAAAAAGTCGAGTTTTACTCTAATATGAATGAAATAATCCAAGATATAGAGGACTCTTGGGCTACTGACGACGATGTAGACGAAGCATTTTACGATGTCACACGCCTTTTGGAGCGATTTCGTGACGAGAACAATGAATTGTACTGTGAGGATTTTTATGATGAAGATGAATGGCAAAAATCTGAACAATTCATTCGTGAAATCGAAATTAGGAAAGATAAGCTCAAGCTTCAGCAATCCGAAGCAGTGGATTACGATGAACTAGAAGCTGAAGAAGCCCAGAGTACAGATTTGCAATTGGGGCGGAGTATTTTCGATGATGTTGACGAGTAAGTTCTTGGGGAATTCTTGGTAGCCTGTCTGGCATGTTTAGAGATTCAAAGATTTTAAATGCAACATTACGATATATTGTGATTTTAAAATGGGCTTAATTTGGGGTTAGTAGTATTAGCTCAGGTCTGAGCTAATACAGATTAATCGATCAAGTATAGCGTGAGATAGATTTTCTTAATGTTGGTTATCTATATTAATATTAACTGAAATTTTGAAAAAAAATCCAGTTCCCCCCTGCTACAGCCGCTACATGTAGCGGCTGTAGCAGGGGGGAACATGTCTCTGGTTTACCCTGCATTGCCTTCCCCCTTAAGATCAGCAAGCTTTTTTGATAGCGAGTTGTAATGCCTTACATATCTTCTCTCTAACATGTTGCGATCTATCTGTTGTTCCTGCAAACATCACAATATTTACCATAGGTTCTTTAGGATATCTCAAATAATGAATAAGAATGTTCAGACTAGTAAGACAATTATGTAGTGTACAGTTATCAAGAAAACCGATCAGATTTTCACTCAGTTCGCGTGCTGTCAAAATTTTATTTTGTAGAATAAGTTCAGAAAGTTCTTCGCTTTGAATATTCTCATCGGTTTCTTTAAGCAATCGATTCAATTTATCTAATGCACATTCTATCTCATCCAATAGACCATATATAGCCTGTGGATAAATGTCAAAGGGCTCCGCCTCATCGGGGGCGTTAATTTTTATTATCATACAGTTGTATGTTTTTATTGCACGCATGATAATCATGTTATTTGCGCACGAAACGACTGGACCTTCTATTTCCCCCTTAGTTAATGCAATATGATCTGGTGTAATGCTTTGATTAACCATTGCGCCGTTTATAAGTGACAGCAATGTTTTGTTTCTGATTGTATTCCTTTTAATCTTTATTTTTAGAGCAAGCTTTATGATCGCGAAGGCTGATGGTAAATAGCCAAATGGTAAATTTTTAAAATCAATGTCATTAAGCAATAGATATGCTTCATTAAGTTTGTTATGGCAGAGGAAATAAATTATGTTTGATAGTTTTGCGTAAGGTTTTAGAACATCGGAATGTACGGTGTGATTTAGGTATGAAGACATATCTAAAAAGATAGAATGATGCCAGGAGTATTCGGTGTTAGCACTGAAAACAATTCTCTTTAAAAGTTGGATGTAATAAAACTCTCTATCTTTTATGTTAATTGTTATGGGCCAGATAGCCTCTTTAAAGAATGCCAGTGTTATGTCATGAATCAGTGTTTCATCATAACCTGAAGAGTATAGGTACCGACATAAAATGCCATAGCTAGAATTATAATTGATTCCGTTAGTAACAGTGTATCTGTAATTTCTGGATAACGGGTTTACTGCTGAAGTTTCTCGTTCGAAGACCAATAATAGATTGAGTGATAAATAGGCTCGCTCGATGATGTCTAAATTATGTTCGTGAGCAGAGACATCTTCTCTGGGGATCATGTTTTCTTTATGCTCGGCTCGGCATAAATTTATTTTTTGTTTAATACTTGCATTGCTTTGTCCACGATCTAATTTTATGTTTGAAATGAAGTTCTTAATTGAGCCGAGATTGGCTTCGGTTGAAAATTGAAGATGGCTTATAAGTTCTCGCAGATATTTTTGTACGCTCTTATAAATAGGTCTCGCGTCATCTAATTCGAAAGGGCAATGTTCGCTTGTTAAAAAACAATGGATATGATAATAGAAATGTGACTCATCATCTGGTTCTAAGGTGTTGTATATATCCAAAGCCACAATCGGAGGCAATGCAGAACGGATATATCGTTCTGCTACTTTTTTGTTGTCTAAATGCGAAAAAACAGGGATACGCATTAACGCATTATACAGTTGCTCATATTTGAAAAAAATCGCTCGCCTTTTATAGTGATCAAAAACTTGTTTGGGGTCTATTTTTTTTATGATGTCATCATAGCCGCTATCAAAAATATCACCATCACCATCACCATCACCATCACCATCACCATCACCAGACTCAGCTTTTTCCTCATCAGGAGTATTACGAGTTTTGCCAAAAAAAGATTGATGGTACGAAAAGTTGCCATTCCTGAGCACAGCACGCCGCTTATCGCCTTTTTCGAATAAATCAAAGGCCTGGTACAGATGATGCATCATATCTGCAAAAACATGAGTCGCCATTTTCCCTCCGGTTGGTTTCCATTTTTTGACGAGGACAGTATCTCAGATGGTGTGAGAAAGTTCGAATCCAGCTAAAGACATCCAACAGGAGAAGTGAAAATGTCGAACATTAGTGAACAAAAAGCACAATCGCTACGCATCCTGCGCATGACTGAGTTGACAGTAATACTGGGGATCTCACGCTCAAGTATCTACGAGAAATTGAATCCGAAATCCAGGTACTACGATGCCGAGTTTCCCAAACCGGTCCGGTTAGGGGCTGCATCCGTAGGGTGGCGATCTACTGCTATTGACGAGTGGATTGCTTCCCGAACCGTCTAATTTTTTTGCAAAAAAACAAAGGATGATGCAATGAACAAAAAAAATGCACACAAAAATAATCAAGAGCATAACCTGCGATTTGAGCTGCTACCCAGCCACTTTAGGCGTTGGGCCTTGCATTTACACTACATAACTGGAGTGGCTGTCGAGATAATCGTTGTTACGTTATTAGCCTTTTTAGGACTGGCCTGTCAGGATTTGTGCTGTGTTCAACTGGGCAATAAACAGCGATCTCCTCTGGCATTATATCTGCTGCTACTTTCAAGGTCTGGCAGTGGCAAGTCACGGATATTCAGATTGCTAAAGGTTCCTGTTGAACAACTGGAGCGGGAGTTTGAAGATGCTTATCGTGCTGAGCTTGAGGAATATGAACGAAAAATTATTCTCTGGGAGGCTGAGTTTAAAGTATTAAACAAGCTTTATAAAAAAGAGCTGAGCCAGCGGGTAGATTCCACCGCGTCGATGAAGAACCTTGACGAATGTCTCCGCCGAAAGCCGAAGAAACCCATAAGAAAATTTATTATTTTAACAAACCCGACATCTGAAGCTCTCGCCAAAGAACTCGGGCTGGGATATCCAAATAAGGCACTCTTTAACGATGAAGCAGCAGGTGTATATACGAGCGGTTTGTATAATGATCCAGCACCTTTCAATACATTCTGGTGTTGGGATAAAGTCACCATTAACAGGGTGTCACGGGAAAGCTTTGTTATTGAAAATTATGTTTTTTCATCTTTTTTGATGATGCAACCTTATCCATATAACAATGGCAGCAGACAGAAAAGATCAAAAATCAGATATACCGGATTGCTGGCCCGTACTCTAATGATAGATCTGGAGCAGATTACAGAATTGTGCACCTTCAATGAGCACTATGCACAGGATGAAGCTGCGATGGATGAACTTTATTCAGTGATGACGGAACTTATGAAGGCTGGGGTTGAGCGTAGAGAAAATAACGATGAATATACAGATCTTACCCTGACACCTGATGCACAGGTACTACTGGATAATACTTCGTCGAATTTACAGCAACACATGAAGCCTGGAGGTTCCCTGCATCATTATGATGATATAGGTGCTCGTTATATCGAGCAAAGCCTCCGAATCGCTGGTGTATTCCAGATTTCTTGTGACCCTGACTCGACAGCAATTACAAATGAAAATCTGCTATCTGCCTTGCATCTGACGGATTGGTTTATCACTCACACCATCACAAAATTGGATGCAACAAGGGAGCTCAGCGATGTTGAAAAACTACTGAACTGGCTTGAGGCTGAGCTTGACAACAATCGCTCTTTCGTTTTTCAAAGAAATAAAATCATCAAATATGGTCCAGCTGCAATCAGAAGTTCAGAACGGCTTATGCCTGCGCTGGAGAAACTTGAAGAGGATAGTATGGTTCAACAGTATAAAGAGAGCGTTACTGGGATAAATTGTGTCAAATTTGTCGGTTCGGAGACCACTCCTGATGAATTATGGGCCCGATTGAATCTTCCATTAGAAAAATTGCCTGAAATTACGCGAAGCAAGCTACCTAGGTAAGTATAACTTCAGAGTAATTAGTGTTAAATATCAACTGGTTATGCATTTGTCCTGACCAGGTGTGCAGCGGCTTCCCTTATCACTAATCAGTTGTATTAGGCACCTGGTAAGTCCGGTATATGTAATATATGTCCGTCTTCCATACATACCTATGTCAACCAAGAATAAGTATATAAAACAGCATAATACACACCAGTGAATTAAGGTGATCCTACTGCAATAGGGTACCGTAACCACAGCTTAAACCATCCCCACAATAACCTGGGTAGCTATCGGCTACCCATTACCCAGTGAACTCATATTATGAAATCACCTTACAGATTAACTGAAAAAGAATTTAAGGCCCTGCAACAGGAAGCAAAAGAGAAATATGACTCTTCGATATCATGGCATATGCTCCGTAGAACGCTCGATGTCATATTTAACTTTTCAGAGAAACATGACCGGATATTCACGTTACGGGCTGATTTTCGGTTTGCTCAGTCCCATGTGTCTGGAGAGCCAGATATGCCGATATGTTTTCAGAAAGATGATGAGAAAGCCATTACTCGGGCTATAGAATCCCTGAAAAGCCAGCTACGGGAAGAACACAAACGTTCAGGTCGGGCTGGTAAGCCTTCACCATTCGGGTATATCTGGGCAAGAGAGCGTGTAACCGGGGAACGCCCTCACTACCATCTGGTTCTGCTGTTCAACAAAGACGTTTACGGTTATCTGGGCGATTATAGTAAGCCTGACGCTGATAATATGGGGACCCGGATACAGAAAGCATGGTGCAGTGCGATTGGTCTAGAATATCCTTACTATGCCAGTCGGGTTGAATTCCCTGAGAATCACAGTGCCTGGTTCACCCGGCAGGATGCGTTAACGTTAAGTCCCGATTATTACGACTTCCTGCTGCGGGTTGCTTACATGGCAAAAGAGTACAGTAAAGATTTCCATGATGGTTATCGTAACTTCGGTACAAGTCAGCTTATAGTTTGATTATTTGATAACGAAAGGGGCTCATTGCCCCTGTAACTCTGTTTTCAAATCAAATTTGACCTGACGCACCTATGACATATACCTGACCTGATTGGCCGCTATGAGCGAAAAGCGGACGCCCGCATAGCGTAAACAGGCGTCCGATATTTTGAAGTGGGTAGATTAATTAACCCGCTTCCCCGTTTCGTCAATGACCGTCTCGCCATCCTCTTTGATAAACGCTCCTTTCTGGCCTTCCGGTAGAATATCCAACACTATTTCTGAAGGGCGGCAAAGACGAGTGCCAAGCGGCGTAACGACAATCGGCCGATTAATCAGGATCGGATGCTGAAGCATAAAATCAATCAACTGCTCATCAGAAAATTTGTCTTCATCAAGACCCAACTGCTCATAAGGTTCGACGTTCTTACGCAGCAATGCACGTACTGAAATACCCATATCTGAAATCAGTTTGCTAAGTTCATCACGAGTCGGGGGAGTATCGAGATAATAAATAATGGTTGGTTCGTTACCGCTGTTACGGATCATCTCCAGCGTGTTACGTGAGGTGCCACAGGCTGGATTGTGATAGATGGTAATGTTGCTCATATCTGTATCTCATTACAAAGTGATGGAGAGCCGCAACGCCAGCGCGGCCAGAGTGATAAACAGCACGGGCAGAGTCATGATAATGCCGGTGCGGAAGTAATATCCCCAGGTGATCGTCATATTTTTCTGGGCAAGCACATGCAGCCACAGCAGGGTTGCCAGACTGCCTATCGGGGTGATTTTCGGGCCTAAATCACAGCCAATCACATTGGCATAAATCATTGCCTCTTTGACGACGCTAGTCGCCGTACTACCGTCAATCGACAGCGCGCCAATCAGCACCGTCGGCATATTGTTCATCACTGATGAGAGAAATGCCGTCAGGAAGCCGGTGCCGAACGTCGCTGCCCATAACCCCTTGTCTGCCAGCAGATTCAGCACACCAGACAGGTACTCCGTGAGTCCTGCATTGCGCAGGCCATAGACCACGAGGTACATGCCCAGCGAGAAAATAACGATCTGCCATGGCGCACCGCGCAGGACTTTCCCGGTGTTGATGGCATGGCCTCGTTTCGCCACCACAAACAGCACTGCTGCGCCAGCCGTTGCTATCGCACTGACCGGGATCCCCAGCGGCTCCAGAACAAAGAAACCGACAAGCAGCAATAACAGAACAATCCAGCCCGCCCTGAAGGTTGCCGGATCCTTGATTGCACTGGCAGGCTTCTTCAGCAGCGAAACGTCATACGTTGCCGGAATATCCCTGCGGAAGAAGAAATGCAGCATGATCAGCGTGGCCGCAATCGCTGCCGCATCCACGGGGATCATAACGGAAGCGTACTGCGTAAAACCCAGACCGAAGAAGTCCGCCGAGACGATATTAACCAGGTTAGAAACAATGAGTGGCAGGCTGGCCGTATCTGCAATAAATCCTGCAGCCATGACAAAGGCCAGTGTCGTGCCCTGGCTGAACCCCAGTGCGAGCAGCATCGCAATCACAATCGGCGTCAGGATCAGCGCAGCACCATCATTGGCGAACAAAGCAGCGACAGCGGCACCGAGCAACACTATCCAGGTAAACAGCAGGCGACCACGTCCGTTCCCCCAGCGGGAGACGTGCAGTGCGGTCCACTCAAAGAAGCCGGCCTCATCGAGCAGCAGGCTGATGATAATGACAGCAATAAATGCCGCTGTCGCGTTCCAGACGATATTCCAGACAACGGGAATATCAGTGATATGGATGACACCGGTTACTAGCGCCAGCACAGCCCCGATACTCGCACTCCAGCCAATGCTCAAGCCTCTGGGTTGCCAGATCACCAGTATCAGCGTCAGTAAAAATATACTCCCTGCCAAAAGCATCTCAGACTCCGTTATATATGATTATGTAAATGTGTTTTCTTTTCTCAGCATGAGGTGCAGGCTGATTTATCCAGCCATTCACGCACATCCTCCCGCATACACTGCCAGGACGTCGTGATTGTCTCAGCAGCCCATGCCGGTATGTGGGGGGACAGACGATAGTGGATCCATTTGCCTTCACGACGATCCAGAACCAGCCCAGCCTCGCGAAGGATAGCCATATGTCGCGAGACTTTGGGCTGCGATTCGGAAATGGTTGCACAGATATCACAGACGCACAGTTCTCCTGACTCCCGGAGAATCATGACGATGGCGAGCCGGGTTTCATCCGACAGGATTTTGAAAAGCTGAACAGGTTGTAGCATTTTTCACTCCGTTCCCTTTAGAATATATATATGGTAAATCATATATGTTAAATTTGAAATCTTCTGATCTCTCCGGAGTAGAAAAATGGAACAATTTCCAGCCCTGAATAGTGAATGCTTTGATCAACACATCGCCGAGCGCCTGCACCTGCACGAGCCGCCGCGGATTCTGATCCTATATGGCTCAGTTAGAGAGCGCTCCTACAGCCGCTTTGCCGCGGAAGAAGCTGGTCGCCTGCTGACGGCGATGGGCGCGGAGGTAAAAATCTTTAACCCCTCAGGTTTACCCCTGCCGGATGATGCACCGGACACGCATCCTAAAGTCACCGAGCTGCGCGGTCTGGTCAGATGGTGTGACGGGATGGTGTGGAGTTCTCCGGAACGGCACGGGGCTATGAGCGCAGTTATGAAGGCGCAGATTGACTGGATACCATTAAGTGAAGGCGCAGTTCGTCCTTCGCAGGGAAAAACACTTGCGGTAATGCAGGTCTGCGGTGGTTCCCAGTCCTTCAATGCAGTGAACCAGATGCGTATTCTGGGTCGGTGGATGCGGATGTTTACGATCCCCAACCAGTCCTCCGTAGCCAAGGCATGGCAAGAGTTCGACGAAAACGGCCGAATGAAACCTTCGTCATGGTATGACCGCATCGTCGATGTAGCCGAGGAGCTGTTTAAAATCACACTGCTGCTTAAGGGACAAACCGGTTATCTTGCGGATCGTTACAGCGAGCGAAAAGAGAGCCATCATGAGCTTTCATCCCGTGTCAATCAGGACAAAATATAACGTCTGTTCTTCGTGAATCCATACTGCATGAGCTTAACAACGTCCGCTATTGGCACGATGCGGACCAGGTTATTGAGCTGAAGGTCCGCTGTGAGCGAGAAGCGGACCTGGGTTTACCGATTCGGAAAAACTTAATTGGCAGATTTCGATACGACACCAGACCCGCTAAATAACATGCGGATACCGAGGCCTATCATGACAACGCCAGTAAATCGTTCCTGCCATTTGATAAAGCCTGGGTGTTTACTTAGCCAGTTTCCAAATGTTCCTGATGCCATCGCGACTGACCCCAGGGAAACAATTCCTGCCAGTTTCTGGATACTACCCAGAACGAGCAATTGCAACCAAACAGGACCCGCTGCGGGATCGACAAACTGAGGAAGAAAAGCAAACATGAACAGCAGGGATTTTGGGTTAGTCAGGCTGTTCAGGGCGCCTTCCTTAACGGCATTCCAGTCAGAAATTTTTGCTGTTTTCCGCAGCCGCGTATCAGTGCCTGAAGTCGCAATCATTTTTATGCCCAGCCACATCAGATAAGCCGCACCAGCCCACCTTAACAGATCTAGCGCAACCGGCCAGGCATGAACAACGGTTACCAGCCCCAGGACAAGAAAAGAAACTTGCACAAAGCCTGCTACAAATACATTACCCAGTACCGTAAGCAGTGCAATACGTCTTCCCTGACCGACTCCTCTGGCGATAGTTAGCATCATGTCTGGCCCCGGAGAAATCTCCAGAAGCGTCAGCGCGAGAAGAAAAGTTATAAACGTTTCGATGGAAGGCATCTTGGTAGAGTCCGGAACAATATTTCCGCTACGTTACCTCAGTCCGATTCGAGCCGAAAGCGGAATATACTGCAGCGTCCGCTCCTGGCACAAACCAGACTGTCAGATTCGATGGCGATCTATTCCAGGACAGGTTTGAGCCAATGCACCTTTGCTGGGAAAACACCAGTCCAGCTCAAAATTCAGCCCACAAGTTTTAACCCCGTTTTCCCAGTTTCAACAATGCTCCCTCTGTCGGCCTTGCTAACAAAATCAGCCCACCACTGCATCATCGGACGGCGTTGCTCAAGGTAATCGCTGCGGTTATAAGCGCGACGTACCTCATTTTTGTCCACATGAGCCAGTGCTGCTTCAATGACATCAGGTGGAAATCCTTCCTCATTGAGTGCCGTACTAGCGATAGAACGTAAACCGTGTGATACGAGAACGCCTCCTAAGCCAGCACGCTTAAGAGCTGCATTCACTGTCTGGCTGTTCATCGGCTGGATTGGTTTGATGCGACTGGGAAAGATAAATTCTCGGCCACCACTGAAAGACTTCATCAATTCCAGAATAGCGAGAGCTCCATCAGATAATGGAACCGTATGGTCCCGGTTCATCTTCATTCGAGCAGCAGGAATTTTCCATTCGTTGGCATCAAAATCGATCTCATCCCATCTCGCTTCAGAGGCTTCGGCAGGGCGGGTAATGGTGAGAAGTTGCCACATGAACAAGCACCGTGTTGACAGACTGATGCTGGCCGTACGCATAGTCTGCATTAATTGTGGAAGTTGATCCGGGTGGATACTTGGCATGTTTTTCTTCTGCGGTTTCTCGAATGCTTTCCCGATGTTTACGCTGGGAACCGCATCAATTAGGCCTGTGTTCTGCGCATAAATCATCACTTCGTTAATACGCTGACAAAGGCGGCGAACAGTCTCTAATGCACCTCTGGCCTGAACCGGCTGAACAGCTTTAACCAGAGTATGAGCCTTAATCTCAGTGACGCTGATATCACCGATTGCTGGGAAAACATCTCTCTCAAGCGAGCGCCAGATATCGTCGGCATAGTCCTCTGTTACGCTGGTTTTCTTCACATTCCACCAACGCTCGGCAACTAACAAGAAGGTGTTGGTTTTGGCCTCTTGAGAATTCCTCACCTGTTCTTTCTGGTGTTCCTGAGGATCAATATCTTTTGCCAATAAAACTCGAGATTCGGCTCTGAGTTTACGCGCATCAGAAAGTGAGACAGCAGGGTAGGCACCGAAGCTCTGCTTGGTTCGCTGCTTTGTCAGAGGTCGATAGTAACGGAACTGCCAGAGCTTACTACCACTGGACTTGATTAACAGAGTAAGCCCGTCACCATCATACAGCTGGTAATCGGCATCTTTAGGTTTGGCGGCTTTGATTTCCGTATCGGTTAACGGCTTGGTTTTTCTTGCCATGGGAGTCTCCATGCGTTTAGGCCCAACGAAAACAATAGAGCTTTTCGTTGGGCCTATCAATGGGCCTAAAAGGTTCGGATTTAATTAGTTCTCTTCGGACTTCGCGGGACAAATTGAGGGCACAAAAAAGCCCGCAGGGCTTACGCCGTGCGGGCTCTTAGGACTTCATCGGATGACTCTGGTAATCACCGATGGAGAATTTTGGTGGAGCTGGCGGGAGTTGAACCCGCGTCCGAAATTCCTACATCCTCGGTACTACATGCTTAGTCTGTCTTTACATTCGCCTGGCACCTGCGGACGGACACGCCACTACCAGACTAGCCTGATTCGTTTTAACGCTTCAACCCCAGGCAAGGCATCCACGCGATCTCTTTTGGGTTTGACCTCTCTTGATCCCCGTCCTAAGAGCGGAGGCTAGGGAGAGAGGGCTCTAAGCAGGTTATTAAGCTGCTAAAGCGTAGTTTTCGTCGTTTGCGACTATTTTTTTGCGGCTTTTTACGAGGCCAACCGCCCCTCGGCATGCACCTTGGGTTTCGCAAATCCCGTCGAATCCAGAATCAGCCCCAATGTGTAAGTTGAGTATAACAGACTTGTGACACGCGTGACCAGCCCCCGTATCTTCTTATCCTCAACGATTTACCGCTCGCGCAGCGCTTCTTTCGCTCGATTAAACGGTTTGATTAAATAGTCGACGATGGTTTTTTCACCGGTTTTGATATCCACCGTGGCGATCATGCCTGGAACAATCGAAAAACGGCGTCCAATTTTATTTTGTAGATAGTCCTGATGGGTGCGGATAAACACACGATAGTAGAAAATTTCCGGCTTCACCTTATCCTGAATGGTGTCCGGTGAAATGGTTTCTACTACGCCGTCAAGCCCGCCGTAAATGGCGTAATCATAAGCGGTGATTTTAACCAATGCGCGCTGGCCGGGATGAATAAAGGCGATATCACGCGGCGAAAGACGGGTTTCAATCAGCAGACGATCGTCTACCGGTACTATCTCCATCATCTCGCCGTTAGGCGGGATCACGCCGCCAATCGTCGTGACCTGGATATTCTTAACAATACCGCGTACCGGCGAACGTACGGTGAGGCGGGTAACGGAATCCTCGCGTCCTTTTAAAATGGCGGAGAGCATATCGACCTCGGCGTTCGCTTTCGACAACGCTTCGCGTGCCTGTACATAATATTGTGAGCGCAGGTCGGTAATTTTTAAGCCTAAATCACTTTTTTGTCGTTGCAGTCGCAGTACTTCAACATGACTGGCCGCGCCGCTTTTTTCCAGCCGCTGGGTAATGGCCAGCTCTTTATTAACCGATACCAGAGCATCCCGTAGTTCGGCTTCAGTATCGGCCAGTTGCGCACGGCGGCTTTTATAGAGACGCGTCTCTGCGGCAATCAGATCCGGCCAGCCGTTTAGCTCATCGGGGAAGGCGAGGGGTAAGTCGCTGACTTCCGCGGTTAACCGTGCGCTGGAGGCGAGTGAAGCGCGATATTTTGCCGCACTTTCGCCGACATTGGACGCCAGACGCGTAGGATCAAGCCTGGCGACAATCTGGTTAGCCTGGACCCTGTCGCCTTCCCGCACCGTCAATTGCGCCAGGATGCCGCCATCCAGCGACTGCAGAACCTGTTCGCGTGAACTGGGGATCACTTTCCCGTTGCCAGTGGAAACCTCATCCAGCCGGCCAAACCACGCCCAGATGCCGAGAATGAGAAATAACAGTGAGCAGATCAGAACAATACGACCCGCGCCGGAAAACGCCCGTTCACGCTGAATATCGGGATCGTCCATCGCGGCATCATGCTGACTGATTTTCATTTTTCCACTCCCTACGGTGACTTTGCATCCGATCCGCGTTAAGCGCCTGCGCTTTTGGCGCGTCCATCACCAGTTGCCCTTCTTTCAGGACAACGACACGCTCAACCAGCTCCAGTATTGGTACCCGGTGCGTCGCGACGATCAGGGTACGGTTGCCAAGCCATTGATGTAACCGCTGAATAAACTCTCGTTCCGTATGTTCGTCCAGCGAGGCGCTGGGTTCGTCAAGTAGCACAATATTGGGGGAGCGCAGCAGCATTCTCGCCAGCAACAGGGACTGACGCTGCCCGCCGGACAGGCCGTTACCGCCTTCCATAATGGGATGATCCAACCCTTTTGCCAGCCGTCTGACGAAGACGGCGCCGCCGCTGACTTCGAGCGCGTCAAAAATCTGTTCATCGCTGGCGTGTGGCGCGCCGAGCGTCAGGTTCTCACGTAGGCTACCGAAAAAAAGCCGCGCGTTCTGGCTAAGAAAGCCGATGTTGCGGCGCAAATCCGCCATATCGATGTGCGGCAAGCTGAGATTATCAATCCGGGCCTCTCCCTGAATCATCTCCAGGCCACCCGCCATCGCCTGTAAAAGTGTGGATTTACCCGCACCGTTACGCCCTAGTATCGCAATCCGCTCGCCTGGCATGATCTCCAGACGCACGAGGCGCAGCGGTATGCGTTGATCGTCGTTATGGTAACGAAACTGAGCGTTTTCAAAGAGGTAATGCCCGTGGAGGATGTCGCGGTGTATCAGGCTATCGTCATGCTGTGTCTCGGTGGGCAGTTGCATAATGTTGTCGAGACCCATCTTCGCCGCTTTCACCTGCTGCCAGCGCGCCAGCACGCCGCACAGGTTGGCCATTGGCGCGATCATCCGCGAGCCGAGCATCGACGCGGCGACCACCGCGCCGGTAGTCATACTGCCTTCAATGACCATCGGCGCGCCGAACATAATCACCGCGGCATACACCAGACTTTGTACCGACATCCCCCAACTGATAAGCCCTTGCGTGAGTTTGCGGGTGCGTAGACCCGACTCACCGGTAATACGGATATAGCTATTCCACTGCTGGAGAAAGCGGTTCTCCGCCTGCATCAGTTTAATATCTTCCAGCCCCTGAACGCTTTCAACTAAGACTGCATTGCGTAGCGTCGCTTCGTGGGCGGCCTGGTTGGCAAGGACAGCCAGTTTTTTTTGCAGTGCGACGCCCGGCAGGATCATCAGCAGAGCCGCCACTGGCGCTATCCATGCCAGCGGTGGGGCGATAATCGCCAGGACTATCATAAACAGGAAAAAGAAAGGCAGATCGACAATGGTCGCCAGCGTTGAAGAGGTGATCATCTCGCGGATCTGCTCCAGTTCGCGTAACTGCGAGATAAAACTGCCGGTGGAACGGGGGATAGCGCTGTTGCGCAGCCTTAACGCATGACCGAATACCCGATCGGAAATGCGCATATCGGCACGTTTACCGAGCACGTCCATAATGTGCGTACGCGCTTCACGCAGAAGAAAACCGAACAACACCGCTACCAGCACGCCGAAGGAGAGAACGTACAGGGTAGGATACGACTGTGCGGGGATCACCCGATCGTAAACCTGCATAGAAAAGACAATCCCGGCCAGCGACAGCACGTTAATTAGAAAGGCGGCGACCATTACCGGTAAATAAGGGCGGATATCCTGCAGAACCAACTCGCGCATCCAGTCGGGTTTAAAGCGGGAGATATAGCGGTCGACGCGGCTATCCTTGAGCGCCGATAGCGGGCGTAGCGCGGCAACATAGCGGATCTCCGGCAATAACTCGTTGAGCGTCAGGCGGTTACGCTGACCCTCTTCTTCGATCACAAAAACATCTACCGCATCTTCGCCATCAACATGTTCGATGACCAATAACTGCCCGTCCCGGAGCTCGACAACCAATGGCAATCGCCACTGACTAAATGCCGTTTTGTCTATGCCCGGCGCATGAAAGGATAAACCCGCCTGCCGCGCGAGCTGCGTTAAGGCGGTCGTTCTGCTTTTCCCCCTAAACCACGGGGCGTTGGCCTGAATCGAACCGGGAGAACAGGCAACGCGATAATGACCGGCGACATGGCTGATGGCCTGCGCCCATTGGCTCAGCGCGCGCTCACTGAGTACCTCTTCTATATCGGGGGCGGCGCGGGTCATGGCTGGATCTCCACGGATTGAATACTGCGATGATTTAACGCGAACGCCTGACGAAGCGCGCCGGTGTTATACAGACAGTTCAGTTGCAACTGATGCAACTGGCTTTCCGTTTGCAGTTCGGCAAAGCGCGCCTGGTAAACTTCCTGTTCCGCATTAAGCACGTCAAGCAGTGGGCGCGAACCGAGGTCAAGGTATTGCTGCTGATACAGTTCACGCGTGTGTTCGCTAAGCTGCTGTTGCCGACGAAGGATTTGTAACGCGCTGGCAAGACTCATTGCCTGGCTGCGCGCCTCCATCAGTTTCTGGCGGACATCAAGCCGGGTGCGCTGAATGGTCGATTGAGCCGCGTCTACCGCATGGCTGGCAGCGTTGCGCCGGGCGGTCAACCCTCCGCCCTGGTAAAGCGGCATCTCAACTTTCACCCAGGTGGAATACTGGGTTTTATCGAGCACTTCATGACTGGGATATTTATCATTGAGATAATGTTGTACGGAAGGTTCGAGCGAAATCGTCGGCGTCATTTGCGCGTTGGCATATTCCAGATTCGCCCGCGCAACGTTGGCCTGCGCCCAGGCGGCCAGTACCGCGGGCACCAGCCGATCGTCGGGAGTCGACGTCTCACAGCTGCGAGCGAGTTTTGCCGGGAAGTCATTATTGATGCCATTAAGCGAATTCCAGCCCAGCCAGCTCATCAGTGATGCTTTCGCACTGTCGAGATTGGCCTGATACTGCGCCAGTTGCGAGCGGGCGGATTCGATTCTGGCTTCGGTTTGCACTACGTCAGATAGCGACGTGGCGCCTTCATCGCTGCGCTGCCGGATAAGTTTACCGATGCCGTCCAGCGCGACGAGCTGTTCTTCCGCCGCTTCTACCATTTGCTGCCAGCTCTGCGTTTGAACAATGGCGTTGGCGGTTTCGTGCGCGACGGTATCAATACTGAGCAACACATTGGCCTGTTGCTGCGCTGCGCCTGCGGTTTCGGCGCGAACCTGGCTTGCCACTTTGCCGAAGTCATAAAGCATTTGCGATACCGACAGCACCAGCGAGGGGCTATACCCGTGATCGGTGTAGGTATTGCTGTACCCATTGTTCACGCCAGCGCTGACTTGCGGATAATATTTCGATCTGGCGACCTCTATTTGTTGATTCTGTGCGAGCAGTTTGCCGACGGCTTCGCGAATAGAAGGATGCCAGTTAACGGCGCGATTGACCGCGTCATTGAGCGTCAGGTTGCCCGGCGCGGCGGCGCTGAGCGGTAACTCGGCGGCGGAGCCATCCAGCGAAGGAAGCATCTGGTTCGTTGCTAATCCTTCGGATGTAATGATCGGCGGCACTTCTGCGCCCCGGGTCTGATGATGAAACAAAGCAAATGCCAGTACGATGGCGACAGGCGCGACTTTTCCCATAGTTTATCCCTTTTAAATATCACAGCTTGTTGCCCCGAACGTCGTAGCGTCCGGGGCTTTTTTCATCAACCGCCGGTGATCAGGTGGTTGTTCTGCAACAGATCATTTAGCGTGAACTGCACATTCTCCAGAGTGACAAGGTCAGTTGATTTAAACGCGCTGCCGGCACCGTCGCGATCGACGGATATCACCGTATTGGCGCCGCTGATATGAACCTGAACAAAGTTACCCAGCGTCGCCGCCTGGTGATCCCAGCCGGTCAGTAGTTCGTGAATATCGATCTTATCGCCCTGCGCGGTGGAGAAGTTTTGCCAGCGATCGGCGCCGTTACCGCCGGTCGCGTCCGCGCCGTTTAACAGGTGGTAAATCAGCGTATCGCCATAGGCGGAGCCGATGAGAACATCGTTTTGGTTGGTACTGACGATTTGCGGTGCCATATCAATGGTCAATGTGGCGCTATCCGTATGACCCATCTTGTCATCCAGTTGATAGGTAAAGACCTCTTTACTGGTGATGGACGACATCGCGACGCCATTATTCAGGGTGTAGGTGTAGGCGCCATCGAGGTTAATTTGCAATGTGCCGTAATGTCCCTGAATTGTAGCGCTGGTGGTATTCGCTGCGGCGTCCAGCGTAGCGGCGCTGCCGTTATACCCGCTAATGCTCAGGCGGGTATTCACCGTATTAAGCTGATCCATCGCCCCCGCCGCATCGCTGCCGTCAAAAATATTGCCGAGAACGGTATGCGTTCCGGACGTTTCAAAATTATCCAGATCGACGGTGGTGCCGATGACGCGTGGTGTGATCGTCGCCGCCCCGGCCAGGGTATTGGTGCCAGTGAAGTTAAGCGTGTACGTTCCTGCATCCAGCTCCAGGCCGCTCAGGTTGACGGTCACCGTCGCGCCACCCAGCGTGATATTCGCCACCGGAACGGTTCCGTTGCGTATGACGGTCCCGTTCTCCTGAATGGCCCAGCTAATATTCAGATTGCCCAGCGTAATGAGCGTGGAGACATCAAAGACCAGTGATGCGCCTTTAAGCACGGTCCCCGTTGCAACGTCAAAGGTGCCGCTCCCGCTGCCCGATTTGCCGAGTAGTCCCCAACTGGCGCTGCCGACGCTGGCGTCCAGCCAGGCGGCGGTGTCCTGAAGCGTGGCGACGCTAAGGGTATCGCTGACATCATTAATCGCATCCAGCGCCCTGGCGGTTGGCGTGATATTGAGCGAGGCCGTATCGGTATCGCCGTTTGGCGCTTTGACCGTATAAATAAAGCTGTCCGGCGTTTTAATGCTGTCGGCGCCGACACCGTTCTTCAACGTGTAGGTATAGTTGCCTCTTGCGTCAATGGTGAGCGTGCCATACAGCCCGTTTACCTCCGTCGTGCCGGTCGCAGAAATCGCCACGCCGTTCACTTCAGTGAGGAGGGCGTTGGAAGGGGCGACATCATTGGTCAGCACGTTGCCGGTGGTGTTGGCGGTGATACTGTCAACGGCATAGGTGTGATCCTGGGAAATCGCCAACGTATAGCCAGTGAGGACGCTAATGCCGCTGGCGGTATTCAGCACGAACAGGTATTCGCCGCCAGGCAACGTCAGGGTCAGCGGCTGGGACTGTCCGGCTAACAGCAGGGTGTTAATCCAGCCCTTTTGCACCCGGAACTGCTCATATTGCTGAATGGCATCGTTGAAGCGATAAACGTACAGATCGAACGTGGAGACCAGTGAGACGCCACCGACGGTTCCCTGTAACGTCATGGTTCGCGTAGCGCCTTCTTCAACGTTAAAGATGATCGGATTAGCCATATCATCAAGCAGATTCGCGTTCAGTACATTACCAAGTCCGACGCTTAATACCGTGACGCCGCTTTGTGTCGAGGGACCGTTGTTGACGTAGCTAACGTGGGTATCAAAGACCAGAGAGGCGTTATTGTCTGTCGCCACCACGCTGCTCGCTACAGGCGCGGGACCCAGATTGATAACCAATTGCGCGGCGCTGCTACCGACGCCATTCTGGGTGATGGTGTAGGTGAAGCTCTCTTTATGTCCATATCCTGCCGTAGGGTTAGTCAGAGTGTAGGTGTAACTGCCATCCTGATTAATGTGCAGCGTGCCGTATTGCCCCTGAATATCCACGCCGCCCGCGCCGACCAGCGTACTGACGCCGTTGGCGTTGGTGATGGCGGTGACCGTAGTGCCCGTCGGTGCGGTATCATCGGCCATGACGTTGCCAGTACTACTCGTTGGCCCGCTAATAATACCCGCGCTGGTCTGGTGTACATCGACATCCAGGCTGGTATACGACCCGGTGGCGAGCAGACTGGTGTTATAAGTGAGTACCCGGTACTGGCCTTCGCTCAGTCCGCTCAGGTTCAGGGTGACGCCGCTCCCGGTCAGGGTAAGCAAGTTCGCGAAGTCGCCAACGGCGGTGTTGACGATCGTCGTCCAGGCGCCGAGGCTGGTGTCGTAGCGCTGTACCACAATCTCCTGAGTGCTGAGAAGCGAAAGCACGATTCCCGTTGCGGCGGCATCGATGGTTACGTCTCCCGTACCACCTTCAGCAATGGTGAACTCAACCTGAGCGGTATCGTTACCCAGAACCGAGGCGACATTGCCAAGCGCGCCAACCAGCAGCAGGCCGTAATCCGAATAGTTTTGCGTACTGGTAGTGGCGGTAGAGGTCAGATCAAGGCTGGTGATATTATCCCTTGCCGCCAGCGGCAGAACCGGCGCGGTAATGCCTAACGTGCCGGAGGCGTTACCCGCAGCGTCAGTCGCCGTCACGTTAATGAGTTGACCTTCAATTTGTTTTGTCGGCAAGGTAAGAGACCATGCGCCGTTGCTGCCGGCGGTGGTGGTGAGCGTCACGCCGCCCGCCAGCGTGACGGTTACGATGCTGTTTGCCTCTGCCAGTCCGGAAAGTGAACCGCCATCGGTGCTGAGCGTACCTGACGGTGTTCCGGGCGCCAGCGTATCGACAATCACCGTCGCGGCGGTGGAGACGCTGCCTGTTCCGTTGGCGTTAGTCGCGGTGGCGGTGAAGGCGTGGCTGCCTTCGGTCAAATTGCCTGTCGGGGTAAAGCTCCAGTTTCCGCTGGCGTTCGCCGTGGTGGTGCCGAGCAGCGCCCCGTTGTTATAAATATTCACCGTGGCGCCCGCCTGAGCGGTACCATTCAATGTGGGTTGTGCGTCATTAGTGACCTGACCATTAGCGATAGCGCCGGTATAAATACCCACATCATCCACTACGTTGGTGATGATCGGCGCTTCCGGTACGCGCGTATCGGGCGCGGTAAATCCGGCGGCAATACCCGTGTTGCCTGCTTTATCCTGGGCAAATGCCAGCAGCGGCTGACCGTTGGTCTGCGCGGGCGTGAGTGTGGCGGTGAAGCTGCCTGTACCGTCGGCGATGGCGGTTCCCAGTACCACACCAGTATCAGAGGTAATTGTCACCGTACTACCCGCTTCCGCGGTGCCCGTCACGCGATTACCGATAGCATTGATGACCAGGTTGCCGGGCGCGCCGGGCGCAATGGTATCCACGATAATCGTTGTCGATGGCGAAGCGGCGCTAACGTTGCCAGCCGCATCGGCGGCGCTAACGCGATAGGCGTGACTTCCCTGGCCGAGCGCGGCGGTTGGCGTCCAGCTCCAGTTGCCGCTGGCATTGGCGTTCACGGTCGCGACCAGCGCGCCATTATCGAAGATACTTACCGCGCTGTTGGCTTCCGCGGTACCGTTGAGCGTCGGCTGTGTGTCATTGGTCGATTGTCCATTGCCAATGGCGCCGGTATTGTTCGGTACATCATCAACGATGCTGGTTATAAGCGGAACCGTTGGCGCAAGGGTATCGACCACTATAGTAAAATCGCTGGTTGCCGGGCTAATATTGCCTGCCGGGTCGGTGGCGGTCACTGTTAACGTACGCGTGCCGTCGCTTAACCCTGTAGTCGGCGTGAAGCTCCACGCGCCGTCCGCGTTAGCCGAGGTAACGCCAAGCAGAGTGCCGCCGTCATAAATACTGACCACGCTGCCCGCTTCGGCAGTACCGTTCAGAGTAGGGCGGTTATCATTGGTTATCTGACCATTAGCGAGATTTCCTGTTACCCCACCCGCTACGTCATCCACCACGGACGTCAGGATCGGCGTCTGCGGCGCGGTGGTATCGACCGTCAGGGTGAAGGCTGTACTGTTCGGGCTGTTGTTTCCGGCGGCATCGGTGGCGACGGCGGTGATGACGTGCGTTCCGCTTGCCAGCGTTGAGGTGGAGACGCTCCATGCGCCGCCAGGCTGAGCCGTTGTCGTGCCAATGACCGTACCATTTTCATAGAGCGTGATCGTGGCGCCGGCTTCTGCGGTGCCGCTGAAGATTGGCGTAGGATCGTTGGTACTTTGGCCGTTCGCGATTGTGCCGAGGCCTGGCGCCTGATCGTCACTGACTGACGTGATTACCGGCGCCAGCGGCGGCGTGGTATCGACGACGAAATTAACGCTGTCCGAAACGGGGCTGGCGTTGCCTGCGGCATCAACAGCAATGACGGTAATTACATGGTTTCCCGTCGCCAGAGAGGCGTTGGGCGTGTAGCGCCAACTACTGCTATTGTCGGCGGGAATTTCAGCCAGCAGCGTGCCGTTATCGTAGAGACGAATAGTTGTGTTGGCTTCACGGGTGCCGCTAATGACAGGGCGCGCCTCGTCGGTGATCTGCCCTGAACTCAGATTGCCGGTAATGGGTCCCGTACCGTCGTAAACCGTGTCAATAACAGGCGCGGCGGGAGCCGTGGTATCAATAGTGAACGAGCGTGTTTCGGACGCGGCGCTGGTATTGCCGGCCGCATCGGTTGCTGTCGCCGTCAGGTTCCAGACACCCGCACCCAGGGAGGTAGACGGTGTAAAGCTCCAGCTACCGTTGGACTGAACTTGCGCCGTGCCGACCAGCGCGCTGCCATTATAAATCGAGAGGGTTGCACCCGCCTCACCGGTACCCGAGAGCGTCGGTCGGGTTTCGTTCGTCGAGCCGCCATTGGGGACGATGCCCGTTACCGGTGCCGTATTGTCTGCCACGCTGGCGATAACCGGCGCGGCGGGCGGTGTAGCGTCAATCGTCAGCACAAATCCGCTGGACACCGCGCTGCTATTACCCGCCGGATCGGTGGCGCTAAGGGTGAGCGTGTGGTTGCCGTTTGCAAGCGGCGTCTGCGGTGTGAAACTCCACGTGCCGTCGCTATTCACCGTCGTTGTACCGATGGACGTTGGATTACCGTCAAGATAGACATTAATCGTCGCGCCAGCCTCTCCGCGCCCGTTCAGGGTGGGCGTCGCATCGTTCGTTAGCTGCCCGCTGACCAGGTTGCCGGTAATGCCGGGCTGGTCATCCACGACGGAGGTGAGAATCGGGCTCGCGGGAGGCGTAATATCGACCACGATCGTCCACGGCGCGGAGACAGCGCTGGTATTGCCCGCCGGATCGGTAGCGCTAACCGTCAGATTATGGCTTCCCTCTGACAAATTGCCGGACACCGGGAAGGTCCAGCTACCGTTTTCGCCTACCAGAGCTGTGCCAAGCGGCGTACCGTTGTCAAAAATGGTGATTGTCGCGCCAGGTTCGCCAGTTCCGTTCAGTATTGGCTGCCGATCGTCGGTTGATTGCCCCGGTAACACCGGGACGGTTGGTTGATTGTTATCGTCAATCACGGAGGTGATAACCGGTACATCTGGCGCCTGCGCATCAATGTTCAGCGTAAAGCCATCAGAAGGCTGGCCGCTATTGCCGGCGGGATCGGTCGCCACGGCGGTGAATAGATGGGTGTTGCTCTCCAGCGGCGCGTTCGGGGTGAAGCGCCAGTTACCGCTTTGATCTACCGTGGCGGAACCGATTTCTACGCCGTTATCCAGAATGCGGATCGTGGCGCCAGCTTCTCCCGTCCCGTTGAGCGTCGGGCGTGAATCATTGGTGAGCGCGCCGTTAACCAGCGTACCGATCACGCCGGGGACATCATCCGTTGCGCTGGTAATAACCGGTTGCGCCGGCGCGCTAAGATCGATAGTGATCCCGACCGGTGCGGACAGGCCGCCCTGGCCCTGCGCATTGGTTGCCTGGACGGTGAAGTTATGTGCGCTTTCGCTTAATGGCGTAGCGATCTCAAAGATCCAGTTCCCGCTGGCGTCAACGGTGGCAAAGCCTGCCGAATCGCCATCAATGAAGACTTCAACGGTAGAGCCGATATCGGTGGTTCCGCGCAGCGTCGGCGTGGTGTCGTCCGTGGCGCCGCCCGCCGCAATATTCCCCTGTACGCTCCCGACATTATCTTCAATCGCAGTGATGGTCGGGACGGTGGGCAGACCGCTGTCGGAGGCGAGGAAATCCGCAGCCGGGCCGTTATTCCCCGCGCGATCGATAGCGATCGCCGTTAGCGTACCGCCATCGGTTTGCGCCGGACTGAGCGTGACGGCGAATTCACCAGTGCTATTAGCGACAGCGCTGCCGACCAGGGTGCCATCGGCATTACGAATTTCAACGGTCGCGTAAGGATCGGCAAGTCCGGCGACGCGCGTACCATCGTCAGCCACCGTCTGGACTGTTGGCGCGGGCGGGGCGGTGACGTCCACGGTAATGGTGATCGGCTGGGTTTGCGCCGTGGTATTTCCAGCGCCGTCAGTCGCGCTGAAGGTTAGCGCATGACTGGCTTCTGACAATACTGGCGTATTGAATGTCCAGTTTCCGTCGATAACAAGCGCCGTACCGATTTCTGCGCCATTGTCGTAAATCGTGACGATGCTGCCGTTTTCGCCGCTGCCGTTGATAGTCAGCGTCCGATCGTTAGTAAAGGCGCCATCGGTTAATGGCCCGGTCACTGGCGCAACATCGTCGAGGATTTCGTTAACGACGGGCGGCTGCAACGGTACGGTATCGATGGTGAAGGTAAAGCTGTTCGATACGCCGCTGCTGTTTCCGGCGGCATCGGCGGCAATGGCGGTCAGGGTGTAGACGCCATCCGGCAACGCGCTGGTCACCGGCAGCGTCCAGGTGCCGGTCTCATCGACGGTGACGACGCCTAAAACGCTGCTGCCGTTATAGAGCGTAATTACGCTGCCGATGTCGCCAGTGCCGTGAATGACTGGCGTATTGTCGTCAGTGGTTGCGCCGCTGACAATATTATCCTGTACATCGCCGACGTTATCTTCGGCAAAAGTGATAACCGGATTTGCGGGCGCAGTCGTGTCTACCGCAAAAGTGACTGAGGCGGAAGGTGGACTGATATTGCCCGCTACATCGGTTTCCGTGACGGTAATGATATAGGTTCCTGGCGTCAGTGCCGCAGGCGTAAAGTTCCAGCTTCCGTTATCGCTTACCGTTGTGCGGCCAATTTCACTGCCATTATTGTAGAGAATAATCGTGCTGCCGATCTCTCCCGTGCCGCTGAAGGTCGGCGTGGTGTCGTTCGTTGCACCATTATTGCCGATGTTGCCGATAACCGGCGCGACGTTATCACTGATCAGCGGCGCGTCAGGCTGCGCTGGAGGCAGGGTATCAAGCGTGACGGAGAAGACACCGGAGGTCGGGCTACTATTGCCCGCGGCATCCGTGGCAGTGGCCGTCAGTACGTTTAACCCTTCGCTAAGATTACTGGTTAGCGGATAGGTCCAGCTACCCTGTGGATTGACCTGGACGGTATCCAGTACAGCCCCGTTGTTGTACAGGGTGATGATGGCGCCGGGTTCGCCGGTGCCGCTGAGGGTCGGCATACGCTGATTGGTAATACTGCCGTTTGCCAGCAACACCTCGCCTTCTCCGCCTGCGATAGCGGCTGACACGATCTGCGGCGCATCCGGTGCCTGGGTATCTACGCGTAGGGTAAAGCTGATGGATTCGGGGCTTTCGTTCCCCGCCGGATCGTTGGCGCGAGCAGTCAGAAGGTGGGTGCCGTCGCCCAGTGCGGCAGGCGGTGTAAACTGCCAGCGACCGTCCGCGCCGACCAACGCCTGACCTATAGCATTGCCGTTATCGTAAAGGATGATTGTGTCGCCTGCGGTGCCGCTACCGCTCAACCGGGGCCGGGATTCCTGGGTAATCTGATTGGTATCAATCGTATTTCCGTCGCCGTCAGCCACGCCGATAACGCCGGGTGCGGCAGGGGCCTGAGTATCAATGGTAATCGTAAAATCGGCGGAAAAAGGCGTGGTGTTGCCGTTACTGTCGCTGGCCGTCACGGTAAAGGTGTAGGTGTTGTCCGCCAGTGGCGAGGCCGTGGTGTAGGCGTAGCTCCAGACGCCGGAATTACCGACGATAATATCGGCCATCCGGGTACCGTTCTGATACAGGTGTACTGTGGAGCCCGGTTCACCTGTACCGTTAATCGTTGGCGTGCTGTCGTTAGTGAGCCCCAGATGCGCGACGCTACCGAGAATACCCGGCGCATCATCTGTAATGAAGGTGATTACCGGCTGCTGCGGCGATTGCGTATCGACCACCAGGTCGAATGAAGCGGCTGGACTTGCATTGCCTTTAGCGTCGGTTGCGATTACGGTTAGTCGATGCGCGCCTTCGCCTAAATTTTGCGACGGCGTAAACGTCCAGCCGCCGTTGGGCTGTAGCGTGGCGAGTCCCAGCGAAACGCCGTTATCAAAGACTTCGACGCGCGCGCCAGCCTCCGCCGTACCGCTAAGGGTGGGGCGGTTGTCGTTGGTGGTTTGTCCGTTAACCAGTGGCCCGGTAATACTTTCAACATCGTCCAGCACCTGAGTGATAATGGGCTTATCCGGGGCGGTGATATCGGGCGCTTGCGCTGTGGTTGGCGGGCTGACGTTGTTGGCGTTGTCGGTGGCGGTGACGGTAACCTGTTCGCCGTTCGTCTGTGCGGGGACGAGGGGAAGGGTAAAATGACCTTCGCTATCTACTTTTCCGCTACCGAGCGGCGTGCCGTCCGGCGTGGTGATCGTAATGGAGCTACCCGGTTCGGCGGTGCCGCTGATACTGGCGCCATCCTCACTAATTACCACGTTTTTCGGCATTTCCGGCGCGGTACTGTCCGGCGCGATGACCGTCGCGGCGGCGCTTTCGTTGTTCGCTATATCGGTGGCGGTAGCGATAAGCGCCTGGCCGTTAGTTTGCGCCGTATTCAGCGGAACGATAAATTGTCCACTGCCGTTAGCGACGGCGCTGCCAAGTATGGTATTGCTACTGTCGCGGATAGTGACCGTTGCCCCGGCTTCCGCCTGACCGCTTACGGACAGACCGTCGGTCGCCACAATAAGGCCGTCCGGTGCTGCAGGCGCAGTTTTATCCGGTGCGCTCAGAGTTTCTACCGGACCGCTATTCGCGGCTTTATCGGTAACGCTAATGCTTAATGTTTCACCGTTAATTTTCGCCGGGCTAATACCTATTGAGAAGGTGCCGTCGTCGCCTGCCGTTCCTCTACCGAGCGTATTTCCCTGGCTGTCTTTGATAACCACCGTGCTGCCAGCTTCCGTGGTGCCGGTGAGTCTGTCGCCGACGTCGCTAACCGCCAGGTTTTCCAGCACTGGCGGCTGCGTGTCGATATCAATGGTAAAGGAGACGGACTGCCCGCTGGTGCCGCGATCGTTTGTCGCGGTAGCGGTGAAGACATGGTCGCCATCGGGAAGCGCAAGCGAGGGGGTAAAGCTCCATTTGCCGTCAGCATCAGCGACAATGGGCGGAAGGGTCGGTACAGGAAAGCCGTTATCGTTAATCGATATCGTACTGCCTGGTTCGGCAGTACCGCTGAGGGTTGGACGGTTATCATCCGTGGCATCGCCATTTTTCAACAGCCCGGTAACGGTGCCAGCGTCATCCGTCACGGTAAGGATAATCGGTTGGGCAGGATACTGTGAATCAGAAGCGGTAAATTCTGTGGCGGGGCCGATGTTACCGACGGCGTCCTGAATACGCGCTTCCAGGCGCTCGCCGTGGGTCTGGGCCGGATTCAGCGTGATGCTGAATTGGTTATTTTCTCCGGTAATCGTGGAGCCCAGGTAATTTCCCGCCGGGTCATAGATCGACACGGTACTGCCAGCTTCAGCGGTACCGCTAACGGTTGTGCCGTCTTTCGCGACATTATCAATGGTAGCGGCGTCAGGCGGCGTAGTGTCCACAATGATAGTAGGCGTTGTGGTCACGTTGCTCACGTTTCCGGCTTTGTCGATCTGTTCGACGGTAAAGGTATGTTCGCCATCGCTTAACGGCGTAGTCGGCGTAAAGGTCCAGCGTCCATTTTCGTCTACGATAGCGCTGCCGATAACGGTTGATCCTTCTTTTATCGTGATGGTATTGCCTGCCTCTCCCTGCCCGGAAAATAGCGGTTTTGCCTCGTCAGTTCGGTCATTATTCTGTAGCGGCCCGGTGAGCAAACCGGTGTTATCGGCAATCAGTTCAACGAGTGGGGCATCGGGGCTGAGTGTGTCGATAGTCAGCGTAAAGCTGGCTGATTCGCTACTTTCGCCTTTAACATTAGTTGTAATGGCGGTGAAACGATTTTCTCCGTCTGCTAGCGCGCCGGGAATGGCAAAACGCCAGCTTCCGCTGGTATCAACCGTTGTTGAGCCTATTTCCTGACCATTGGCGTAAATATGGATGACTGCGCCTGCGCTGCCGGTTCCCTCCAGAGTGGGGGTATTATCGTTCGTAAACTGGTTATTGCTCAGCGTGCCGGTGAGTGGAGCGGCATCGTCGATAGCGGCGGTGATAACAGGTGTATCGGGGAGAGGAATGTTGGGCGCATCGATGGTTGCGGATGGGCCTGTATTGCCGGCATCGTCAGTAGCGGTCACGGTAAGTTGTTCGCCGCTAAGCTGTGGCGCGGTCAGATCAATACTAAATTTACCGTCGCTATCCGCTTTGCCCTCGCCAACGACGTTGCCTGAAGGATCTTTGATCGTAATGGTACTGCCCGCTTCGGCCTCGCCGCTCACCGTTTTTCCGTCCGCTGAAATCAATAATTCGCTGGGAGCGAGAGGCGGCGTAGTATCTACAGGATTACTGCTACCTGGATTATTGCCGTTGGGGTTACTGCCGCCGGGATTGCTGTTATCAGGGGGATTACCGTCAGGATTGGTGTTATCGGGAGGCGGATTATCGCCATCCGAATGATGATGAGAATCGCCGCCGCCGGAAGACGCGATAGCGGCAATGCCGCCAGCCGCCACCGCGCCAGCCAGTACCCACGGCCAAACGGCGCCTCCTGCTTCATGGGAAGCGCCAGAAGTGACCAGCAGCTCATTAATATCAGCGATTTGTTCAAAATGTAGCCCCGCTTGCGGATTTTCCACCCACCATAACGTGCCATCGTTTTCCGCCAGTACCAACTGGCTTGCGCCCAGATCGTTGGTAACGTAAAAGTTTTTAATCGTGATCGTTTCGCCGGAATGGAGCGTCACCACCAGATCCTGATTAATGCGCGTAAGTTGACTAATTTCATCCCGGGCCACTGATAATTTAACAATTGAAGGCGCGTTAAGAGTGACCGCTGAGGATTCCACAGTCATGGAGACGCCAGTCAATTTCGAAACCACGGCGAGTAGACGCATAAATTAGCTCCTGATGGATTTGCTCTGTGTATTAATTAACGGGCACGACGTTCAGGGCAAAATGCGTAGACGAGCCTTCCCGTTCACCGTGAGAGATGAATTTCCGTAGCCATATTCTTTTTTATGAGCGTAGGTGAAGGTGTAGTTTTCTCGCCGAATAACCCTTTGTTTTTTGTGCCTGACTAGTGCTTTCGTATTAGATGATATAGTCAGAAAAAAACTTTTCTGCAAATTAAGATCTATTGATAGAAATGTTAGTGCGTCTGAAATATAACGAAGTTTGTGTTAAGGCGGGGAGGGTAGGCTAACAACTAAAGATAATTTTTTATTTATGTTTATGTTTTATAATTACTTTTTATTTTTTCTTGTTTTTGTTTTTTAACATAAAAGCAATACCTTTTGTGAAGGTATTCAACGATAATAAATTTTAAAAAAATCATTTGAAATGTTGCGTTATTAGGCTACAAACCTTTTTTAAAAACAAAGAATATATTCTTAATGAAATGTGGTATTTATTGTTCTTGATAAGTACCAGACGCAGAGAATATATTTTCGGCACATTAATTAGATATGAATATTGACCAGCTTCATACTGAGAGGCTGGTCACAAAAAATGTCTATTATCGGCCTGCATTTTTCATAATGCGTGCTTTATCCAGTTGCCACTCACGTTCTTTAAGGTCGGAACGTTTATCATGCTGTTTTTTACCTTTCGCCACGCCGATCTTCACTTTGCACCAGGCATTTTTCCAGTACAGAGAAAGCGCGACGACAGTATAACCTTCACGATTAATACGGCCATACAGCGAATCCAGCTCACGCTGATTTAACAACAGTTTGCGGGTTCGGGTTGGGTCGCATACGACATGTGTAGAGGCCACCGCCATCGGCGTAAAGTTTGCGCCAAACAGCCAGGCCTCGCCATCTTTGAGGATAACGTAGCTGTCGCCGATATTCGCTTTTCCTGCGCGCAGAGATTTTACTTCCCAGCCTTGCAGGGCGAGACCAGCCTCGAACTCTTCTTCGATAAAGTATTCGTGCCGGGCGCGCTTATTCAGCGCGATGGTGGCTGAGCCCGGTTTATGTGCTTTTTTCTTCGTCATAAGTGTCGTGAATTCATAGGTAATCTGATATCGAAAACACCCCATTGCGTCCTGACGAGGTGCAAAAATCTATCTTAGCATGAGTTGGGCTATGCACGCACAATTAAGGCATGACGGTTGGGGACAGCATTTTTTTTACTCGCTGATAAGTGGTATTATTTACACGATTTATGTTGATGGGAATTGCTATGCCTCAGATTAGTCGGACTGCTTTAGTCCCCTACAGTGCGGAACAGATGTATCAGTTAGTGAATGACGTTCAATCGTATCCCCAGTTTTTGCCTGGGTGTGTTGGCAGTCGTGTCCTGGAATCATCGCCAGCACAGATGACGGCGGCTGTTGACGTATCGAAGGCGGGTATCAGCAAAACGTTTACGACGCGTAATCAGCTAACGCGTAACCAGAGCATTCTGATGCATCTGGTTGATGGTCCCTTTAAGAAGTTGATCGGCGGCTGGAAATTTACCCCGCTCAGCCCCGAGGCGTGCCGTATTGAGTTTCAGCTTGATTTTGAGTTTACTAATAAACTCATTGAGCTGGCGTTTGGTCGTGTATTCAAAGAGTTAGCGTCCAACATGGTGCAGGCTTTTACGGTCCGTGCCAAAGAGGTTTACCGTGCCGGATAAACTTATAGTTGAAGTGGCTTATGCGCTGCCGGAAAAGCAGTATTTGCAGCGCGTAATGCTGGAAGAGGGTGCGACGGTCGAAGAGGCGATTCGCGCTTCCGGCTTGCTGGAATTGCGCACGGATATCGATCTGGCGAAAAATAAAGTGGGTATCTACAGTCGCCCGGTAAAACTCACCGATACGGTGCAGGATGGCGATCGGGTTGAAATTTACCGTCCCTTAATCGCAGATCCAAAGGCATTACGCCGCCAGCGCGCCGAAAAATCGGCTGGCAGATAATTAGCCTCTTTTGTCGGATAACGGTGTGAAAGCCGTACCTGGCCTGAAGCGCAGGTGTGTCTGTAAGCCAGATAAGGGTAGCGCCATCAGGCAAACTCGTACCGAATGGCGGGGAAGAGTTTTGCAGGCCTGATGAACGTAACGTCATCAGGCGATATCACAAGATTACTTCGTCAACGCCGGTTTGTTATCAATATTCGTTAACACGCCGCTGCTGTTAAAGGTGAGCGTCAGAGTCTGCTGCGTCACGTTCTCATGTCCTGGCTGCTGGCGGAAAACATAAAACCAGGTGTTCGTACCAAAAGGATCGGACATCATCGGCGTGCCTAAAGCATACGCCACCTGTTGTTGCGTCATACCAACACGCACTTTGGCAACATCCGTAGGTGTAAGATAGTTCCCCTGATTGATGTCAGGTCGGTAAACCACTCGCTCCAGAGTGGAACAGCCTGCGGTCAACATCAGGAGTACTGCTGCGGCAGCAGTCAGCGTTTTACAGCGCATAGTGATTGGGTTCCTTTTCGGGCCTGAGCAGTACGTGGCTCATATGTAATATGCCGATGATAATAGACCTTTCATCACTTTAAAACCTTTTGCTGTCGGGTCTTACGGCGTTTTTGTTGTGAACTCAGACCTTCGGGAGATAAAAAAGTTTACGCTGCCAGCAGTTCTTTTGCGTTTGCCAGCGTATTACGCGTAACTTCACTTCCTCCCAACAGGCGGGCCAGTTCCTGTAAACGCGCACGTTTATCTAAAGGCTGCATATGTGTTTCGGTCATTGCCCCGTCCGTTTCTTTACTCACAAAGAAGTGCTGGTGACCGCACCCGGCGACCTGTGGCAGGTGAGTGACGCACATCACCTGGGTGGATTCGCCAAGCTGACGCAGGAGCTTACCGACCACGGCGGCGGTTGGGCCGCTGATGCCAACATCGACTTCGTCAAAAATCAGCGCCGGCGTTTCCATTTTGCGCGCGGTAATCACCTGAATAGCCAGCGCAATGCGCGACAGTTCACCGCCAGATGCTACTTTAGCAATAGGTTGTAGCGGCTGACCTGGGTTTGTAGTCACTTTAAACTCCACGCGATCGGCGCCGTCGTTGCTCAGATGATGCTCATCAAACTTCACATCGATAGTAAACAGACCGTGCGGCATCGAAAGTAAATGCATACTTTCAGTGATCAACTGCCCCAGTTCCTGGGCGTAAAGCAGGCGTTGTTGATGCAGCGCTTGCGCCGTTTCCAGCGCCTGTTGGTGATGCTTATTGACCGCCAGCGTCAGAGTTTCCAGCGAATCGGCCTGATCGTCGAGCTGCTGCTGTTCTTCGAGCAGTGACTGATAAAGCTGCGGCAGCGCTTCCGGGCTGACGTGATGTTTTCGCGCCAGCGAAATTTGTTTAGCGATGCGCTGTTCAAGCTCAAACAGGCGATTAGGGTCTAAATCCAGACGCTCGCAATAGTGGCGCAATTCATCGCTGGCTTCGGTGAGTTGGATAGTGGCCTCTTCCAGCATATCCAGGATGCCGGAAAGCTTGCTGTCCATACCCACCAGCTCGCTGACCAGTTGTTTTGCGCTATATAACTGGCTTTGCAGGTTAACGTCTTCGCCGTCCGCGAGTAGCGCCAGAGCGTTCTGGCTGGTCGTAAGCAACTGCCCACTGTTAGCCAGCCGTTTGTACTCTTCGTCAATTTGCTCGAATTCGCCAGCCTGCGGGGTAAAGTCGTTCAACTCTTTTAACTGATATTGCAGCAGTTCCGCGCGTGCGGCGCGTTCCTGGCTTTGTTGCTGGTGATGGGCGAGATCGCGGCAGCTTTGATGCCATAATTGGTAGTGGGCGGCCATCTGCTGCGCTAAAGCGGATTCGTTAGCATAGCTATCCAGCAGCGATTTTTGCTGTTCGGGTTTGGTAAGCTGCTGGTGCGCATGTTGACCATGAATTTGAATCAGCAACTGACCGAGCTCACGCAATTGAGACAGGGGCACAGCGGTGCCGTTAATAAATCCCCGTGAGCGACCATCGCTGCTGATGACGCGGCGAAGCAGGCATTCGCGCCCTTCTTCAAGCTGGTTTTCTTCCAGCCAGCGCAATGCCGCAGGCGTGTCTTTCAGAGAAAAGCGGGCGCACAAATCGGCGCGGGTCGCTCCGGTACGGACCATATCGGCCTCAGCGCGACCGCCCAGACACAGGCCCAGGGCGTCAATCGCAATAGATTTGCCCGCGCCGGTTTCACCGGTGATGACGGTCATTCCGCTCTGAAAATCGATCTCAAGCTCACGAACGATAGCAAAATTGCTGATGGTCAGTTGCGCCAACATAGCTGTTTTCCTGTATGAAAAACCATAACTGTAATTAAATACAGTATAAACTGGTTTTTTATACAGTAAAGAGGCTGACGTAAAATTAGAATAATTTTTTTGACCAGCCGAGCTTTGTGCTTAATGTATTGAAATAGCTATAATCTTTGGGATGTATCAGGTTGAGATGGTAGTCGCAGCGGCGAATCAGCACATCTTCTCCTTCCTGAATAGGCAGCGCTATCTGGCTGTCGCAGCTAATTTCCAGATCGCTACGGCGATGCGAAAAACGCAGACGAATCGTGCTACTGCTGTTAATGACTAACGGGCGCGCCGACAAGGTATGCGGGAACATCGGCACCAGGGTGATCGCATCCAGTGAAGGGGTCAGAATAGGGCCGCCTGCGGAGAGCGAATAGGCGGTGGAGCCGGTCGGCGTAGAGATGATCAGACCATCAGATCGCTGCGAAAAAGCGAAGGTTTCATCAATATAAACCTCGAACTCGATCATATGCGCCACTTTTCCTGGATGCAGTACTACTTCATTAATGGCGGTGCTGATACGCTTTTGGCAATCCTGTTGACAGACCTGCGCTTCCAGCAGAAAACGTTTCTCGGAGATATAGCGTCCTTCCAGCACATCGGATAACTGTTGCAGGGCGTTGTCCGGATCGAGATCGGTCAGAAAACCAAGATTACCGCGGTTAATGCCAATCACATTGATGTCATAACGCGCCAGCGTACGCGCTGCGCCAAGCATATTGCCGTCGCCGCCCACGACTACCGCCAGATCCGCCTGTTGACCAATTTCCGCCAGCGTGCCGGTTGGCACATTTTTCAACTGTAATTCGTGGGCGATTTGTTGCTCCACAATGACCTCATAACCCTGAGCGCATAGCCAGCGGTAGAGCATTTCATGTGTCGTGAGTGCGGTGGGATGACGCGGATGCCCCACAATGCCGATACACTTGAAATGATTATTCATTTTTCTGAGGTCCTTGTAGCGAAGATTGATGACAATGTGAGTGCTTCCCTTGAAACCCTGAATCTGATCCCCATAATAAGCGAAGTTAGCGAGATGAATGCGAAAAAAAACGCGGAGAAATTCATGAGTAGTAAAGAACAGAAAACGCCTGAGGGGCAAGCCCCGGAAGAAATTATCATGGATCAGCACGAAGAGGTTGAGGCAGTTGAACCAAACGATTCTGCTGAGCAGGTGGATCCGCGCGATGAAAAAATTGCGAATCTGGAAGTTCAGCTTGCCGAAGCCCAGACTCGCGAACGCGACACCGTGTTGCGTATCAAAGCGGAAATGGAAAACCTGCGCCGTCGTACCGAACAGGATATCGAAAAAGCGCATAAATTCGCTCTGGAGAAGTTCGTCAACGAATTGCTGCCGGTAATCGATAGCCTGGATCGCGCGCTCGAAGTCGCCGACAAAGCCAATCCGGATATGGCGGCAATGGTCGAAGGGATTGAGCTGACGCTGAAGTCTATGCTGGATGTGGTGCGTAAGTTCGGCGTGGAAGTGATTGCTGAAACCAACGTGCCGCTGGACCCGAACGTGCATCAGGCGATTGCGATGGTGGAGTCGGAAGAGATTCCGGCAGGCAATGTGCTGGGTATTATGCAGAAAGGCTATACGCTGAACGGCCGTACCATTCGCGCGGCGATGGTAACTGTTGCGAAAGCCAAAGGCTAATTGCTTCTCGTAGCGCCGGGTAGCGGTTAACGCCTTACCCGGCCTACTATCGCTATCTGTTTATTCCGCCACGCTTTCCCGCAACGGTTTTACCGGTACAACCTTCACCTGCTTAATCATATTTTCCTGTACGTCGAGAATATCGATATCGTACTGTTCAATGCGCACGCGAGTGCCAGCGACCGGAATTTCCTCCAGCGCCTCCAGAATCACGCCATTGACGGTACGCGCGTCGTCTTCCGGCAGGTGCCAGTTAAACGCTTTATTGATTTCCCGGACGTTGGCGGTACCGTCAATAATAACCGAGCCGTCGTTCTGCGGCGTGACCTCTTCCGCCAGTGTCGGCGACATTGACGTGGTGAAGTCGCCGACGATCTCTTCGAGAATATCTTCAACGGTAACCAGCCCCTGGATATCGCCATATTCGTTGACGACCAGTCCGACTTTCTTTTTATTGCGCTGAAATTTAATCAGTTGCGTACTGAGCGGCGTACCTTCCGGGACGTAATAGATTTCATCGGCGGCGCGCAGCATCATCTCTTTAGTGAACTCTTTTTTCTCGGCCATTAACCGCCAGGCTTCACGTACGCGCAGCATACTGATGGCGTCATCCAGCGAATCGCGATAGAGCACAATACGTCCGTGCGGCGAGTGGGTAAGCTGCCGCTCGATAGACTTCCAGTCGTCATTGATATCGATCCCGATAATTTCATTACGCGGCACCATGATGTCATCCACGCTGACCTTTTCCAGATCGAGAACCGACAGCAGCATATCCTGATTGCGGCGAGAAATTTGCGAACGGGATTCATGCACGATAGTGCGTAATTCCTCTTTACTTAACGACCCGCTGACCACGATATCCGTTTTAATTCCCATCAGGCGCATCAGCAGGCGGGTGATGGTGTTAAGTAACCACACCAGCGGCATCATCAGTATCTGTAACGGCGCAAGCAGGAAGCTGCTGGGATAGGCCACTTTTTCCGGATAGAGCGCGGCGATAGTTTTGGGCAGGACTTCGGCGAATATCAGTACGACGAATGTCAGTACGCCGGTGGCGATAGCCACGCCGGCGTCGCCGTAAAGCCGCATACCCACAATTGTGCCGAGCGCCGAGGCAAGAATGTTGACCAGGTTATTGCCGATCAGCACCAGACTTATCAGTCGGTCGGGTTTACGCAGTAATTTTTCTACCCGTTTTGCCGAACGATTACCTTGCTTTGCCATATGGCGTAAACGGTAACGGTTTAGCGTCATCATTCCAGTTTCGGAACCGGAAAAATAGGCCGAGATGACCACCATGATGATTAATATGATAATCAGCGTGGTGGTGGAGATGTGTTCCAGGGGAAACTCCTTTAAAAGCTTAGCTTACAAATTGCTGTAATATGCGGCTACCAAAATAGGCCAGCGTCAGAATACCCGCGCCTGCGACGTTAAACCACACGACCCGACGACCCCGCCAGCCCTCATGGTAATGCCCCCACAGCAGAACAATATAGACAAACCATGCCACGATAGAGAGCACAGCTTTATCGATATTTTCCATACTGAACAGGTTATGCATGTAAAACAGGCCGGTACACAGGGTAAGGGTCAGCAGTACGACGCCAATCTGCGTAATATGAAACATTTTGCGCTCAATGCTCATCAATGGCGGCATTTCATTACTAAACGCCAGCTTTTTGTTCTTCAACTGATAGTCGATCCACGCCAGTTGTAGCGCATACAGAGCGGCGATTATCAGCGTTGCGTAAGAGAAAAGCGACAGTCCGATGTGCACCATCATGCCTGGGGTCGCTTCCAGATGCGTAATATATTCATTAGGCATGAACGTAGCGAAGGCCAGGTTAATCAGCGCAAAGGCATAGACGATGGGCAGAAGTAGCCAGCCGCGGTTACGCGACGCGACAACGGTCATCACCGTGCAGATCATCAGACTGACCAGCGAACCGACATTCAGCAGGCTCAGGTTTTGTCCACTGTCGCCGCCGGGCAGAATACGCGATTCCAGCGCGACAGCGTGGCACACCAGCGCGATGACCGCAGAAAGAATAGCCATACGCCGCCAGCCGCTGTTTTTTTGCAACAGTCCGGGAACGATCAGCGCGAGGCTGAAGGAGTAGGCGACAAGGGCAAGTAAAGCAAAAACGGGCATAGTTGTGTCGACAGTTGACCAGTGAGAAAGAAAAGCAGTATAGCGTTACGTGACCGCAGCTCCAACCGTTGCATAACAACAAAGGCGGCTTCATGGTATACTGTGGCGAAATTCTGTAACTGTGTCGCTGCGGCGACCAACCGTTTCCACCCCAGGCGAGAGACAATGTTTGATAATTTAACCGATCGTTTGTCGCGCACGCTGCGCAATATCAGTGGCCGTGGGCGCCTTACTGAAGACAACGTTAAAGAGACGCTGCGCGAAGTGCGTATGGCGCTGCTGGAGGCTGACGTTGCGCTGCCGGTAGTGCGTGAGTTTATCAATCGCGTAAAAGAGAAAGCGGTTGGTCATGAAGTTAACAAGAGCCTGACCCCAGGGCAGGAGTTCGTCAAGATTGTCCGTAGCGAACTGGTTGCGGCGATGGGCGAAGAGAATCAGACGCTGAATCTGGCCGCACAGCCGCCAGCCGTAGTATTGATGGCGGGTCTGCAGGGGGCGGGTAAAACCACCAGCGTCGGTAAGTTGGGTAAATTCTTGCGCGAGAAGCACAAGAAGAAAGTGCTGGTCGTCTCTGCCGACGTCTATCGCCCGGCGGCGATCAAACAGCTCGAAACGCTGGCTGAGCAGGTTGGCGTGGATTTCTTCCCGTCTGATGTCGGCCAGAAACCCGTTGATATCGTCAACGCCGCGCTGAAAGAAGCGAAGCTGAAATTCTACGACGTGCTGCTGGTGGATACCGCTGGTCGTCTGCACGTTGACGAAGCGATGATGGACGAAATCAAACAGGTTCATGCGTCTATCAATCCGGTAGAAACCCTGTTTGTCGTCGATGCGATGACCGGTCAGGATGCGGCGAATACTGCTAAAGCGTTTAACGAAGCGTTGCCGCTGACCGGCGTGGTACTGACCAAAGTTGACGGTGACGCTCGCGGCGGCGCGGCGTTATCTATTCGTCATATCACCGGTAAGCCGATCAAATTCCTCGGCGTGGGCGAGAAAACCGACGCGCTGGAGCCGTTCCATCCGGATCGTATCGCCTCGCGTATTCTCGGCATGGGCGACGTGCTGTCGCTTATCGAAGATATCGAAAGCAAAGTTGACCGCGCACAGGCTGAAAAGCTGGCGACCAAACTGAAGAAAGGCGACGGTTTCGACCTGAACGACTTCCTCGAACAGCTCAAACAGATGAAAAACATGGGCGGTATGGCCAGTCTGATGGGCAAATTACCGGGCATGGGCCAGATTCCGGACAACGTCAAATCGCAGATGGACGATAAGGTGTTAGTGCGCATGGAGGCGATCATCAACTCAATGACGCTGAAAGAGCGCGCGAAGCCGGAAATCATCAAAGGTTCCCGCAAGCGTCGTATCGCGCAGGGCTGTGGGATGCAGGTGCAGGACGTTAACCGCCTTCTGAAACAGTTCGACGACATGCAGCGCATGATGAAGAAAATGAAGAAGGGTGGGATGGCTAAGATGATGAGAGGTATGAAGGGGATGATGCCGCCCGGCTTCCCTGGACGCTAATTTTTTTCCGGCCTGGCTCACTTGCTATTTCGGCACCGGGGTGTGCTCGCCATCCTCACGTACTGCGTGGCCGCTAAAACAAGGGTATAAGGCTATCTTGTTTGCCATTTTAGTCCCGGGGTGTGCTCGAAATGCTCACGTACTGCGTGTACGCTCCGCTTTCTGCGCGCACGCCGGAACTAAACTGGCTGCACCGATATACGCCTTCTATCCCTTGTTTCGTGTTCAGTAGCAAGATGCTGATTGCATTTTCCCCAGAAATCAGTAAAATTTTCGGGCTTTTAATATGACGCCGGGCTCCGTTCCTCGATGGGGCCCGGTTGTTTTATTCACACAAGAGGATGTTATGGTAACTATTCGTTTAGCTCGTCACGGCGCTAAAAAGCGTCCGTTCTACCAGGTTGTTGTCACCGACAGCCGTAATGCACGCAACGGTCGCTTCATTGAGCGCGTTGGTTTCTTCAACCCAATCGCTAGCGAAAAAGAAGAAGGCACCCGCCTGGATCTGGATCGCATCGCTCACTGGGTTGGCCAGGGCGCAACCATTTCCGATCGCGTTGCGGCGCTGATCAAAGAAGTAAAAAAAGCAGCCTAATCTGTCACGGTGGTCATGATGAGCAAGCAACTCACCGCACAAGTACCCGCTGAACCGGTTGTACTGGGGAAAATGGGTTCTTCATACGGTATTCGTGGTTGGCTCAGAGTGTTTTCCTCCACTGAAGACGCCGAAAGCATTTTTGACTATCAGCCCTGGTTTATCCAGAAGGCGGGTCAGTGGCAGCAGGTACAGCTGGAAAGCTGGAAGCACCACAATCAGGATCTGATCATCAAGCTGAAAGGCGTTGACGATCGAGATGCCGCGAATCTTCTGACGAATTGCGAAATTGTCGTGGATTCCTCGCAACTTCCTGCGCTTGAGGAGGGAGACTACTACTGGAAAGACCTGATGGGCTGCCAGGTAGTCACCGCTGAAGGCTACGATCTCGGTAAAGTCATCGACATGATGGAAACCGGGTCGAATGACGTTCTCGTCATTAAGGCGAACCTGAAAGATGCATTTGGTATCAAGGAACGACTTGTACCGTTCCTCGATGGGCAGGTTATCAAGAAAGTCGATCTCGCTACTCGTACTATCGAAGTAGACTGGGATCCTGGTTTTTAAACCACCGGATAAACGGTAATAAATGGCGTTATGGGGATTGGCTTGTGTTTATTGGCATAGTTAGCCTGTTTCCTGAAATGTTCCGCGCAATTACCGATTACGGGGTAACTGGCCGGGCAGTAAAAAAAGGCCTGCTGAACGTCCAAAGCTGGAGTCCTCGCGACTTCGCGCATGATCGGCACCGTACCGTGGACTCCCGTCCTTACGGCGGCGGACCGGGGATGTTAATGATGGTGCAACCCTTGCGGGACGCCATTCACGCAGCAAAAGCCGCGGCTGGCGAAGACGCTAAAGTGATTTATCTGTCGCCTCAGGGACGCAAGCTTGATCAAGCGGGCGTTAGCGAGCTGGCCACGAATCAGAAGCTAATTCTGGTGTGTGGTCGCTACGAAGGCGTAGATGAGCGCGTAATTCAGACCGAAATTGACGAGGAATGGTCAATTGGCGATTACGTTCTCAGCGGTGGCGAACTGCCGGCAATGACGCTGATTGACTCCGTTGCCCGGTTTATTCCGGGGGTTTTGGGGCATGAGGCATCAGCAATCGAAGATTCGTTTGCTGATGGGTTGCTGGATTGTCCGCACTATACGCGCCCTGAAGTGTTAGAGGGGATGGAAGTACCGTCGGTATTGCTGTCGGGAAACCATGCCGAGATACGTCGCTGGCGTTTGAAACAGTCGCTGGGCCGAACCTGGCTTAGAAGACCTGAACTTCTGGAAAACCTGGCTCTGACTGAAGAGCAAGCAAGGTTGCTGGCGGAGTTCAAAACAGAACACGCACAACAGCAGCATAAACATGATGGGATGGCATAGGCCCCCGAATATCAGTTTACCCAGGATAAGAGATTAAATTATGAGCAACATTATTAAGCAACTTGAACAAGAGCAGATGAAGCAGAACGTACCTTCCTTCCGTCCGGGCGATACCGTGGAAGTGAAAGTATGGGTTGTTGAAGGTACCAAGAAACGTCTGCAGGCATTCGAGGGCGTGGTTATCGCTATTCGTAACCGCGGTCTGCACTCTGCATTCACTGTTCGTAAAATTTCCAACGGCGAAGGCGTTGAGCGTGTCTTCCAGACTCACTCTCCGGTAGTTGACAGCATTGCTGTTAAACGTCGTGGTGCTGTTCGTAAAGCTAAACTGTACTACCTGCGTGAGCGTACTGGTAAAGCGGCTCGTATCAAAGAGCGTCTTAACTAAGAGCGCGCTTTCGCAACATCCGAAAGCTTGTAGAAAACAAGGGGCTGGCATTATGCTGGCCCCTTTTTTTATAGGTTACTCCACTTCATAGAAGATTTTATGATTAGGCTGGGTCTGTGATATCAACGTTGAGTCAGAAATGCTCTGGCTCGCTCCTTAGTTTAGCGAGCGTTCCGTACGCCGGTGTTTAGCCTGATACATATTTCGATCGGCCAGTTCTTGTAGTTTTTCGGCAGTGGCATGTTCCCATGTCAGCGCGAAGCCAATACTCAGGGTCATCGTTATCCGCAGGCCGTTATGTAGTTCAAAAGGTCGATTAAACGCCTGGGATAGCGCCGCGCAAATACGTTGTACTTCATACTCCGAATGTACACCGTAAAGCACCATCGCAAATTCATCGCCGCCGAGTCGGTAAGTCTGATAACGGTTACCACCGAACTCCGCTAATCTTTTGGCAACCTCAATAAGTACGCGGTCGCCTGCCGCATGTCCCCAGGTATCGTTAATATATTTAAAGTTATCGCCATCCAGAAATAACAATGCCGAACTGCTACGGGCGTAATTATCCTTCATCAGCGCGTTAATACAGCTGCGAAATGCCGCACGATTGGCAAGCCCTGTCAGCGGATCGTGCAGCGCGGTACGCAGTAGTTGTGCATTTTTAGCCTGGAGCCGTAGCTGCCACTCTTCCATCTCATCCAGAAGACTATTGAAATCCTGCGCAAAAAGGTGAAATTCCTCGATACGCTCATCAGGTACCCGGCGTGAAAAATTTCGGTTAGTGCGAACGTCGTGTACGACTTCAGTAATATTTTGTAGCGCATCCACAACGCCATTATGCAAATAACGCGTGAGCAGCAGGGCAATACCGGATGCCAGCAGAATACATCCTGTCAGCACTGCCAGCGATAGCCAGATAAAATGGCCAATAAGGCTATCGCGGGCAACAAACCGTACTTCGCCGATGGCCCTACCGTTGTGCCAGACTGGTTGCGATACCGGTAATGGGAAAAGCCAATGGCTAATTAAACCGATGAGCTTATCGTCTGCGGCTCGCGCATCATAGCGCCATGAGGCGATGATACGGCCATTTTTATCGCGGACCTCCGCTGCTGAAAATTGTCCCTGACGTCCCAGAGTGGCGAGCGTTTCCGCCGCGGCCGCGTCATCGGAAAATACCAGCGCCGCTTCAAGGCTATGGGTCATCGTGGCGGCGGTCAAATCGAGATTTTTTTGCGCATACTGTTTGAGCGTAAGGACAGATGCAACGCAAATTAATAGCCAGATCAATGTCATTGTGAGCAGCACGCTGATTATACTAATCCGCCGTAGTGTGCGTTTAAATGTTGGTCTGGACAGAGAAAATTCCTTATTCATGCTTTTGATTCCGTGCAAGCATTAATACTTCTGGATTCACTCTCACGCCGCTATGCGAGAGGGAGTCCAGATTCACGGAAAATTTGACTTCATCATTGTTAATGATCAGACAAAATGCGCTGCCAATAATACATTCGGTATTTTGTTCGGTAATTAATAACAAGGCGTTAACTGGATAATGACGCGTTAATTCTACCTGATAAGATGGCGATTCATTGCCAAAGTAAAAACCGTCACAGTGGGCGCTCATGGCCTCTTGTGTTGTACGGATGACAAGAGGTTGATAAGGGAAAGCCCAGCCAGCCTCTTCGCTAAGTACCCTGACAAAACGCGAAGATGAAAATATGCATAGCCTTGGCGGTCCGGATAACGTCGGCCAGTGTGTATAACTGACGATACCGGAGACGATGGCGCGTACGGATTTCTCTTCTTCCGTGACGCGTTGAGCATACAGAGGCAAGCTTGCTAATAATAGCGATAACAGAAAGATAAATAGGTGAGAAAAACGCATTAACAAGTCCCCACCATCTTCAGTCGTAAAGCATTAAAATACATCCATGATTATTTGTAGCAAAATAACATTATTTTGCCATATCGTCATTATTTCTTATTGATAATATGAATGTCTTAAGTGATATCACTAATATTAAATTTTTGTGATAACGGTATTAATTAACGTATATCAGAAAGTAAAATTATGCGTGCGGAGAAAAAATAATCAAAAAATGGCGAGCATTGCTCATTTTAGCGCTTTTCCGAGGATGGGAATAAAATAATTTACTTATAGTGTAAATTTTTTGATACGAAATGAAGGGTTTTAATCTGATCCTGCGTTTAGTGTAAAGTTTATTTTACGTAATATGGATTGAAATCTTTACTTTTTGTGGTATGGTTTAAACATCCTCGTGGAGGATCAACTATCGCAAACAAGAAAAGACAGGATCGCCATCATGCAAAAAGACGCGCTGAATAACGTACGTATCACCGATGAACAGGTATTAATGACGCCGGAGCAGCTTAAAGCGGCCTTTCCGTTGAGCCTGGCGCAGGAAGCGCAGATAGCGCAGTCCCGAGGAATCATTTCTGACATTATTGCCGGGCGCGATCCGCGTCTGTTGGTGGTATGCGGTCCTTGTTCTATTCACGATCCTGAAACCGCTCTGGAATATGCCCGTCGATTTAAAGCCCTTGCCGCAGAGGTCAGCGATAGCCTCTATCTGGTAATGCGCGTCTATTTTGAAAAGCCGCGGACTACCGTCGGCTGGAAAGGGCTGATTAACGATCCTCATATGGATGGCTCATTTGATGTGGAAGCCGGGTTGAAAATAGCGCGTCATCTACTGGTGGAACTGGTGAATATGGGGCTGCCATTGGCGACCGAAGCGTTGGATCCGAACAGCCCGCAATACCTGGGCGATCTGTTTAGCTGGTCGGCGATAGGCGCGCGTACAACCGAATCGCAAACCCACCGCGAAATGGCGTCTGGTCTTTCTATGCCGGTCGGCTTTAAAAACGGCACAGATGGCAGTCTGGCGACAGCAATTAACGCCATGCGCGCCGCTGCGCAACCCCATCGTTTTGTTGGCATTAACCAGGCCGGTCAGGTAGCGTTATTGCAAACCCAGGGAAATCCGCATGGCCATGTGATTCTGCGTGGTGGCAAAGCGCCAAATTATAGCCCGGCAGATGTCGCTCAGTGTGAAAAAGAGATGGAACAGGCGGGACTACGTCCTTCGCTGATGGTAGATTGCAGTCATGGTAACTCCAATAAAGATTATCGCCGCCAGCCAGCCGTGGCAGAATCTGTAGTTGCGCAGATTAAAGATGGCAATCGTTCAATCATTGGCTTAATGATTGAAAGTAATATTCATGAGGGTAATCAGTCTTCCGAACAGCCGCGCAGCGAAATGAAGTATGGCGTTTCCGTCACCGATGCTTGTATTAGCTGGGAGATGACCGATGCCCTGTTACGTGAGATTCATAAAGATTTGAGCGGCCAACTGGCGGTGCGTGTAGCATAAGAGGTTGTTATGGTTGCTGAATTGACCGCGTTACGCGATCAAATAGATGATGTCGATAAAGCGTTGCTGAATTTACTGGCTAAGCGCCTGGAACTGGTTGCCGAAGTCGGCGAGGTGAAAAGCCGTTTTGGCCTGCCTATTTACGTGCCGGAACGTGAGGCCTCTATGCTGGCTTCGCGACGGGCGGAAGCAGAAGCGATCGGTGTTCCGCCCGATCTCATTGAAGATGTCTTGCGCCGGGTAATGCGTGAATCTTACTCCAGCGAAAATGATAAGGGGTTCAAAACGCTTTGTCCTTCTCTGCGTCCGGTCGTCATTGTGGGCGGCGGCGGACAGATGGGGCGTCTGTTCGAAAAAATGCTCACGCTGTCGGGCTATCAGGTCCGTATTCTGGAACAGCAGGACTGGCCGCGCGCCAGGGAGATTGTCGCCGATGCCGGAATGGTGATCGTCAGCGTGCCGATTCATGTTACTGAACAGGTCATAGCCCAACTGCCGCACCTGCCGTCCGACTGTATTCTGGTCGATCTGGCATCGGTGAAAAGCGGCCCGTTGCAGGCAATGTTGGCGGCCCATGATGGTCCTGTACTGGGCTTGCATCCGATGTTTGGTCCGGATAGCGGGAGCCTGGCGAAGCAGGTGGTGGTCTGGTGTGATGGGCGCCAACCGGAAGCGTATCAGTGGTTCCTTGAGCAAATTCAGGTTTGGGGCGCCCGGTTGCACCGAATTAGCGCTGTCGAGCACGATCAGAACATGGCTTTTATCCAGGCGCTGCGCCACTTTGCTACCTTCGCTTATGGGCTGCATCTGGCGGAAGAGAACGTCCAGCTTGAGCAGCTTCTGGCGCTATCATCGCCGATTTATCGACTAGAACTGGCGATGGTCGGGCGTCTGTTCGCCCAGGACCCGCAACTGTACGCTGACATTATTATGTCATCGGAGCGCAATCTGGCGCTTATCAAGCGTTACTATAAACGTTTTGGCGATGCGATCGGTTTACTGGAGCTGGGCGATAAGCAGGCTTTTATCGACAGTTTTCGCAAAGTCGAACACTGGTTTGGCGATTATGCCAGACATTTTCAGAATGAAAGCCGTGTGTTATTGCGTCAGGCGAATGACAGCCGACAATAATGATGACATCTATACTGAAAGCCAGCTTTGCTGGCTTTTTTCGTTTAAGGAACCGTATGACTACGCCGCACGTTTTATTTGATTATGTCGGACATTTACCAGAATGCCCCACATGGAGCGAAGATGAAAGCGCGCTGTATTGGGCCGATATCCTGGAACAGGAGATCCATCGTTACCATCCGGCGAGTGGGGCGCATAGCGTGCTGGCGTTTCCGGAAGAGGTGGGATGTTTTGCCTTGCGTGAGCAGGGTGGATTTATTGTGGCCATGCGTCATGCTATCTGGCTGGCCGATAAAAATGGATTATTGCAGCGTAAGGTTTGCGACAATCCCTCTAATGCGAAACTGGCGCGTTTCAATGATGGCGGCACCGATGGCGATGGGCGTTTTTATGCCGGGACGTTCTGGGCGCCGGGTGACTATAATGGCGCGTTGCTGATGCGGATCGATCATGATCTGACGGCAAAAGTGATCCAGTGCGATATCCAGGGACACAACGGCCTGGCGTTCAGCCCGGATAACCAGTGGATGTATACCTCCGATACGCCGAATGGCGTGATTTACCGCACGTTACTTGATAAGCATGGCGAACCGGGTAAGCGTGAACTTTTTCGCCATTTTGGCGAAGGAGAAGGACTTCCCGACGGCGCGGCGATGGATAGCGAAGGGTGCTACTGGAGCGCGATGTTTGACGGCTGGCGCGTGGCGCGTTTCTCACCGCAAGGAGAGCCACTGGAAGAGTACCGGTTGCCGGTACGTTGTCCGACGATGGTTTGCTTTGGCGGCGCAGACATGAAAACGTTGTTTATTACGACTACCAGAGAAAATATGTCTGCTCAGGAAGTGGCGGATTATCCGCTCTCAGGCGCCATCTTCACCCTGCAGGTAACCGTCGCAGGGATGAAGAAAAGCCGCTTTATTGAACGTCAGGCAGGTTCTACCGGCACGACGTTTTCGCTGGGATAGCAGCCAAGCACTTTCATTGAGCGTGTGATCTCGCCCAGCTCTTTTAGCGCGCTTTGCATTACCTGCGACTCCAGGTTCGCCTGAATATCGAGATAAAACATCTCTTCCCACGGATTGCCGTGAATTGGGCGCGACTCCAGCTTCGTCATGATGAGATTGTGGTTACGCAGCACCAGCAACGCTTCAACCAGCGCGCCAGCCTGCTGCCCGGTGGCGATTAACAGAGTGGTTTTTGCCGGAACCTGATCGGAAACGTTGATGGCTTTGCGCGCCAGTACCAGAAAGCGGGTGATATTCTGCGTCTGGTTTGCGGCGATGCGTTCCAGCACCTGTAAACCGTGCAACATGCCGCCTGCCTCGCTGCCGAGAGCCGCGACGCGCGGAGAGTTCGCCTGCGCGACTTTTTCCATCGCTGCCGACGTACTTTCGGTATAGTCGATTTTCCAGTGCGGATAGCGGCTCAAAAACTTACTACACTGCTGGAACGGTTGCGGATGGCTGTACACCGTTTCGATGGTATTCAGATCCGTGGTGCCGCAAACCAGTACGCAGTGATCGATAGTTACGGTCATCTCACCGACAATCGACAGACTGGTGTGTTGCAATAAGTCGTACACATCGTTGATGGCGCCGGAGCTGGTGTTCTCTATCGGAACCACGGCGTAATCGGCCTGGCCGGTTTCGACCTGATGAAAAATATCGGCGAATTTTGCGCAGCCGCTCTCAATAAATTGCTCAAAATGGCGTGCGGCATACTGGCGCGCCGCGAGATGAGAATAAGAGCCTTTCGGCCCAAGAAACGCAATACGTGCCGAATGAGGGTGAGTATTATTCAGATGTTGTTGCAGCAGCGCCTGCTGAGTAAGCACGGAGTCTTCAATGATAAGCTGGAACAGACGGGTAATGTAGTGTGCGTCGAGATGGTGAGCTTTACCGAGATGGATGAGCCTGTCCAGCAGCGCGCGTTCACGATCGATATCCCGAACCGGACGATGTGACAGTAGCTTCGCTTGTCCCACTTCAATCGCCAGCGCGCGTCGTTTTGCCAGTAGAGCCAGTAACTCTTCGTCTAAAGCGCTGATTTTATCTCGCAGCGCCAGTAACGGGTTTTCCGATGTCATAGTGTTGCCTTTTTTGTTATCAATAAAAAAGGCCTCCCGGTGGGGGGAGGCCTTCTTGTTCGTCTTCGCATTCTTTATCACATGACGAAACGCCTCCCGGTCAGGGGAAGGTAAAAAAGAATGCGAAGAAAAACCGGGCTAGCTTCATAACTGTTTCCTTTGTGTACGTAAGTACAGTACCCGTACTGTTTTAATCCTGTCAACAAAAAACGCGCCCGAAGGCGCGTTGGCGATACACTCAATGTAAGGGACTACTCTTCTTCTGCTTCGACGAAGCTGGCATCTTTCACCGATGCGGTGGCACGACGGGCTTCGCCTTTGTGCTGCACTTTATTGAGCTGCCGTTCCAGCTTGTTGATCAATTCATTAATAGCGGTGTACATATCTTCGTGTTTTGCGCTGGCGACCAGATGTCCGTTCGGTGTATTAATGGTGGCGTCAGCAATAAAGCCCTGTGGCTCTTTGGACAGAATGATATGGGGATTAATCAGGTGAGTTTGCCATTTTTCCAGTTTGGCGAGACGGTCTGCGACATGTTGGCGGATTGCCGGAGTAATTTCCATTTGTTTACTGGTAATGTTCATTGTCATAAATTTTACCTCTTGTCTTTCCCGTCTTGGTGATTCCAGCATACCGTTCTTAATGTCAAAATGTGTGATGTAAATCACATTATTTTGTCACTTTTTGTCAAGGCGAACTTTTTGTGAGGCATCGCAGGAAGAAGCGATCTTTTACTTGAGGAATGCCTGAAAGCAGGCCATATTTGACTGGATGTATTGCAGTGAAATCATTTCTGTTGCATCAGATACCGAATAAAAAAACGGCAGCCGGGAGGCTGCCGTTTTGCTTGTTTGTATTGCTTCAGGTGTTTTTGCTGTTAGCGGCAATAATTTTCGCTACTTTGTCAGCTTGCGTATTTAGCTGCATCTGACGATAGGCGTTTTCCATCAGCGGCAACGCATCGCGCGTGGCCTGCGTATCAGGATAATTGCGTAGCATACCTTCTACCCGGTTTACCACCGCAACCCATGCGCCGCGCGCGGTATAGTACTCTGCGACGGAATATTCATATTTCGCCAGACGGTTTTTCAGGAATACCAGACGCTTAGTGGCGTCGGTTGTGTACTGGCTATTAGGATAGTTGCGTACCAGTTTCGAAAAGTCATTGAACGCCGCCCGCGCATGCTGCGGATCGCGATCGCTGCGATCGACGCCAAAGAAACCTTGCAGCGCGCTATCATCCAGCGCCATGTTCGTCAGGCCGCGCATGTACATGACATAATCAATATTAGGGTGCGTTGGATTAAGACGCATAAAACGATCGATGGCGGCCTGCGCTAGCGGCAGATCGGCGTTTTTGTAATAGGCGTAGATAAGATCCAACTGCACCTGCTGAGAATACGGTCCGAATGGATAACGATTATCTAACGCTTCCAATTGCGTTATTGCCTGTTTCCAGTTACCGTCCTGCAGCTTTTGCTGAGCAGTCGCGTAGATTTCATTCGGCGGATTATCGGGCACCTCTTCCTTTGAACCCGAGCAACCCGCCAGAAACAGGCTCAACGTGGCTGCTGCCACCAGATATTTCATGCGCGTCATGACGTTTTGACTTTCCTCAAAATGTTTTACGGGAGATTCTCTGTTCCTGCTCCCGGTTAAGACCAGCTACAATAGCACACTATATTAAACGGCAAAGCCGTAAAACCCAACGTTAAACGAAGAAGCTGTATATGGCACAACGAGTACAACTCACCGCAACGGTCTCCGAAAACCAACTCGGTCAACGCTTAGATCAAGCTTTGGCCGAAATGTTCCCGGATTATTCACGTTCGCGTATAAAAGAATGGATTTTGAATCAGCGCGTGTTGGTCAATGGTCAACTTTGCGATAAACCAAAAGAAAAAGTGTTAGGCGGCGAGCGGGTGGCTATTGATGCGGAGATCGATGAAGAGATTCGTTTTGAAGCGCAGGATATCCCGTTAGATATTGTTTATGAAGATGACGATATTCTGGTTATCAACAAGCCACGCGATTTGGTGGTACACCCTGGCGCCGGTAACCCGGACGGTACGGTACTGAACGCGTTGCTACATTATTATCCGCCGATTGCGGATGTCCCGCGCGCGGGCATCGTGCATCGTCTGGATAAGGACACGACGGGGCTGATGGTGGTGGCGAAAACCGTTCCGGCGCAAACGCGCCTGGTGGAGTCTTTACAGTTGCGCGAGATCACCCGCGAATATGAAGCTGTCGCGATCGGACATATGACGGCGGGAGGAACGGTGAATGAGCCAATTAGTCGTCACCCGACCAAACGTACGCATATGTCGGTGCATCCGATGGGCAAACCGGCGGTGACTCATTACCGTATTATGGAACATTTCCGTGTGCACACGCGCCTTAGGCTGCGTCTGGAGACCGGACGTACGCACCAGATCCGCGTGCATATGGCGCATATTACGCATCCGTTGGTGGGCGATCAGGTATATGGCGGGCGTCCACGTCCACCGAAAGGCGCATCGGAAGAATTTATTTCCACGCTGCGTAAGTTTGACCGACAGGCGCTTCATGCAACGATGCTGCGTCTCTACCATCCTGTATCGGGTATCGAAATGGAGTGGCACGCGCCGATTCCACAAGATATGGTGGACCTTATCGATGCGATGCGCGCCGATTTCGAAGCTCATAAAGATGATGTGGACTGGTTATGAATGCACTGATTGTCCCGCAGTGGCCGCTGCCGAAAGGCGTCGCAGCCTGTAGCTCTACCCGTATTGGCGGGGTGAGTTTACCGCCTTACGACTCGCTGAATCTGGGCGCGCATTGCGGCGATAACCCGGAGCATGTTGAAGAGAACCGCAAGCGTCTGTTTGCGGCGGGCAATCTGCCTTCGAAACCTGTCTGGCTTGAACAGGTTCACGGTAAAAATGTGTTGAGGCTTACCGGGGAACCGTATGCCTCCAAACGTGCGGATGCGTCTTACAGCAATACGCCAGGAACCGTCTGCGCGGTAATGACGGCAGATTGTCTGCCTGTGCTATTCTGTAACCGTGAGGGAACAGAAGTGGCGGCGGCTCATGCGGGCTGGCGCGGATTATGTGAAGGCGTACTGGAGGAAACTGTCGCCTGCTTTGCTGACAACCCAGAAAATATCATCGCCTGGTTAGGCCCGGCGATCGGCCCGACCGCGTTTGAAGTGGGGCCGGAAGTACGTGACGCATTTTTAGCAAAAGATGCGCAAGCCGATAGCGCATTTTTGCCGCGCGGGGAAAAATTTCTGGCGGATATTTATCAGCTTGCACGCCAACGTCTGGCGAATACCGGCGTTGAACATGTCTATGGCGGGGATCGCTGCACCTTTAGCGAAAGTGAGACTTTCTTCTCTTATCGTCGCGACAAGACGACAGGTCGTATGGCAAGTTTTATTTGGCTGATATAACCTAAAGAATCAAGACGATCCGGTACGGGTAACTTTCTTTTCACATAATTCAGGTCATTCACCTTGAATAATTGAGGGATGACCTCATTTAATCTCCAGTAGCAATTTTGACCTGTTATGGGAGGAGTTATGCGTCTGGATCGTCTTACTAATAAATTCCAGCTTGCTCTTGCCGATGCCCAGTCGCTCGCGCTGGGGCACGACAACCAATTCATCGAACCTCTTCATTTAATGAGCGCCTTGCTGAACCAGGAAGGGGGATCAATACGTCCTTTATTAACCTCTGCCGGCATTAATGCTGGCCAGTTGCGCACCGCTATCGATCAGGCGCTGAGCCGTTTACCGCAGGTGGAAGGCACCGGCGGCGACGTACAGCCTTCTTCGGATCTGGTACGCGTACTGAACCTTTGCGACAAGCTGGCGCAAAAACGGGGGGACAATTTTATTTCGTCAGAGCTGTTTGTTCTGGCGGCGCTTGAGTCTCGCGGCACGTTAACCGATCTGCTGAAATCAGCCGGTGCGACCACGGCCAATATCACTCAGGCAATTGAACAGATGCGTGGAGGTGAAAGCGTGAACGATCAAGGGGCTGAAGACCAACGTCAGGCCTTGAAAAAATATACTGTCGATCTGACCGAGCGGGCTGAACAAGGCAAGCTTGACCCGGTAATTGGTCGTGATGAAGAAATTCGCCGTACCATTCAGGTATTGCAACGCCGTACTAAAAACAACCCGGTGTTAATCGGTGAGCCAGGGGTCGGTAAGACGGCAATTGTTGAAGGACTGGCGCAGCGCATTATTAATGGTGAAGTCCCTGAAGGCTTAAAAGGCCGCCGCGTACTGGCGCTGGATATGGGCGCGCTGGTGGCCGGGGCAAAATATCGCGGCGAATTTGAAGAACGACTGAAAGGCGTGCTGAACGACCTTGCAAAACAGGAAGGCAACGTCATTCTGTTTATCGACGAACTGCACACGATGGTCGGCGCTGGTAAGGCTGATGGCGCAATGGATGCCGGGAACATGCTGAAACCGGCGCTGGCGCGTGGTGAGCTGCACTGCGTGGGCGCCACCACGCTGGATGAATACCGTCAGTACATCGAAAAAGATGCGGCGCTGGAACGTCGCTTCCAGAAAGTGTTTGTGGCTGAGCCAAGCGTTGAAGACACCATCGCGATTCTGCGTGGCCTGAAAGAACGTTACGAGCTGCACCACCATGTGCAGATCACTGACCCGGCGATTGTGGCGGCGGCAACGTTGTCTCACCGCTATATCGCCGACCGTCAGTTGCCGGATAAAGCTATCGACCTCATCGATGAAGCGGCATCCAGCATTCGTATGCAGATTGACTCTAAGCCGGAGGAGCTGGACAGGCTCGACCGCCGCATTATCCAGCTCAAACTGGAACAGCAGGCGTTGATGAAAGAGTCTGACGAGGCGAGCAAAAAACGCCTCGATATGCTGAATGAAGAACTGGACGATAAAGAGCGTCAGTACTCTGAGTTAGAAGAAGAGTGGAAAGCGGAAAAAGCGTCACTTTCTGGTACACAAACCATTAAAGCGGAGCTGGAGCAGGCGAAGATCGCCATTGAGCAGGCGCGTCGTGTTGGCGATCTGGCGCGGATGTCCGAGTTGCAGTACGGCAAAATTCCGGAGCTGGAAAAACAGTTGGAAGCAGCCACCCAGTCCGAAGGCAAAACCATGCGTCTGTTACGTAACAAAGTGACGGATGCGGAAATTGCCGAAGTACTGGCGCGCTGGACCGGTATTCCGGTTGCCAGAATGCTGGAAGGCGAACGTGAAAAACTGTTGCGTATGGAACAAGAGTTACACAGCCGCGTGATCGGACAGAATGAAGCCGTTGAAGCGGTCTCGAACGCCATACGTCGTAGCCGCGCGGGGCTGTCCGATCCGAACCGTCCGATTGGTTCCTTCCTGTTCCTCGGGCCGACGGGGGTGGGTAAAACCGAACTGTGTAAAGCGCTGGCTAACTTTATGTTCGACAGCGACGACGCGATGGTGCGTATTGACATGTCTGAGTTTATGGAGAAACACTCGGTGTCTCGTCTGGTCGGGGCGCCTCCGGGATATGTCGGTTATGAAGAAGGCGGTTATTTGACGGAAGCGGTGCGCCGTCGCCCTTATTCCGTCATCTTGTTGGATGAAGTGGAGAAAGCGCATCCGGATGTATTCAACATCCTGTTGCAGGTGCTGGACGACGGTCGTTTGACTGACGGGCAAGGGAGAACGGTCGACTTCCGTAATACGGTCGTCATTATGACTTCTAACCTCGGTTCTGATCTCATTCAGGAGCGTTTTGGCGAACTGGATTACGGTCGGATGAAAGAGATGGTGCTGGGTGTGGTTAGCCAAAACTTCCGTCCGGAATTTATCAACCGTATTGATGAAGTCGTGGTATTCCATCCGTTAGGTGAGCAACACATTGCTTCTATTGCTCAGATCCAGCTGCAGCGTCTGTACAAACGTCTGGAAGAGCGTGGTTATGAAATCCATATCTCCGACGAGGCGCTGAAACTGTTGAGCGCCAACGGTTACGATCCGGTCTACGGAGCACGTCCGTTGAAACGTGCTATTCAACAGCAGATCGAAAACCCACTGGCGCAGCAAATCCTGTCTGGTGAATTGGTTCCTGGCAAAGTGATTCGCCTTGAAGCCAATGGTGATCGTATTGTGGCAGTGCAGTAAGTCACAAATTTGAATAAAACGGGCCCTGACGGGCTCGTTTTTGTTTAAAAACCAGGCAAAAATAAGCTTTTGGTTCAAATGTTGTTTGAAAGGTGACCGATTGAGCTTTTTTTTGCATTTAGGTCTTGTCAGCCCCAAATAACTCCCTATAATGCGCCACCACTGACACGGAACAACGGCATACAGGCCGCCGGGTCAGGAAGGCTTCGTTAAGAAGTCGGTGAGGAAAGCAAAAATAAATGCTTGACTCAAAAAGAGGAAAGCGTAATATACGCCACCTCGCGACGGTGAGCTGAAAGCCGCGTCGCACCTGCTCTTTAACAATTTATCAGACAATCTGTGTGGGCACTCGAAGATACGGAT
>NZ_JBDGON010000009.1:0-149363 GCF_057751355.1 Salmonella sp. FC25216 | reverse complement strand
CGCTGTCACTGTCGCCGATATTGATGCTCGGTGTGCTGCCGTCAAAAGCACCGGTTCCTATGTTACCGATACTGACGCGTTTTGTCGGATTGAGGGTTTCTTTTAAACCGACGTTTACGGGAATGCAGTAATGCCGCGCAAATGGCGCAACCCTGCCCTGTAAAGAGATTGTTTATTACGTAAACGGGCTAAATTCATGGGTCAATAAATAATCAGAAAGCACTATTACTACAATGCGCATTGATTTGAATAGAATATGAACAGATTTTGAAGGTAAAATAAGCGTAACGGTAGCCAACAGGCAGGCTTACGCAATGAGTAAATTCACAACCCCCGCAATTCTTGAAATGCTCGATCACTATCTTTGGCGTGTGCATGAACCCTTTGAGTTTTACCTCAGCGACGACAACAGTGACGTAATCAGCGTGCCAGCCGGATTCGTTACCGATCTCGCCACCGTTCCGCGCGTATTCTGGTCAGTCATGCCGCCAGACGGTAAGTACGCCAAAGCGGCGATAATCCACGACTACCTCTACGATAATGCGTTACGCACGAAGAAAGAGGCCGATTTAATATTCCTTGACGGAATGGCAGTGCTTGGCGTGCCTAAGTGGAAACGGATTGTGATGTATCTGGCCGTGCGCATTTTTGGCCGGGGTAATTATTCCAAAGACCAGCAGGCAAGAGAGGCGTAGATATGTGGTTTCCGGCAAAACTGGCACTTCCGGCAGGAAATATTAAACCCGTAACATGTTCAGCGATGGCCGTACACCCGTGGGACGAGGAAGCGGGACACGTCACGCCTGACGGCGCGTATTTAAGCCCGGTCAACGCAATAACCCACCTCAACAGCAAACTTTCAGGTCTGACCGGAAACAACGACATTGCCATCGTAATGATAACAGGCAGCGATAATAACGGTTTTATTCGTCAGTTATCCGCGCTGGCAGACGCACTCCCATTACCCACACTAACGCAGACGTTAAGACGTGCCAGAACGCAGCTCACTCAGGCCATCACCAGAATGCAGATCCCAGCCACACCGCAAAACGGACTTCCTGCACCACAACAGCTTATCGTCAGTACGCTACAGAACGCCGTCAGTAACAGCGCCACGCTTGACGCCGTAAAAGCGGAAGGTCTGGCCTCCCTGAACGACCTGAAGGGCGCGTTATCCGGTTTTCAGGCGCAGCGCCAGCAGTTGCAACAGCAGATAACTGACGAACTGGCGGGCATGGGTGATAAGCTGGCGAAAGTGTTCGCTTTCGTACATACCGGCGACGCCGTTTTAGCCCGCGTGGAGATGATGAAAAATATTCCGCACCCCACCGCATCACTGACGTATGCACATATGTTCGTGGGCGATCTTTCCGGTATGAAGAACTGGATAACGAAGGTAGAAAATGAGCCAGAACACAACAACCCCATTACTGGCCCTTAACGGTCAGATAATCCCGCTAAAGCGTTTAAGCGTCAGTGTGAAACTGAATATCAGGGACAAGGACGCGTCCGGCAAGTCATCCAGCACCGCCAGTTCTGAACAAGGGGTGAAGGCCAAAGAACTACAGGTATCAGGACTTATCCCCTTTGAACAACCCGAAGCCCTGACCCTGTTATTTCGCCTGGCGGAAGCCAAAGCGGCCAGCGGCGCACAGCAGGTTTACCGTATCGGCAATATGGACGCCAAAGCGGTCAATATGCAGCAGGGGATCTTTTCCGGCGCAGTGGGCGCAGTCCCTGAAATAGGCCTGATGGCCTGGAAAGTCGATTTTACCCTGAAAGAAAAACTCAGCAGCGCCGAAAAGGCCATCGGACGCGGCCCGGCTGGTAGTCAGAGTGCCGAACAGCACGCACAGGCCGCCAAAGCAGGCACCAAAGACGGCAAGCCGGAAGAACACGGCTGGTTCTGGGAGTTTTCTTCCTGGTTAAATAAAAAAATAGGCCCGGCAGGCAATGAAACCAATTCGTGATCTCAGAATTAACGGCAAGCCTTACCCCGTCGTGGAAGAAAATATTGTGCTGCGTCTCAATGGCGCGGGAACGGGCTTTATCACCATCAACGACACCGACGACAAAACCCCGCTGCGTGGCAGGTCAGTAGAACTTTCCATCGGCTACAACGATCAGCCGGTCAGATGGTTTTCAGGCTACGTGGAAAACGACAGCCGCACCGGAAAGGGGCTGCGTAAACTGATGGTGCGCGAAGCCGCCGCCATTCTGCAATACCCGCTCAACGTCTCGATGCAGCACCCGACGCTAAAGCAGGTCGCAAAACACATCGAAGACAACACCGGGCTGCGCGTGCAGCTACCGGACGCGGACTACACCACCACGCCGATCCCTCATATGACCCATAACGGCAACGGCTATCAACTGATGACCCTGATTGGCCGCGCATTCAATATCCCGGATTACGTCTGGTATCCGTCAGTCGACGGCATCGTCTATGTCGGCAGTTTTGCCGATTGCCGCTTTGCAAAACGCCCGGTACAACTGCCGGTCGAAATAACCAAAGACGACCACGGGGCCAACGGCTGGACTGTGCAGACTATCCCCATGATTCGCCCTGGTGTGGTCATGAACGGCCACCGCATAAGCCAGGTACAGCTACAGGGCGACAGCATGATAATTAGCTGGAGTGATGGCCGTCAGTCTCCCATGCAGCGCCAGGTTGAAACCCTCTACCCCGAACTGGGCAACAAAACCCACCTCCCACGCATGGGCCGCGTCATTGCCCCGACCGAAAACACCACTCAGGGCGATTTGCACGATGAATTTCGCCCGCGCTACGCCGTCAACGTGCAGCCGCTCGACGAGAACGGCAACCCGGCGAAAGACACGCCGGTTTATAACGCCGTACCGGTTCCCGTACCGATGGCCGGTAGTGAATCCGGCCTGTTCCAGTACCCGCCAGCGGGAACGCTGGTTACACTGGCCCACGTTGACGGCAGACCGGATAAACCCGTCATCACCGGCACCCACGCCCACGGTCAGAGCCTCCCGGACATTAAGCCAGGCGAACAGCTACAGCAGCAACGCGCGGAGGTATTCCAGCGCGTACACACGGACGGTAGCTGGCAACGGGAAACCGATCAGGCTATTCGCGAGAAGTCCACCGACCGCACCATAGAGAACACCACGGAGACGCGCACCAGTACCACGCGTAATGTCACCGTAAAGGCCAACAGCACCATGACGGTACTCGGCACTCATAAGCTGATGAGCGGTCATATCCAGCACATAGCAGACGGAGATTACGCCGTCGCCGCCACGAAGAAACTGCTACAGCACGCCGACAGCGCCGAACTCGACGTTACCCACCAGTGGCAGACCAGCGCGGAGAACGCCACGCACAACGTAGCGCAGGTGCTGGAAGAAAAGATTGGCCAGATTAAAAAATCCGTCGCTGGCCAGATGCAACAAATCATTGCCCCGCAGGTCTGGTTCGGCAGCAGCACCATCAACACGCTTAACCTCATGCTGGATCTTTGCGACACCGTTCAGCAACTGGCGCAGCTCACCGCACAGCACACGCACACCAACAACGGCAGTTCACAGCCTACCAACAGCGGCAGCATAAGCGCCACGGCGTCAAAGGCTGGCGACCTGAAAGCGAAGTACAGCGCCGTGATTAAGCAGTGATCATCACGTCAAAAGCCGTGCCAACAAAACACAGACAAATAAGCCTTTCGCATCATCCTTCGCACATCAATAAAAACAATTCATCGAACCAGACGAAAGCCCGACGCACCGGGCTTCCTCGTCCTAACCCAACCCGCCACTAAACGCGCTGTATCGCATTCTGAGCAGACTTTAAATAAAAAAACATCGCGCACGTCTTAAATCACGTTCGTAACGCCTGAAAGCATACGCGAACGCTACGCGGAGATTTGACGGCACAACGAGGGCAGATTACGGCAGCGGCACAAGCCCCCCGCGCTTGCGCTTTCCACGATAAAAATTTTTTGCCAAATAAATTTGCGCAAAATGATACCCCAGACCGCGCCAGCACTGGCGCTTTACAAAAAAGCGGTTTGGCACAGAGTGTCAAAGATTGCCAGACTTTGCCAAATTAACGTTAAAAAAGGAGCTAAAAGAAAAACTAACCATCTGAAAAACAAGACTATTTTTTGCTTTCGTCATTTTGCAGGATCTAAACGCCGCCAAAGTACCGCGCACCAGAACAACATAAGGCAATGAAATAAAACAGAAAAACAAAAGATCAGGTAAAGATCGTTTTGGCACAGCGTTACACAGTTCCACCGTGAAACTATTTTCAGGCGCAAACAAAAACCGCTCACGAAAGCAGCGACAAAAGCAGAAAAATTTTAACTTTCGTGGAGTTCAGACCGGATTACTTGAAACTTTACGTAGCGAGGCGGGAAGAAATCAGTAGAATGGTCGCGGGTGCCTTCGACTTTCCGGTCGGAGGGATTACCCGAAGGCCAGAAAAGCGAAAGCCCCGGAAAACATTTCTGTTTAACCGAGGCTCTAGCCAATCTACCCTAGACAAGTAGAAGGTTAGCGCCTCTCCGATAAGGAGTAAAGCGCTATGTCGCAAAAACCGTTATTCGTCATCACAATTTTTGTGGTGATAATCCTCACATTCTCCATGCTGCATGGATCGTTATGTGAAGTGCGTATGAAGTTTTGGGGAGCGGAGTTTGCGGCGTTCTTACAGTGTAAGCAGTAAGGAAACCGCGACCGGGGAGTAATCCCCGGTCATTCGGTTGTTTAAGGTAGCGGTCGTAAGGCACCCTTTGCAGGACATGAACATTATCACAAAAAGCAAAGCCCACGGCGTCAAAACCGTGGGCTTTTTTGATCTTTTTAATGGCATAAAATGGACACTTAAAAATAATTATATATTTAAATCAAATAGATGAAGCCACCATAATAGAGGATTCCTCCTCCCCCTGGTGTCTTAGTAAGCTGGTAGGCTAATCACTAAGAGTATCACCAGTATGATGACTAACTTCATCATAACCCTTTCCTTATTTTGGCCCCTTCCTCGGGAGGGGCTTTCCTGTTTCAGCGTCCTGCTGAAATCGGTGGCTTACCTTCCTTGCCGTGCCGCCACTTTACCGCACTCCGGCGCGTTAACGATTTTCACCGATGAGAGTTGCGTAGCGCCTCGCAAAGCGGGCCGCCATTCAGAATAATCCCGGCCGTGTTCCATAATTCCTCCATTTTTCTCCCTTCCCTGCTGACTACAATAGAGGGAGCAACATTCCGCAAAACGTTTCAGGATGAGAAACTTATCACGATGAAAGGCAGTAATACTTTCCGCTGGGCAATAGCGATTGGGGTTGTAGTGGCCGCCGCCGCGTTCTGGTTCTGGCATAGCCGTAGCGAAAGCCCGACCGCCGCGCCGGGCATCGCCGCGCAAGCGCCGCATACCGCCGCCGCAGGTCGCCGCGGTATGCGCGACGGCCCTCTGGCGCCGGTACAGGCCGCGACCGCGACCACGCAGGCCGTACCGCGCTATCTGAGCGGGCTGGGTACCGTGACCGCCGCGAATACCGTTACGGTGCGTAGCCGCGTGGACGGTCAACTCATCGCCCTGCACTTTCAGGAAGGTCAGCAGGTCAACGCAGGCGATCTGCTGGCGCAAATCGATCCCAGCCAGTTTAAGGTCGCCCTGGCGCAGGCGCAGGGACAGTTGGCGAAAGATAACGCTACGCTGGCAAATGCGCGTCGGGATCTGGCGCGCTATCAGCAACTGGCAAAAACCAATCTGGTTTCCCGCCAGGAACTGGATGCGCAACAGGCGCTGGTCAACGAAACCCAGGGGACAATTAAAGCGGATGAAGCCAATGTCGCCAGCGCACAGTTACAGCTCGACTGGAGTCGTATCACTGCCCCGGTCTCGGGGCGCGTGGGTCTGAAACAGGTGGATGTCGGCAACCAGATTTCCAGCAGCGATACCGCGGGTATTGTCGTCATTACGCAAACGCACCCGATTGATCTCATTTTTACTCTGCCGGAAAGCGATATCGCGACCGTGGTTCAGGCGCAAAAAGCGGGGAAAACTCTGACCGTAGAAGCCTGGGATCGGACTAACTCGCACAAATTGAGCGAAGGCGTATTGCTCAGTCTGGACAACCAGATTGATCCCACGACGGGAACGATCAAAATTAAAGCGCGCTTTACGAATCAGGACGATACGCTGTTCCCTAATCAATTTGTGAACGCCCGGATGCTGGTCGATACCGAACAAAATGCCGTTGTGGTGCCTGCCGCGGCGGTGCAGATGGGCAATGAGGGCCACTTTGTGTGGGTGCTGAACAACGAAAATAACGTCAGCAAGAAGCGGGTAAAAGTCGGTACTCAGGATAACCGAAACGTGGTAATCAGCGCAGGATTGTCGGCAGGCGATCGCGTCGTTACCGATGGTATTGATCGGCTGACGGAAGGTGCAAAAGTCGAGGTTGTTGAGCCGCAAACCACCATGGCGGATGAAAAATCACCTTCCCGCCATGAGGGGCAAAAAGGAGCGCGCGCCTGATGCAGGTATTACCTCCGGGCAGTACGGGCGGCCCGTCGCGCCTGTTTATTCTGCGCCCCGTCGCCACCACGCTGCTGATGGCGGCGATTTTACTCGCCGGGATTATCGGCTATCGCTTCCTGCCCGTCGCCGCTTTGCCGGAGGTCGACTACCCCACTATTCAGGTTGTTACGCTCTACCCTGGTGCCAGTCCGGATGTGATGACCTCCGCCGTTACCGCGCCGCTTGAGCGCCAGTTCGGCCAGATGTCAGGACTTAAGCAGATGTCGTCGCAAAGCTCCGGCGGTGCATCGGTGGTGACGCTACAGTTTCAGTTGACGCTGCCGCTGGACGTTGCCGAGCAGGAAGTACAGGCGGCGATTAACGCAGCCACCAATTTATTGCCTTCCGACCTGCCGAATCCGCCGATTTACAGCAAAGTCAATCCGGCGGACCCGCCGATTATGACGCTTGCCGTCACCTCAAACGCGATGCCGATGACACAGGTAGAGGACATGGTAGAAACCCGCGTGGCGCAGAAGATCTCGCAGGTCTCCGGCGTCGGGCTGGTGACGCTTGCCGGCGGGCAGCGCCCTGCGGTACGCGTAAAACTGAATGCTCAGGCTATCGCCGCGCTCGGTCTGACCAGCGAAACTATCCGTACCGCAATTACCGGTGCCAACGTCAACTCGGCGAAAGGCAGTCTGGATGGCCCCGAACGGGCGGTGACGCTTTCTGCTAACGATCAGATGCAGTCTGCCGACGAATACCGCAGGCTTATCATCGCGTATCAAAACGGCGCGCCGGTACGACTGGGCGACGTCGCTACCGTCGAACAGGGGGCGGAAAATAGCTGGCTCGGCGCATGGGCGAATCAAGCGCCAGCTATCGTGATGAATGTTCAACGCCAGCCCGGCGCCAATATCATTGCGACAGCGGACAGCATTCGCCAGATGCTGCCCCAGCTTACCGAAAGCCTGCCAAAATCGGTGAAGGTCACGGTCCTGTCCGATCGCACCACCAATATTCGCGCTTCCGTGCGCGATACCCAGTTTGAACTGATGCTGGCGATCGCGTTGGTCGTCATGATTATCTATCTGTTTTTACGCAATATTCCTGCCACAATTATTCCCGGCGTCGCCGTACCGCTGTCGCTTATCGGCACCTTTGCGGTGATGGTATTTTTGGATTTTTCCATTAATAACCTGACGCTGATGGCGCTCACTATCGCCACGGGTTTCGTGGTGGATGATGCGATCGTGGTGATCGAGAACATCTCACGCTACATCGAAAAAGGAGAAAAACCGCTGGCGGCGGCGCTCAAAGGCGCGGGTGAAATCGGCTTTACCATTATTTCCCTCACCTTTTCACTGATTGCGGTACTGATCCCGTTGCTCTTTATGGGCGATATTGTTGGTCGACTGTTCCGCGAATTTGCAGTGACGTTGGCGGTAGCGATTTTGATCTCCGCCGTCGTCTCTTTGACGCTAACGCCCATGATGTGCGCGCGTATGCTCAGCCAGCAATCTCTGCGTAAACAAAATCGCTTTTCCCGCGCCTGCGAGCGGGTGTTTGAACGCGTGATCGCCAGCTACGGACGCGGATTAGCGAAAGTGCTCAACCATCCATGGCTCACATTGAGCGTGGCATCCGCTACGCTCCTGCTCAGCGTTATGCTGTGGATAGTCATCCCAAAAGGGTTCTTTCCGGTACAGGATAACGGCATTATCCAGGGGACTCTGCAGGCGCCGCAATCGTCATCGTATGCCAGTATGGCGCAACGTCAGCGCCAGGTGGCCGAGCGGATATTACAGGACCCGGCGGTGCAAAGCCTGACTACTTTTGTTGGCGTAGACGGCGCTAATCCCACGCTGAATAGCGCGCGCCTGCAAATTAACCTCAAGCCGCTGGATGCGCGTGATGACCGCGTACAACAGGTAATTTCCCGGCTGCAAACCGCCGTGGCGACGATTCCCGGCGTGGCGCTGTATCTCCAGCCGACGCAGGATTTAACCATCGACACGCAGGTCAGCCGCACCCAGTATCAGTTTACCCTGCAGGCCACTACGCTCGATGCGCTCAGCTACTGGGTGCCAAAACTGCTGAACGCGTTACAGTCGTCGCCACAGCTCTCTGAGGTAAGCAGTGACTGGCAAGATCGGGGATTAGCGGCCTGGGTGAATGTCGACCGCGACAGCGCCAGCCGTCTGGGTATCAGCATGGCGGATGTGGATAACGCGCTCTACAACGCGTTCGGACAACGCCTGATTTCAACGATTTATACCCAGGCGAACCAGTACCGCGTCGTGCTGGAACATAATACCGCCAGCACGCCGGGACTGGCGGCGCTGGAGACGATTCGCCTGACGAGTCGCGACGGCGGCACCGTACCGCTCAGCGCGATTGCCAGCATTGAGCAGCGCTTCGCCCCGCTCTCCCTCAATCATTTAGATCAGTTCCCGGTCACGACATTTTCGTTTAACGTGCCGGAGGGCTATTCGCTCGGCGATGCGGTGCAGGCGATTCTCGATACGGAAAAAACGCTCGCCCTGCCAGCGGATATTACAACGCAGTTTCAGGGCAGTACGCTCGCCTTCCAGGCGGCGCTGGGCAGCACCGTCTGGCTTATTGTCGCCGCCGTGGTGGCGATGTATATCGTGCTCGGCGTGCTGTATGAGAGTTTTATCCATCCGATCACGATTCTCTCAACGCTGCCTACGGCGGGCGTCGGCGCGCTGCTGGCGCTGATAATCGCTGGTAGCGAGCTCGATATTATCGCCATTATCGGCATTATTTTGCTGATCGGCATCGTGAAGAAAAACGCCATCATGATGATTGACTTCGCCCTCGCCGCCGAACGAGAACAGGGGATGAGTCCGCGCGACGCTATCTTCCAGGCTTGTCTGCTGCGTTTTCGACCGATTCTGATGACCACGCTGGCGGCGCTGCTCGGGGCATTGCCATTAATGTTGAGTACCGGCGTTGGCGCGGAATTACGTCGCCCGTTGGGGATCGCGATGGTGGGCGGCTTACTGGTCAGTCAAGTATTAACTCTGTTTACCACACCGGTGATTTATCTCCTGTTTGACCGCCTGTCGCTGTACGTGAAAAGCCGCTTCCCGCGTCATAAAGAGGAGGCGTAGATGCGCTTTTTCGCCCTTTTCATCTACCGCCCGGTCGCCACCATTTTGATTGCCGCCGCCATTACGCTGTGCGGTATTCTGGGTTTTCGACTGCTGCCGGTCGCCCCGCTGCCGCAGGTCGATTTCCCGGTGATTATGGTTAGCGCCTCGCTGCCGGGTGCCTCGCCGGAAACCATGGCTTCGTCGGTGGCGACACCGTTGGAGCGTTCTTTGGGACGCATTGCTGGTGTCAATGAAATGACCTCCAGCAGCTCGCTCGGCAGTACGCGCATTATTCTCGAATTTAATTTTGACCGTGATATTAACGGCGCGGCGCGCGACGTGCAGGCCGCCATCAACGCCGCGCAAAGCGTGTTGCCAGGTGGAATGCCCAGCCGCCCGACTTATCGCAAGGCCAACCCGTCCGACGCGCCAATTATGATTTTAACGCTCACCTCGGAGAGCTGGTCACAGGGCGAACTGTATGATTTCGCCTCTACCCAACTGGCGCAAACCATCGCGCAAATTGACGGCGTCGGCGATGTTGACGTCGGCGGCAGCTCCCTGCCTGCGGTACGCGTAGGCTTAAACCCGCAGGCGCTCTTTAACCAGGGCGTCTCGCTGGATGAGGTCCGCGAAGCGATCAACAGCGCCAACGTACGCCGACCGCAAGGCGCAATTGAAGATAGCGTCCACCGCTGGCAAATACAGACCAACGACGAACTGAAAACCGCCGCCGAATACCAGCCGCTGATTATTCACTATAACAACGGCGCGGCGGTACGCCTGGGCGATGTCGCTAGCGTCACCGACTCGGTACAGGATGTCCGTAACGCCGGGATGACGAACGCTAAGCCCGCTATTTTATTGATGATTCGCAAGCTGCCGGAGGCCAACATTATTCAGACGGTAGACGGCATCCGGGCAAAACTGCCGGAACTGCGGGCAATGATCCCCGCCGCTATCGATTTACAAATCGCCCAGGATCGTTCGCCGACGATTCGCGCGTCGCTGCAAGAGGTAGAAGAAACGCTGGCTATCTCTGTCGCGCTGGTGATCCTGGTGGTGTTTTTATTCCTGCGTTCCGGGCGCGCCACGCTAATCCCCGCCGTCGCCGTTCCCGTTTCGCTCATCGGCACCTTCGCCGCCATGTATCTGTGCGGCTTCAGCCTCAACAATCTGTCGCTGATGGCGCTGACTATCGCGACCGGATTTGTCGTTGATGATGCCATTGTGGTGCTGGAAAATATCGCCCGCCATCTGGAGGCGGGAATGAAACCTTTGCAGGCGGCATTACAGGGTACGCGGGAAGTCGGGTTTACGGTTATCTCCATGAGTCTGTCGCTGGTGGCGGTATTTCTGCCGCTGCTGTTAATGGGTGGCCTGCCGGGGCGGTTATTACGGGAATTCGCCGTCACCCTCTCGGTGGCGATTGGCATTTCGCTGGTGGTCTCGCTCACGCTGACGCCGATGATGTGCGGCTGGATGCTTAAATCAAGCAAACCGCGCACCCAGCCGCGTAAACGGGGCGTTGGCCGTCTGCTGGTCGCCTTGCAACAAGGTTACGGCACCTCGTTAAAATGGGTGCTCAACCATACGCGTCTGGTCGGCGGGGTTTTTCTTGGCACCATTGCGCTGAACATCTGGCTTTATATCGCCATTCCTAAAACATTCTTTCCGGAGCAGGACACCGGCGTGCTGATGGGCGGTATTCAGGCTGACCAGAGCATCTCTTTCCAGGCCATGCGCGGCAAGCTGCAGGATTTTATGAAAATTATTCGCGACGATCCGGCGGTGAATAATGTCACCGGTTTTACCGGCGGATCGCGGGTGAATAGCGGCATGATGTTTATTACGCTGAAGCCGCGCGGCGAACGTAAAGAGACGGCGCAGCAAATCATTGACCGACTGCGGGCCAAACTGGCAAAAGAACCCGGCGCCAGGCTGTTTCTGATGGCGGTACAGGATATTCGCGTCGGCGGGCGTCAGGCTAACGCCAGTTATCAATATACGTTGCTGTCTGACTCCCTGACGGCGCTGCGCGAATGGGAGCCGAAAATACGCAAAGCGCTCTCGGCCCTGTCGCAACTGGCGGACGTTAACTCCGACCAGCAGGATAACGGCGCGGAGATGAACCTTATCTACGACCGCGACACCATGTCACGGCTGGGCATTGATGTTCAGGCCGCAAACAGTCTGTTAAATAATGCTTTCGGCCAGCGGCAAATTTCCACCATTTATCAGCCGATGAACCAGTATAAAGTGGTGATGGAAGTCGATCCGCGCTATAGCCAGGATATCAGCGCGCTGGAGAAAATGTTTGTTATCAACCGTGACGGAAAAGCGATCCCCCTCTCTTATTTCGCCCAATGGCGGCCCGCCAATGCGCCGCTGTCGGTGAACCATCAGGGGCTTTCCGCGGCGTCCACGATTGCCTTTAACCTGCCGACCGGCACATCGTTATCGCAGGCGACGGAAGCCATTAATCGCACCATGACGCAGCTTGGCGTCCCCCCGACGGTACGCGGCAGTTTTTCCGGAACGGCGCAAGTCTTCCAGCAGACCATGAATTCACAGCTTATTTTGATAGTGGCGGCGATCGCTACCGTCTACATTGTGCTGGGGATACTGTACGAAAGCTACGTCCATCCGCTGACCATTCTCTCTACTCTGCCATCGGCGGGCGTTGGGGCGCTTCTGGCGCTGGAACTCTTCAATGCCCCTTTCAGCCTAATCGCCCTGATAGGGATCATGCTATTAATTGGCATTGTGAAGAAAAACGCCATTATGATGGTCGATTTTGCGCTTGAAGCGCAACGACGCGGCGGCCTGACGCCAGAACAAGCCATTTTCCAGGCCTGCTTGTTACGCTTCCGTCCAATAATGATGACCACGCTGGCGGCGCTGTTCGGCGCACTGCCATTGGTGTTATCTGGCGGAGACGGTTCGGAATTACGGCAGCCGCTGGGGATAACCATTGTCGGCGGTTTGGTCATGAGTCAGCTCCTGACGCTCTATACCACGCCAGTGGTGTACCTCTTTTTCGATCGTCTGCGGCTGCGTTTTTCGCGTAAAAATAGCAAACCGGTAGTAGAGATATGACAGAACTTCCTGACAACACCCGCTGGCAACTCTGGATTGTGGCATTCGGCTTTTTTATGCAGTCGCTGGATACCACCATCGTCAACACTGCGCTGCCCTCCATGGCGAAAAGCCTGGGGGAAAGCCCGCTGCATATGCACATGGTAGTGGTGTCATATGTTCTCACCGTCGCCGTGATGCTCCCCGCCAGCGGCTGGCTGGCAGATAAAATCGGCGTGCGTAATATTTTCTTTGCCGCTATCGTGCTGTTCACTCTGGGTTCGCTGTTTTGCGCCCTCTCCGGCACGCTTAATCAACTGGTATTAGCGCGGGTTTTACAAGGCGTAGGCGGCGCGATGATGGTGCCGGTCGGACGCCTGACGGTCATGAAAATCGTGCCGCGTGCGCAATATATGGCGGCGATGACCTTCGTCACCCTGCCAGGCCAGGTAGGGCCGTTACTCGGCCCCGCGCTGGGCGGGGTGCTGGTGGAATATGCTTCATGGCACTGGATCTTTCTGATCAATATCCCGGTAGGAATTGTCGGCGCTATCGCGACCTTTATGCTGATGCCGAACTACACCATAGAAACCCGGCGCTTTGACCTGCCGGGGTTCCTGCTGCTAGCCATCGGCATGGCGGTACTGACGCTGGCGCTGGACGGTAGTAAAAACATGGGGATCACGTCCTGGACATTAGCCGGACTTGCTGCGGGCGGCGCGGCAGCAATTCTGCTCTATCTCCTTCATGCCAAAAAAAACTCAGGCGCGTTATTCAGCCTGCGATTGTTCCGTACGCCCACGTTTTCACTGGGGTTGCTGGGCAGTTTTGCCGGGCGTATCGGCAGCGGTATGCTGCCGTTTATTACGCCGGTCTTTTTGCAGATTGGTCTCGGTTTTTCACCGTTTCATGCCGGCTTGATGATGATCCCCATGGTGCTGGGCAGCATGGGAATGAAGCGGATTGTGGTGCAGATAGTTAACCGTTTTGGCTATCGTCGGGTTCTGGTGGCGACCACGCTCGGACTGGCATTGGTTAGCCTGTTGTTTATGTCGGTCGCGCTGCTCGGCTGGTATTATCTCCTGCCGCTGGTACTGCTTTTGCAGGGAATGGTGAACTCGGCGCGTTTTTCTTCCATGAATACCCTAACGCTAAAAGACCTTCCCGATACGCTGGCCAGCAGCGGCAATAGCTTATTATCGATGATTATGCAGCTCTCGATGAGTATCGGCGTCACTATTGCCGGAATGCTGCTGGGTATGTTTGGTCAACAGCATATTGGTATAGACAGTAGCGCCACACATCACGTCTTTATGTACACCTGGCTATGTATGGCGGTTATTATCGCGCTACCGGCGATAATTTTTGCCCGCGTACCGAACGATACACAGCAAAACATGGTCATTTCACGGCGTAAAAGGAGCCTGTAATGAAAGTCTGGCGGCCCGGAATCACCGGCAAGCTGTTTCTGGCGATTTTCGCCACCTGCATCGTGCTGCTGATCAGTATGCATTGGGCCGTACGCGTCAGTTTTGAACGCGGATTTATTGACTATATCAAACACGGTAACGAGCAGCGGCTACAAATGCTGGGCGATGCGCTGGGCGACCAGTACCAGCAACACGGCAACTGGCGTTTTTTACGCAACAACGATCGCTTCGTTTTCCAGATTCTGCGTTCATTTGAGCATGACAACGACCGGGATAAACCCGGCCCCGGTATGCCGCCGCACGGTTGGCGCACCCAGTTCTGGGTCGTCGATCAAAATGGCCGTGTGCTGGTAGGCCCACGCGGTCCGGTGCCGCATGACGGTACTCGCCGGCCCATTCTGGTCAATGGCGCCGAAGTCGGCGCGGTTATCGCCTCTCCTGTCGAGCGGCTGACGCGCAATACGGATATTAATTTTGATAAGCAGCAGCGGCGCGCCAGTTGGATGATCGTGGCGTTATCAACGTTGCTGGCCGCGCTGGCGACGTTTTTGCTGGCGCGCGGCCTGCTCGCTCCGGTCAAACGGTTGGTCGAGGGTACGCACAGACTGGCGGCGGGAGATTTTACCACTCGCGTGACCCCAACCAGCGCCGATGAGCTGGGAAAACTGGCGCAGGACTTTAACCAGCTTGCCAGCACGCTGGAAAAAAACCAACAGATGCGCCGCGACTTTATGGCGGATATTTCCCACGAACTGCGCACGCCGCTGGCGGTATTGCGTGGCGAACTGGAAGCCATTCAGGATGGTGTTCGCCAGTTCACGCCGGAATCCGTTACCTCGCTACAGGCGGAAGTCGGTACGCTTACCAAACTGGTTGACGATCTGCATCAGCTTTCGTTGTCTGACGAGGGAGCGCTGGCTTACCAAAAAACTACCGTCGATCTTGTTCCCCTGTTGGAAGTCGCTGGCGGCGCGTTCAGAGAGCGTTTTACCAGCCGAGGGCTAACGCTACATTACGCATTGCCAGATAGCATGACCATCTTCGGCGACCCGGATCGCCTGATGCAACTGTTTAATAATCTGCTGGAAAACAGTCTGCGCTACACCGACAGCGGCGGCGGCCTGCATATTTCGGCCGAACAACGCGACAAATCATTACTCCTGACCTTTGCCGATTCTGCACCGGGCGTCAGCGATGAACAGTTACAAAAACTTTTTGAACGTTTTTACCGCACAGAAGTTTCCCGTAACCGCGCCAGTGGCGGTTCTGGACTGGGGCTGGCGATATGCGTCAATATTGTACACGCGCATAACGGTCATCTTCACGCCGCTCATTCGCCTTTTGGCGGGGTTAGCATTACAGTAGAGTTACCGCTGGATCGCGATTTACAGAGAGAAGTATGACTGAGTTACCCATTGATGAAAACACGCCGCGCATTTTGATTGTTGAAGATGAACCCAAGCTGGGACAGTTGCTTATCGACTACTTACGCGCGGCGAGTTACGCCCCCACGCTCATCAATCACGGCGACAAGGTACTGCCGTATGTGCGTCAAACGCCGCCGGATCTGATCCTGCTGGATCTGATGCTGCCGGGTACGGATGGTCTGACGTTATGCCGGGAGATTCGCCGTTTTTCCGACATCCCCATTGTGATGGTCACGGCCAAAATCGAAGAGATCGATCGGCTGCTTGGGCTGGAAATCGGCGCCGATGATTATATCTGTAAGCCTTATAGCCCGCGCGAAGTCGTGGCCCGCGTAAAAACGATTTTGCGCCGCTGTAAACCGCAGCGCGAACTCCAGCAGCAGGATGCCGAAAGCCCGTTAATGATTGATGAAAGCCGCTTTCAGGCCTCCTGGTGTGGTAAAGCGCTGGATTTAACCCCCGCTGAATTCCGTCTGCTAAAAACCTTATCGCTTGAACCGGGTAAAGTTTTTTCCCGCGAGCAGTTGTTAAATCACCTCTACGACGACTACCGTGTGGTGACCGATCGCACTATCGACAGCCACATTAAAAACCTGCGCCGCAAACTGGAATCGCTGGATGCCGAACAGTCATTTATACGTGCGGTCTACGGGGTGGGATATCGCTGGGAAGCAGACGCGTGCAGGATTATCTGATGGCGTTTCGCTTATCACGCCCACCATCCGGCGTTATCCTTTACCTCCCCGCGCCACAGCGCTACAATGCCCGCCCTTAAAGTGAGGACTCTCCTCCAGCCGCCTCATCAGGTGAGGCGGATCTGACCTGTCATCAGAACGAGAAAATGATGTTTAAACCAGAACTCCTTTCGCCGGCGGGAACGCTGAAAAACATGCGTTACGCTTTCGCTTACGGCGCCGATGCCGTCTATGCGGGCCAACCGCGCTACTCTTTACGCGTGCGTAATAACGAATTCAATCACGAAAATTTGCAGCTTGGCATCAACGAAGCCCACGCGCTCGGAAAAAAATTCTACGTGGTGGTGAACATCGCCCCGCATAACGCCAAGCTCAAAACCTTTATCCGTGACCTGAAACCCGTCGTCGAGATGGGCCCGGATGCGCTGATCATGTCCGATCCCGGGTTGATTATGCTGGTACGCGAGCACTTCCCGGCAATGCCGATTCATCTGTCGGTACAGGCTAACGCCGTAAACTGGGCGACGGTAAAATTCTGGCAGCAGATGGGGCTGACCCGTGTGATTCTCTCCCGCGAGCTGTCGCTGGAAGAGATTGAGGAAATTCGCCAACAGGTGCCGGATATGGAAATAGAAATTTTCGTCCACGGCGCGCTATGCATGGCCTACTCCGGTCGCTGCCTGCTTTCCGGCTACATCAACAAACGCGATCCGAACCAGGGCACCTGCACCAATGCCTGCCGTTGGGAATATAACGTGCAGGAAGGAAAAGAAGACGTTGTCGGCAACATCGTGCATAAGCACGAACCGATTCCGGTACAGAACGTTGAGCCGACGCTCGGTATCGGCGCGCCGACGGATAAAGTGTTTATGATAGAAGAAGCCCAAAGACCGGGCGAATACATGACCGCGTTCGAAGACGAGCATGGCACCTATATCATGAACTCAAAAGATTTGCGCGCTGTCGCCCACGTGGAGCGCCTGACGAAAATGGGCGTCCACTCGCTGAAAATCGAAGGCCGCACCAAATCCTTTTATTACTGCGCCCGTACCGCGCAGGTCTACCGTAAGGCCATCGACGATGCCGCCGCAGGTAAACCCTTCGACCCCACGCTGCTGGAAACGCTGGAAGGTCTGGCCCATCGCGGCTATACCGAAGGTTTCCTGCGTCGCCATACGCACGACGATTACCAGAACTACGAGTACGGGTACTCCGTTTCCGAACGCCAGCAATTTGTCGGCGAGTTCACCGGCGAGCGTAAAGGCCAACTGGCGGCCGTGGCGGTGAAGAATAAATTCTCCGTCGGCGATAGTCTGGAGCTGATGACGCCACAGGGAAATATCAATTTCACCCTGGAACAGATGGAGAATGCCAAAGGCGACGCTATGCCGGTGGCGCCTGGCGACGGCTATACCGTCTGGATGCCTGTCCCGCAGGATGTCAGGGTGGATTACGCACTATTGATGCGTAATTTCTCAGGCGAATCAACGCGTACCCCCCATGCTAAGTAGTTAATTGCGGTTATTTTTTCATGGCGGGAAGATTCTTAGAAATTGATCACATACCGCTTCGCTCAATACGGGTATTATTCAACGCGCTGAAAAACATAACCCATAAATGCTAGCTGTACCAGGAACCACCTCCTTGGCCTGCGTAATCTCCCTTACGCAGGCTTATTTTTTTCGTGTAATCCATAAAAAAAGCGGCACTTCCCACCACATCTAAATATTGACCACATTAACAAAAGCGCAAATGGGCACTTAGTTTAGCGTGACCTCCCTATTCATTGCCGACCCGCAAGTCATAACCCTCCCCGTATCCGGTCAGACTCAGGACTTAGCATTGTGACGTTAACGTTTAAAATCAGTGAATTAAATCAAGAACTGCTTTGTGAGAACTTACACAAAAAGTTTCCAGGTTGTTAAATTAAGGTTAAAAACTGATAATTTAAGCGTGTAAAGTTATGGCACGTTTTAATGCCGCTTTTACAAGGATTAAAATAATGTTTTCCCGGATTAGAGGTTTGATTTCATGTCAAAGTAATACTCAAACCATCACACCTACGCTCAGTCCACCTTCATCAGGCCATGTAAGTTTTGCTGGGTTTGATTATCCTCTATTACCACTAGATCACCAAACCCCCTTCCCACCGTCACGTATAATCGGTATCCAGAATTATTCCTTTATCCTGTAAAATGTGATACAAATTTTCCATTGACTTAATGACCACCTCAATTTCACACTCAAGTTTATCTACAGTACTTTCATTGAGTGAAAGATTGAGAGCCAGTAATAATGATTGTGAGTTATTCTCATAACACAAATGTGGTCCATTATTCTCTGCGAACCACAAATTAGCATTGAGAAACTCAAAAGCAAGATTATTATTATCCGGAAGCCTTCCGCAAAAACCGTATATCATTATATACTCGCTATTAGTACTTGACAGTAAGATACGGTAACAGTTATCTATAAGAAATGAGCATAACCTGTTTTCGTCAAAGACAATTGAATCTACATTTAATTTTAGTGAAAATTTTCTTAATAAGTGATCGGCTCTTGAATACATAACAACCTCATACTCTAAAAATTTCCATATAAGTCATAAGGCTCTGACCTGAGCACTTAAAACCATCGAATCATCTCCTGAATTCATCCTTTCTCTATGACTTGCTGTGTTTACACATTTATGGCCCGGCCGGTCGGGTTCTAACGGCATTTTCGCTAAGGTATAGTCCGGAGCATATTCCCATTAGACCAATACACCCCATGCCAAACGATGCGCCTAAAACCGTCAGGGCGGTAGTATATGTAGCACCGCTACTGACACTGGCGACAGCCCCTGAGCATACCCCACTGAAAATACCTGTAAACAATGCCGAGGTTCCCAGGCACATTAAACATCTGGGTTTATTGCCGTACGCGTGAAATTCAACGATTTCAGCTACTGGTTTTTCTTCATTACGCCGTTCAGAAGGAGGGAACAATGGCGTTTGCGCATTCACCGCTGGATTAACATTCATATAATTCCCCTTTCATTCTCTCTCTAAGTAGAAAACACTACATGTCAGTATGATTTCACTTATTGTATTTGTCAGAAAAGTGAAGCTCACAGCCCCTTTTTGGGTAAAAGTACGACAATAAGATACCTCTCTAAGCCATCATCTATATACGCTTTGTTTTATGGATAGCATAGTGAGCGTCTAATAGTGTGTCCTGGTTCTGCCAAAGCAGTCTAAGTAATATTTCGATTTTATGCTATTAAAAAGTATTTTTGGTAATAAATATCAGGTTATTATCTGATATTGTGGTGTTTGAATATTAATACTGATAACGGACGTATGGTCGTCTTGTTAATCCTCCGTTTCGTTATCAAAGGCGCTATATCGGAAAGCGTCTGACTGCCCCTTGTGGTTTTCTTGCACTACCACAAGCGATACTCAATGCGCATAACGGCATCTCTCTTGTCGCCATTTGCCTTAAACCATGCTTCGCTTACCGCTGCGTATACCAGGCAGAAAAACGGTAAAGCAATAAGTGCGCAACATTTCAATTTTCATCCTGTTCTGACCTCGCTTTCTCATTTCTGCTATACACTTTCTGGAGGTTGTTGTTCAACATATTAAGGCATAACGGATGGCTAACTTTCCCGCCAGCTTACTGATCCTCAATGGCAAAAGCGCTGATAATCAGCCGCTACGTGAGGCCATTACTCTACTTCGCGACGAAGGCATACAGATTCACGTTCGGGTAACCTGGGAAAAAGGCGACGCGCAGCGTTACGTTGATGAAGCCCGTAGGCTGGGCGTTGAAACGGTAATTGCTGGCGGCGGCGACGGCACCATTAATGAAGTATCTACCGCGCTCATCCAGATCCGCGACGGCGTAGTCCCCGCACTGGGCCTTTTGCCGCTCGGCACCGCCAACGATTTTGCCACCAGCGCCGGTATTCCTGAAGCGCTGGACAAAGCGCTGAAACTGGCGATTGCCGGAAACGCGATGGAAATTGATATGGCCCGGGTCAATGATAAAACCTGTTTTATCAATATGGCGACGGGCGGTTTTGGCACCCGCATCACCACCGAAACGCCAGAAAAACTCAAGGCCGCGTTGGGCGGCGTCTCCTATCTTATCCACGGTCTGATGAGAATGGATACGCTGAAACCTGACCGCTGCGAAATACGTGGCGAAAACTTTCACTGGCAGGGAGATGCGCTGGTGATCGGCATCGGCAACGGTCGTCAGGCCGGCGGCGGGCAGCAATTATGTCCCACCGCGCTGATTAACGACGGGCTGTTACAGCTACGGATTTTTACCGGCGAAGAGCTGCTGCCGACGCTATTTTCCACACTCACGCAGTCAGATGACAATCCGAATATTATTGACGGTACCTCGGCGTGGTTTGATATTCATGCGCCGCATGAAATCACGTTTAATCTGGATGGCGAACCACTCAGCGGACAAGAATTTCATATTGAGGTCCTGCCAGGCGCATTACGCTGTCGGCTACCGCCGGACTGCCCGTTGCTGCGTTAATAATACCTACCGCTGGCCGGATGCGCTAACATCCGGCTTTTCTTCGTTGGACTCAGGCGATGGTGACTTTGCTATCCAGATAGACATCCTGTACGGCATTAATCAACTTCACGCCATCAGCCATCGATTTCTTAAAGGCTTTACGTCCCAGAATTAACCCCATCCCCCCGGCTCGTTTGTTGATCACAGCGGTACGAACCGCGTCGCCGAGATCAGTGTCGCCGCCGTCCGCACCGCCGGAGTTGATAAGCCCGGCGCGTCCCATATAGCAGTTCGCCAACTGATAACGTACCAAATCAATCGGGTTATCGCTGGTCAGTTTGCTGTACACGCGGTCATCGGTATAGCCGAAGTTTACCGCTTTATAACCGCCGTTATTCTCGGCCATTTTCTGTTTCACAATATCCGCGCCAATCGTGGCGGCCAGATGGTTGGCCTGACCCGTCAGGTCAGCGGATACATGGTAATCAACGCCGTCTTTTTTAAAGGAAGAATTACGCAGGTAAGCCCACAATACGGTCACCATGCCCAGCTCATGCGCACGCTCAAAAGCAGCGGAGATCTCTTCAATCTGGCGACGAGACTGTTCCGAACCGAAATAGATCGTCGCGCCTACCGCCACGGCGCCCATATTGAACGCCTGCTCAACGCTGGCGTACAGGGTCTGATCATACTCCGTCGGATAGCTCAATGTTTCGTTGTGATTCAATTTGACCAAAAACGGAATACGGTGCGCATAGCGCCGTGAAACCGAGGCCAGTACGCCGTAGGTAGAGGCCACGCAGTTACAGCCGGCCTCAATAGCCAATTCAACAATGTTTTTTGGGTCAAAGTAGCGCGGGTTGGCCGCAAAAGAGGCACCGGCGGAGTGCTCCACCCCCTGATCGACAGGCAGTATCGAAAGGTATCCTGTTCCCGCCAGGCGTCCAGTATTATAGAGCGTCTGCATATTACGCAGAACGGCAGGTGGACGATTATTGTCAATCATCACCCGGTCAACGTAATCCTTGCCGGGAAGATAAAGCTGATCGGAAGGAATGGTCATACAACGATGCTGTAAAAGGCTGTCGGCGTCTTTGCCAAGCAACTGCGCAATATCAGTCATAGCTATGCTCCCGTAAGTTCCGATAGGGTATCGGAAGGTGAATAGTCCTGCCCCGCAGATTGCGGGTCGCAATAAGCCTGGTACTGACCGATCATTTTTGCCAACTTTAGCGCATTTTTTCGGCGCTATCTGCTGGCTCGATTCACGTACGAAAAAGTGTTAGATCGGTCAAAATTAATGCTCAATGGTATTTAAAAGGTATTATTAGATGGTATTGTCGTGGCGTACCTTACCTGTCATGAAGGATTCAAAAATGAAAACGACTTTTAAACTGTCATTCATGATGTTCGTGGAGTGGTTTATCTGGGGTGCCTGGTTCGTCCCCCTGTGGCTATGGCTAAATAAAAGCGGGTTTTCCGCCGGTGAAATAGGCTGGTCTTATGCCTGTACCGCCATTGCGGCGATCCTGTCGCCGATTCTGGTCGGCTCCGTTACCGATCGTTTTTTCTCGGCGCAAAAAGTGCTGGCGGTACTGATGTTCGCGGGCGCCGTACTGATGTACTTCGCGGCGCAGCAAACCACCTTTGCCGGATTCTTTCCGCTGCTGCTGGCCTATTCATTAACCTATATGCCGACCATCGCGCTGACAAACAGCATTGCCTTCGCTAACGTACCGGACGTTGAACGCGATTTTCCACGCATTCGCGTTATGGGTACCATTGGGTGGATAGCCTCCGGCCTCGCCTGTGGATTCCTGCCGCAAATGTTAGGCTATAACGATATTTCCCCCACCAACATTCCACTGCTAATCACCGCCGCAAGTTCAGCGTTGCTGGGCGTATTTGCGTTCTGTCTGCCAGACACGCCGCCAAAAAGCACCGGCAAGATGGATATTAAAGTGATGCTGGGGCTGGATGCGCTGGTCCTGCTACGCGATAAAAACTTTCTCGTTTTCTTCATCTGCTCCTTCCTGTTTGCGATGCCGCTGGCCTTCTACTACATCTTCGCTAACGGCTATCTGACGGAGGTGGGAATGAAAAACGCCACCGGCTGGATGACGCTCGGCCAGTTCTCTGAAATCTTCTTTATGCTGGCGCTGCCCTTTTTCACCAAGCGCTTTGGTATTAAAAAGGTATTATTGCTTGGTCTTGTTACCGCCGCGATCCGCTACGGCTTTTTTGTCTATGGCGGCGCGGAGACATATTTCACTTACGTCCTGCTGTTCCTCGGTATTTTGCTGCACGGCGTAAGTTACGATTTCTACTATGTCACCGCCTACATTTATGTCGATAAAAAAACGCCGGTTCATATGCGTACCGCTGCGCAAGGGCTTATCACCCTCTGCTGTCAGGGATTCGGCAGCCTGCTGGGTTATCGTCTCGGCGGTGTGATGATGGAAAAAATGTTTGCTTATCCGCAACCGGTTAACGGTCTGACATTCAACTGGGCGGGCATGTGGACGTTTGGCGCAGTAATGATTGCCATCATCGCGCTACTGTTTATGATTTTCTTTCGCGAATCGGACAAAGAGATCACTGCTATTGACGCTCGCGATATTGCGTTGACACAAGGGGAAGTAAAATGAAAGCAGAACGTATTCTCGGTGCTCTTTACGGGCAAGCGTTAGGGGATGCGATGGGAATGCCCTCCGAGCTGTGGCCGAGAACGCGCGTCAAAGCGCATTTCGGCTGGATTGACCACTTTCTGCCCGGCCCAGAAGAGAATAATGCCGCCTGCTATTTTAACCGCGCGGAGTTTACGGACGATACCGCAATGGCGATCTGCCTGGCCGACGCGCTGCTCGAATGCGAAGGCAACATTGATCCCGAGATTATTGGGCGTAACATCCTCGCCTGGGCGGAACGCTTTGATGCGTTCAATAAAAATGTACTCGGCCCGACATCAAAAATTGCGCTGAACGCGATTCGCGACGGCAAACCCATCGCGGCGCTGGAAAACAACGGCGTGACTAACGGCGCGGCCATGCGCGTTTCGCCGTTGGGCTGCCTGTTGCCGCCAACCAACCTGACAGCCTTTATAGCAGAAGTGGCGTTAGCCTCCAGCCCGACGCATAAATCCGATCTGGCGGTGGCTGGTGCCGTGGTCATCGCCTGGGCCGTCTCGCGAGCGGTTAACGGCGACACGTGGCAAAGTATTGCCGACTCGCTCCCCGCCGTCGCCCATCAGGCGCAGACAGCGCGTATTACCACGTTTAGCGCCTCGCTATCGGCACGTCTGGAACTGGCGCTAAAAATTGTCCGCCGCGCCGACGGCGTCGAATCAGCCAGCGAACAGCTATATCAGATCATCGGCGCGGGAACCAGCACCATTGAATCGGTTCCCTGCGCTATCGCCATGGTGGAGTTGGCGAATACCGATCCTAACCGCTGTGCCGTGCTATGCGCTAACCTCGGCGGCGACACCGACACTATCGGCGCGATGGCGACGGCCATTTGCGGCGCGTTACACGGGGTAAGCGCCATTAACCCCCAGTTAAAGCAAACGCTGGACGAGGTTAATAAGCTGGATTTTGCGCGCTATGCCGTTGCGCTGGCGAGTTATCGTCAACGGCGGGAGGCATTATGAACGGCGCACGGTTGCTGACATTATTACCTACCCTGCACACCCGGCGTCCGCTCACCGTTATCGGCGCGGCAGTGATCGATATCATTGCCGACGCCTGGACATTGCCGCGTCGCGGAGGCGATATTGAACTGCAACAACAGAGCGTCAATGTCGGCGGCTGTGCGCTGAATATTGCCGTGGCGTTGAAACGACTGGGGATTGACGCCAGCAATGCGCTGCCACTGGGCCAGGGCGTGTGGGCGGAGAGGATTCGCCGCCGTCTGGCAAAAGAGGGATTATCCAGCGTGATTGACGCGGTTGAAGGGGATAACGGCTGGTGTCTGGCGTTAGTCGAACCGGATGGCGAACGCACGTTTATGTCTTTTAGCGGCGTGGAAAATCAGTGGAATGCGGACTGGCTGTCGCAGCTCAGGACACCGCGGGGCAGTCTTGTCTACCTGTCCGGCTATCAACTGGCCTCGTCCTGTGGCGAACAACTGATCCAGTGGCTGGAAACCGTCGACGATGTAACGCCTTTTATCGATTTTGGCCCACGAATCGGTGATATTACAGACGATACAATGGCGCGCATTATGGCCTGCCGGCCCATCGTCTCCCTCAATCGCCAGGAGGCAATCATCGCCGCGGAACGCGTCGGGTTCGCGACCGGTACACGCCCTTTCGGCGAGGCATGGGTAAAACGCTTTTCCGCGCCGCTGGTAGTGCGCCACGATAAAGACGGAGCGTGGTATTTTAGCGCGCAATCTTCCGGCTTTGTGCCAGCGTTTCCGGCTACCGTGGTGGATACCATCGGCGCGGGCGACAGCCATGCTGGCGGCGTACTGGCAGGACTGGCGTCAGGCTGGTCGCTCGCGGATGCCGTGCTGCTGGGAAATGCGGTGGCAAGCTGGGTGGTCAGGCATCGCGGCGGCGACTGCGCGCCCACGCGCGAGGCGCTACTCCTCGCACACAAAAACGTATAGGTCGCTACGACAATAACTGATGCTGTATTCAATAGGCCGCTGCTGCTGATCGAACGCCACCTGCTTAATCACCAGCACCGGCACTTTACCATCCATTTGAATATGCGACTGAAACTCATCATCCGGCATCCGGGCGCTGACGCGAGATCGGGTACGCTGAGGGTAAATGTGCTGGCGACGAAAATAGTCATACAGAGAAATGCCAATCGCGTCGACATCATGAATCAGATGCGCGGGCACCCAGGACTCTTCAATCGATACCGCGTCCTCATCAACATAACGAATACGTTTGAGTAAAAAGACGTCGCTGCCTGTGGGGATCGCCAGATGCTGCGCGACCTCATCCGGACAACTTACCACGCGTTTGTTAACCCATAGCGTATCCGGTTTTTTACCGCGCAAGACAACCTGCTGAGAAAACCCCCGCGCCTCTTTCAGGGAATACTCAAAGATATTATTGATTTGCGTACCGTAGCCGCGGGCGCGCGTGACGACCCCCTCTTCTTCCAGCGCCTGCATCGCTTTCCGTACCGTGATACGCGAAACGCCGGTAAGCTGGCTGAGATCGCGTTCGCCAGGCAAAATATTACCGTGCTCAAGAATACCGCTGCGAACGGCATCCTTTACCGTCTGGGCGAATTTCATGTATAGCGGCGTATTATCCGCCGCTGAAATTCGTTCATTCAGTTGCGCGATGAGCCGGGTATGCGCTTGTTCCATTTATCTTTTCCTGACGACGGGTCTGTAGGCAGTATACTACCACCACGCGTGGAAATGATGTACCGGACCAATGCCCTTCCCCACTTCCAGCGTATCCGCCTGAGCCAGCGCCGCCGAAAGCCATGCCTTCGCCTCGTTTACCGTCTCTCCCCAACTGCAATGCCGGGGCCGTAACGCCGCCAGCGCCGCCGACAGCGTACAGCCCGTCCCATGCGTATTTTTGGTACTCACACGCGGCGCGCTAAAACGCTGCTCGCCCTCACGGGTAAAGAGCCAGTCCGGGCTTTGCGCATCCTCTAAATGCCCGCCTTTCATCAATACCGCCTCACACCCCATCGCCAGTAATGCCCGCCCCTGCGCCAGCATCTCCTGTTCCGTACGCGCATGGGGTGCATTCAGCAACGCTGCGGCTTCCGGCAAATTAGGCGTAATCAGCGATACCTGCGGCAACAGCCGGACGCGTAATGTTTCTACCGCGGAGGGCGAGAGCAGCGGATCGCCGCTTTTCGCCAGCATCACCGTATCCAGCACCACATTACGTACATGATGACGCTGTAGTCGTTCCGCCACGACCTCGACAATATCGGTTTCCGCCAGCATCCCGATTTTCGTGGTATCAATGCGCACATCGCTGAACACGGAATCAAGTTGAGCGGCGACAAAGTCCGGATCTATCCGGTACACCGACTGTACGCCACAGGTATTTTGCGCCACCAGCGCGGTAATGACCGAACAGCCATATGCGCCCAGCGCGGAAAAGGTCTTGAGATCCGCCTGGATACCGGCCCCGCCGCTGGGATCGGTGCCAGCAATCGTCAGCGCGTTAATTCTCTTCATTGGCGCGCCTCCACATCCAGATGATATAGCGCATCAAGAAAAGCCGGGATGAAGCTGCCCGGTCCCTCGCTACGCACTGCCGCGGCCTGGCCTGCCAGTTTCATCCAGCAGCAGGCCGACGCGACATTGTCCAGCGCGGCGCCCGGTAACGCGCAACTGGCGGCAACGACCGCCGACAACGCGCAGCCGGTGCCTACAATGCGAGTCATTAACGGATCGCCGCCGGGAATGCTCAGCGTGCGCTGACCGTTAGTGACGTAATCTACCTCTCCGGTGACCACAACGATGCAGTCTATCTGACGCGCCAGCGCCTGCGCCGCAGGCAGTGCGGCCAACGCCGCTTCAGTGGTATCTACGCCGCGTCCGCCCAGCGCCATGCCGGCTAACGCCAGGATTTCCGAGGCATTGCCGCGTATTGCCGCCGGGCGCAGGGACAAGAGCTCCAGGCAAAATCGCCGACGGAATTCCAGCGCGCCCACCGCGACAGGGTCGAGCGTCCACGGCGTTTTGGCATCATAAGCGCTTTCTACCGCAGCACGCATCGCGTCAGCACGTGAGGCGGTTAATGTTCCGACATTAACCAGCAAGGCGTTGGCGATGGCGGCAAACGGTCTGGCCTCGGCAGGATCAATCACCATAGCGGGTGACGCGCCCAGCGCCAGCAGCGTATTGGCGGTAAACGTTTGTACGACGTCATTCGTCATACAGTGCGTAAGCGGGGAGAGCGCGCGAAAGTGTTTTAACGTATGTGCCGCAAGCGTACGGCAGTGCAGGTCAGGCTGCATGGTTCAGCTCCTGCCCGCGTGAAGAAGGGACACGAGCAGTGTCAGACTTCCCTACGCTGGCATTATCCAGATCAGGTGGTACGGGTATTTCTCAGCCTTCATAAAGAAGGGCACCCCGAGTCGTGAAGCCCCGCCGTGTTAAGCGGGGTTTCGCTATTAAGCATACTGTCTGCGCCAGGCAATGTAAATTTACAGCCAGTGGCGGATGATAATTTCAGTGTTATCAGATAGTTCTCAAAACCTATTCGGTTCTGGCAAACTTGCTGCCGGATATGTTGCTGCACGACGCTTTCGTTTACACTTTTTACGAAAAGGGGCGTGAGATAACAAAATAGCGCTTGTCAGATGCGCCACCAGCAGAAATGATACACACGACGTTAACTGACCCGCATATGTGGAGGGTAAAAGTATGAAAAGTAAGTTGCTGCCTTGCGCGCTGTTGCTTGCAACCAGTTTTGCATGGGCCGCCCCCGCGACAACGGGCATTGATCAATATGAGTTAAAGAGTTTTATTGCCGACTTCACACACTTCAAGCCCGGTGATACCGTTCCGCAGATGTACCGCACCGATGAGTACAATATTAAACAGTGGAAATTACGTAATCTGCCCGCGCCGGATGCCGGTACCCACTGGACCTATATGGGCGGCGCGTATGTGCTGATTAACGATGCCGATGGAAAAATCATCAAAGCCTATGACGGCGAGATTTTTTATCATCGGTAAAAAAAGCACGTACTTTCTTGACGAAAGTACGTGAAACAGGGGAAATCATCATTACGCTAATTAGTCATAGGATACGGCAAATATAACTTTGCTTTGGACTTCGCCAGGCTGTAGTGCTTCCCCTGTTATACGCACGTATCTCGCGGTAATGGGGAAAGTATACTGATCATTGATTGTCGCCATTTTCGTTAACCTGCTCATCAGAGCATCACCCCGTTTTAACGGCGTGGCGGCGGTGCCGTTATAAATCTGGAAACCAACGCCTTGGGCGCCATTGGTTATCGTGTTTTTCAGTATCGTTCCGTTGTCGTTCCAGTTGCCGCGCGCCACGTTAAAACTCACCGGGTTGGTGGTAACATTATAAACCCCGTCGCAATTGAGTACCAGATTTGTCGATCCCGTTTTACTGTTATTGCCGGACAAAATCTCATTTAACGTCGTATCCGGCATTTTTATTTCATATGTAGGCTGTGAAAAACGACAGGTGGTGGGCTTGTGTTTGACGGTAAACGTCAAATATTGGGAGTAGGCATTATCATTGCTAAACAACCGCAGGGCAGAACACACTATCCACGCCAAAATATTTGAGTTACATGAATTATTAGATAAAAAATTAACCGCAGGCTTAGATAAGCTGAACGAATTACCGTATACTTTCTCGCCATTATCTGAACTATATGACATTGCGGCTACGTACGATGCTTTAAGGGTCATTTGTTTATTATTCAGAGTATCATCTACCGAATAATTTTTAACTGAGGCAATTCTATCACTGCCTGTATTAACAGGAAAATCTGAACTTTCAAGTGTCAGTTTGATAAAAATTGACTGACTACTGGCACTATCTTTTATTTCAACGATATAGTCTTGTAAACTTGTCGCATAGTACATTTTATCGCCTGTCGTATTGCAGTCAAATGATCCTTGTAAATTGGGATTAAAATTTACCGTTGTTGATCCCGTTGTTAAATCCAATGTAATAGGTTGCGTTGCGCTCGTAGTTCCTTTCGGCGTACATTTTGCTTGTCCCAACAGCGGGATTAATAGTAAAAACAAAAACCCATATTTTTTCATAAACGCATCCCTTATCGGCAAATATAGACTTTATTCTCATTAATCACCTTCTCAAAGGTGATGGTACAGAACTGCCTCTGCTGTTTATTCACCGCGACACGTACCGACGCGGGAATATCATTGGTGCGAATAAATAACCGACTACCCTGACCTACGAGGCCGACGTTATTACCCGCGTTATCTTCTACCTCATAGCCGAACGATAAAGGAGAACCATCCGGACGCCGGGCGAGGAAGTACCAGGGTTTACGTCGATCGGTCTCAAATTCCGCCAGTACCACCGCGCCACGATAAGGCACTGCACCCTTGCGGTTGCCCAATAACGCAACATCGCTATCACTGTTGGAAAGATCCAGCATCAGCATATTTTCGCGATACGGCGTTAAGCTGTCATAAATAGCGTAGCCTTTGCTGTCCGTGGTTAAGTACCGATGGCCCTGCACCGCTGCGCCCTGCAGTCCCGGCGCGTTAACAATGGCAAAAGTATCCGACAACCGGGGAGCCAGCGCCACGCCGTCGGACCACGCCACGATACCGCCCTGAATATTGCCGCTGGCCTGCTGGTATTTATTCGACTGGCTGTAACTGCCGCCCACCGTCGCTATCGGCGCACGCCAGACCAGACTGCCGCCCGCTGTTGTCTCACTACCCTGTCGCTGGTGGCTCAGATTAGCGCCATAGCTAAACTGATCGCGGTTCCCCGCCACGCCGCTTAAACTGGTGTTATTCGATTGATAACCGTCATCATCGAACGTTGTTGAATTAGAAACGAACAGATCGCGCCGCGGGGTAGAAATACCGTCGCCCCATGAGAACGGAATCGAGATATACAGGTTAAAACGCTTATCCTCATGGTGATCCTCATCATATGTCTGGCTAACGGATAAGGTATAGCTAATACGTTGCCAGGAGTTTGAATAACTTAATTGATAATCTTTACCGGTTCCGCTGCGTCCCCAATAATCGCGCCACAGGCCGCTGACCGCCAGAAATCCCCAGTTGGCAGGTAATGCCTGATTGATATTAAGTGAAAAACTGTTCTTCCGACCAAAATCGTTCTGATAATAGTCGGCAATGTCATACACATCATTTTCATCGCGCTGGTAATTATTTTTATTATTCGCCCATACGTGATCGTTAAAGGTTCGATAATCCCGTGACGAATAACGCCAGGCTGCCAAAGCAAACTGCGTTCCGGTCTGCGCAACATATTTATTCCACTCTACCTGAAAACTCTGCCCATCAAAAACATCACCATTATCCTGTTCGCTATGTGAGCGCGTGGCGTCTACCGATACCGCGCCAATCAGCGTATTCCAGCCAGTACCGAGTACAAATGCAGAGTAATTATCCGACAACATTGTCCCGCCATATATCGTCAGCAAATTATTCAGACCGTACTGGTAGCTACCTTGTATAAAATCAGACTGATTACTCGCGCCTTCGATATGACTACGTCCCGCAGCAAAATCATATTTCGACACGCCCGCTTGCAACATATTCGGTACCGATGAATAAGGTACCAGATAATGTGATACTGAACCGTCAGCTTCTTTTACGCTAACATCCAAATCCGCGCCGCCGCCAGCAAGCTGCAAATCATCAATAGCGAATGGACCGGGAGGGACCTCTTTCTGATAAATAATAAAACCATTTTGTTCAATAGATACCAGCGCGTTGCTCTGAGCAATCCCACGCACTACCGGCGTAAAGCTCTGTTTCGAGTTTGGTAGCATTTGCATATCGCGCCAGATACGCACGCCGCGAAAACGCACGGCGTCAAAGATGTCCGACCCGGTATACATATCTCCGGCGCGCAGCGTGCCGAGAATCTGCGGAATGCCGCGTTCCAAATACAGGGTGTTACTTTTCCACTGGCCGCTACCCTCGTTGCTTTTTGTATAGTTGGCATTGGAATGCAGTTGCCAACTCAGCAGGTTTAATCCGCTATTCAGGCTCACATAGCTGCTTTTATCATCGCCGCCATGTTTATAATTACTGTAATACTGGCTGGCATAATAAGAGGTATAAAAAGCGTTAATCCCACGATCCCAGGTTTCAGGCGGCATATAACCTGGCTCATATTCATTCACATATGCCTGCGGTACGCGTAAATTCAGCATAAACTGCCCGATATCATAGTCAATGCTGCCGCCCTGTACCGCCGCACGCAGCGGTACGCAATCCACATTTTTATCTGCTTTAATATTGTCGGTACGAATACCAATTTGCTGTAACTGCGCCCAGGTTAAGCATGTCGCGTCCGGATCGGCTTTAATATTGATTTCGTAATGACCGCGCCACTGATTATTCAGATAAACATCCATTTCATACATGCCGGGCATGGGCTTATCGCCATCAATCTGATAACGGGAAATCTTTTCGCCATTTAATCCACCAATCATAAAGTGGGTATCAAACGTTTCTTCTTCCGCCCATACGGATGAAGTTACCAGCACTGACAATATGGCCAGCGTAATGGAGTTTATCTTTGACATAATCAGTCCTTGAGCTATTTTCCAGTTTTTATTTTTTCACTCAAATAGTTACCATGATCATCAATAAGGGTGACTTTATAATAATTAACAACAGTGGCGGTAGTAACCGTTTTATCCGACCAGGGTGCCAGTAATAGTGTTTCTTTATTAATTTTTGAATTACCTGTTATGTCAGGAATAGTTATCCAGTTGGCTGAATTGTTTTTGATAGTAATACTACCGCTGGTATACCTGATATGCAGATACGAAAAACTATTTTTACCTACACCAGTGATACCTTGTGGGCGATAAATAAATTTAATGCGATTCTGCATAGCGAATTTAATGATGTTCTGACTTTCAGACTCCGCTGGGTTAGGCGGAATATCCAGGACGTTAAGAAAAAACAGGCTTTCACGATCTTTCGGCAGGCTATTCGTCAACTGTTTAATTTTCAACTGTTGACCGGACCCACCACCAACCCTCGCAACCGGCGGCGTTATGACGAAAGGCACCTGAATTTTTTCCGGCGGTAGGCTGGTGTCGCCGTCATCTATCCACGACTGCACCAGCGAACTGCGGCTGCCTTCATTCATTAATTGTACAGTAATCTCTTTTTTCTGCGCCGGATAAATAATACGAGTGCCATAAATATAGATACCTCCCCACGCGGGCATGACCGAACCGGCCAGCAATAATGCGACTAGTTTTTTCATTATAATTATCCTTGTTATCGAAAAAAATTGGCGGCCGTAGCCGCCGATAAGCGAGAGATTAATCAGTAACAACGGTCATGGTCAGCGAGGAGGCGACATCGCCAGCGGTAACAGTGGTGCCTTGTTTTGCATAACGCGCGCTAAAATTCAACGTATATTTATTATCTGCTGTCTTTGTTAACTCAATGCCATCATCAGGATTAACCCGCTGAGTAAAGCCCTCACCATAGTAGACTACAAAACCAGCGCCGTTAGCCGATGCCGTATTACGGGTAATAAAGTTACGCGTACTATCAAATTGTGAGCTGGAAAAAGTAATACGTGGTGCTTTATCCCCGGTACATTCAACCGTCAGCGGCGCGGTGGTTTTATTTGAATATCCTTCATAAACATCACCAGCATTTAGTCCATTTAAGCGATCAACACCAATCTGGTTCATACCAATAGTGGCGGTAGTCTCCCCGGTAAATTTACAGGTAGTTCCCACAACCTTACCGGTAATAATTAATTCACCCTGGTCAGAATCAGCAGCGAAAACCCCAGCGCTCATAAATATAGCAGACAATACAGAAGCAGCAATAAGTAAACGTTTCATAATCTCTTCCTTAATGAAGTAATTTCTATTTGTTAAGAGTTATTAACCCTTGCGAAGAAAATTCTCATAGATGGGAAGTTACCGCAATGTAAACGCGATGTTTTATTGATTTAAAGCAATTTACAGATTGTAATATAATCGCAACAAATAATTATTGCTTATCATTATTTTGTAAACTTATTAATTTCCGAAATTTACTGCTCTTAAATATAAATAATATAAATAAAAAAACCCACATCATTGATATTAATGATGTGGGCAAGCAGTATTAATATAGATTAGTCGTAACGACTAACAATAATCTGGCGGTCGTTATCACCGGGCACTGTGTATAGCTGCGTCGTCACACCTCTCACCGGTGTGGCGGCGGGTGGTTGCAGTGTTGAAACGTGGATGGTGTTGCCGCAACGCTGCTGCAACTGCGCGTTAACCACTTCCGTGCTGCACGTCGGCGCGGTCACTTTTCCACTGATGGTTAATGCTGCGGTATCGGAAGCAAAAACAGGGACGCTTATTCCATAAGCCGAGACTATAATTCCCATCAGCAAATATTTTTTCATAGTGAGTAATTGTTCCTCTGATGAACGTCAAACAATATGCAGGCCGTCCTGATAAGCAGTATGGACGTATCGGCACCTTAAAACCAATTGAAAAAATAAATCAGTAGGATAGATATGATCAATTCAAATAATGTTTTTGTCGATTATTTCAGATAAACGCCTGCCTGTTTTAGCAGGAATTAACAATACGAGCTCTATTATTTATTTAATGCATTCACCGCATCAATATATATTAATGCAGTGAATGTCATATTCTCTTTGGAATACGTTAGAGTGCTTACACCGCGCGGAAGGCGATTTCACCCGGAATCACTTCCCCCTGCCAGTAAAGCTGCGCCGCGACGCGATCGGCCAGTTCGCGATAGAGCGCGGTAAACTCGCTCTCCGGACGGCTAACCACCGTCGGCGTACCGCGATCGAGATCTTCGCGCAGACTGATATGCAGCGGCATCTGTCCCAGAAGCTGAGTGTGGTATTTCTCCGCCAACTTCTGCGCGCCGCCCGTGCCGAAGATCGGTTCGTGATGGCCGCAGTTGCTACAAATATGCATACTCATATTTTCCACAATGCCGAGCACCGGCACTTCCACCTTCTCGAACATCACGATACCTTTTTTGGCGTCGATCAGCGCGATATCCTGTGGCGTAGTGACCACGACCGCGCCGGTAACAGGAATGTTCTGCGCCAGCGTTAACTGAATATCCCCGGTTCCCGGCGGCATATCCAGTACCAGATAATCCAGATCCGGCCACAGCGTCTCCTGCAACATCTGCATCAGCGCCTTACTGGCCATTGGGCCGCGCCATACCATCGCGTTATCGTCAGTCACCAGATAGCCGATCGAGTTGGTCGCCAGGCCGTGAGACATAATCGGTGCCATATGCGTACCGTCTGGCGATGTCGGGCGCTGATCTTCTGCGCCAAGCATGGTTGGGATCGACGGACCGTAAACATCGGCATCAAGAATCCCGACCTTTGCGCCTTCAACCGCTAACGCCAGCGCCAGGTTTACCGCCGTAGACGATTTACCCACCCCGCCTTTACCGGAACTCACGGCAATGATGTTTTTCACGCCATTAATGCCAGGCTGATTTTTGACGCGTTTCAGCGTCGCAATGTTATACGACAATTTCCAGTCGATCGCTTTTGCGCCTGTAATACGTAACAGATCGGCGCTGCATTGCTCTTTTAATACCTCAAACGCGCTGTTCCAGACGAACGGCATGACCACCTCAACGTGCAGCGTATCGTCCATCCAGGCGACGTGGTGCAACGCCTTAAGCGTGGTGAGGTTATGCTTCAGGGTTGGGTGCTGAAAATTCGCCAGCGTCCCGGCGACCATCGCTCGCAGAGTATCTGGTGATTTGGCCTGGGATTGTTCGTTCATCCCGACTCCTTTTGTAGTTCTGAAAAGTACGATTGTAACTTTGTAGTTTACTCCAGCGGTAACAATTATTCATTTACGGATAAATGCCCTTATCGCTTGGCGCAGTAATTACCATTTTGGTACTATCAAAGCCCTTTTTTACAACAGAAGAAGTAATACCTACTATGACTCAAGTCGCGAAGAAAATTCTGGTAACGTGCGCGCTGCCGTACGCCAACGGCTCTATCCACCTCGGCCATATGCTGGAGCACATCCAGGCTGATGTCTGGGTCCGTTACCAGCGAATGCGCGGCCACGAGGTTAACTTCATCTGTGCCGATGACGCTCACGGCACGCCGATCATGCTGAAAGCGCAGCAGCTTGGTATTACGCCGGAGCAAATGATCGGTGAAATGCGCCAGGAGCACCAGACCGATTTTGCCGGTTTTAATATCAGCTATGACAACTATCACTCAACGCACAGCGATGAGAACCGCGAGCTGTCCGAGCTGATTTATGGTCGCCTGAAAGAGAACGGTTTTATTAAGAACCGTACCATCTCTCAACTCTACGATCCGGAAAAAGGCATGTTCCTGCCGGACCGCTTTGTGAAAGGCACCTGCCCGAAATGTAAATCTGCGGACCAGTACGGCGATAACTGCGAAGTGTGCGGCGCAACTTACAGCCCGACTGAACTTATCGAGCCGAAATCGGTGGTGTCCGGCGCAACGCCGGTAATGCGTGACTCCGAGCACTTTTTCTTTGACCTGCCGTCATTCAGCGAAATGCTACAGGCGTGGACCCGCAGCGGCGCGCTACAGGAGCAGGTGGCGAATAAAATGCAGGAGTGGTTTGAGTCCGGCCTGCAGCAGTGGGACATTTCCCGCGACGCGCCGTATTTTGGTTTCGAAATCCCGAACGCGCCGGGCAAATATTTCTACGTCTGGCTGGACGCGCCGATTGGCTACATGGGCTCCTTCAAAAATCTGTGCGATAAGCGCGGCGACATGAACAGCTTTGAAGAGTACTGGAAAAAAGACTCCAGTGCCGAGCTATACCACTTCATCGGCAAAGACATCGTCTATTTCCACAGCCTGTTCTGGCCTGCCATGCTGGAAGGCAGCAACTTCCGTAAGCCGACCAACCTGTTCGTTCACGGCTACGTCACGGTGAACGGCGCGAAGATGTCCAAATCGCGTGGCACCTTTATTAAGGCCAGCACCTGGCTGAAACACTTTGACGCCGACAGCCTGCGCTATTACTACACCGCGAAGCTCTCGTCGCGCATTGATGATATCGATCTGAACCTGGAAGACTTTGTCCAGCGCGTCAATGCCGATATCGTCAATAAAGTAGTCAACCTGGCCTCGCGTAACGCTGGTTTTATCAATAAGCGTTTCGACGGCGTGCTGGCGGCTGAACTGGCCGATCCGCAATTGTATAAAACCTTTACTGACGCCGCTGCGGTGATTGGCGAAGCATGGGAAAGCCGTGAATTCGGCAAAGCTATCCGTGAGATTATGGCGCTGGCCGACGTCGCTAACCGTTATGTTGACGAGCAAGCGCCGTGGGTGGTTGCTAAACAGGAAGGCCGCGACGCTGACCTGCAGGCCATTTGTTCCATGGGCATCAACCTGTTCCGCGTGCTGATGACGTATCTGAAACCAGTGCTGCCGACGCTTTCTGAACGCGTTGAGGCTTTCCTCAACTGCGAACTGAGCTGGGAGGGTATTCAACAGCCGTTGCTGGGCCATAAAATCAACGCCTTCAAGGCGCTGTATAACCGCATCGACATGAAGCAGGTCGAAGCGCTGGTCGACGCCTCAAAAGAAGAAGTGAAAGCGGCGGTAGCGCCGGTGACCGGCCCGCTGGCAGACTCCCCGATTCAGGAAACCATCACCTTTGACGATTTTGCGAAAGTCGATCTGCGCGTGGCGCTGATTGAAAACGCCGAGTTTGTGGAAGGCTCCGACAAATTGCTGCGTCTGACGCTGGATCTGGGTGGCGAGAAGCGTAACGTCTTCTCCGGTATTCGTTCCGCCTACCCGGACCCGCAGGCGCTGATCGGTCGCCAGACGGTAATGGTCGCCAACCTCGCGCCGCGCAAAATGCGCTTTGGCGTCTCCGAGGGAATGGTGATGGCGGCAGGCCCTGGCGGGAAAGATATCTTCCTGTTAAGCCCTGATGACGGCGCAAAGCCTGGCCAGCAGGTGAAATAAGCAACAAGCCGGGGCATGCCCCGGCTTTTTTATCAGCTTAGTCCGGCCTGGCATCCACTATCGCCCCACCCGCCGCGTTTTAACTTTTTCCTTCATAAGCAATAGCGCTAAGACTCCCTATCCGGACTGCTAAATTGCGCAGGAAAACGTCTCTGTGGATATGGAAAAAGTGAACTTTAAGGCGTTACAGGGAATTTCAGGGACGATGGCGTCCGACGATGCCAGTAAGGGTATCGGCATGAAACCGCCCCAGACGCTGCTGGAAGCCGCTGGTTTTAAAGAAGCGAAATAACCGACAAGGCGTGCTGACAACGTACATCGTGTCGGCATTGTATTGCCTGATAGCGCTGCACTGATCAGGCCTACATTCAGAAACAGCATTTGTAGGCCGGATAAAACACCGACATCGCATCACTTCAGACAGAAAAGACAATCCAACTCAGGCTTTCGCCGCGTGTTCACGGGCCGCCAGACCACGCAGGAAATAACGCAGAAACTGATCGCCGCATTCGCGGAAGTTCTTATGGTCCGGCGCGCGCATCATAGCGGTGATCTCTGGCATCGAGACGCGGAACAACTGACCGGTAAGTATCGCCAGGATATCATCCGTTTTTAGCGAAAAGGCAATACGCAGCTTTTTCAGCACCATATTGTTGTTGATACGGCGTTCCGGCGTCAACGCAGGCGCCGCCTCATCTTTGCCGCGTTTTTCATAAATGAGGCCATTGAGAAATGAGGACAACACGATATCCGGGCAACGCTGAAAACCCTCTTCCTCTTCTTTGCGCAACCAGACCGTAATCTGCTCCGGCGTAGCATCAACGTTACCCAGCGCCAGGATACGCGCCAGATCGGTATTATTAGCTTTTAAAATGTAGCGTACGCTACGCAGAATATCGTTACTCAGCATGAGGCCTTCGGTCGTTTCTATGGCAAAACGATATTCTAACAGTCTTTTACAGGCCAATCGCCTCTTTTAAACTTTTTAGATAGCGACGGCTTACCGGAACCGTCAGGCCGTTGCGTAAAATCAGCTCTGCCTGCCCATTATCCTCCAGCCGAATTTCCTGCAAATGGGCCATATTTACCAGAAACTGACGATGACAACGCAGTAGCGGCGTCCGGCTTTCCAGCGTGCGCAGCGTCAGCTCGGTAAACCCCTCTTTCCCTTCACTGCTGGTAACATAAACGCCGCTCATACGGCTACTGACAAAGGCAACATCATCCATTTGCAATAAATAGATCCGACTGTGTCCGGTACAGGGAATGAATTTAAGCGCCTGCTGGTTTTCCGGCAACAACGAAACATCCTGTTTACTGCGTTCCTGACGCAGACGATGTAGCGTTTTCTCCAGCCGTTTCTCTTCTATCGGCTTGAGCAGATAATCAAAAGCGTGTTCTTCAAAGGCTTTGATGGCGTATTCATCAAATGCGGTCAAAAAAACAATATACGGGCGATGTTCCGGATCAAGCATGCCGACCATCTCCAGTCCACTGATACGCGGCATCTGAATATCCAGAAACAGCACATCAGGTCGCAACTTATGTACCGCGCCAATCGCTTCTACCGCGTTCGCACACTCCCCCACAATCTCAATGTCATCCTGCCCCTGAAGCAGAATCCGCAGATTTTCCCGCGCTAACGGCTCATCATCCACAATCAGCACTTTAATCATGCGTCCTCCTCCAGTGGAAGTCGTAATGTAATTCGGGTAAGGCAGTCCGGCTCGCAGGCCACGCTAATGCCATAATCATCGCCAAAGTGTTCGCGCAGACGTTTATCCACCAGACTCATCCCCAGCCCGCAACTGCTGGCGGAAGGCTGATACAGCCCCGCATTATCTTCAATATCTAACATCAAATGCTGCCCTTCGCGCCGGGCGCGAATAGCAACATTGCCAGTATCAAGCAGTTGCGACGTGCCATGTTTAATAGCGTTCTCAACAATCGGCTGTAACGTAAACGCAGGCAATTTCTGACGTGAAAGCGTCGGTGGCACATCAAGCTGAACCTGCAAACGCGACTGAAAACGCGCTTTTTCAATTTGCAGATAAGCGTTCACGTGTTCAATTTCATCAGCCAGCGTGACGATTTCCGACGGGCGTTTTAAATTTTTGCGAAAAAAGGTCGAAAGGTACTGCACCAGTTGGCTGGCCTGTTCGCTGTCGCGGCGAATCACCGCTTTAATGGTATTCAGCGCGTTAAACAGAAAATGCGGATTCACCTGCGCGTGCAACAGCTTGATCTCTGACTGCGTCAGCAGCGCCTTCTGCCGTTCATACTGCCCGGCCAGGATCTGCGCGGATAAAAGCTGCGCAATACCCTCCCCCAGAGTGCGGTTAATTGAGCTGAACAGTCGGTTTTTCGCTTCGTACAATTTAATGGTGCCCATTACTCGCTGATTTTCGCCACGCAGCGGGATCACCAGCGTCGAACCGAGTTTACACTGCGGGTGTAGCGAACAGCGATACGGCACTTCGTTGCCATCAGCATAAACCACCTCTCCGGTTTCAATCGCTTTCAGCGTATAACCTGATGAAATGGGTTTTCCCGGTAGATGGTGATCGTCGCCAATACCAGTAAAAGCCAGCAGTTTTTCGCGATCGGTGATGGCGACGGCGCCGATATCCAGCTCCTGATATAACACCTGCGCCACCTTCATACTGTTCACTTCGTTAAATCCCTGACGCAGAATCCCCTCTGTTGACGCGGCGACCTTCAGCGCGGTAGCAGAAAATGCCGAGGTATATTTTTCAAACATGGCGCGCTTATCGAGCAAAATACGCATGAACAGCGCGGCGCCGACGGTATTCGTCACCATCATCGGCGCGGCAATATTACTGACCAGATGCAGGGCATCGTCAAACGGCCGGGCTATCAGTAAAATGATCAGCATCTGCACCAGTTCGGCAACACACGTAATCGCTCCCGCCGTCAGCGGGCTAAACACTTTGTCCGGGCGTCCGCGACGTATGAGAACGCTGTGTACCAATCCGCCCAGCAGCCCTTCGACGATGGTGGAAATCATACAGCTCAGCGCCGTCATACCGCCCATAGAATACCGATGTAACCCACCGGTCAGACCGACCAGCCCACCGACGATCGGCCCGCCCAGCAGGCCGCCCATCACCGCGCCAATCGCGCGGGTATTGGCAATCGAATCTTCGATATGCAGCCCAAAATAAGTGCCCATAATGCAGAAGATAGAAAACGTGACGTAACACAGAAGTTTGTGCGGCAGACGAACCGTGACCTGCATAAGCGGGATAAACAGGCGCGTTTTGCTCATTAGCCACGCAATGACCAAAAACACGCACATCTGCTGAAGCAGCAGCAACACCAGATTAAACTCGTACATACCCGCAAACCACACTTCAATTAAAAGCGCGTAACATACATTGAGTACGATTAACTTTCTTTGAACTGTTGCATAAAAATATGAATTCGTGAGTACGATCACTTAAACGCCCCGCCGCGACCTGCTACCTGCCGTTTTAGTGCATAAAAAACAGGCAAAACTTCCTGGTTCGTAAAAGAGCGTCTAAAGTTAAACCGGGACCGCGCGAGCAAGGGTGAAACGATGGCGCTTTACACAATTGGTGAAGTGGCTTTGCTTTGTGATATCAATCCTGTCACGTTGCGCGCGTGGCAGAGACGTTATGGACTTTTAAAACCACAGCGAACGGATGGCGGTCACCGCCTGTTTAACGATGCCGATATCGACAGAATCCGCGAAATCAAGCGCTGGATAGATAACGGCGTTCAGGTCAGCAAAGTCAAAGTGCTGCTCAGTAGCGACAGTAGCGAGCAACCTAACGGCTGGCGCGAACAGCAGGAGATCCTGCTGCACTACCTGCAAAGCAGTAATCTGCACAGTTTACGGTTATGGGTCAAAGAACGCGGTCAGGATTATCCAGCCCAAACATTGACCACTAACCTGTTCGTCCCGCTGCGGCGACGACTACAGTGCCAACAACCCGCCCTTCAGGCGCTGCTCGGCATTCTTGACGGTATCCTGATCAACTATATTGCGCTTTGCCTGGCGTCTGCGCGTAAGAAACAGGGAAAAGATGCGCTGGTGATCGGCTGGAATATCCATGACACCACTCGTCTGTGGCTGGAAGGTTGGGTCGCCAGCCAACAGGGATGGCGTATCGACGTGCTGGCGCACTCGCTTAGCCAGCTCCGCCCGGAACTGTTTGACGGCAAGACGCTACTGGTATGGTGCGGAGAAAACCAGACGCTGGCGCAACAGCAGCAGCTCTCGGCATGGCGCGCCCAGGGACGCGACATTCATTCCCTTGGCGCTTAAACAGCAGCTAACAAATTTGCTTTAATGTATACTCCTTTTATTAACATAAGGAGTACATAATGCACATGGCGAAAATCGGGGTGATCGCACTTTTCCTGCTAATGGCTATCGGCGGTATCGGCGGCGTGATGCTGGCAGGTTACAGCTTTATTTTGCGTGCCGGGTAAGCGCGCGCGTCAGCCTTTCAAACAGGCGATCGATAATGATCGCCGCCAGCGCCACCAGCACCGCCCCCTGGATAACATAGGCCGTATTAAATCCGCTAAGCCCGATAATGATCGGCGTGCCTAACGTACTGGCCCCCACCGTTGAAGCGATGGTCGCCGTACCAATATTGATGATCACCGAGGTTCGGATGCCCGCCAGAATCACCGGCGCGGCCAGCGGCAGCTCAACCTGATATAACTGTTGGCGACGGCTCATTCCCATACCGCTGGCAACGCTCATCACGCTGGCAGGCACCGCGCCCAGTCCTGCCAGGGTCGCCTGCAGGATGGGCAACACCCCATACAGGATCAAGGCAATAATTGCCGGTTGCTGACCAAAACCCATGACGGGTACCGCGATCGCCAGCACCGCGACCGGCGGAAAGGTCTGGCCGACGGCGGCGATAGTCTCCACCAGGGGACGAAACTCTTTCCCACTTTCTCGCGTGACCGCAATCCCTGCGCCGACACCCGCCACGATGGCAAACAGACTTGAGATGCCCACCAACCAGAAATGGGCGAGCGCGAGGGCGGCAAAACTCTCCTGTTGGTAGACCGGGCGCGGCAAATCGGGAAACAGCGCGCCGAAGAGCGGCTGGCTATAAGGCAATCCAAACAGCAGAAGCAAGAACAGAACAATAAGCCAGAGAAGCGGATCACACAGTCGTTTCACGGGGGGACGTCTCCGAAAGCAGATCGCGGAAATGGAGCGTACCGCAGGGCTCGCCCTGCTGATTCACCACCGGCAGGACGTCGCACCGACGGGCGACAAACATCGATAGCGCATCGCGTAGCGTCATCTCTTCCACCAGCCCGTCGCCGCTGAGCTGTTCATGCCGGCGTACATAATCGCCTACGCTACGTAACGAAAGCAGTCTTACGCCCAGCTCGCTGCGGCCAAAAAACGCCTGCACGAAATCATTTTCCGGCGAGGTCAGCATAGAAAGCGGCGATCCCTGTTGGATAACGTTGCCGCCGTCCATCAGCACCAGATGGTCGGCGAGGCGTAACGCCTCGTCGATATCGTGCGTCACCAGTACGATGGTGCGTCCCAGCAGTCGATGGATACGAGTCATTTCCTGCTGTAATGCGCCGCGCGTCACCGGATCAAGCGCGCCAAAAGGTTCGTCCATCAGCAACACCTGCGGATCGGCAGCCAACGCGCGCGCGACGCCGACCCGCTGCTGTTGCCCGCCGGAAAGCTGATGCGGATAGCGATCGCGCAGCGCGCTTTCCAGACCTAATAATGCCATCAGTTCGTCAATACGATCGTTAATCCGCGCACGCGACCACTTTTGTAGTTGCGGCACGGTGGCGATATTTTGCGCCACCGTCCAGTGGGGAAAAAGGCCGATAGACTGAATGGCATAGCCCATGCGACGGCGCAGTTCAAGCACCGGCAGGCTGCGGATCTCTTCTCCGGCAAAACGGATCGTTCCGCTATCATGCTCTACCAGTCGGTTAATCATCTTCAACGTGGTCGATTTCCCCGAACCGGAGGTACCAATCAACACCGAAAAGCTGCCTTCGCTAAAGTGCAAATTGAGGTCGCTGACTGCCTGTTGATCGCCGAAGGTTTTACTGACATGGTTAAATTCAATCATCGGTTGCTCCCTTCAGAAACGCGATCCCTAAATCAAACAGCGCGTCGATCACTACCGCCAGCGCAATCACCGGAATGACGCCCAACAAGACTAAATCAATGGCGCTGCTCAATAGCCCCTGAAACACCAGCGCGCCGAAGCCTCCCGCGCCAATCAGCGCGGCGACGACGGCCATTCCCACTGTCTGTACCATTACAACCCGCAGGCTACGTAAAAAGACCGGCAGCGCCAGCGGCAGTTGCACATGCCTGAAGCGCTGACCGCTGCTCATCCCCATCGCTCTTGCGCTCTCCAGCGCATCGCGCGGCACCTGGTTGAGCCCGGCGACCACACCGCGCACCAGCGGCAATAACGCATAGAGCACCAGCGCTATCAGCGCAGGCGTCATGCCGGTTCCCGCGACGCCGAATGTGGCAAGCCACGGAAACTGTTTCACCAGTCCGGCCAACGGCGCAATCAGCAGGCCAAACAGCGCAACGGAAGGAATGGTCTGGATCACATTCAGTACGGTAAACACCGGCCCCTGGCGCGAGGCGGAAAAATAACACCAGACGCCCAACGGCAGCCCGATCGCCAGCGCCGGCAGCACCGTGCCCGCCAGTAACATCAAATGTTGCACCAGCGCGGCATCGAAAACATCCTGGCGATTGGTATACTCTTTCAGAAGCGAGAGGTTGTCGAACGTGCCTGAAAACAGCAGCGCCAGCGGTACAATGACAATTTGCGCGTGCAGCAACCAGCGCCACAGCGGCCCAACGGTAATACGGCGGATCGCATCGCTACAGGCCAGCAGCGTCAGACCAAGGCCGAGCCACAATCCGCTTCCCAGACTGGTGCGCGCCAGCGGACTGCCCTCCTGCGCCAACTGCGTCGCCGCCCTGCCGACGCCCCACAGCATGACAATGAAGAGCGTCTGCGCCACCATCAGCGTCAGTACGCTGCCGCGTTTACCGGGTACAAAGCACAGCGTAAACAGCGCGCATCCCGCGCCAGTCAGCATCCAGATGGTCGCCGGCCAGATCTCCCATAACTGGCGCCCCTCGCCGCTCACCAGACGATTCGGGGCGTAATTAATGAAAGGCAGCGCGACAGCAAGCAGGGTCAGAACAACCAACAGCAACAGCACACGATTAACCGTGATTTTGGCAACGTCACTCACAGATTACTTCACCCACCCTTTTTGTCGGAGGTAATCTGCGGCGACTTTTTTCGCATCCAGTCCTTCTACGGCGATTTTGGCGTTCAACTGTTGCAGCGTTTTCTCATCAAGGCTGGCGAAAACGGGTTGCAGCCAGTCGGCTATCTGCGGATAGGCCTGCAATACCGATTCACGCACTACCGGCGCGGGCGCATAGATAGGCTGGACGCCTTTCGGGTCGCTCAGGGTTTGCAGACCCAGCGCGGCGACCGGGCCGTCGGTACCATACGCCATCGCGGCGTTAACGCCGGATGTTTGTTGCGCGGCGGCTTTGATCGTTACCGCCGTATCGCCGCCCGCCAGCGACAATAGCTGGTTCTGATTCAAGGTAAAATCATAGGCTTTTTCAAATGCCGGTAGCGCATCCGCCCGTTCGATAAATTCCGCAGACGCCGCCAGTTTAAAAGTGCCACCCTCTTTCAGATAACGGCTGAGATCGGCAAGCGAGGAGAGTTTATTTTTTTCAGCGATGTCCTGGCGTACCGCTATGGTCCAGGTGTTGTTTGCCGGCGCAGGCGTCAACCAGACCAGCTTATTCTGCTCCGCATCCTGTTTTTTGACTTTCTCAAAGCCTTGCTTTGCATTCTTCCATGCCGGATCGTTTTCATCTTTAAAAAAGAACGCCCCGTTACCGGTGTATTCCGGATAGATATCCAGCTCTCCGGCGGTAATTGCGCCACGAACGACTGGCGTCGTCCCGAGCTGAATTTTATTGACCGTTTTAACGCCGTGGCCTTCCAGTACCTGCAAAATCATGTTGCCGAGCAGCGCGCCTTCGGTATCAATCTTTGACCCGACCGTCACGGGCGATGCCGCCTGTAGAGGTAAACTCACCGTCGCCAGCAACGCCAGCGAACTTACCCATAGCTTTGTGATCGTCATGATGCTTTCCTCATCCTTTTACGGCCTTTTTCAGAGACTTGAGAAAAAAGCATAGCTGAAAAGTCTGCGTTTAACCTGGGATTTTCCGGCAGGTTAAGTGACATGGCTGGCAATAAAAGGGTGGCAAGGAAAAGACATTGCCAAACAGGACGCTGATATCACGCCCTGTTGACGGCAGGCTTACAGTAGTTCGAACGATCCCTGTTTAACGCGAGCGGAATCCACGCCGATAAAGACGTTGAACTTGCCGGGTTCCGCGTCATATTTCATCTGCTGATTCCAGAACTTCAACGCGTCGATATCAATCGGGAAACTCACGGTTTTACTTTCGCCAGGCTTGAGGGTGATTTTTTCAAAGCCTTTTAATTGCTTCACCGGGCGGCTCAGTGACGCCGTGACATCCTGTAAATACATCTGGATGACCGTTGCCCCTTCGCGTTTACCGGTATTCGTGACCTCTACGCTGGCCGTGACGTTGCCGTCGCGTTTCATTGTCGGCGCGGAGAGCGTGACGTCAGACACCGTAAACGTGGTGTAGCTCAGACCGTAACCAAATGGATAGAGCGGGCCATTCGCTTCGTCAAAATAACGTGAGGTATATTTGTTTGGCTTTTCAGAGTTATACGGGCGTCCCGTATTGAGATGGCTGTAATAGACCGGAATTTGTCCCACCGAACGCGGGAAGGACATCGGCAGTTTGCCTGACGGGTTGTAATCGCCAAACAGCACATCGGCAATGGCGTTGCCGCCTTCCGTCCCGGCAAACCAGGTCTCCAGAATCGCATCGGCCTGTTGATCTTCTTTTACCAGCGCCAGCGGTCTGCCGTTCATTAATACCAGTACCAGCGGCTTACCGGTGGCTTTCAGAGCGGTGATTAAGTCGCGCTGACTCTGTGGAATGGTGATATCGGTACGGCTGGAGGCTTCATGCGCCATCCCCTGCGACTCGCCTACTACCGCGACCACTACATCGGCCTGTTTCGCCGCCTGCACCGCCTCATCAATCATCGCCTGCGGTGAGCGCGGATCGATTTTCACCGCCTCTTCATACAGGTTTAAGAAATCGACGATGCCTTTATCATTAGTGATATTAGCCCCTTTGGCATAGAGGATCTTCGCCCCATCGCCGACGGCATTCTGAATACCCGCCAGCACCGTCACCGACTGATCCGCGACGCCAGCAGCAGACCAGCTTCCCATTACATCACGTTGACTGTCGGCCAGCGGCCCAACAACGGCAATGGTGCCCGATTTTTTCAGCGGCAGCGTTTCCAGCCGGTTTTTCAGCAGCACCACACTTTCCCGCGCCACCTCCCGCGCCTCTTTACGATGCAGGCGGCTTTCGGCATTGGTGTCCGCTGGGTCGCTCTCTTTCGGCCCCAGATGACTGTACGGGTCGTTAAACAATCCCATGTCATATTTTACGTTGAGCACATGGCGCGTCGCGTCGTCCAGTTCCGCCATCGTCACTTTGCCCGACTTAATCAGTCCCGGCAGATATTTGCTGTAATACTCATCCGCCATGCTCATATCCACCCCTGACTTCAGCGCCACGCGCACTGCGTCTTCCGGGTCGGCCGCCGTACCGTGTTTAATCAGTTCCTTAATAGCGCCGTGGTCGGAAACGGTAATTCCCTTAAAGCCCCACTCATTGCGCAGGACATCTTTCAATAGCCAGGAATCTGACGTCGCAGGCGTGCCGTTCAGCGAGTTCAGCGCCACCATCACTGCGCCGCTCCCTGCATCCAGCCCCGCTTTGTACGGCGGCATGTAGTCATTAAACAGACGCTGGGAACTCATATCCACGGTGTTGTATTCTTTACCGCCTTCAACGGCGCCATAGGCGGCAAAATGTTTCACGCTGGTCATTACCGAGTAGCGGTCCGCCGGGCTTTTGCCCTGCATCGCTTTCACCATGGTTTCACCCATGATGGAGGTTAACCAGGTGTCTTCGCCAAAGCCTTCAGAGGCGCGCCCCCAACGCGGATCGCGGGAGACATCCACCATCGGCGCCCAGGTCATATTCAGGCCGTCGTCCGCTGCTTCATACGCCGACACGCGTCCTACGGTTCTTACCGCATCCAGATTAAAAGAAGAAGCCAGACCAAGGCTTATCGGAAAGACGGTTCGCTGGCCGTGTACCACGTCATAGGCAAAAAAGAGAGGAATTTTCAGGCGGCTCAACGCCATCACCTGATCCTGCATTTGACGGATATCCTGGCGGGTGACGGTATTGAAAATCGCCCCGACCTGCCCCTCTTTGATCATCTCGCGAATCGCTTCTTTCGGGTTATCAGGGCCGACGCTAATCAGACGTAACTGACCAATTTTTTCATCGACAGTCATTTTCTTGAGTAAATCGGTGACGAACGCGTCGCGCGCTTCGGGCGTCAGCGGGTGATTGCCAAACAGGTTTTCCGCCAATGCTGGCTGCATCGCCAGGCTCACAGCAACACCTACTGAACATAACCATTTCATGTTGAGTCTCTCTTTATCTTTATCCCGACGAGGCGGTAAAAACAGAATAAAAACCGCAGTTTGCCATAAGCCTAAACGCGAGAAGAGAAGAAAGCGAAGGTTATTCTCTTAATTTTCGCACAGCCGGATACACAACCGCCGGCAAATAGTATCAAGGCGGCAAATGAATGCCGCCAACACAGAGACAATTTGAATGAGAAAGCGTATTGTCATACAAAGCGCTATGCTTAACGCTGATATTTTGTCCCACCACAAGGAGTGGAGAATGTCTTCCATAACAATGACTGATAATAAAACGTTCCTGAATGAGCTGGCCCGCCTGGTAGGCCACTCTCACCTGCTGACAGACCCCGCAAAAACCGCCCGCTATCGCAAGGGTTTCCGTTCCGGTCAGGGCGACGCGCTGGCCGTTGTTTTCCCTGGTTCATTACTGGAACTATGGCGTGTGCTCAACGCCTGCGTTAATGCTGACAAAATTATTCTAATGCAGGCCGCCAACACGGGTCTGACGGAAGGCTCCACGCCGAACGGCAACGACTACGATCGCGATATTGTGATTATCAGCACCCAGCGGCTGGATAAGCTGCACTTACTGGATAGCGGCCAACAGGTTCTGGCCTGGCCCGGTACGACGCTCTATTCGCTGGAAAAAGCGCTTAAACCGCTGGGCCGCGAACCGCACTCGGTGATTGGTTCGTCGTGTATCGGCGCGTCGGTCATCGGCGGCATCTGTAATAACTCCGGCGGCTCGCTGGTGCAGCGCGGCCCAGCCTATACCGAGATGTCGCTCTTTGCCCGTATTGACGAGCAAGGCAAACTGCAACTGGTCAATCATCTGGGTATCGATCTTGGGCATACGCCGGAGCAGATCCTGAGCAAGCTGGATGACGAACGGATTAAAGATGAGGATGTGCGCCACGATGGTCGTCATGCGCACGATCACGACTACGTGACGCGGGTACGAGATATCAACGCCGATACGCCCGCCCGCTATAACGCCGACCCGGACCGTTTGTTTGAATCTTCTGGCTGCGCCGGAAAACTGGCGGTTTTTGCCGTTCGCCTTGATACCTTTGCAGCGGAAAAAAATCAGCAGGTTTTTTATATCGGCACCAATCAGCCCGCGGTACTGACTGAAATTCGTCGGCATATTCTGGCGAACTTCAACAATCTGCCGGTAGCGGGAGAATATATGCATCGCGATATCTACGATATTGCGGAGCAGTACGGTAAAGATACCTTTCTGATGATCGATAAACTCGGCACCGACAAGATGCCGTTCTTTTTCACGCTAAAAGGCCGAACCGATGCGATGCTGGAAAAAGTAAAATTTTTCCGTCCGCATTTCACCGACCGCGCGATGCAGAAATTCGGCCATCTGTTTCCCAGCCATCTGCCGCCGCGGATGAAAAAATGGCGCGATAAATATGAGCATCATCTGCTGTTAAAAATGGCGGGAGACGGCGTCGCAGAAGCGCAACGCTGGCTGAATGAATTTTTTAAATCCGCGGAGGGCGATTTCTTCGCCTGTACGCCGGAAGAAGGCAACAAAGCCTTCCTGCACCGCTTCGCCGCGGCTGGCGCTGCGATTCGTTATCAGGCCGTACACGCCGATGAAGTGGAAGATATCCTGGCGCTGGATATCGCCTTGCGCCGCAACGATACCGACTGGTTCGAGCATCTGCCGCCGGAAATCGACAGCCAACTGGTACATAAACTCTATTACGGCCACTTTATGTGCCACGTTTTTCATCAGGACTATATCGTGAAGAAAGGCGTCGACGTCCATGCACTGAAAGCGCAAATGCTGAAGTTGCTGCAAGCGCGCGGGGCGCAATACCCGGCGGAGCACAACGTTGGACATCTGTATAAAGCGCCGGAAACGCTGACGCGTTTTTATCGGCAAAATGACCCGACCAACAGTATGAACCCCGGTATCGGCAAAACGAGTAAGCGGAAATTCTGGCAGGAAAATACGCCCGACGAGACGCATTAATACTGAGCGGTTTACCGTGAATGCCCGGCGTCTGCCGGGCCTACGGCGACTTAATCGTTCTGTGCGGTTTGCGCCCCGGCATTGGCGCTGGCTGCTGCCATTTGCGCGGCTTTTTGCTTTTTATAGCTCAGCGCGGCAGCCGGAACGGGCATGACTTTACCGGTTTCAATCCATGTACGCAGGCGACTGGCGTCCGCAAAGTGGGTATATTTGCCGAACGCATCCATGACCACCAGCGCGACCGGTTTGTTATTGATCACGGTACGCATCACCAGGCAATGCCCCGCCGCATTGGTAAAGCCGGTTTTCGTTAACTGGATATTCCAGTTATCACGGTAGACCAAATGGTTGGTATTGCGAAACGGCAGCGTATACGCCGGATGCGAGAATGTCGCCATGTCTTCGCGCGTGGTGCTTAGCTGCCCAATCAGCGGGTATTGCTTCGTGGCAATCAGCAGTTTTGTTAAATCCCGCGCGGTCGAGACGTTATGAATCGACAACCCCGTCGGCTCAACGAAGCGGGTATGCGTCATGCCCAACGCTTTCGCCTTCGCATTCATCGCTTTAATAAACGCGTTATAACCGCCAGGATAATAGTGCGCCAGGCTTGCCGCCGCACGGTTTTCGGATGACATCAACGCCAGCAGCAACATATTTTTGCGGCTAATTTCGCTGTTCAGGCGCACGCGGGAGTAAACCCCTTTCATCTCCGGCGTCTGGCTGATATCGACCTTCAGTATTTCATCCAACGGCAATCGCGCGTCGAGCACGACCATCGCCGTCATTAATTTGGTTATTGAGGCAATCGGACGCACCAGATCCGGGTGGTTCGAATAGATCACTTTATTGGTGTTGAGATCAACAATCATTGCGCTACCGGAGGCAATCTCAGGTTGAGACGCCGCGGTTGTCGCTGCCGTTTTCGCCACGGCCTGCGGGGCAAAAGGAACGGCCAACATCAGAGCAAGGCTCAGGAATGAAGCTCGGAATTTCAGCATGATGAGATTTCTGATAATGATTCACGCGCGTCGTAACGCACACCGCCTGAGCTGAGATTTTACTCAAGCTAGCAGTGGCATCATAGCGGCACGCCAGCGTTGCCGCTACAGAAGAATCGTCAGCAAATGCTGCATTGCTGGCTTTTACGCCAGCCCTTTTTCGTATCAGAACAGGCGGTAGCCGTATCCCCACAGGATCACGGTGATTGCCAGTAGCACCTCCAGGACCAGTACGCCGATAGCGAGCGTCGAACTGGAGAAGCTTAATCCTTCCTCCTTATTAATGTTGAGGAAGGTCGGGATACCCAGATACAGCAAATAGCCGGTGTAAAAGAGCGCTACGGCGCCGACCAGAGCGCATAGCCATACCAGCGGATAGAGCGCTACCAGCCCGCTTAAAAAAAGCGGCGTCGCGACATAGCCGGCAAAAACCATACAGCGCGCAAGCGATGGCCGTTGCGGATAGTTTCGCGCCATCCACCAGATGACGCGTCCCATCACCGCGACACCCGCCAGCATCACGCCGTAGAACAAGACCGCCAGCGCAAGACCGGTAAACAGCGAGAGTTGTAACACATTACCGTCGCCAAAATTCCAGCCGATTTGCGTCGTGCCGATAAAGGCGCAGACGACGGGAATCGCCGCCATCAGCAAAACATGGTGCGTATAGTGATGCGAAACGGTTTCGTTTTCGCTTTTGATCACCTTCATTTCCCGATCGGGATGTGAAAAAAGTCCCCATACATGGTTCATACTGCCCCCTTCTGATGACTCAGATGTCAGTATGTTCAAGTATAATTCAGTTTCTGGTTATTTTATGAACAATAAAGAAATAGTCTCCGGCAAAACGTCGGCTTTGCCGCGCACACCTCTTGCCAGGGTGTATGCTTAATGCCGGAGGTGGTTTACGCATGGATATCAACACGCTTATTACGCATTATGGCTATGCGGCGCTGGTTATCGGCAGTATGGCCGAAGGTGAAACCGTTACCCTGTTGGGAGGCGTCGCGGCGCATCAGGGGCTGCTCAAGTTTCCGCTGGTGGTGGTGGCTGTCGCGCTGGGAGGGATGATGGGCGATCAGCTACTTTACCTGTTGGGACGATGCTATGGCGGGAAGATCCTGCGTCGTTTCCCCCGTTATCATACTAAGATTGGTCACGCGCAGAAAATGATCCAACGCCATCCGTATCTGTTTGTGATCGGCACGCGTTTTATGTATGGATTTCGGGTGGTTGGCCCGCTGCTGATTGGCGCCAGCCGCCTGCCGCCTAAAATTTTTCTGCCGCTGAATATTGTAGGCGCGCTGGTCTGGGCGCTGCTGTTTACCACGCTGGGATATCTTGGCGGCGAGGTGATCGCGCCATGGCTGCACGACCTCGATCAGCATCTCAGACACGGGGTCTGGCTGATTCTGGCCGTCGTACTGGTAGTGGGCGTGCGCTGGTGGCTGAAAAGACGCGGCAAAGCAGAGGCCCGTTAAACCGATGGTATCCGGATGGCATAACGCCGCCATCCGGCCCCCGGCGTTTATTTTGCGTTGAATTGCGGATTCGCCAGCATAAACCCGCCGTCGACAATCAGCGACTGACCGGTGGTATAGCTTGCGCCTTCCGAACACAGCCAGGCGACGAGGCTGGCTATTTCATGCGTAGAGCCAGGTCGGGCGATAGGGATCGAAGGTTCCGATCCCGGCTCGATGTCGCTGTCATCCATATCGTTCATCGGCGTGGCGATAGCGCCTGGCGCGACGGCGTTGACCAAAATATGATGCTCAATCAGTTCCAGCGCCATGGATTTAGTCAATCCGCCCAGCGCATGTTTCGCCGCGGTATAGGCGCTGGCTTCCGGAAGCGGCGTATGCTCATGGACGGAGGTGATGTTGATAATGCGCCCTCCCTCTCCTTGTTTAATCATATGCCGGGCGGCGATCTGCGCACAGAGAAACGCGCCGTCGACATCCACGGTAAAAATTTGCCGCCACTGCGTAAACGGCATATCAATAAACGCGGATTTGGTCATCGCCCCGGCATTATTGACCAGCACATCAACGCGCCCCAGACGCTGGATAAGATGCTCAATGGCCTGCGCGCCCTCGGGCAACTGGCTCAGGTCAAGATGAATGGTCTCTGCCCGCACGCCAAATTGCGCCGCTTTTTTCGCCGTCTCCTGCGCGCCGCGTTGATCGGAATGCCAGGTGATACCAATATCAAAACCGTTTTGCGCTAATAACAACGCACACGTTTTGCCAATTCCCGAATCTGATGCCGTTACAATTGCAACTTTGGTCATATTCCTCTCCGGATGAATCATACACAGCCTAAGTATAGGAACCCTGTCTGAATCATCCGGAAAAATCAGGAATGATAACCGCCGCCCAGCGCGCTGGTAAGCTGAATGGAAGCGTCCAGCCACTGGCCCTGCAACAACAAGCCGTTACACTGCTCGCGCAGTGCCGGGATTTTGGCCTCGCTCACGCGGGAACCCGCGATAACGCCGGCATTAAAGCGCGCTTGCGCCAGACCGACCACACGCTGCGCATCATGCTCAATCTGCTGCTGATGCTGATTTTTCTGCGCCAGCGTTTCCACCTGACTGGCGGTGCGCGCCACATCATTAACCGCATCTACCACCGCTTTGTTGTAGTTGGCGATAGAAAGGTTACTTTGCGCTTTGGTCATATCGAGGTTGGCATTCAGCCTGCCGCTGTCGAAAATCGGCAGCGTCAGCCCGCCGGTAATGCCATATTGCTGTGCGGAATGGCGGAACAGATCGCTCAGATGTAACGCATCCTGTTGTAAAAAAGCCATCAGATTGATATCGGGATAAAACGCTGCCTTCGCCGCGTTAATGCTGCTTAACGAGGATTCAATATACCAGTGCGCAGCCTGCAAATCCGCTCGACGCGCCAGCAGCGAATAGCCCAACTGCGACGGTAGCTGGCTTTCAACGGCGGGGAGACTCATCTGACGCAGTTTTAGGGCCGCCGATTGCGTATTGGTTAACGCGCTGAGCCGCGCCTCAATGACCTTCATTTTACCGTTAACGTCATTCAACTGCTGCTGGGTTTTACTGGCGTCGATATCGGTTTCAACCCCCTCGACGGAAGAGGTAATCCCGTGTTGATACAACTCCCGGTTTACCGCCACCACGTTTTGCTGCTCATGCTCGATTTGCGTCAGCACATTTTTCAACGCCGCCTGCGTTTGCCACTCCCAGTAGAGTCGCGCCACACCGCTTGCCAGCAGTTGCCGGGTCTGTTCCTGCTCCGCTTCGCGCGCTTTGACCGCCCCGATCCGCGCGGTAACTTCAGCGCGGTTTTTCCCCCATAAATCCAGATCCCAGCCCGCCGTCAGACCGAATGTGCCGTTGGTATACCACGGCCCGGTCGTTCCCGCGGCGGGATCGGTAATCGCGAATGGCCCCATCAGCCCTTCCGCGGACATTCGCTGGCGCTCAATGTCGGCAGAAAAGTCGAGTTGCGGACCGTCCTGCGCCTCAACCGCTTTGGCCTGCGCTTCCGCCAGTTGAATACGCTGTTCAGCCACCTGCATATCCGGCGAATGCTGTATGGCATTATCAATCAGCGCGTCAAGCTGCGCGTCGTGATACGCCTTCCACCACTGGCTATCCGGCCAACCGTTTTTCAACGCCGCCGGCAGGCTGGAATCAACATGAGAAGAGGGCGTCTGCTGGGTCAGCGACTGACGGGTATCATGCATGGGGGCACAGCCCGCCAGCAAAATAAAAAGCGGCAAGCTCGCTGTCGCGGCAAGGAAAGGATTACGATTCATGGAGGTGTTCTGATAAAAAAAGGTACGCAGAGAGTACGTCTTACGGCGATCTATTTTTTAGTTACGCGTGGCAATACATCATCAGACAATAAAAGATATATTTCGAAATTTATATGATTAGCAAATAATTTCATCTGATACATTTTTTGATATGATATTTCAATACAAAGTCCCACTAACCCGTTAATAAATGAACGATTTTACTGCAATACGCGCCAGCAGCCTTCATGAGTTAAACGTCGCCGCGCCCAACGAGGCAGCAGATGGCTTAATACTTTCCTATACTTTGTTTGTATTTACCAATAAAGGGACAAACAATGAAAATTCTTCTATGGGCAATCTTAATTATTTTTCTGATTGGGCTGTTGGTGGTAACGGGCGTATTTAAGATGATTTTCTGATGCCTGCGCCGGGGAGCGATAATGTCTGCCCGGCACACTTTCTGGACGCTATAAAGATTAGATTTTAATAGCCTGAATCGCCCGCGCAATCTCGGACGAACGGTTTAACGCCCGAATCGACTGAAAGAGTTCCGTCGCCTCGATATATTCTTTACGTAGATATCCCAGCCACTGTTTAATACGCGCGACATGATACAGACCGGTATCGCCCTGCTTTTCCAGTCGGGTATATTTTTGTAATAACGCAACCACTTCCGGCCACGGCATACGCGGTTCGTTATACTTCACCACCCGGCTCAGGTTAGGAATATTTAACGCCCCGCGGCCAATCATCACCGCATCACAGCTGCTGGTCGCCATACATGCCTGCGCGCTCTGCCAGTCCCAAATTTCGCCATTAGCGATAACCGGAATAGTCAGACGCTGGCGTATTTCGCCGATCGCCTGCCAGTCGATATGCTCGGCGCGGTAGCCCTGCGCTTTGGTACGGCCATGCACCACCAGTTCACTGGCGCCGGCCTGCTGCACCGCATCGGCGATTTCAAATTTTCTATCGCCACTATCCCAACCGAGGCGCACCTTTACCGTCACCGGCAGATGCGACGGCACCGCGGCCCGCATCGCTTTCGCGCCCTGATAGATGAGCTCGGGATCTTTGAGCAATGTCGCGCCGCCGCCGCTGCCGTTCACCACTTTTGACGGACAGCCGCAGTTCAGGTCCACGCCATACGATCCCAACGCCGCCGCCCGCGCGGCGTTTTCCGCCAGCCACTGCGGATGCTGGCCCAGAAGCTGAATACGCACCGGCGTGCCGGAGGGCGTGCGGCTGGCGTGAAGCAACTCCGGGCAGATGCGATGAAACACTTTTACCGGCAGAAGCTGATCCACCACGCGCACAAATTCGGTGATGCAGAGATCGTAATCATTCACTTCGGTCAGCAGCTCGCGCACTAACGCGTCGAGCACGCCTTCCATCGGCGCCAGTAAAACCCGCATATCGGTATCCACAGCAAAAAAAGAGGCGCTATCATAACGCCTCTCTGCGATGAGCAAAACTTTTTGCCGGATGGCGGCGCAAACGCCACGCTACGTCACGTAAAAGTGCTCAGCGCGGCTCAAGACAGTTATCTTCTTTCCAGCCGTACAGCCATTCGATACCGCGATAAAACGCCTCCTGCGATTTCCCTTTCCACAACAGATTACGCACCTGACGCTGCACCCCGGCGGCGTGATAGAGACGCCCCATCTCTCGGGTAGACCAGACGATACGCGCCGTGCGGGGAATACGCACCGACTCATACAGCGCAAATGCCTGCTGCGCGTCGCCATCGCAGCGTTCCAGCGCTTTGCCCAGCGTGACGGCGTCTTCCAGCGCCATACAGGCGCCCTGGGCCATATATTGCGCCACCGGATGCGCGGCGTCGCCCACCAGGGTAATACGCTCGGTTCCCCATTTCGCGACCGGCTCACGATCGGCGGTCGACCAGCGGCGCCAGGAGGTCGGCTTATCCAGCATCTGACGCGGGCGGGGATGAATACCGGCAAAATAAGAGAGCACCTCTTCTTTACTGCCGTCTTTCACGCCCCACTCTTCTTGCTGGCGGCTATGGAATGTCACCACCAGATTGTACTGTTGACCTCCGCGCAGCGGATAATGGACCAGGTGACAATGCGGGCCTGCCCACAGCACTGGCGCGTTAATACGTAAATCTTCCGGCATATCGTTGCAATCAATCACCGCCCGATAGACTACATGCCCCGTTACGCGCGGCGCGTCGCCGAGTAAACTTTGCCGCACTACCGATTTAACACCGTCGCAGCCCACGAGAATATCCGCCGTCCAGCTATTGCCCTGCTCATCAAACACCGTAACATCATCCGGCGTCTGGCGGATATCGACAATATGGGTCGAGGTACGATACTCCACACCAGGGTGCGTCAGCGCCGCTTCCCATACCGTTGCATGAATATCTACCCGGTGAATTACCGCATACGGCCCGCCAAAATGGTCGCGGAACGCCTGTCCGGTTTCAATGCGTACCACTTCTTCGGCATTCACGGCATCCATCATAGTAATGTGATCGGTAAACACCGCACGCTGGCGGGCAACATCGCCCACACCGAGACTATCCAGTGCCGAAAAAGCGTTCGGCCCAAGCTGAATACCCGCGCCAATCTCGCCAATTTCGTGCGCTTTTTCCAGCAGCATGACTTTTATTCCCTGGCGCGCCAGCGACAGCGCGGTCGCCGCGCCACCGATTCCGCCACCTACAATAATTGCGCTTGTCACGTTAGTCATGATCATTCTCCTTTTCAGGCCGGGATTTTATCTTGTTGATTTTCCGGTGCGGCGGCAATAAACGCCGGTAGCTGCACGCAGGCGTCATAAACGGCTTTGCAGCGCGAATAGCCTGACAAATCACAGCCCATCCTGAGCGCATTCGCCCACTGAGGAATCAGGCAGCAGTCCGCAAGACCTGGCGCGTCGCCCACGCAGAATGTTCCGGGCTGACTTTTACGCAATAGCTGCTCCACCGCGCTTAACCCTTGCTGTATCCAGTGGGCATACCAGCGTTTTTTCTGCTCTTCGCTAACCTTCAGCTCATCGGTCAGATAGCGCAACACGCGCAAGTTATTAATCGGATGAATATCGCAGGCGATGGTGTAGACAATTTCCAGCGCGTGGCTGCGCGCCGGATCGCTCGTCGGCAGCAGCGGCGTTTGCGGAAAATGTCGGTCCAGCCAGTCGACGATGGCCAGCGATTGCCCCAACGATTCGCCGTCATCAGTGACCAGCGTCGGCACCAGGCCTACCGGGTTCATCCGTCGGTAGGCCAGCGCATTCTGCTGACCGATACGAATATTGACGCCCACCGTCTGGTAATCGATCCCCTTTAACGCCAGCGCAATACGTACGCGATAAGACGCCGAACTATTAAAGAAACTGTACAGCTTCATCGTTCACCTCAGACAATTTTCACAGCAATGGGCGTCAGACCTTCCACGTTCCCGGTGATGACATCCCCTTTCACCACCGCGCCCACCCCCTCTGGCGTACCGGTGAAAATCAAATCGCCTGGCTGCAATTCAAAGAAGCCGGATAAATAGCTGATGGTTTCATTCACCGACCAAATCAGATGGCGAATATCGCTGCGCTGATGGTCCTCGCCGTTAACCTGTAGCCAAATAGGGGCATTATCCACATTATGCGTTTCAGCGGCTTTGTGTAATGGCGCAACAGGCGCGGAGAGATCGAACGCTTTACCAATTTCCCACGGGCGTCCCATCTGGCGCATTTCCATCTGACGATCGCGACGCGTCATATCCAGACCGGTGGCGTATCCCCAGACATATTCATGGGCTTTTTCCAGCGGAATATCACCCCCCTTTTTACCAATCGCCACCACCAGCTCAATTTCATAATGGTAGTTATCGGTCTGCGCCGGATACGGCAGTTCCAGGGTGTTTCCCGCCGCAACCGGGACGACAGCGTCCGCCGGTTTACAAAAGAAGAACGGCGGTTCGCGATCGGGATCAAAGCCCATTTCGCGGGCATGGGCGGCATAGTTGCGACCCACGCAGTAAACGCGACGTACCGGAAACTGCTCATCACTGCCCGCTACCGGTACAGTCACCGGTGCCTGCGGCTGGAATACATATTTGGTCATGTTCTCTCTCCCTAATTAATAACGTGCTTCACGGAACAGCCCCAGGGCTTACTGAACCGGCTTGTCCGAAAAGCTGAATAACACCGTGTCTTCGCTGCTGCGAAACGACACCTCATGCCAGGTTGGCGCCACAAAAATGTCTTTTGCGGAAAAATGCAAGGTTTCGTTGCCGATAGTGACTTGCCCTGCCCCTTCAACGACGTGGTAGATAGTGCTGTCGGTGCTCCGCGCCACACGCGAGGCAAAGCCTTTTGGCAACAGTTGCAGGAACGCGCCCATCGACGGCATCGGATAACCGCCGGTAACGGGATTAACGTAACGTAGCTTGTAACCTTCCCACTCATCAGGATCGCCCATACGGATCAGATCGTGCAGCGCCTCGCGACTGCGGTCGTAGCGGTAGTTGAAAATCGGCGACGAGTTCCCGCGCTGGTGGCGCAGCGGCAGCATATTCGCCGCATAGCGCGGCAGATAATCGCCCTCTTTTCGCGTTACCGGCTGCTGATCTTCGGGATAGTCTTCCGCAAAACCACAGCCCAGGAGGTTGACTAACGGCAGATCCAGACCATCCAGCCATACCACCGGATCTGACCCCGGATTACCATGATCGTGCCAGCGCCACTGCGGCGTCAGGATAAAATCGCCGCTATGCGATGCCGACCCTGCATCTGAATATTGAAGAGAAAGTAATGACGCCGCTGCTGCACGATCTGCTTGTCGGCCAGGTGGATGTGGTGGTAGGCCGTGTAGGCGGACGCGCCCTGCAACTGCCGCTTAATTATCAGGTACTTTATACCGAGCCGGTCTGCTTTGTGGCGCGTCCGCACCATCCGCTGGTCGCGCGAGCACAGATCGCCTGGAGCGATCTGGCGCACTGGCGGTGGATAGTCTGGCCAACCGGCACCCCTATTCGCATCAGTATTGATAACGCCCTCGTCGATAACGGCGTAATGCTCCCGGAAAACACCATTGAATCGGCGTCAATGAACGTCAGCACCAATTTGCTGCAAAGCAGCGATATGATCTCTATTCTTTCTTTACGGCTGGCGCAACGCTATGCCAGCCAGGGGCAACTGGCGATTTTAAACTTGCCAAAAATTGAGCAAAAAGGCAGCGTAGGGATGTTCTGGCGTAAGAATGAGACGCCCTCTTTGGCCCTGAGTCGCTTTTTATATTTTTTAGCCCAGGTTTAACGCCGCCGACCAGGAGTATTGCCCAATGTTCCTGCTGTCTATACCCACTATGCTAAGAATTCATGATGTGATCGGTAGCACGTTTTAACGTTTAATTGTATGATGAATCTATCTCATCAAGGGCTTTAAACATGAGTAAGTCACTGAATATTATCTGGCAATATATACGCGCTTTTGTATTGATTTATGCCTGTCTGTACGCAGGCATTTTCCTTGCATCGCTGCTTCCTATCACTATTCCCGGCAGCATTATCGGGATGTTAATTCTGTTTGTTTTGCTGGCGCTGCAAATTCTGCCGGCAAAATGGGTTAACCCCGGCTGTTATGTGCTAATTCGTTATATGGCGCTGCTGTTTGTGCCGATTGGCGTCGGGGTCATGCAATATTTTGATTTACTGCGCGCGCAATTCGGCCCGGTGGTGGTCTCTTGCGCTATCAGTACGCTGGTCGTTTTTGTGGTCGTGAGCTGGAGCTCACACCTGATACACGGTGAACGTAAAGTGGTTGGGCAGAAAGGATCGAAAAAATGATGGCATATATCTGGTGGTCGTTACCGCTGACGCTGGCGGTATTTTTCGCCGCTCGCAGACTGGCGGCGCATTTTAAAATGCCGTTGCTGAACCCGTTGCTGGTGGCAATGGTAGTTATTATTCCTTTTCTGTTGCTGACCGGTATTCCCTACGATCACTACTTCAAAGGCAGCGAAGTACTTAACGATCTGCTGCAACCGGCGGTGGTAGCGCTGGCCTATCCCCTTTATGAACAGTTGCACCAGATTCGCGCGCGCTGGAAATCCATTATTAGTATCTGTTTTCTCGGTAGCATGGTAGCGATGATTACCGGGACATCCGTCGCGTTGCTGATGGGTGCAACGCCTGAAATCGCGGCATCGGTGCTACCTAAATCCGTTACTACACCTATCGCGATGGCGGTGGGTGGCAGCATCGGCGGCATCCCCGCGATCAGCGCGGTATGCGTGATTTTTGTCGGTATTCTGGGCGCGGTGTTTGGTCACACGCTGTTAAACGCGATGCACATCCGTACTAAAGCCGCGCGCGGGCTGGCGATGGGTACCGCCTCGCATGCGCTTGGTACCGCGCGCTGCGCCGAGCTGGATTACCAGGAAGGCGCGTTTAGCTCCCTGGCGCTGGTAATCTGCGGCATTATTACCTCGCTGGCAGCACCGTTTTTGTTTCCGCTCATTCTGGCGGTAATGCGCTAACGACGGGACAAAAGACTGGGTTAAAATTTGCGATGCGTCGCGCATTTTTCATTTAAGTTTCACAAGTTGCATAAGCAATGAGATTTAGATCACATATTCAGACATGACAGGCCCGTAAACTACGGTTCCATTACATTGTTATGAGGCAACGCCATGCATCCACGTTTTCAAACTGCTTTTGCCCAGCTTGCGGATAATTTGCAATCAGCGCTGGCCCCTATCCTGGCGGACCACCATTTTCCCGCCATGCTGACCGCAGAGCAGGTCTCGACGCTTAAAAATGCGACGGGGCTGGACGAAGACGCGCTGGCTTTCGCACTGTTACCTTTGGCGGCGGCCTGCGCCCGTACCGATTTGTCCCATTTTAACGTCGGCGCGATTGCGCGCGGCGTCAGCGGCAACTGGTATTTCGGCGCGAATATGGAGTTCCTGGGTGCCACCATGCAACAAACTGTGCATGCTGAACAAAGCGCGATTAGCCACGCCTGGCTACGCGGCGAAAAAGGGCTCGCCGCCGTCACCGTTAACTACACGCCTTGCGGCCACTGTCGCCAGTTTATGAACGAGCTAAACAGCGGTCTGGATCTGCGCATTCATCTGCCGGGCCGCGCGCCGCATACGCTACGCGATTATCTGCCTGACGCTTTCGGGCCAAAAGATCTGGAGATCAAAACGCTGCTGATGGACGAGCAGGATCATGGCTTTGCGTTAACGGGCGATACGCTAACGCAAGCGGCGATTACGGCAGCCAATAAGAGTCATATGCCTTATAGCCACTCACCGAGCGGCGTGGCGCTGGAATGTAAAGATGGCCGTATTTTCACCGGCAGCTATGCGGAAAACGCTGCCTTTAACCCTACGCTTCCCCCGCTGCAAGGCGCGCTAAACCTGCTGAGTCTCAATGGCTACGACTATGCAGATATTCAGCGTGCGATTCTGGCGGAAAAAGGCGACGCGGCATTAATTCAATGGGATGCCACCGCCGCAACGCTGAAAGCATTAGGTTGCCATAAAATTGACCGCGTGCTTCTCGGCTAAGTTAACGTGCCGGATAGCGGCGCGCTGGCGTCTTATCCGGCCTGACTCTTCCCTCCTCCTACCACCAGACCCAGGGAAAATCATGCTGAAAATCTCCGCAATCAGACGGCGGTTTCTTGCGCTACGTCTTCGGGTACAGTAGCCTGATTGCACTTTCATCCTGGTATCGAGTTTCCTGCATGTTAAAGCGCGTGTTTTACAGCCTGTTGGTCCTGGTAGGCTTGCTGCTGTTGACGGTGCTTGGCCTCGATCGGTGGATGAGCTGGAAAACAGCGCCCTATATCTACGACGAATTGCAGGATCTCCCCTACCGCCAGGTTGGCGTGGTGCTGGGGACGGCCAAATACTATCGTAAGGGTGTGATCAATCAGTACTATCGTTACCGTATTCAGGGCGCGTTAAACGCTTACAACAGCGGCAAAGTCAATTATCTGCTGCTCAGCGGCGACAACGCCCTGCAAAGCTACAACGAACCGATGACCATGCGTAAAGACCTTATCGCGGCGGGCGTCGATCCTGCGGACATCGTGCTTGATTACGCTGGCTTCCGTACGCTTGATTCCATTGTGCGTACCCGCAAGGTTTTTGATACTAACGACTTTATTATCATCACTCAGCGCTTTCACTGCGAACGTGCTTTGTTTATTGCGCTGCATATGGGCATTCAGGCGCAGTGTTACGCGGTACCTTCACCCAAAAATATGCTGACAGTACGCCTGCGCGAATTTGGCGCCCGCTTTAGTGCGCTGGCGGATCTCTATATTTTTAAACGCGAACCACGTTTTTTAGGCCCGCTGGTTTCTATCCCCACGCAGCATCAGGTGCCGGACGACGCCCAGGGGTATCCGGCAGTTACACCGGAACAATTGCTTGAACTGGAAAAGAAAAAAGGGAAATGATCATGGATGTACAGACGATATTTGTCGCATTAGCCTTTCTGCTACTCCCGCTTTTTTGCTTCCGTGAGGCCTGGAAAGGCTGGCGAACCGGCGCGGTAGATAAAATTGTCAAAAATACGCGAGAACCGGTTTATGTCTATCGCCATGCCGATCCCGTACAATATTGGTCTTATCTTTTTCTTTATACCGGATGCGGTTTTTTATTTACTGGAATGGTTATTTATCTTCTTTTTTATCGTTAAGTTATTTATTATACATTAGTATTGAGAATAGTTATTATTATGATATAAGGAACAAATGCTGTTTTGCATTCTGGTTTCATTTTTTTGTGAATTCTTTCACAGAATCCCCTTCTTTCAATGCTTAGGCTGGCGGTAGATTTTGGATCATAAAAACGCGTTATTTGCGTTTCGCCTTAATTTATTCAAGCATTAAGGAAGATTATATGCCGCAACAAAATTATCTGGATGAACTCACGCCTGGTTTTACGCCATTACTGGCAATAAAAGAGGCTTCACGTTGTTTATTATGTCACGACGCGCCCTGTAGTCAGGATTGCCCGGCGCAAACCGATCCGGGGAAATTTATTCGTTCTATTTACTTTCGCAATTTTAAAGGCGCAGCGGAAACTATCCGGGAAAATAACGCGCTTGGCGCCGTCTGCGCCAGAGTCTGTCCGACGGAAAAATTATGCCAGCGCGGATGTACGCGTTCCGGGATAGATAAACCTATTGATATTGCGCGCCTGCAACGTTTTATTACCGATTTTGAACAGCAGACCGCCATGCAGATTTATCAGCCCGGGAGTAAAACACACGGAAAAGTCGCGATTATTGGCGCGGGTCCGGCAGGTTTGCAGGCGAGCGTGACGCTCACGCATTTAGGCTATGACGTCACCATTTACGAAAAACAGCCGCAGCCCGGCGGATGGCTGCGTCACGGCATCCCGGCATTTCGTCTGCCGCAAAGCGTTCTCGATCAGGAAATTGCCCGCATTGTAGAGATGGGCGTCAATATTAAGTGCAATTGTGACGTGGGCGAGTCGCTATCGCTTGCGCAACTCAAAGCCGAATATCGCGCCGTGCTGATGACCGTCGGGATGTCCTGTGGTTCTGATTTACCGTTATTTGAGCAAGCCAATCACGTAGAGATTGCCGTTGATTTTTTACAGCGCGCCCGTCAGGCCGACGGCGATATTAGCGTTCCGCGTAGCGCATTAATTATTGGCGGCGGCGACGTAGCGATGGATGTCGCCAGTACGTTAAAAATTCTCGGCTGTCCTTCCGTCACCTGCGTGGCGCGGGAAGAATTAGCCCAATTTCCCGCCAGCGAAAAAGAATTTACCAGCACGCAGGCATTAGGCGTATCGATTATTGATGGTTTTACGCCTGTCGCCGTCAGCGGAAATAAAGTGACCTTCCACCATGTACGCCATTCAGGAGAACTGACGCTGGAAGCGGAACGTATTATTCTGGCCGTGGGGCAGCACGCGCGACTGGATACCTTTGCGGAGATAAAAGCGCAGCATAATATTATCGACACTCACGATTATCAAACCGCCGACCCGGCGCTCTTTGCCGCTGGCGATATTATTAAGGGCGATAAGACCGTCGTTTATGCGGTAAAAACCGGAAAAGAAGCCGCTCAGGCTATTCATCATTATTTAGAGGAGGCCTGCTCATGTTAACAAAAGATTTGTCTGTTACCTTTTGCGGCGTTAAGTTTCCCAATCCGTTTTGTCTCTCTTCTTCTCCGGTAGGCAACTGTTATGAGATGTGCGCCAAAGCCTATGATACCGGCTGGGGCGGGATCGTTTTTAAAACCATTGGTTTTTTTATTGCTAACGAAGTCTCTCCACGTTTTGATCACCTGACCAAAGAAGATACCGGTTTTATTGGTTTCAAAAACATGGAACAAATCGCTGAGCATCCGCTGGAAGAGAATCTGGCCGCCATTCGACGGCTAAAACAGGATTACCCGGATAAGGTGCTGATTGCTTCCATCATGGGGGAAAATGAGCAGCAGTGGCAGGAACTGGCGCGTCTGGTTGAAGAAGCCGGCGCGGATATGATTGAGTGTAACTTCTCTTGTCCGCAGATGACCTCGCACGCCATGGGAAGCGATGTAGGACAAAGTCCCGAACTGGTTGAAAAATACTGCCGCGCCGTAAAACGCGGTTCATCTTTGCCAATGCTGGCGAAAATGACGCCGAATATTGGCGATATGTGCGAAGTCGCGCTGGCCGCCAAACGCGGCGGAGCCGACGGTATCGCCACCATCAACACCGTGAAATCCATTACTAACATTGACCTGAACCGCAAAATCGGGATGCCGGTGGTTAACGGTAAATCCAGCATCTCCGGTTATTCAGGGAAAGCGGTGAAACCCATTGCGCTGCGTTTTATCCAGCAGTTGCGGATGCACCCTGAACTGCGCGATTTCCCGATTAGCGGTATCGGCGGCATTGAGACCTGGGAGGACGCTGCCGAATTTCTGCTGCTGGGCGCGGCGACCCTACAGGTAACGACAGGCATTATGCAATACGGTTACCGCATTGTAGAAGATATGGCGAGCGGCCTCAGCCATTATCTGGCCGATCAGGGGTTTGCCTCATTACAGGAGATGATCGGGCTGGCGAATAGCAATATTATCCCGGCGGAAGACCTGGATCGCAGCTATATCGTCTATCCGCAGATTAATCAGGAGAAATGCGTCGGCTGCGGACGTTGCTATATCTCTTGCTATGACGGCGGTCATCAGGCGATGGAGTGGGATGAACACAGCCGCACGCCGCATTGTAATACGGAAAAATGCGTCGGTTGTCTGCTGTGCGGTCATGTCTGCCCGGTCGCCTGTATTGATTTAGGCGAGGTCAAATTTAAAAAAGGCGAAAAAGAACACGCGTTAACTCTGTAGCTCATGGTGTGAAGCCCGGCGCGAAGTCTCGCTGCGCCGGGTAAGCAAAGCAATACGCCTGGATAACTACTTCTTACGCGCGTATTTCAGCGAGTCCAACGCCACGGCGAAAATGATAATGCCGCCTTTGATAATGTACTGCCAGTACGGGTTTACCCCGATATAGGTCAGGCCATAGTTGATGACGGTAAAGATAATGACGCCGGTTACCACGCCGAAGACCGTACCCACCCCGCCGCTAAACGATACGCCGCCGACGACGCACGCGGCAATCGCATCCAGCTCATACATAAAGCCGAGGTTGTTAGTGGCAGAACCAATACGCCCAGCTTCCAGTAAGCCGCCGAAGGCATAAAACACACCGGAGAGCGCATAAATCATCAGCAGGTTCAGCGCCACGTTTACCCCGGAAACTTTCGCCGCCTCCGGGTTGCCGCCAATAGCAAAAATGTTTTTACCAAAGCGGGTCTTATTCCACAGGACCCAGACAAACGCTACCGCAATCAGGGCGTAAAAAGTGATATATGAGAGCCGGAAGCTACCCATCGCCACAAAGCCCTGCGCAAAGGTGGAAAAACCGCTGTCAAAGCCGGAAATGGGCGAAGCGCCAACAAAGTCATAGTAAAGGGAGTTGATCCCGTAAACGATAATCATCGTGCCAAGCGTGGTAATAAACGGTGTCACATTCAGGTAAGCAATAATGATGCCGTTCACAAGGCCAATCACCGCACCAATCGCGCAGACAATCAGGATGACCACCGCAATCGGCATGGTCGCCATTTCCGGAAACACTTTATTAGCGTTTTCCATCGATTGCAGTAATGTTGCCGCCACCACCGCCGCCAGCCCTACCTGACGCCCCGCCGACAGGTCTGTCCCCTGGGTGACGATTAATCCCGCCACGCCCAGCGCGATAATGATACGTACCGAAGATTGCGTCAGAATATTACTTAAATTCAGCAAACTTAAAAAAGTCGGGTCCTGGAAAATAATAATCGCCAGCAACACTAAAAGAACGACGTAAATTCCGCCCTCTTTCAGCCAGGTAAGAAAGCTTTTCTTATTTAACGCACTCATAAGGAGCCCCTGATCTTAAAGGTGCAAAGAAGCAAGACGCAAAATTTCGTTTTGCGTTGTTGTTTTAGTATCGACAATGCCGGAAACGAGACCATTGCTCATCACCAGGATACGATCGGTAATGCCTAATAGCTCCGGCATTTCAGAAGAGATAATGATGATTCCCTTGCCTTTTTTCGCCAGCTCAGCCATAAGCTGATAAATTTCAAATTTTGCGCCGACATCAATACCACGAGTCGGTTCGTCGAGCATTAATATTTCCGGCTGCGTTAATAGCCAGCGACCAATGATCACCTTTTGCTGATTACCGCCGGAAAGCGAACCAATTTGCGTACGATGCCCCGGCGTTTTTACCCGCATGGAATCAATGACCCATTGGGTATCGCTTTTCATGCGGGAATTATCCAGTAACCCCACTTTATTTTTATAATTACGGATATTCGAAATTAACGAGTTAAATCCGATATCCAGATAGGCGTAAATCCCGGTGGAACGACGCTCTTCCGTCACCAGCGCAAAACCGTGGTTAATCGCTTCGTTCGCAGTGTGATTGTTAATTTTCTTGCCATGTAAAGTGATTGTCCCGGACGACTTCTCACGAATGCCGAACAGCGTTTCGACGATATCGGTACGCTTTGCCCCAACCAGACCGGCAATGCCCAGAATTTCGCCCTTATGCAAATCAAAGGAGACATCACGAATGGAAGGCTGGCGCAGCGAGGTCAGGTTACGCACCTCCAGAATCACGTCGCCCGGCTTATTTTCTTTATCCGGAAAACGCTGGTTCAGGGAACGTCCGACCATCATCGCAATGATCTTATCCATATCCAGCCCTTCCAGCGGCTGGGTGGCAATCCACTGACCGTCGCGCAGGATGGTAATTTCATCGCACAATTGGAAAATTTCTTCCATTTTATGCGAGATATAAACAATACCGCAGCCGCGTTCTTTCAGCTTGCGAATAATGGTGAACAGATGATTAACCTCTTTCTCAGTTAACGATGAGGTCGGTTCATCCATAATAACGATCTTAGCGTTATAGGAAAACGCCTTCGCAATTTCGATCATCTGCATTTGCGAAACGGATAACGTTCCCACGCGCGCGCGCGGGTCAATATCGATATCCAGTTCATCAAATATCGCTTTGGTATCCTGGTACATTTTATCCTGGTCGACAAACATACCTTTGGTAGGATAACGCCCCAGCCACATGTTATCCATGACCGAACGTTGCAATACCAGGTTTAACTCCTGGTGTACCATAGAAATCCCATTCTCCAGCGCTTCTTTCGCGGAATGGAAATCCACTTCTTTTCCCTGAAATACAATGCTGCCGGAATCTTTTTGGTAAATACCAAAAAGACATTTTAATAATGTTGATTTGCCTGCGCCGTTTTCGCCCATTAATGCATGAATAGAGTGCGGACGAACGTTTAAGTTGACATTATCAAGCGCTTTCACGCCGGGAAATGATTTGTTAATGCCACGCATTTCCAACAAATATTCACCCGACGACGGAGAAATCGTGCTGACCATAATGATACCCTGTCGGCCTTTTTAATTATGACTATCCGTGCCGGATGTCAGAAGAAATACTTTATCCGGTCTACGGCGCGTCACCCTTCCACAGTTTCAGGGCGCAACGAAATTGCGCCCACAGACGGGAAACTTATTTCTGGGTAAATTCGCTCAGATTGTCTTTGTCCACGCCAACATAAGGCACGCGCACAATTTTGTTCTCAATCTTCCAGTTGGTGCCGTCAGCCGCGCTCTTGCCTTCTGCGAGGTTTTTCGCCAGATCGAATGTCGCTTTCGCCTGATTGTTGGCGTCATTCAGTACCGTACCGGCCATCGCGCCCGATTTCACCAGCGCCAGAGCTTCCGGTAACGCATCGACGCCAAAGACCGGAATCGACGATTTATTATGCGCTTTCAGCGCCTCTACCGCGCCCATCGCCATCGCATCGTTATTAGCGATAACCACTTCAATCTTGTTAGCGTTCGGGCCAGACAGCCAGGCATCCATCTTATCTTTTGCCTGCGCGGTATCCCACATGGCGGTGTCTAACGCCAGTTGCTCGGTCTGAATACCTTTATCATTTAACTCTTTCACCACATACGTCGTACGGGCTTCCGCATCCGGATGCCCCGGCTCGCCTTTCAGCAGGACATACTGAATTTTACCGTCTTTATTCAGATCCCAACCCTGATTAGCCTGCCAGTGTTTGGCAATCAAGTCGCCCTGAATCACACCGGATTCTTTAGAGTCAGTCCCGACATAATACGCCTTGTCATAGCTGTCCAGCGCTTTGCGGGAAGGCTCTTTGTTAAAGAACACCACCGGCACATTTTGCCCGCGCGCTTTTTCAATCACCGTACCAGCGGCAGCCGGGTCTACCAGGTTAATCGCCAGCGCTTTAACCCCTTTCGCCAACAAAACGTCAATTTGATCATTCTGTTTGGACTGATCGTTTTGCGAGTCATTCATCAGTAACTGAACATCCGGCGCGGATTTGCCATCTTTTTCAATAGCCTTACGCACGACGGACATAAAGTTATCGTCATATTTATAAATCGTCACGCCAATACGAGTATCAGCCGCGTGCGCGTGCGCACCGAATAACAGACTTGCCATCACGGCAGAAAGGGTCAATACCTTCTTATTCATGGTAGCTCCGGTTTTATTATGTAGGGTATAGCGTAAAAAAATGCCCGGCTGCTCAGCATGTTAACGTCGTGTTACTGAACGCCGAAGCGTATTTATTCAACTCTTTATTTTGTGGCCGGTAGTCGCTGGATAGGGTGATAACGGTTTTTATAAGCGAAATACCCCTGCAAAACTGATTACCAACTGTTACATATCAGTTACAGTGCGACAAACGTTGTCATCATAGCTATCGCAATGTTAATAAACTGTGAATTTACTCACAGATTGAAAACGGTTACATGCGGTGCGTAATCAGTTAGTGATCAGCACCGCATTCTGTCGCCACGCCACCGAATGGCGCCGCACCAGCGTCGGCATGAAGCAATGCGTCGCCGTAATATCCAGCGTGCCTGCGGCGCCCTGTAACGCCAGTTCGGTCGCGATTTTCGCCATAGAAGCAATAGGATAGCGCACGGTAGTCAACTGAGGATCGGTATAACGAGCGATAGGGATATCATCGAAACCGATGATAGACAGATGCAAGGGAATGGCGATGCCATTATCTTTTAACGCCGTCAGCGCGCCCGCGGCCATGTTATCGTTATAAGCAAATACCGCCGTCAGTTGCAGATTGCGTCCCAACAACTCAACCATTGCCGACTCGCCGCCCTGCATATCCGGGGTGCCGATGCCAATCCAGCTCTCCGACGCAGAAATCCCCTGTTCTTGCAGCGCGTTTAACCACCCTTCTCTGCGCATCGCGTCATCTTCAATACGGTGGCTGGAGGCAAGGTAGCCGATGCGCTGATGTCCATTATTCAGCAACATGCGGGTCGCCATTCTGGCGCCGCTCACATTGTCAAGACAGACACAACGATGCGCATAACCCGGCACGATACGGTTAATCAGCACCATGCCGGGGATCTGATCCATAAAGTCGCCCAGCTCGCGATCGGTTAAGGCTTTTGAGTGAACAATCAATGCGTTACAACGCTGGCGGATCAAGACTTCAATAGCATGTCGCTCTTTTTCCGCCTCATGATAACTGTTGCCAATGAGAACATATTTCTGGTGCTGCTGCGCGACCAGATCCACGGCTTTCACCAGAGCGCCGAAAAAGGCATCGGAAACATCCATGACCACGACGCCGATGGTGTCGCTCACCTGCGTGGCCAGCGCTTGCGCATTCGCATTTGGCCGATATCCCAATAGCGTGACAGCCTGCATGACGGCGTCACGGGTGTCGGGACTGACCAACGCGCTGTTATTCAGTACGCGAGAAACGGTCGCTACAGACACGCCAGCCTGGCGCGCTACATCACGAATGGTGATCATATTCACTGCCCTGTTTGAGTTCAAAAATACTCACAAATGCCCCGTTAGCAGGCGGCTATTTTGTCAGCACCCTGCACAGGACTGCGTGAGAAACATCACAGGGATGGAAACGGTTACAACCATTTTGTTAATGAATGTGATCCAGATCGTTATCTGGATGATCCTGACGCGCGCAACGTGAGTTGGCGCCATAACCACTCGACCGGTCCCTGTCGCCAGAAACGTAGCCAGATGACGGAAAAGAGAAGGTTTATTACCCATACCGGAACGACAAAGAACAAGAGTTCCAGCCGATTGAATTTCATAAATAAGCCAAACTGATAAAACAGCGTGGTACAGATGATCGTCTGCAGCAGATAATTGGTCAGCGCCATTCGCCCCACGCAGGCAATGGCAAGCGTCAGTCTGCATCGGCTAAGCTGCGGCCAGAAGCCAAACATCAGCGCGGCATAGCCCAGCGTTTGCAACGGCGCGCTCAGTTCGCGCGGCGCCTGCAATAAGAAGGCGCACCAGCGGTACGCCCAATCCAGCCGCCATTGTAAAATGACCGCAGGAAGGTTGATCATTAGCCCTAACGCCACCAGCAGCCCCCCGGTACGGCGATAGTGCCGCAGACTGTACTGACCTTTCAGCCAGCCGCTACGCATTAGCGCGGCGCCCAGCAGCATCATACCCGCCAGTTGCCAGCCATACTGCGCGCCGAGCGCCAGTAAATTATTCGACAACATCTCCGCCCGGTTGCTGATAGCCTCCATGCCGCCGTTCAGCTTCCAGTATTTTTCATACAATATTGCGGAAGCATCCGGCGTCCAGGCGCGACTGGTTTCGCTATTCGATACTACGCCCAGCAGCAGCAGCACGCCAATCCCGACCAGATAAAGGAGTACGCCGGTATTAAACAGGCTTTTTACCGAAGGCGCGTCACGTACCAGCCGCCAGCAGATTAACCCGACCAGACCGTAGGCCAGCAGAATATCGCCGTCCCAAAAGAATAACGCATGGATAAAACCTAACAGTACCAATAGCGTTAAGCGCGACTGAATCCACTGTGTACCACGCGGAAGCAGCATTTGTAACCCCGCGCCAAACAACAACGCGAATAGCGTAAGAAACTTAGCCTGCGCCACAATATCGAGAATCGCCCAGGACCAGGCGTCTTCGGCAATAATCGAGCCGTACCAGGCAGGGTTAAGATAAGCCGCCTTTGGCAATCCAAAGGCGCTGATGTTAAGAAGCAGGATACCGAGGATGGCGACGCCACGTACAAAATCCAGCGTGACATTACGCTCCATCGTCTCCGCCTTAATCAGTGATGATGGCGAACGGCGCGCAGGAACTCCTGGCGCGTATTCTGGCTGGACTTAAATAATCCGCCCAGCGAAGTCGTCGTTGTGGCGCTGGTTGCGTCACGAATACCGCGCGCTTTCACGCAGTAATGCACCGCATCAATCGATACCGCTACATTATTGGTGCCGAGCAAGGTTTGCAGCGCCGTCAGAATTTGCTGGGTTAAACGTTCCTGAACCTGCGGACGTTGGGCGAAGAATTGCACGATACGGTTAATTTTAGACAGGCCGATCACAGAATCTTTGGGGATATACGCGACGGTCGCTTTGCCGTCAATGGTTACAAAGTGATGTTCACAGGTGCTGGTCAGCGTGATATCGCGGACGGTGACCATTTCATCTACCTTCATTTTATTTTCAATGAGGGTAATTTTCGGGAAATTGGCATAGTCGAGACCGGCGAAAATCTCATCAACGTACATCTTAGCGATACGATGCGGCGTTTCCATCAGACTGTCATCGCTCAAATCGAGATTTAGCAACAGCATAATCTCAGTCATATGCCCTGCAATAAGGCTTTTTCGCGTTTCATTATCTAATTCATCCATAGGCGGGCGCAACGGCGTTTCCAGCCCCCGGGCAACTAGCGCTTCATGAACCAGGGCCGCTTCTTTACTGAGTGATGGCATTAATCGTGTTCTCCTGCAGGTGTGGCGCCTTTGCCCTGCGTGGGGCAAAGTTTGTCAATATTGTGACAACGTGATTATTGTGCGTGAGGTAGCGCACATAATCCAGTATTCACGCCCATAATTGTTGAAATTGTCGCTGCCTTTCATGACATCTTTTCCGGCGCGAGAATGATGGCAGGGCAAAGGGCATATTTGTTAACGCAACGTTATTTAAATGATGAAGCATGTTTATGTATTACGGAAGTGAAAGTTACTCACAACGCGGTGAATAATCTGTATTATGAAGAATCTGCATACCTTATCAGGTTCACTATAAAAGGAGCCCCGCATGGAAATGCTCGAAGAGCACCGATGTTTTGGCGGCTGGCAGCAGCGCTGGCGTCATCATGCCGCCACGCTAAACTGCGCCATGACATTCAGCATTTTTCTTCCGCCGACTCAGGATAATGAACCGCCTCCGGTGCTGTACTGGTTGTCCGGGTTAACCTGCAATGATGAGAATTTCGCCACCAAAGCAGGCGCGCAGCGTATCGCAGCAGAACTGGGCATCGTATTGGTGATGCCGGATACCAGTCCACGCGGCGAACAGATCGCCAACGATAGCGGATACGATTTAGGCCACGGCGCCGGGTTTTATCTCAATGCCACGCAGCCGCCCTGGGCCAGCCATTATCGCATGTATGATTACCTGCGCGATGAGCTTCCGGCGCTTATCCAGACCCAGTTTAACGTCAGCGACCGTTGCGCCATCAGCGGGCACTCGATGGGCGGTCATGGCGCGTTGATCATGGCGCTGAAAAATCCGGGCAAATACTCCAGCGTCTCTGCATTTGCGCCTATCGTCAACCCCAGCCGCGTGCCGTGGGGAATCAAAGCGTTTACCGCCTATCTCGGCGAAGATGAATCAGCCTGGATTCAGTGGGATAGCTGTGAATTAATGCTGACCAGCCAGCCGCAGGACGCCATTCCTGTGCTCATCGATCAGGGCGACAGCGATCAATTCCTTGCCGACCAGCTTCAGCCCGCCGTGCTGGCGGAAGCCGCGCGACAAACCGCCTGGCCGATGACGCTACGAATTCAGCCCGGCTACGATCATAGCTATTATTTTATTGCGTCCTTTATCGAAGACCATCTGCGCTTTCATGCCCGGTATTTGCGAGGCGAGCGTGAGGCGTCACCAACATAATGAATTTTCCAGCGCCGCGCTGTAATTCACCTCCTCCGACTGCGGCGCGGAAGATTTATTATTTAAATCCGCGGCCTGCTGGCGTACCTGAAGGCGGCCGCTGCCCTCTCCGCCTTCATAACTTTCGTGAAAATTACGCAGCTCGGATTCAAACAGCACCGCATCAAGATTATGCAACTTATCCAGAGCCCGCAGGAGAGAAATTAACGTATCAAGATTCAGCCCTCCCCCTTTCTCGATACGCTTGATGGTAGCGATGCCAACTTGCGCGCAATCGGCAAGCTGCTGCTGGGTCATCGAAAGAGACAGACGCGTCTCCTTTAAGCGGGCGCACAACGACAGGATAATCTCATCGTTATTCATCGTATTGTATTTCACTCTGTTACCCTCTCTTGCGCGGCTGAATTTTCCCCAGAGAACCATGATACGTTTCACGGTATTTAGCGCTCATGTCTTTACCGGTCTCGTACATCGCAGCAATGATCTCATCGAGCGAAATACAGGGTTCGCTTACGCGGCTCATCGCCATCGTCGCCGCGTTTATCGCTTTCACGGCAGAGATGGCATTTCTCTCTATGCAGGGAATTTGTACCTGCCCACCCAGCGGATCGCAGGTCAATCCCAGATGATGTTCCATGGCAATTTCAGCGGCACTCAGCGTTTGCTCCACGGATGCGCCCATCAGTTCAGCCAGGCCCGCCGCCGCCATTGAGCACGCCACGCCGATTTCCCCCTGACAGCCGACTTCAGATCCCAGAATAGAGGCGTTTTGTTTAAACAACATCGCGATAGCGGCGGCGGTCAGGAAAAAACGGGTCAGCGCACCGAGATCCAGCGGCGTGACAAATTTATCATACCAGCAGAGCGCCGCCGGAATGATGCCGCATGCGCCATTAGTTGGCGCGGTAACAATCTGTCCGCCGCTGGCATTTTCTTCGCTTACCGCAATCGCGAAGGCATTGACCCAGTTCAGAGCGGTTAAAAAATCACTGGCGGAACGGTTGGCCTGTAACGTTTTATGTAACGCGCAGGCGCGCCGCGGCACCTGATATGGGCCGGGTAACACCCCCTCAGTATGTAACCCGCGATAAACCGCCTGCTGCATCACGTCCCATATCTGCGCCAGATAATTTTGCAACGTCTGTGGCGAGTGGCGGCACAGCTCATTTTTCATCATCAGCGCCGCCACAGACAGGCCATTACGCCGACACAGCGCCAGCAACTGGGCGGCATGACTAAATTCAAAGGGCGACACTGTACGCAAAGGAAGCGATGGCGTCAGCGGCTCGCCATGTTTGCGAACCTGCCCGGCGCCTATCGAAAACCAGGTCTCTTCATACACCGTGAAATAATCATCCCTGGCGCGAAACGTCATAGCATAAGGATGCCCTGGGTGCGCCTGATGATTGGCGATAATCTTTACTTTTATCGTAGTTTCGCCCGCGTCGGAGAGCGGGAGTTCGATTTTATTTTCATTTTCCGCACGCTTAATCACCGACATATGCGAACGGAGATCGACATTCTCCGGCTGATAGCCCAACAGCCCAAGATAAAGGGCGGTATCCACATTGTGACACTTGCGGCTTAGCGATAAAGCGCCATACAGCTCGATTTCAATTTCCCGAATTAGCGGCAACGTCTCTTGTTCTCTGAGCAATGAAATAAAGAGCCTGGCGGCGCGCATCGGCCCTACGGTACGTGAGCTGGATGGACCTATTACTATTTTGAATATATCAAGGCAACTCTCCATCGTTATATCAATCCTTTCAGTCTCATTCGCGTTCAGTAATAAATACCATCCTCGCACAGTTGGCATATCAAAAATGATACCTTTTGTGTCTGAAGTTTACCGGGTATCAAAAACAATGCTTTTTTAGCGTTTTCCTGGCAGTGATATCTGTGATAGCACAAGATTCCACGTCCAAAAAGAGTCATTATAATACCCGTAAATTAAGGGAGTTATCGTATGAGTGTTATTTATTTTATTACCACACAGGATATCGATACGTTTCAGAAAAAATTACAGGAAACGTTATTTAATGCCGTTACCATGCCGTTCCCACTATTATTTGATAAACGTTATGCCGCGCTTATCGATACCGACTATCTAAAATTCACGCTGCCAGCGGAATGTCTTACACCTGAATTTTATCGCTATTTACGCGAGCTCTCATTACAGTGGCAGTTTGATTTTTTTATTAAGCCGCAGCCACTGCCTGTTAACGGTATTATCGCGTTTGATATGGACTCCACGTTTATTGCGGAAGAAGGCGTGGATGAGATTGCCCGCGCGCTTGGCATATCGACGCAAATCGCCACCATTACCCAACAGGCAATGGAGGGCAAACTTGATTTTAACGCCAGTTTTACCCGACGTATCGGAATGTTGAAAGGCACGCCGAAAGCGGTGCTGAACGCCGTATGCGATCGCATGACCCTTTCGCCAGGCCTGTTAACTATTCTGCCAGTCATCAAAGCCAAAGGATTTAAAACCGCGATTATCTCCGGCGGGCTGGATATTTTCACCCAGCGTCTAAAAACGCGATATCAACTGGATTATGCCTTTTCGAATACGGTTGAAATACGCGATAACGTTCTGACAGATAACATTACTTTACCGATTATGAACGCCGCAAACAAAAAAAAGACGCTGGCTGATCTGGCTGACCAGTTAAATATTGCCACGGAGAATATTGTTGCCTGTGGCGATGGTGCCAACGATCTGCCGATGTTACAGCATGCAGGCACCGGTATTGCCTGGAAAGCAAAACCGGTTGTACGGGAAAAAATCCATCATCAGATTAATTATCACGGTTTCGAATTGCTTCTTTTTTTTATTGAAGATGAATTATAACGCGACTCGCCTCGCCGGAAGGGAATTTTAAAATGAGTATAAAAACATGTATTTTCAGCCAGCCCGATAAGCCGATCGTAAAAGAGAAAAAAGAGATAGACCAGACCTATAAAAAATTTCGTCTTGAGATTATCGCCTCGGTCTTTATCTCTTATGCCGTCTTTTATCTCACCCGTAAAAACTTCTCCGCCGCAATGCCGGCCATGCTGACGGAAACATCGCTGACCGCAGAAGACTTCGCCATTATGTCTTCTATCTTCTACATTCTTTATGGCGCGATGAAGTTTGTCGGCGGGATGCTGGTCGATAAAATTAACCCGAAAGCCATGACCGGCCCGGTGCTGATTGGCGTGGGGATTGTGAATATTCTGTTCGGCTTTTCCGATAGCGTGGCGGCATTCTACGTGCTGTACAGTCTCAACGCGATATTACAGGGCACCAGCTTTCCGCCGATGGCGAAAATTATGGCCTCGTGGTTTTCGAAAAACGAACGGGGACGCTGGTGGGCTATCGTTGAAGCGGCGCACAATATCGGCGGCAGCCTCGCGCCGCTACTGACCAGTTTTGCTATCGCTTTTAGCGGTAGCTGGAAAATGGGGTTTTATGTTCCCGGCGCCATTTCGCTGCTGATGGGGATAGTGGCGCTATTTACTATTAAAGATCGTCCCGGTACGTTAGGTTTGCCCAACGTGGGGCAGTGGCGTAACGACACGACGGAACTGGCCCAGGTCAAGGCCAGCCCGGTCAACCTGAGCTTCTGGCAAATTTTTGTGAAATATATCCTGACCAATCCACTGGTATGGATCATTATTATCGGCGATATGTCGGTTTATATTGCGCGCACAATCCTTAACGACTGGCCGCAGATTTACTATTCGCAGGTTCACGGCTGGAGTCTGATAAAAGCGAACTCGATTATTTCCTGGTTTGAGGCGGGCGGACTGGCGGGCGGGTTGCTGGCAGGCTACTTGTCTGACTTTATGTTCAAAAGTAACCGCTGGATGACCGGATTAATCTTCGCGTTAGCGCTGTGCATATGCATCGTGCTGGTGCCGCTGGTTCAGGACACCTCTTACACCCTCACCGCGATTCTGTTCACCATCATGGGCTTCGCCTTATACGGACCGCATATGCTTTTTGCCGTCGGCTGTCTGGATGTGACCCATAAGGATGCGGCGGGATCGATTACCGGTTTTCGGGGATTGTTCAGCTATGTCGGCGCGGCAATGGCCGGTGTGCCAGTAATTATGGTGAAAAATAGCTGGGCGTGGTCGGGCGTTTATATTTATGCGTTGATCGCCATTCTGCTAACGACTCTGTCGCTGGCGCTACTCTCCAGGCTGCATCGTTTGTAACATTCTGGCGACAGCAGCAAAACACGGCTGTCGCCAGTCTCTGTCAGAACCGGTAATCCACCGCCATAAAGTAACGACGTCCGTCTTCGGTATAACCGTAGTCGTCGCGTTTGAGATCTTTATCGCCCACGTTCAGAACGCCCGCACGCAGTTTAACGTTTTTCGTCGCCTGCCATGCCGCGCCGGTATCCCAGACCACATACCCGCCAGGCGTCTTCGCCGTTGCGCTGTCGGCCCGCTTACGCCCGGTATAATTCCCCGATACGTAGAACGACCAGTCTTCAAGCTGCGTCGGTTTCCAGTCCAGCGTACCGTTCGCGGTGTGGAACGGCAGATCGGAAAGCGGCTTGTTCCCGCCATTGCTAATGTCGCGTCCGTCGTTATAGGTGTAATTCAACGACAGTTTCCACGCCTCGTTAAACGGAACTTTCAGCTCGGTTTCCACGCCCTGAATACGCGCTTTATTCACGTTGTAATAACGGAAGACCGGAACGCGCTGTCCCCGACTGTTGGTTTCGAAACCGACAAAGTTGGAATAGCCGGGCGCGGCGTTAACATCAGGGGTACGGCTAATGCTGATGCGATCGTCCACATCGTTACGGAACGTAGTAATGCTCGCTTCTACGCCATCCAGTATGCCCTCTTCGCCACGGTAATAGAGGCCAAGCTCCCAGCTTTCACTGGTTTCAGGTTTCAGATCCGGGCTACCGACAATGCGACATCCGCCACGGCAGGAATTGGTTGCCCAGTCCGGGCTTAATTGCAATAGCGACGGCGCCTTAAAGGCCGTGGCCCATCCACCTTTCACCGTCAGGGTATCCGTTGCGTTATAGACCAGATAAGCACGTGGGCTCCAGTGATCGCCATAGGTTTCATGGTCATCCATACGGATGCCCGTGGTCAGCGCCAGCGGTTCGAAGATCCGCCACTCATCTTCAAGGAACAGAGCGTACTGGCTGGCGGAGGTTTTAGTACTGGAACCACCGGTCAGGTTCACCGCATCGCTCAGTTTATCGTGACGCCATTCGCCGCCGAAGGTGACGAACTGGTTGACAGGCGCTAACGGCAGAACGTATTTCCCGTCAATAGAATTGCTTTCTGACGTGATGGGGCTACTGTTACCGGGGTTTTTGTTCTCCACTTTTTCGCCGTAGAACTTGAGCTCGCTATTGCCGAGATCCCAACGTCCGTTATGGCTCAACGCGTAGTTTTGCCGCTCCAGACGGTTTTTATCCAGCGAGTCGGAGTCCCGGTCCTGGCGGTCAAAACCGTAGCCTGCGGTAACGTCATGATTTTCGTTCGGCGTCCAGGCAAACTCGACGTTTCCATCCCGGCTGGTAAATCCTTCAATGCGCGGCGTTTCACCCGTAGCGGTGGTGGCGGAACGCTGCTGCTCGTCTTTGCCGCGTTTCGCCAGGCTGCCATAGGCTTTCATCCCCAGCACGCCGTCGATCAGCGGGCCGCTGGTAAAGAACTGACCGTTATAAGTGTCGCCACGGTCGCGATGTTCCTGAAGAGTGGAATCAACCGTGACGCTGCCGTGCCATTTCTGACCAATTTTTTTGGTGATAATGTTGACCACGCCACCCAGCGCATCGGAGCCATACAGCGAGGACATGGGCCCACGCACCACCTCAATGCGTTCGATAGCGTCAACCGGTATCCAGTTCAGATCAAAATCATTATGGCGGAAGACCGCGTTACGGGAGTTGACGCGCTTACCGTCGATCAGGATCAGCGTATAGCTGCTATCCAGACCACGAATACTCACGCCTTTACGGTTATCCCCTTCGCTGGTGAGCTGCACGCCCGGTACCTCTTTCAGGACATCTTTCAGGTTTTGCACGGGCCTGCGCTGTAAATCTTGCTGGGTAATGACGCTGATACTTGCCGGTGCGTCTTTCAGATTTTGTTCGATGGCGGACGCGGTAACGACCATGGTTTCACCATCATCTGTTGCTGCGGCAACCGGCCAGGCCAACGTTACTGCGGACACACAAATCCCTACCCGAACGAAAGGGTTCAACCTAAACATTCCATTTCTCCATGAGATAAATACGACAAAAAAATCGGTTATCGCTCACAACGCATTACGTTTCGCCTGCGATAACGGTTATCACGGCGAACTCTTTTTATGCAGGCGAGTCGGGCTGATTAGCGATGGCCGCCCCCGAATCTCTATCCTTCTGATTTTGAGCGTAACGATAAAGCAAACGATAATAATTATCAATTTAATTGTTAATAATTATGTCGCCAGAAGCCAATTGTGGAGAAAAAAACAAAAAACCCTCTCGAATGAGAGGGTTAGAAGGGGCAGTTCAGGCGGTCAGTACCGGATGTCGGCATAAAACCTTATCCAGCCTACGGCGAGAATACTGCGTTACTTTTTAACGCGTTCCGGGAAGTGCATTTCGCTATAGCGCACAAAATGCGTGCCTTTTATCAGCTTGTAGCCGAACCAGATAATCAGGAACAGAGGAATACCGATATAGGTCGCCGCGACGCCGCCCCAGTCGATGGTATCTTTCAGAAACGCTTCATAGTTCTGCCCTAACGTAATAATCAGGCACAGTACGAAGGCGAAGATCGGCCCCAGCGGGAAGAACCCGGAACGGTATGGCAAATCATTCACATCATACCCTTGCATCACGTAACCGCGACGGAAGCGATAATGGCTAATGGCGATCCCCAGCCAGGCGATGAAGCCCGTCATACCGGAGGTGTTCAACAGCCACAGATAGACCGTCTGGTTGCCGAACATTGAGGTCAAAAAGCAAAGACCGGCAATCACGGTGGTGGCATAAAGCGCATTGCGCGGTACGCCGCCGCGGGACAATTTAGCAAAAATACGCGGAGCCTTACCGTCACAGGCCAGGGTGTAGAGCATACGGGTAGAGGCATACATCCCGGAGTTGCCCGCAGACAGTACCGCCGTCAGGATAACCGCATTCATTATCGCCGCCGCAGACAACAAGCCCGCATGCTGGAACACTAAGGTAAACGGACTGACGCTAATGTCTTTGACGTCGTTCCGCAGCAGGTTCGGATCGGTATAAGGAATGATCAGGCTGATAATCAAAATCGCGAAGACATAAAACAGCAGGATACGCCAGAAGACCTGACGCACCGCGCGCGGAATATTCTTCTCCGGATTTTCGGATTCCCCGGCGGCAATACCAATAAGCTCGGTTCCCTGGAAAGAGAAGCCCACGATCATCGCAACGCCAATCATTGCCGCAAAACCGCCAGCGAAAGGCGCATCGCCCGTCGTCCAGTTGCTCCAGCCGACCGGCTCGACACCTTTAAAGATGCCGATAATCATCGCTACGCCAACGATGATGAAGATAATAACGGTCGCCACTTTAATTAACGAGAACCAGTACTCCGCCTCGCCAAAACCGCGCACGGAAATGTAGTTCAGCAAGAAAATGACGCAGAGGAATAGCGCGCTCCAGATCCAGCCCGGCGTATCAGGGAACCACCAGCCCATCACCAGCTGTGCGGCGACCAGATCAACAGCGATAGTCACTGCCCAGTTGTACCAGTAGTTCCAACCCAGCGCGAAACCAAAGCCTTCTTCCACATAGTTCTGACCATACGTCGCAAACGAGCCAGATACTGGCATATAGGCCGCCAGCTCACCAAGACTGGTCATCAGGAAATAGACCATCAAACCAATCAGAATATAAGAAAACAGCGCGCCGCCTGGCCCCGCCTGAGAAATTGTCGCACCAGATGCAACGAAAAGACCTGTCCCGATGGAGCCGCCAATGGCAATCATCGTCAGGTGACGCGCCTTTAATTCGCGACGTAGCGCGGGCGCTTCTGTGGTTTTAGTTTTGGAACCCATGTGAAAATGCTATCCATCCAAAAAATGAGGCGCGATTGTAACAGACGAAATGCTATCCTTCCGGCACAAATGCGCGGTTATAAGAGACCTTCATGACCGGCCACGGATTATAAGTAAAGCAGAGAATAACGTATACGTAAGCGGATACTAAAAATGGCGATGCCGCCCGGGTAGCCCTCCTCTTCACCCTTATGCACAGTAACTCAAAAAACGCTGCAACGCGTTAGAAAGATGTTTCTGCCGATGATGAACACGCCACAACGTGCGCACCAGGCGCGGTAACGGCACCGCGACTTCGCTCAGGGTTCCCGCCTGGAGTTGTTCAGCAATCACCCGGCGCGATAAACAGCTTATCCCCAGTCCATGACGCACCGCATGTTTGATCGCTTCTGAATTCCCCAACTCCATCGCCATATGAAAACGCGGCAAATGCGACAACAGCAAATAATCGACAATTTCCCGCGTACCGGAACCGCGCTCGCGTAAAATCCATGGGGATGCCGCAAGCTGTTCCAGCGTCACCGGCCCCTGCGTCAGCGGCGAGGACGGCGCGGCAAAGACCACCAGCTCATCTTCCAGCCATGGCTCAGAGATAATCTCTGTACTGTGACACGGTCCTTCAATCAGGCCGATATCGACCCGAAAATCCAGCACCGCGTTAATCACGTCCTGGCTGTTTCCCACGCTGAGTTCCAGCGGCAAGGCCGGATAATGCTGGCGATAGCGGGCAATCATGGCGGGTAAAATGTAATTGCCGATGGTGCTACTGGCATAAACCCGTATCGCGCCGTTATCTTCACGAAATAGCTGCTCAATTTCTACCGCTTGCTCCAGCAATGCCAGCGCGCGCGGATATAACAAGCGCCCATGTTCGTTGACCACCAGCCGTTTACCCACCCGGTCAAACAACTGTACGCCGAGCTGACCTTCCAGATCGGTGAGCGCGGCGCTAACGGCGGACTGCGATAATGACAGCATGACCGACGCCTGGGTTGTTGAACCGCTTTTCAGTACTTCAGCAAACACTTCAAGTTGTCGTAGCGTAATATGCATAGTCGTATCCCACCGATAGCGTTTCACTTACCACTTATAAAGATTAATTATAAATATATAATCAATTTTATTTTTAAACCAGATCACCGTAACCTTATTGTCCATATACAGGAGAAGGTTATGACAGAAATCACCTTGCAGAAGCATCGTCGTACAGTGTGGCATTTTATACCGGGGCTCGCTCTGAGCGCTGTCATTACAGGAGTCGCCCTGTGGGGCGGCGCTATCCCTGCCGTCGCAGGCGCCGGGTTCAGCGCCCTGACCCTGGCAATCCTGCTGGGTATGGTTATCGGGAATACCGTCTATCCACAAATATGGAAACAATGCGACGGCGGCGTGCTGTTTGCAAAACAACATTTGCTGCGTTTAGGGATTATCCTTTACGGTTTTCGCCTTACCTTTTCACAAATCGCCGACGTGGGCATTAGCGGTATTGTGATTGACGTATTAACGCTTTCCAGCACGTTCATGCTGGCCTGCTTCTTAGGCCAAAAAGTCTTTGGTCTGGACAGGCACACCAGTTGGCTGATTGGCGCCGGTAGCAGTATCTGCGGCGCAGCGGCGGTACTGGCGACAGAGCCGGTGGTAAAAGCAGAAGCCAGTAAGGTTACTGTAGCCGTAGCGACTGTCGTTATCTTCGGCACAATCGCCATTTTCCTTTACCCGGCGATGTATCCGCTGCTGGCACACTGGTTCAGCCCGGAAACTTACGGCATCTATATCGGCTCAACCATGCATGAAGTCGCGCAAGTGGTCGCTGCGGGTCACGCTGTTAGCCCGGATGCGGAAAATGCGGCGGTTATCGCTAAGATGCTGCGTGTTATGATGCTGGCGCCGTTCCTGATCATTCTGGCGGCGCGCGTTAAACAGCTTTCACCGGCGGCCGGCGCGGAAAAAAGCAAAATTACTATTCCGTGGTTTGCTATTTTCTTCATCGTAGTGGCGATCTTCAACTCTTTCCACCTGCTGCCGAAAGCCGTGGTGGATATGCTGGTGACGCTGGACACGATACTGTTGGCGATGGCAATGGCGGCATTGGGTCTGACCACTCACGTTAGCGCCTTGAAAAAAGCAGGGGCGAAACCGCTGCTGATGGCGCTGGCATTATTCGCCTGGCTGATTATTGGCGGCGGAGCTATTAACGTCCTAATCCATAGCCTTATCGCATAAACTATTACGTTTCACGCCTGTTAACCCGTTATCATAGCGTTCGCAATGAACCGTATAGCGGGTTTAACAGGAGTCTTTTATGAAATACATCGGAGCGCACGTCAGCGCTGCTGGCGGTCTGGCTAACGCCCCTGCCCGCGCGGCTGAAATTGGCGCAACGGCCTTTGCGCTTTTCACGAAAAACCAGCGTCAGTGGCGTGCCGCCCCCCTTATTCCCCAAGTCATTGATGACTTTAAAATCGCCTGTGAAAAGTATCATTTCTCAGCGGCGCAAATTCTTCCCCACGATAGTTACCTGATTAATCTGGGCCATCCGGTCAGTGAAGCGCTGGAAAAATCGCGCGATGCTTTCCTCGATGAAATGCAGCGCTGTGAACAACTCGGCTTAACCCTGCTTAATTTTCATCCCGGTAGCCATCTGATGCAGATTGCACAGGAGGATTGCCTGGCGCGGATCGCTGAATCTATCAATATCGCCCTCGCGCAGACCGAGGGCGTCACGGCGGTCATCGAAAATACAGCCGGTCAGGGCAGTAATCTGGGATTTGAGTTTGAACAGCTAGCCGCCATCATCGACGGCGTAGAAGATAAGTCGCGCGTCGGCGTCTGTATCGATACCTGTCATGCCTTTGCCGCCGGATACGATCTGCGTACGCCAGAGGCGTGCGAAAAAACGTTTGCCGAATTCGGGCAAATTGTCGGATTTCAGTATTTGCGCGGGATGCACCTTAACGACGCCAAAAGCGCCTTCGGTAGCCGCGTTGACCGCCATCACAGTCTGGGTGAAGGCAATATCGGCCACGATGCGTTTCGTTGGATTATGCAGGATGCACGTTTTGACGGTATTCCGCTGATACTGGAGACCATCAATCCTGATATCTGGGCGGAAGAGATTGCGTGGTTAAAAGCCCAGCAAATTGCCGAAGCGATGGTCTGACGCTCCATGTTCTTCAGGCAATAAAAAAGGCAGAGCGCGCTCTGCCTTTTTTAGCGTGTATCTCTTATGCCGCTTTTGCCGCGACTTCCGTCTCCGGACGTTTTATGACGGCATAAGCCAGCCCTGCCACCAGCGTACCGGCTACAATCGCCAGCAGGTATCCCAATACCGGCGTAATTGCGCCTGGGATAAGCAGAACAAACAGACCGCCATGCGGCGCCATCAATTTTGCGCCTACCGCCATAGAAATAGCCCCGGTCAACGCGCCGCCAACGATACAGCACGGTAGTACACGCATCGGATCGCGTGCGGCAAACGGAATAGCGCCTTCAGTGATAAAGCACAGCCCCAGTACCAACGCCGCTTTACCGCCCTCCTGCTGCGCTTTGTCGAACTTACGACGCGCCACCATCGTCGCCAGACCCAGCGCTAACGGCGGTACCATACCTGCGGCCATGATCGCCGCCATCGGCGCGTAAGTTTGCGTACTCAGCAGACCAACGCCAAACGCATACGCCGCTTTGTTCACCGGGCCGCCCATGTCGGTACACATCATCCCGCCGAGAATCGCGCCCAACAGCACCGCGTTTGCGGTCCCCATGGTTTGCAGCCAGTGGGTCAGCCCTTCCAGAATCCCGGCAACCGGTTTACCGATCAGGTAAATCATCGCCAGCCCCACCACCAGACTGGAAATTAACGGAATGATCAGGATCGGCTTCAGCGCTTCCATACTTTGCGGAAGTTTCAGTTTGGTACTGATAAGCTTCGCCATATACCCGGCAAGGAAGCCGGCAATGATCCCGCCGATAAAACCGGAACCGGTACTAACCGCCAGCATACCGCCAATCAGACCCGGCGTAAGGCCTGGACGATCCGCGATGGAGAAAGCGATATAACCCGCCAGTACCGGCACCATCAGCGCAAATGCCGAACCGCCGCCAATCTGCATCAGCGCCGCCGCCAGCGTGCCCGGCTCCTTAAAGGCTTCAATACCAAAGGCAAAGGAAAGCGCGATACACAGCCCCCCGGCAACCACCATAGGCAGCATGTAAGAAACGCCCGTCAACAGATGCCGATACGCGCCAGCGCTCTCTTTCTTCCCTTCGGTCGCCGCTTGCGATGCCTTACCCGCCGGTTGATACGGCGTCGCTTCCGCTACGGCTTTATCCAGCTCCTGCGCCGTCTTTTTCAGCGCCAGGCCGGTCGATGTGCGGTACATCGGGAGACCGGCAAACTTCGCCAGATCCACTTCGATATCCGCCGCCACAATCACTAAATCCGCTTCCGCCACCTCTTCCGGGGTGATGGCATTGCCGGCCCCCACGGAGCCGCGTGTCTCGACTTTTACCCACCAGCCGCGTTTTTTCGCTTCTGTTTCAATGGCTTCAGCCGCCATAAAAGTATGGGCGACGCCGGTCGGGCAGGCCGTTACCGCTACCACGCGTTTCGGACCGCCGCTCGCCGCAGGAGCAGCCGCAGCAGGGGCGTTGTAAGGGGTCGCATGGCTTTTGGCTTCACTCAGAAACAATTCCGGATGCGCGACGGCGCGACCAATATCCCCCAGCCAAACCCTTTTGCCGTTCAGAGCATTGTCGTTCGGCAGAGATTCGCCCAGCACGATCGCCAGCTCAGCATCATTCGGATTGTCGATAATTTCCAGATTTGCTTTATGCGCCGCCGCTCCAAGCAGGGTTTTCGCCATGTAAGCGCGAGCCTGGCCGAGATTAGCGTCAATTATCAGCAGCGTTTTCATTATGCCTCTCCTGCTGTCAGTTAAACGGTTGTAAGTCGACGCGCGCCATCATTGCGGCCAACTGAGGACGATCGGTAATACCTACATTGCTCTGGCTTACCGCCAGCGCGGCAACCGCCGTCGCCAGACGCAGCGTATGTTCGCTGGACTCGCGCATCAGCAGGCCGTAAATCAATCCGCCAACCATGGAATCGCCCGCGCCGACGGTACTTACCACGTCAACCGCCGGTGGTTTAGCGATCCATTCTCCCGAGGCGTTAACCCACAGCGCCCCTTCCGCTCCCAGCGAAATCACCACATGGGCGATCCCCTGTTCGCGTAACGCGTGCGCCGCATCAATCACATCTTTCATTTCCGGGAGCTTACGACCCGCCCAAATTTCCAGTTCGCGGCGATTCGGTTTCACCAGCCACGGCGCAGCTTTAAGACCAGCGACTAAGGCTTCACGGCTACTATCAAAGATAATGCATGGACACTGGCTGCGCAGACGCGTCATCCAGTCGGTGAACGCTTCCGGACTCACGCCAGCCGGTAAGCTACCGCTGACGCAGACCATATCGAACTGACCCAGCCAGCTCAGGGAGTCGTTAACAAAGCGTTCCCAGTCTGCAGGGGTCACGTCAAAGCCGGAAAAGTTGAAGTCGGTCACTTCGCCATCTTTTTCCGTCAGCTTCACGTTGATGCGGGTCCGTCCCTGAACCACCTGAAAGCGGTTAGCGATACCCAGTTCGCTGAACAATTGCTGAAAACCGTCCTGGTTATCTTTACCGAGGAAACCACCGACGGTGACGTCGATGCCTAAGTCTTTCAGCACCCTGGCAACGTTGATGCCTTTGCCCGCCGCGTGCAGGCCCGTAGTTTTCACCAGGTTCACTTCGCCGCGTTCAATTTCAGGACAAAACCCGACCAGATCATAAGCCGGATTAAGGGTGATGGTGGCGACACGTCTGCTCATTATGCACCCTCCCCGAGACCGGCGGCGATCGCATCGCCAATCGCTTTCAGCGCCTGTTCAGCATCTTCACCCTGCGCGGTAAAGCGCAGACGATGGCCTTTCTTCACGCCTAACGCCACCACTTTCATCAGACTACGTCCGTTTGCCGGCTTGCCGGTTCCATCAAGGTTTGTCACGGTAATTTCACTGTTAAATTGTTTAATCGTATTCACCAGCATGGTGCCCGGACGGGCATGGAGGCCATGCTCATTACGCACTACAAATTCCGCGCTCAGTACATCGTCAGTCAGCGCATCATCACTGGTCAGCAACGCCAGCAGCGTCGCGGCGTCCGCGTTCAGCAGCCGATCGGCTTTATTGTCCAGCAACAGGTCGCCGAGGCGTTTTAACACGGCAATCGGCTGCTCGTCGTTCATCGCGACAGTGACTAATAAGGCCGCTTTTTCACCCTCTACGTCAAACGCCTGTGTCGCACGGCTTACTGCAACAGCGCTGCGCAAATTGCCTTCCGCGCTATCGTTCAGCCAGATGCCTTGTCCCAGATTCATCGGACTATCGTTAATCGTTTTTGCGACGAACGCGGCATCAACCGCTCCCGCCTCTTTCAAACGCGCCGCATTTAGCGCCTGCAATGTGACCAGCGAGCTGGCGATGACATCCAGCATCATCGTCTCGTTATCAAGTTTTAATTGTTCACTTTGCTTCTCGCCCATCAGCAATGCGCGCAGCTCTTCCGCCGTTGTCGCGGATTTCAACTGTTCAGCCACGGAGTCATCGCTCAACACATGCGTCAACTGACGCAGCAGGCCGAGGTGTTCGTCCGAACTGGCGGCAATACCAATCGCCACGTAGGCGACCTGACCTTCTCCCCAGGTAACGCCCTGCGGGAATTGAAAAACCTGCACGCCGGTTTTCAGCACCTGATCGCGCGTATCTGTTGTGCCATGGGGAATCGCAATACCATTGCCAAGAAAGGTCGAGGTTTGCTGTTCGCGCGCCAGCATACCGTCAACGTAGCCGCTCGCCACATTCCCCGCCTGCGCTAACGCGGCGGCGATTTGCCGAATAGCCTCTTCTTTATTTCCGGCCTGCTCGCCCGGATGAATGTCCTGAACCGATAACTGGAACATGTGTCTCCTCTCCTGCTGAATTGAAACGATTCAGCCAATATGAGAAAAAAGGCGCCAATCTGGCTTATCAAAAAAACAAGATAGCGCTGAAACGTTTCAATAAGTCTGGATCTTTCTGCTTCAGCACGCAAGAAAAGTTGCCGGGTTTATGGTGATTTTTTGAGGTATAGCACATTTTTTCCCCAATAAACGCTCAAGAGCTGACGCAAAAAAGGCTTCAGCACTTTTCTTTCAGCTACCGTCAGCACGTACTGGTAACAAATTGAAATGCTATTTTGATTTTTCGTGTCGATTTTGATTCAGACACCTGTTTATTTTCTGACGGGCAGCGTAAACTCCGCCTCTCTTCACATCACTGATAAAGAAACATGCACAACAGTCCCGCCGCCGCTGCGCCTAAATCGTTCGACCTGACGTCTACCGCCTTTTTGATCGTGGCTTTTCTCACCGGTATTGCCGGTGCGTTACAGACGCCGACGCTCAGTATTTTTCTGACGGATGAGGTTCACGCCCGCCCCGGTATGGTGGGATTCTTTTTTACTGGCAGCGCGGTTATCGGCATTATCGTGAGCCAGTTTCTGGCGGGTCGCTCAGATAAAAAAGGCGATCGCAAAAAACTGATCGTTTTCTGTTGCGTGCTGGGCATGTTGGCCTGCGTGCTGTTTGCCTGGAACCGTAACTACTTTATTTTGCTGTTCATCGGGGTCTTTCTCAGTAGCTTCGGCTCTACCGCCAACCCGCAGATGTTTGCGCTGGCCCGTGAACATGCCGATCGTACCGGTCGTGAAGCGGTGATGTTCAGCTCAATCCTCCGCGCCCAGGTCTCATTGGCCTGGGTCATTGGGCCACCGCTGGCCTATGCGCTGGCGATGGGTTTTAGCTTTACGGTGATGTATTTGAGCGCGGCGGTAGCTTTTATCGTCTGCGGCGTCATGGTGTGGCTGTTTTTACCGTCAATGCGCAAAGATGCGCCGCTGGCAACCGACGTGCTGGAAGCGCCGCGTCGTAATCGCCGCGATACGCTGTTGCTGTTTGTCATCTGTACGCTAATGTGGGGGACTAACAGCCTGTATATCATTAACATGCCGCTGTTTATCATCAATGAGCTGCATCTTCCGGAAAAACTTGCAGGCGTGATGATGGGTACCGCAGCCGGACTGGAGATTCCCACAATGCTGATTGCAGGTTACTTCGCCAAACGGTTGGGGAAACGCCTGTTAATGCGCATCGCCGTTGTCGCCGGACTGTGCTTTTATGCGGGTATGTTGCTGGCGCACGCGCCGGCGACGTTGCTCGGCTTGCAGTTGTTGAACGCGATTTACATTGGCATTCTCGGCGGAATTGGGATGCTCTATTTTCAGGATCTGATGCCGGGTCAGGCGGGTTCTGCTACCACTCTGTATACCAATACCATACGCGTCGGCTGGATCATTGCCGGTTCGCTGGCAGGAATAGCGGCAGAAATCTGGAATTACCATGCGGTCTTCTGGTTTGCGTTAGTGATGATTGTCGCCACAATGTTCTGCCTGGCGCGTATTAAAGATGTTTAACTCGCAAGCCTAATACTTTTGCTATTCGACGCATTTCAGCGCAGGGTTTATCTCTGCGCGATGTTCCTTACGCTGTCCTTCACTGTCTTTTTCTCAACACGATATTCTGTTAGCGCCCTTTTACATAAAAGAGTAGCTATTGAAAAAATGAAGCCCATCAGCCCGCAAAGGGCCAACACCAGGCGCATCTTATATTGTGGCGTAATAGCAACATCTATCACTTCAATGTTGGCATTATTTTTAACTGCCTCCGACAGCAATGATAGTTTTGCATATGTTTCCGTTTGTAACATATTTTTATGCAAACTATAGCGTTTAATATCACCATCATCGATATACCATGCCGCCATTTTATCAACGCTATTTCTCAGTGTGGAAATAATATTATTGATGCTTTCCTCTCTCCCCTGCGCCTTAAAAAGGATAAGTTGATTTTTCGCCTCGAAGCTTATTTTGTTTTTATACTCCGCAGGCAAAAAGCGGCTAAACCGATTAAGAATAACCGTTACTTTACATTGAATATCATTGATATAGCCGCATAACGCATAGGTAGCAGGCGTATCCAGATTGGGTTTAATTTTAATACTCACAACCCTGGTATCGTGTTGCAAGTTCACAAAAACATAACCAATGGCAACAAAAATAAGGGTAGTCATTACAATACTTAACCATTTTCTTATAAGAAAAAAAGAAACATCGACTAAATCAATTTCACTATTTTCACCCTGCATTTCACATCCCTTTTAAAACGCTAATTGTCAGCCAGGACACTAAAATAACAAAAAGCAACACCAGAGTAAAAATAAACGCCCTGGCTGCGAACGTATATTTCTTCATAAGATAAAACCCGTCCATAAGAATGTGAGTATTTTAAAAGAAAATAACAATACATTCACACTGGTTATATCGATCGGTGAAACCACCAATGATAGGTATAAACTATCGAATTTGCAATATTGATCGTTGTGAATAATTAAAATCGATCGAAACCCCTTGTTTTAATAGTCAAAGGCTATCATATAAATAAAATTGATCGTTTTTGCTTTGTGTGGCAGCTTATTCAGTACACGTTCAGGCGCCGACGACCATGAGCGGCAGTATTTACCGCTTCAGAAGCCACGAAATAAGGGAAGCATGTATTACGCCATTTAACGGTAAAAGGAGGTAATTTGATGTTCAGCTTTTGCAGACTATTTCAGGATATAACGCAAACCCCTACGCGTTTACCAAAAGCGGTTTATCTCATGGTAAGGTTTGCTGTTCGAGTTCCAGCAAATAAATCATTGCCTCTTCCCGGGTCGTTAAACACATATCTCTTGCCGGTTGTAGGCCTGAACACACTTTTGGGCGTAAAGGTGAGCCAAAGATAAGGCACAAGTTATCTTCCGAAAGCTGCACGCATCGAGTATTCATCGGCTTGCCATTCGGCATTCCGGGTATCGGCGACGAAATTGAAGGCGCAATACAGCAAGCGCCACAACCGCTACGACAATCCATGCTCGATCCCTCTATTTATAACCAAATGAAAGATAACAGAATTTGCCCAAAGCAAAATCCAGACTTAAAATGTGGACGTCATCATGAGCAGGTCTGCTCTCAGACATTCCGGAAACAGAAGGGACAACACAGCGCATCCACCATCCGGGCGACATGCCATCGCGTATTCTCGTTGAACTCGGAGCTGAAGCGAGCGAACAGTATCACCTTTTTTGCCCCAGCAAAAGTGACAATTCCACTTGCCTGAACGGCCCGGCGCGAGTAGTTTGACGCGATATTTTAGATAATCTCTACAACAGGATCTCCTCGATGCCAAGAGCGAACGAAATCAAAAAGGGTATGGTACTGAACTACAACGGCAAGTTGCTGATTGTGAAAGATATCGATATTCAGTCGCCTACCGCCCGTGGCGCCGCCACACTGTATAAAATGCGTTTTTCCGATGTCCGCACCGGTCTGAAAGTGGAAGAACGTTTCAAAGGCGACGATATCGTTGATACCGTCACCCTGAGCCGTCGCGGCGTTGACTTTTCTTATGTCGATGGCAACGAATATGTGTTCATGGATAAAGAAGACTATACGCCGTATACCTTCACCAAAGATCAGATTGAAGAAGAGTTGCTGTTTATGCCTGAAGGCGGAATGCCGGATATGCAGGTTCTGACCTGGGACGGCCAACTGCTGGCGCTGGAGCTTCCGCAGACCGTGGATCTGGAAATCGTCGAAACCGCGCCGGGTATTAAAGGGGCGTCAGCCAGCGCACGTAACAAACCCGCTACCCTGAGCACCGGTCTGGTGATTCAGGTTCCCGAATACCTGAGCGCAGGTGAGAAAATCCGTATTCATATCGAAGAGCGCCGTTATATGGGACGCGCGGATTAAGTTTCGCGTTTTTCGGCTGCGCCCCAGGGCGCAGCCTGCCCCTTTTCTTTAGTGGTTTCGACAGTCAACGTCATCCATTAACAGTGATTGCAGATACTGCGCATCCTCGCGCATAAAATGCACCATATCACTACGGCGAGAACATAAAATCCCCTGGCGTCCCGTTGCTGGCAGCTCGCCATAAAAAGCGGCGCCCAACACAGAATATGGTGTTGCAAAAAATAGTATTGCGTCGCCACTGGCGCTTCCCTGCTGACCTGTTCCGCCATTAACGCCAACTGAATCGCAATATGATCGGAGGCTTCATTTTCTCGTGGCGCCAGTTCTTGTTCCACCAGTAGCGCATTCATCTGCCGCCGCTCTTGCGCTGGCGTAGTATGAGGATAATGTCCGGCATACGGCGAGACGCCCACAGGCGGCGCCAACAAAAACAGCGAGGCGAAGTCTGCCGCCAGTTCTTGCGCCCGCGCTGCGCGCTGCAAAACGCGCGTCAGGCTACGTTCAAATCCTTTGATGTCGGAAGCCAGGCCAGGAATGGCGGAGAGCGAAGCAATCCAGACTCGGCTCTCCTGACTGCCAAGCGCGGCCAACTGCGCCTCACTCAGCTCCTGAAACAGCAGTTGCGAAAACCACTGATATACCGCCGCGCGCCGTGAGGTAAGAGGACTATGCCGCATTTTCGCCCTCCTCTTTTACCGTATCCGGACCGCCGAATCCCGTCACGTCAGGCGCCTGCGGCTGATAGCGTTCCACCTCCACCAAAACCGTGTGGGCAGATGGCCCCTGCGCCAGTTGCGACGTGGCGACGTCCGCGCTCAGAACATTGGGATCGCCGTAAGTACACAGCGTTCCCGCCTTGCCGCCTTTCTGCGGAGAATACCAGGCACCCTCGTGAATACGAATGACGCCGGGGACATAATCGGCGCTAATCACCACGCCCGCCAGCACCTGGCCGCGGTCATTAAAAACGCGCGCGATATCGCCGGCTTTCAGCCCGCGCGCCCGGGCATCCTGCTCACACATATAAAGCGGCTCCCGCCCTGCGACGGCGTACGTTTTGCGAAACGCGTCGCTGGAACAAAGTTGAGAATGAAGCCGTTTATCCGGATGGCAGGATTGCAGATGTAGCGGATATTTTGTTTTCGCTTTGCTGTGGCTGCGTTCGAACGGCTCCATCCAGACGGGATGCCCGGGACAATCCGCATAGCCAAATCCGGCTATCGTCTTACTGAAAATTTCGATTAATCCCGAAGGCGTTCCGAGCGGGTTCAGGTCAGGCTGCTCGCGAAACTCGCTATGGCGCACCCACGGCTGCCCCGCCGGATATTCAATGTAGCCTTCGCCCTGCCAGAAGCTGTCGAAATCCGGCAGAGTAACGCCCAGCGCCGCCCCGGTTTTCACCCCTTCATCATAAATAGCATTAATCCACTGCATTTCATCGCGATTTTCGCGGTACGCCGCCTCGCGATCGAAGCGTTTGCACAACCCGGCGAAAATATCAAAATCATGCCGCGCCTCGAATTGCGGTTTGACCACCTGATGCAACGCCATCAGACCTTTATTCGAATGCGTGCCGAACTGTTCAATATCATTACGTTCAAAGCGCGTAGTGACAGGCAATACGATGTCGGCGAAACGGCAGGAGGCGGTCCACTGATGGTCCAGCACCACCACCGTTTCCAGCTTCTCCCAGGCCTCAATCATACGGTTGCGATCCTGCTGCGCATGAAACGGATTCGCCGCGCTATAAATCGCCATTTTGATATCCGGGTAGGTTAATGTCTCTCCGTTAAAGGCGATTTTTTTACCCGGCGCCAGCAGACAATCGACAATTCGCGAAGTGGGAATATGTTCTGACGCGCCGCGAAAATCCGGCTTATATTTTGCCGCTGGCGGATTAGCAATACTGCCAAGCCCGGACAGCACCGGCCCCGCGGAAGTCACGGTCCCGCCGCCGTTATAGTGCCAGCCAAATCCAACGCCGCCGCCGGGCAGACCGATTTGTCCGACCATACTGGCAAGCACCACCAGCATCCACGGATACTGTTCGCCGTGATGCATCCGCTGTACGCACCAGCCGCCCATAAACTGCGTACGCCCACTGACCAATATGCGGGCGAAATCCCGGATGTTTTCCGCGCTCAGGCCGCAAATTTCCGCCGCCCACTGCGCATCTTTCGGTTGCTTATCCGTCGTTCCCAATAAATAAGGCAGGAACTGCTCAAAACCGACGGTGTAATCATTAATAAAATTCACATCGTAACGTTTCTCGACATACAGGGTGTGCGCTACCCCCAGCATCAGGGCGACATCCGTTTGCGGACGCAGCGGTAACTGTTCACAATTAAGATAGTTTTGCGTCTTGCTTCGCACCGGATCGACGCTAATCACGCGTATTTTTCCTTGCGCCACCGCCTCTTTTATCTGCGCCCAGTAGCCGAACGCATCGTGATCGGGCACCAGAAATTCGATCTGCAAATTTTTGATCGGATCACAGCCCCACAGCACAATAGTCTGGCTATGTTCAATCACCAGCGGCAGCGAGGTTTGTTGCTCATAAACTTCCAGTGAGCCAATGACATGCGGCAGAATCACCTGCGCTGCGGCCGCAGAATAGTCGCCAACAGTGGTCACATAGCTCCCATGTAGCCCCAGCCCTCTATCCATCGCTCCGCCAGCCTTATGATATTTCCCCACCATTTGCCAGTCGGCAAGGCCGGTAAACACGCCGGAAGATCCGTAGGTTTTTTGTACCCGCTCCAGCTCCTCATAAAAAAGATCTAACGCCCGATCCCAACTTACACGCACAAAACGATTATCGCCCCGCTGGCGACGATCGGATTTTTCACGCTGACGCAGCCAGTCAAGCCGGACCATCGGATAGCGAACGCGTGAAGGGTTATACACCACCTCGCGAACGGCGTTGAGCATATCGCAGGGATATTTATCCTGTTTGAATGGCCGGGTCGCAACCCACTCGCCATTCATCACTTTTGCTTCAAAAGCACCAAAATGCGAGCCGGACTGAATCCAGTGTTCAGGATTTTCACCGGCAGCCCACGCTTTTTTGATCAGCGGGGACGGCGCAAGCGCGCTGGCGGCGCCCACCGCCAGCATAGCGGTCAGAAAACGTCGACGCGACGCGTTAATCTCTTGGCTATCCATAACTTCTCCTCATTTTTTCTCGGATGTGGTCACATCGCTGGCATGGGTCTGGAGGTATTTCAGCAACGTGCGCTCTTCCACCGGGTTAAGCCGGTAATAGGTGGACATGGCTTTCAATCCGGCTATCCAGCCGTTGGCGGTATAACGGGTCGGCGGCGGCGTGCTATGGCAGGCGCTACAGGTGGATTGCAGCATTTGATCGGCATACTGCCAAAGCGGATCGACGTTATTGATAAATCCCGTTGCGGGACTCCAGGCGGTGACGCTCACCTGCTGCCACTGCTGATGAGATTCAGGATCGATCTGCGTTTGCAGCACTTTGACGTTGTCCATCAGCGTGGCATCCAGTACGGCGGAAAACACGCGCTTGCCCCTGAATTGGGTGATCACTCGCCCGCGGCCTTTACTTTCCCGCCAGCCGGTCACTTCCACCAGAAAGTCACCTTTCTCTCTTTTCAGTACTTTCACCGGCGTGGCCGGGAAAAGCAGAGCTTTCCCGACTGGCGCTCCGGGCGCGGCGGTAAGCGCGTTTTCACTTAGCGTGTACAGCGTGTCGGTATCCGCCTGGGCTTCACCCTGGCGTAGCAATTGTTGATAACGCTCGCGAAAACCGCTGCTCATATCCGGTTTGTGGTGCGCTATTCCTTTGTGACAATCGATACAATTGCTGTTTTTCGCCGCGGCAGCGGACATTTGCGCCGCGGCGTTAGCGGATTGCTTCGCGTGATCCATTGCCTCATAGCGATGACAGGATTTGCAGGTCGCCGAATTGTTGGCGCTCATCCGTTGCCATTCGCGCTGCGCCAGCTCCGCGCGTTTCCCGGCAAATTTTTCAGGCGTATCGATCGAAGGGGAGATAAAGGTGTGGTAAAGATCGTTTAACGCTTCGGTTTTACGCACCAGTGTCGGCACAATGCCGGGGGGAATATGGCAATCTTTGCACTCAGCGCGCACGCCAGAGGCGTTACGAAAATGCGTACTGCTGCGATATTCCTCGCCGACGGTGCGCATTGCATGGCACGATAAACAAAACTCCGTCGTACTGGTGTAATGCACCCCCTGCCAGGTTCCCGCAATAACAAGCACCATCGCCGCCGCGCCGCCAAATCCCCACCATAGCGCGCTCTTTTTTATCCACGACATATCTGCCTCCATTATTTTAATACCGGCACGCTAAGCGATATTAAAAAACGAAAATAGAGACACCCGTGGTGAATGATAGGAACACGCTTCACACTATGAAGCGCATCAAAATAACCGGCTTGCGTAATTCGTAATATACCGTTAGCGCAATAATGAGGAATCTCTTATGCTGTCATTATCTCTGAACAGGGAAAGCACCACGCCGCTGCAATTACAAATATTTCAATATTATTTTCAGGCCATTCAGCACGGCGATTTACTTTGCGGCGATAAGCTTCCCTCCATTCGCGAACTGGCGCTGCGGTTAAATGTGGCGAAAATAACGGTGGTGATGGCTTATGAAAAATTAACGGCGGCAGGGTATATCAAAAGCCGACGAGGAATTGGCTATGAAGTTATCTTTACCGCCCCGTTACGCAGCATCCAGCCTGCTATGCTTTCTGTGACGGGCTCCCCTCCGCCTACCCCAGGGCCGCCAGGCGTAGCCAGCGACGTGTATAGCGAGCAAGGGCGGGAGATCTATTGCCGTATAGGCATTCCCGATCCTAACGCGTTTCCCTGGTCAAGCTGGCGCAAGTGGAATAATGTGCCGGCACTGCAAAAAGAACAATTAATGACCAGATATCATTCACCAAGTGGATTATTTTCACTCCGTGAACAAGTGGTTCGCTATCTTAATTTGTCCAGAGGTATTAATACCTCGCCGGACAATATCATTATTACCAATGGTATTCAGGAAGGACTCTCCCTTCTCAGCCAAATATTTATTCTACACCAGGCGCAGCAGCGGCAAGAAAAATGTCATATTGTGACGGAATCCCCTTGTTATTCCGGCGCCTGGCATCTTTTTAATTATTACGGCGCCGCCGTTACGCCTGTCGCAGTCGATCGACAAGGCATTTGTACCGATAAATTACCTGAATGTAACACCCAACTTTGTTACGTCACGCCAGCGCATCAGTATCCGCTGGGCTATACGCTTTCGTTGGCGCGGCGAGAGGCCTTGTTAAGCTGGGCGCTGCGCGTCGGCACTTATATTATTGAAGACGATTATGATGCGGTCTTCACATACAGCGATAATCCCTTGCCTGCGCTGAAAGCGATGGATTATCACGATCGGGTCATTTATACCGGCACCTTTTCTAAAACGCTGGGGCCAGGGGTGCGTCTTGGCTACCTCATCTGCCCGGACGCGCTGCTTCCCGCCCTGCAAAATATGAAAGCGCTGAGCAATAATGGCAGTCAGTGGCTGCTACAACAGTTTTTAGCGGAGCTGATGCAAAACCAGGTTTTTTATACTCACATCAGTAAACTGGCCTGCCAGTATGCCGCCCGCCAGGCGCTATTACGTACGGGCCTGACAACGCTTTTTAGCGAAGGGGAAATTGGCGGCGCATCCGCAGGGCTGCATCTGTCGTTGCGCATCCCGTGGCCCGCGGCGGTCGTCGCGCAGCTACGCCAGCGCTGTCTGCGCGCTGGTATTTGCTTCGATACGTTGATGGAGATAGAAAACGGCTCCGAAATCGCCTGGCGAAAAGAGAATCACGAAACAGTGATGCTTTTTGGCTTTGGCGGTCTGCCAATACAGCAAATCCGCAGGGTACTGGCTGTCCTGCAACAGGAAAGAGAAGCGTTAAAAAGTTAACATTTTCTGCTCTTAAGAGGGGAGAAGTACGACTTTGTCAACTCGCCTCTTCTCTTTTTCACATTTCTTCGCCAGGATTATTGAAAGTTGTTATGTTGTATCAATACTCTGGAGCTGACGTGACCAAAACCAATCTTATTACTGGATTTCTCGGTAGCGGAAAAACAACCTCTATCCTTCATTTATTAGCCCATAAAGATCCGGCTGAAAAGTGGGCCGTCCTGGTCAATGAATTTGGCGAAGTGGGTATTGACGGCGCGCTACTTGCCGACAGCGGCGCACTGCTAAAAGAGATCCCCGGCGGCTGCATGTGCTGCGTCAACGGGTTGCCTATGCAGGTGGGGCTCAACACGCTGCTGCGCCAGGGCAACCCTGACCGGTTGCTGATTGAACCGACCGGTCTGGGACACCCAAAACAGATTCTGGATTTATTGACTGCGCCGGTTTATGAGCCGTGGATTGATTTACGCGCCACGCTCTGCATCCTGGACCCTCGCCTGCTACTGGACCAACAGAGCGTCGCCAATGAAAATTTCCGCGATCAGCTCGCCTCAGCCGATATTATCATCGCCAATAAAACCGACCGAGCCACGGCGCAGAGCGATGCCGCCCTGCAACAGTGGTGGCAACAGTACGGCGGCGATCGTCAACTGATTCATGCCGAACATGGACAGATAGACGGTAAGCTTCTGGATTTACCGCGACAAAATCTGGCGAAACTGCCGGCCAGCGCCGCGCATTCTCACACTCATGCCAGTAAAAAAGGACTCGCCGCGCTAAATCTACCCGCACAGCAGCGCTGGCGACGCAGCCTCAATAGCGGACAGGGTCATCAGGCCTGCGGCTGGATTTTCGATGCCGATACCGTGTTTGACACCATTGGCCTACTCGAATGGGCGCGTCTGGCGCCGGTGGGCCGGGTGAAAGGCGTTATGCGCATACAAGAGGGGCTGGTACGCATCAATCGCCAGGGCGATGACCTGCACATCGAAACACAGAGCGTTGCGCCGCCGGACAGCCGGGTTGAACTTATCTCAAACACAGAAACCGACTGGAATACGTTACAGACGGCCTTGTTGAAGCTTCGTTTAGCGACGCACGCGTAAGGTTGCCACCGTTTAAAACTATGGCGAAATGACGATGAAAACCCGCTATCCCTTGATAATTCTACTTAATGTCGCCGGTCTGGCGCTGTTTTTGTCATGGTATCTTCCCGTCAATCACGGTTTCTGGTTCCCCATTGATTCTGGCATATTCCACTTCTTTAACCAGAAACTGGTGGAAAGCCACGCGTTCCTCTGGTGGGTCGCCATTACCAATAATCGAGCGTTTGACGGCTGTTCGCTGCTGGCGATGGGGGGGCTGATGCTCAGTTTCTGGCTGAAAGAAAGCGCGTCGGGTCGGCGGCGCATTGTGATAATCGGGTTGGTCATGCTGTTAACAGCGGTGCTGCTTAACCAGCTCGGTCAGGCGTTGATCCCCGTCAAGCGTGCCAGCCCAACACTCTCTTTTGAGCATATTTATCGCGTCAGCGAGTTGCTGCACATCCCGACAAAAGACGCGTCAAAAGATAGTTTCCCGGGCGATCACGGTATGATGCTGCTGATATTTTCCGCCTTTATGCTGCGTTATTTCGGCAAAATGGCGGGGATTATCGCCCTTATTATATTTGTGGTTTTCGCGTTTCCGCGCGTTATGATTGGCGCTCACTGGTTCACCGATATTGCGGTCGGTTCGCTCACGGTTATTTTGATTGGCCTCCCCTGGTGGCTGATGACCCCGCTCAGCGACCGGGCGATAGCGCTTTTTGAGAACTATCTTCCGGGCGGAAATAAACAAATTTTAAACAAATAGCCCGTGTAATTAACATTACCTTCAGCGATACTTTTGCATCGTTGAAGGTAATTTATGATGATCCCCCCCCGCCTATCATCTTTTGGTCATATTATTCCTCTGCAAAATGAACAGGTTGCCCACTTTTTAAACGATTTGCGCTTAATTTGACCAGTACTGATGGCTCACTTTTCGTATCATAAATTCTTATAAAAAATCACGCGAAATTGCTCGCAATGACAACAACGATCGGGTAATCTCAAATTCGTTTTGCCTCGCCAGATAATTATTCTCATTGCGAATAAATTTGTGCGTTCCGCCACAGATTTGTGCTCAAAGAATTGTCTCAAGCTGTGCAGGTAATTAGTCTCATCACGTTTGGCATTTTTATAACGATATTTATCGTTAAGGACTTCAAGGGAAAACAAACAACATGGTCAAATCTCAACCGATTTTGAGATATATCTTGCGCGGGATTCCCGCGATTGCAGTTGCGGTTCTGCTTTCTGCTTGTAGCACGACCACCAATACCGCAAAGAATATGCATTCTGAGACGCATGCTGTGGGCAATAGCGATAGCTCTTCACTGCAAGCCTCTCAGGATGAATTTGAAAGCATGGTGCGTAACCTCGACGTTAAGTCGCGGATTATGGATCAGTATGCTGACTGGAAAGGCGTGCGTTATCGCCTGGGCGGCAGCACTAAGAAAGGCGTCGACTGTTCCAGCTTTGTACAACGCACCTTCCGGGAACAGTTTGGTTTAGAGCTTCCGCGCTCAACCTATGAACAGCAGGAAATGGGCAAAGCAGTGTCACGCAACAACCTGCGTACGGGCGATCTGGTTCTGTTCCGCGCCGGCTCCACTGGTCGTCATGTCGGTATTTATATCGGTAATAACCAGTTTGTCCATGCGTCTACCAGTAGCGGCGTCATTATCTCCAGTATGAACGAACCGTACTGGAAAAAACGTTACAACGAAGCGCGTCGAGTTCTGAGCCGCAGTTAATCTTCGTCAGGCAGCACTTCCCTTGGCTTACCTGATGAGACGATATCAAAAGCACTGCTTCGGCAGTGCTTTTGCTTATTATCCCTTCTGAATCCGTTTTGCAGAATAGCGTATTCGGCCTGGCAGACTACACCGCCAGGCGACGATATACCGGATGGCGACGCGTGGCGTCTTATCCGGTCTACAACACACGAACATAGGCCTGATAAGCATAGCGCCATCAGGCATTCAGGTCGTATCACCCAGCCACTACTGTGGCAATACGCTTTCCTGCGCATCACAGAAAAGCATGACTATACGGGGTAATCCAGGCTATAGTCTTATAAATCAACCAGTTTAACCGGCATCCGCCCTTTCAGGTCACACCAGGAATTATGCTTACACGCGACTCCTCTTCCGGTCGGAAAATCCTGCTTACCTGTATCATTACGGGGATGGCGGCAGCATTACTTATTGGTAGCCTGCAATTTTTCCTGTCGTGGCATAAACGGGATGTTAAATACAATACGCTCCTTTCTGATGTACAACATTATCTTGTCAGCTATTTCGCCGACCTGAAAGCCACCACCGATATTCTTCAGCCGTTGACGATCAACACCTGTCAGCAGGTTGGCGCAGAACTCACCTCAAGAGCCGCTTTTAGCCTCAATGTGCGCGCCTTCTTATTGATTAAAGATAAAAAAGTCTTCTGTTCTTCCGCCACTGGCGTCATGAATATGCCGCTTCAGCAACTGGTACCGGAGATAGATATCCGTAAAAACGTTGATATGGCGATTCTGCCCGGCACGCCAATGATGCCCAACAAACCGGCAATGGTGATTTGGTATCGAAATCCATTATTAAATGACAGCGGCGTATTCACATCGCTGAATATTAACCTGACGCCCTACTTACTCTATACCACGCGCCAGGACGATTTTAACGGCATCGCTCTGATTGTCGGCAATACCGTGCTGTCGACCTTTTCTTCGCGTCTGCTGACCGTCGCGGAGCTGCCAGGCACGCCATCACGACAGGCAACCATCAGCGGCCTGCCGCTTAAAATACAGCTTTATGCCGATAGCTGGACCTACAATGATTTGTGGTATGCGTTGATGCTGGGCTGTATTAGCGGCATCGTGGCGGGGTTTATCTGTTACTTTATCTATGCCCTCCGGACGCGACCAGGCAAAGAGATTTTAACGGCAATCAAACACGAGCAGTTTTATGTGGTTTATCAGCCCGTCGTCGATACTCGTACGCTGAGCGTCACCGGGCTTGAAGTCTTACTACGCTGGCGTCACCCTACGGCAGGAGAGATTCCGCCGGATGCCTTTATCCACTATGCCGAAGCGCAGCAACTTATCGTACGGTTAACGCAGCATCTGTTCGAGCTGATCGCCCGCGACGCTCCCACGCTACAGAAGGTGATGCCCGTCGGCGCCAAATTTGGCATTAACATCGCGCCGGAACATCTGCACAGCGACAGTTTTAAAGAGGATATGCACCGGCTCAGGGACGCCCTGCCCGCGCGCCATTTTCATATTGTGCTGGAAATCACTGAACGCGATATGCTTCAGCAGCATGAAGCGGCCAAGCTGTTCGAATGGCTGCATTCCGCCGGGTTTGAAATCGCCGTGGATGATTTCGGTACAGGCCATAGCGCCCTGATCTATCTGGAGCGATTTACGTTAGATTATCTGAAAATTGATCGCGGCTTTATCCAGGCGATCGGCACGGAAACCGTCACGTCGCCGGTTCTGGATACCGTGCTGACGCTCTCCAGGCGCCTGAATATGCTGACGGTGGCCGAGGGCGTTGAAACGCCGGAGCAGGCCCGTTGGCTACGCGATCATGGTGTTAATTATTTGCAGGGGTACTGGATTAGCCGTCCTTTACCCCTTAAAGATTTCGTGCTGTGGATGTCGGCGCCTTCTGTGCCTGAATGGTAGTCCCCTTATGGTTTTAACGGATTCACATCAGACGCGACGTCACTTATTATTCAGCGAGACGCCTGTTGGCTTGCAACAGACGATACGATAAGGAAACCGCCTTCAGATGATTGCGCGCGTAATGCTTCTGCTTGTCGCCCTGGTTAGCGCTGGTGCCCAGGCCCAAGCCCAGGCGATCAAAGAAAGCTACGCTTTTGCCGTACTCGGCGAACCTAAGTATGCTTTTAACTTTGATCACTTTGATTATGTGAATCCTGCTGCGCCGAAAGGCGGTCAAATGACGCTTTCCGCTATTGGCACGTTCGATAATTTCAACCGCTACTCGCTGCGCGGCAATCCCGGCGTACGTACCGAAGCCCTTTACGATACGCTTTTTACCACCTCGGATGATGAACCCGGAAGCTATTATCCACTGATTGCCGACCATGCCCGCTATGCCGCCGACTATTCCTGGGTGGAAATTACGATTAATCCCCGCGCCCGTTTTCACGATGGTACGCCCATTACCGCCCGCGATGTGGCCTTTACTTTTCATAAGTTTATGACCGAAGGTGTACCGCAGTTTCGTCTGGTCTATAAAGGCACTACCGTGAAGGCGATTGCGCCTTTAACCGTGCGAATTGAGCTGGCGAAGCCTGGTAAAGAAGACATGCTTAGCCTGTTTTCATTACCGATCATGCCCGAAAAATTCTGGAAAAATCACAAACTCAGCGATCCGCTTTCAACGCCTCCCTTAGCCAGCGGGCCATACCGGATTACTCAGTGGAAAATGGGCCAGTACATTGTCTATTCACGCGTCAAAAACTACTGGGCGGCTAATCTGCCGGTCAATCGTGGACGTTTTAACCTCGACACTATCCGCTACGATTACTACCTTGATGACAATGTCGCTTTCGAAGCGTTTAAAGCGGGCGCATTTGATCTACGGCTGGAAAACGATGCTAAAAACTGGGCGACGCGCTATATCGGTAAAAATTTCGATAATCATTACATCATTAAAGAAGAGCAGAAAAACGAGTCGGCGCAGGACACTCGCTGGCTGGCCTTTAACATTCAGCGCCCGGTATTTAAAGACCGACGGGTACGTGAAGCCGTCACCCTGGCCTTCGATTTTGAGTGGATGAATAAAGCGCTGTTCTATAATGCCTGGAGCCGAACCAACAGTTACTTCCAGAATACCGAATACGCCGCCAGAAATTACCCTGACGCCGACGAACTGGTATTACTCGCACCGATGAAAAAAGATCTTCCTCCTGAAGTCTTCACTCAGATCTATCAGCCGCCGGTCTCTAACGGCGACGGCTACGATCGCGAAAATCTTCTTAAAGCTGACGCCTTGTTGACGCAGGCCGGATGGGTGATCAACGGACAGCAACGGGTCAATAGCGTCACCGGTAAGCCTCTGACGTTTGAACTTCTCCTTCCTGCCAGCAGTAATAGCCAGTGGGTTCTGCCCTTCCAGCATAATCTTCAGCGTCTGGGCATTACGATGACTATCCGTCAGGTTGATAATTCTCAACTCACCAATCGGATGCGTAGCCGCGACTATGACATGATGCCGAGGCTATGGCGGGCGATGCCCTGGCCCAGTTCCGATCTACAAATCTCATGGGCGTCGGAATACATTAACTCCAGTTATAACGCTCCCGGCGTACAAAGCCCGGTGGTTGATAAACTGATCGCGCAAATTATCGCAGCGCAGGGTGATAAAGCGAAACTGGTGCCGCTGGGACGGGCGCTGGATCGCGTGCTGACCTGGAACTATTACATGCTGCCGATGTGGTATATGGCGCAAGACAGGCTCGCCTGGTGGGATAAATTCTCCCATCCGGCGATTCGCCCGGTATATACCATCGGGTTAGATACCTGGTGGTATGATGTCAACAAAGCCGCCAAACTACCGGCAGCCAGGAGGTAGCGAGAACGAATGGGCGCCTATCTTATCCGCCGTCTGTTACTGGTGATCCCCACGCTATGGGCCATTATTACCATTAACTTTTTTATCGTGCAGATCGCTCCCGGCGGCCCTGTCGACCAGGCGATTGCCGCAATTGAGTTTGGTCAGGGCGGCGCGTTGCCCGGCGCCAGCGGCGAAGGCGTTCGCGCCAGTCATGCGCAAACCGGCGTCGGCAATATCAGCGACAGCCATTATCGCGGCGGCCGAGGGCTCGATCCGGAGGTGATCGCGGAGATCACCCATCGCTACGGCTTCGACAAACCGCTGCATGAGCGTTATTTCAAGATGCTACGGGACTATCTCTCTTTTGACTTCGGCGACAGTCTGTTTCGCAGCGCATCCGTACTGACGCTGATCAAAGATAGTCTTCCCGTCTCTATTACCTTAGGTTTATGGAGTACGCTGATTATTTATCTGGTGTCTATCCCGCTGGGGATTCGCAAAGCCGTCCATAACGGCAGCCGCTTTGATGTGTGGAGCAGCGCGTTTATCATTATCGGTTATGCGATCCCTGCCTTTCTGTTCGCTATTTTATTAATCGTCTTTTTTGCCGGCGGCAGCTACTACGATATCTTTCCGCTGCGTGGCCTGGTCTCCGCCAACTTTGACACGTTACCGTGGTACCAGAAAATCACCGATTATTTGTGGCATATTACGCTACCGGTGTTGGCGACCGTCATTGGCGGTTTTGCCGCCCTGACGATGCTGACGAAAAATTCGTTTCTCGACGAGGTACGTAAACAGTATGTCGTTACCGCTCGTGCTAAAGGCGTTAGTGAAAAAAACATTCTCTGGAAACACGTATTTCGTAACGCCATGCTGTTGGTCATCGCCGGTTTTCCCGCCACCTTTATCAGTATGTTTTTTACCGGATCGCTGCTGATTGAAGTCATGTTCTCGCTCAACGGCCTGGGACTGCTGGGTTACGAAGCCACCGTTTCGCGCGACTATCCGGTGATGTTCGGTACGCTTTATATCTTTACCCTGATTGGCTTATTACTGAATATCCTGAGCGATATCAGCTATACGCTGGTCGATCCACGCATTGATTTTGAGGGACGATAATGCCGCGATTAAGCCCGGTCAATCAGGCGCGCTGGGCGCGTTTCCGCCATAATCGCCGGGGCTACTGGTCGCTATGGATTTTTTTGGTCGTATTCAGCCTGAGCTTATGCGCGGAACTGATTGCTAACGATAAACCATTGCTGGTGCGCTATGAAGGCCAGTGGTATTTTCCGCTGGTGAAAAATTACAGCGAGCGCGATTTCGGCGGCCCGCTGGCGACAACAGCGGATTATCAAGACCCCTGGCTACAACGGCAGCTTGAGAATAGGGGCTGGGTGTTGTGGGCGCCCGTACGTTTTGGCGCCAATACCATTAACTTTGCCACTACACAACCTTTCCCCTCCCCGCCTTCGGCGAAAAACTGGCTGGGCACCGATGCGAATGGCGGCGACGTTTTCGCCCGCATCCTGTACGGCACCCGCATTTCTATTTTATTCGGCCTGATGTTAACGATTTGCTCCAGCGTCATGGGCGTACTGGCGGGCGCGTTACAGGGCTATTATGGCGGCAAAGTCGATTTATGGGGACAACGTCTCATTGAAGTCTGGTCGGGGATGCCGACCCTGTTTCTGATCATTTTACTTTCCAGCGTGGTGCAGCCTAACTTCTGGTGGCTGCTGGCTATAACCGTGCTGTTTGGCTGGATGAGTCTGGTGGGCGTCGTGCGCGCCGAGTTTTTACGGACCCGCAATTTTGACTATATCCGCGCCGCGCAGGCGCTTGGCGTCAGCGATCGTGACATTATCCTGCGTCATATGTTGCCTAATGCGATGGTCGCTACCCTGACATTTTTACCGTTCATTTTATGTAGTTCCATCACTACTCTGACGTCGCTGGATTTTCTGGGATTCGGTCTGCCGCTTGGCTCTCCTTCTCTCGGCGAACTTCTCTTACAGGGGAAAAACAACTTACAGGCACCCTGGCTGGGGATCGCCGCCTTTCTGTCTGTCGCCATTCTGTTATCGCTGCTGATTTTTATTGGCGAAGCGGTACGCGACGCCTTTGATCCTGCCAGGGCGGTATAAGATGACATCTCCATTGCTTGCAATTGAAAATTTATCGGTAGGTTTCCGTCAGCAACAGAACGTGCGTCCTGTCGTTAACGCCATCTCGTTACAGGTGAACGCCGGGGAAACGCTGGCGCTGGTCGGCGAGTCCGGGTCAGGAAAAAGCGTGACGGCGCTTTCCATTCTGCGTCTTTTGCCTACCCCTCCCGTCGTCTACCTCTCCGGCGATATTCGTTTTCACGGCGAATCATTGCTTCATGCCAGCGAGCAGACGCTACGCGGCGTGCGCGGCAATAGAATCGCCATGATTTTTCAGGAACCGATGGTTTCACTTAACCCGCTGCATACGCTGGAAAAACAGCTCTATGAAGTACTGTCGCTCCATCGGGGAATGCGTCGGGAGGCGGCAAGGGCTGAGATTATCAATTGTCTCGATCGGGTCGGCATCCGCCAGGCGACTCAGCGTCTGCGCGATTATCCTCATCAGCTTTCCGGCGGCGAGCGCCAGCGCGTCATGATCGCCATGGCGCTGTTAACACGGCCGGAATTACTTATCGCCGATGAGCCGACCACCGCCCTCGACGTCTCCGTACAGGCGCAGATTTTACACCTGCTGCGGGAACTCCAGCGCGAGCTCAATATGGGATTGCTGTTTATCACCCATAATCTCAGCATTGTAAAAAAACTGGCGGATTCGGTGGCGGTAATGCAATACGGCAATTGCGTAGAGTACCAACGCGCCGACACGCTGTTATCCGCGCCGACTCATCCGTACACGCAAAAACTACTCAACAGCGAACCCGCAGGCGATCCGGTCCCTCTCCCCGCCGGGCAGGCGCCATTGCTGGAAGTGGACAGGCTGCGTGTCGCCTTCCCGATCCGCAAAGGCATTCTGAAGCGCGTCGTGGATCATAATGTGGTGGTTAACAATATCAGTTTCACCCTGCATCCAGGCGAAACGCTGGGTCTGGTCGGCGAGTCAGGGTCGGGGAAAAGTACCACCGGTCTGGCGCTGTTACGGCTTATCCACTCCGAAGGCCGCATCGTATTTGACGGTCAATCGCTGGATACGTTAAACCGCCGCCAGCTTTTACCTGTTCGCCACCGTATCCAGGTCGTATTTCAGGACCCGAATTCATCGCTAAACCCGCGTTTAAACGTCTTGCAAATTATCGAAGAAGGCTTGCGCGTCCACCAGCCCACGCTTTCAGGCGCGCAGCGCGAACAGCAGGTGGAAGCGGTCATGATGGAAGTCGGCCTGGACCCGGAAACGCGGCATCGTTATCCCGCTGAGTTTTCCGGCGGCCAGCGTCAACGTATCGCCGTCGCCAGGGCGCTGATTTTAAAACCGTCGCTTATCATTCTGGATGAACCGACCTCATCGCTGGATAAAACCGTTCAGGCGCAGATTCTTGCTCTCCTGAAATCGCTACAGCAAAAGCATCGTCTGGCCTATATCTTCATTAGCCACGATCTGCAGGTAGTCCGCGCGCTGTGTCATCAGGTTATCGTGCTGCGGCAGGGGGAAGTCGTTGAACAGGGGCAATGCGAGCGCGTGTTTACCGCACCGCAACAGGCGTATACGCGTCAGCTACTCGCGTTAAGCTGACGCTTAAAAAGGATTATGGTTAGAAAAAGGTTCCGCTATCGCCACGCCGAAATTTTTCAACCGGCAGGTGGCGGCGAACTCATCCTGACGATTAACGAACAGGCATGGTTCCCCTTCGCACTCCAGCACGGAGCAAGGGACTTCAATATCGCTTAGCGCCTGGCTGAGCTTATGCATCACCGACCACGCGCTATCGCCTGCCGGACTCAACAGTTTAAGCGCCACCAGACTATTCTCGGTGCTCTGCCCGTTTTGCGGAATCGGTTCAACCTTTGACCCCGCGAAACCCGCCGACCAGCGATAGTTTTGCGGCAGGCGATGAACAATTGAGAGCTGTAATGTATTCACTTTCTTTCCCCGGAAGCACAATTACTTCACAATTTATTTACATCAATATTAACACATCATTGACAATCCGTCCTTAAACAGATTGCTAACGCCCGTATCTCCGTCAGTGGCTCTACAGCAAGCGGGTGTTAAAATATTTTTACCGGCGCGGAGATAACGGCGGGCTATATGTACCCGTTTCTGCGATCTAACTCAACCTTTTTAACTACAATGATGTGACTTTTTACATAAATGGATTTTACATAAAATAAACATAAAGAAGGGAAATGATGAATTGGTAATTGATATACATCAACTACGGAAGCCGTTTGGCTTTGCCATCGTGTAGCTGATAGCGTCCCTCAACGCTTCCTGCGCGTTCTTCGCCAGTCATTTGAGGGACACACCACGCCGGTCACCGTTTTTTGGGACGGCTGGCGTAGAGATAAAACAGAATGGAACAGGCGGCGCAAAGCGCAATCGACCAGATCATCGGCCACGCGCTGGTAAAGGTAGCCAGTGACAGCAACGCGCCGACGATGGCGCCAATACCAAAACGGAAGGTGCCCGCCAACGAAGATGCCGTTCCGGCCATATGCGGAAACTCATCCAAAATGACCGCCATCGCATTGGACGAAACCATCGACACACAGCCGACAAACGCCGCAACGCCGACCACCAGCGCCCAGAATCCAATGCCCATCAGCGCGCTGAAAACCATCCACGCCGCCATCGCAAACTGAATCCATAGCCCGGCCCGAAACATGTTTAACGCCCCTACTCGTCTGACAAAACGGCTGTTGATAATCGTCATCACAAACAGGAATACGATGTTCAATGCGAAGTAGTAGCCGAAATCCTGCGGCGGAACATGATTAATTTCGATATAGACAAATGGCCCTGCGCTCAAAAAAGAGAACATACCGGCAAAACTAAACCCGCTCGCCAGCATATAACTCAGTACGCGTTTGTGGCGAAACAATGCAGCAAAGTTACCTATTGTGATACGAATATGAAAAGGCTGACGCCGCTCAACGGGAAGCGTCTCTTTAATCAGAGCAAAGATCATGACTGACGCCAGAATCGCCGCGATGGCCAGTATCCAGAAGATATAGTGCCAGCTTAACCATACCAACACCCAGCCGCCGACAATGGGCGCCATTAACGGCGCTATCGTGGTGACCAGCATGACAAACGACATCATGCGCGAAAACTCTTCCTTTGGATAAATATCCCGCATCAGCGCATTGATGACGACGCTTGCCGCCGCTGCCGCCAAACCGTGAAAGAAACGCATCACGATCAGTTGATCGATAGTCTGCGCCAACGCACAGGCGACCGCCGCTGCGGCAAACACCAGCGTCCCGCCCAGGATGACTGGCTTACGCCCGAGGCTATCCGCCATCGGACCATAGATAAGCTGACCCAGCGCAAACCCCAGAATATAGGTGCTGAGCGTCATCTGCGCGCTACCGGCAGGCACGCCGAATTGTGCAGAAATCACCGGCAGCGCTGGAAGATACATATCAATCGACAGCGGCATTAACATGGCCAAAAGGCCAAGGATAAAGACAATGGCAAAGGAAGAGTGCTGCCGGGTAGTCACATCGAGCTCCTGAATTTAACGAGATAGTTAGCCGACGCTGGCGATTTCTTCTTCAGTCAACGGGCGATACTCGCCGGGAGCCAGATTCTCATCCAGCGTAATGGCGCCAATCCGTTCGCGGTGCAGTTCCACAACGTGATTGCCTACCGCGGCAAACATGCGCTTCACCTGATGATAACGGCCTTCGCTGATGGTCAGACGGACCTGCACAGGCGTTACCACCTCCAGCGTAGCGGGTTTAGTAAGATCTTTTTCATTATGCAACTGCACACCTTTAGCAAATTGCGCCGCCGTATCGTCTGCCACCGGAGTCTCCAGGGTCACCAGATAGGTTTTTTCACAATGATGGCGCGGCGACGTAATGCGGTGCGACCACTGACCGTCATCTGTCATTAACACCAGACCGGTAGTATCGATATCCAGACGTCCTGCGGCATGCAGCTTATACGCCACCGGCTCATCCAGGAAATACAGCACCGTTGGATGATCGGGATCGTCGGTTGAACAAACGTATCCCTGCGGCTTGTTAAGCATAAAATAGCGTGGCCCGTGTTGCTGCGCTAAGGGATTACCGTCATACGCAACCGCATGTTCCGGGAGCAGTTTGAAGGCCGCATTTTTAATGATGTCGCCATCGACGGTAACGCGGTTACCACGAATTTCACGCCCGGCAATAGCGCGGCTGACGCCAAGCTGCTGAGCGATAAATTTATCAAGTCGCATGTATGTGATTTAGCCTGTAAGAATACGGAAATCGGGCATTCTACCCGAAAAAAGGAAATTGCTATCCGCTCAGTATAGCGGGCTAACTATATCCCTCAAGGGAAATGATTCATGGCATACTATTCCCGGAACCGTTTAATGTAGTGAGACCATGATTTTTACACTCCGCCCCTACCAGCAAGAAGCCGTAGACGCCACGCTCAGCCACTTTCGCCGCCACCGTACCCCTGCCGTGATTGTTCTGCCGACCGGCGCAGGTAAAAGCCTGGTGATCGCCGAACTGGCTCGCGTCGCCCGCGGACGGGTACTGGTGTTGGCGCATGTGAAGGAGCTGGTCGCGCAGAACCACGCCAAATATTGCGCTCTGGGGCTGGAAGCGGATATTTTCGCCGCCGGCCTCAAACGTAAAGAAAGTCAAGGTAAGGTCGTGTTCGGCAGCGTACAGTCGGTGGCGCGTAATCTTGACGCCTTCCAGGAGGAGTTTTCGCTGTTGATTGTCGATGAATGCCACCGCATCGGCGACGCTGAAGATAGTCAGTATCAGCAAATCCTCACTCACCTGAGTAAAGTTAATCCTCACTTACGTCTGCTTGGGCTAACCGCCACGCCTTTCCGCCTCGGAAAAGGCTGGATTTATCAATTTCATTATCACGGTATGGTGCGCGGCAACGAGAACGCTCTGTTTCGCGACTGTATTTATGAACTGCCGCTGCGCTATATGATTAAACACGGCTATCTGACGCCGCCGGAGCGTCTTGATATGCCGGTCGTACAATATGATTTCAGCCGCCTGCAGGCCCAAAGCAATGGGCTGTTCAGCGAAGCCGACCTGAACCGCGAGCTGAAAAAGCAGCAACGGATTACGCCGCACATCATCAGCCAGATTATGGAATTTGCGCAGACGCGCAAAGGCGTGATGATTTTCGCCGCCACGGTCGAACATGCGAAAGAGATTGTCGGCCTGCTTGCGGCGGACGACGCGGCGTTGATTACCGGCGATACGCCAGGGCCCGAGCGCGACGCGCTGATTGATGATTTCAAGGCGCAGCGTTTTCGCTATCTGGTTAACGTCTCGGTGCTGACCACCGGCTTTGACGCCCCGCACGTTGATCTCATCGCGATTCTGCGCCCCACCGAGTCAGTTAGTCTTTACCAACAAATTGTCGGGCGTGGTCTGCGCCTTGCGCCGGGAAAGACCGATTGCCTGATTCTTGATTACGCTGGTAACCCGCACGACCTGTATGCTCCGGAGGTCGGCAGCCCGAAAGGAAAAAGCGATAACGTCCCTGTCCAGGTATTTTGCCCGGCCTGCGGCTTTGCCAACACCTTCTGGGGGAAAACCACTACCAACGGTACGCTGATTGAACACTTTGGCCGTCGCTGCCAGGGCTGGTTTGACGATGATGACGGTCATCGCGAGCAGTGCGATTTTCGCTTCCGCTTTAAAAACTGCCCACAGTGTAATGCCGAAAACGATATTGCCGCCCGACGCTGCCGGGAATGTGACGCCATTCTGGTCGATCCGGACGATATGTTAAAAGCGGCGCTCAGGCTCAAGGATGCGCTAGTCCTGCGCTGTAGCGGAATGACAATGCAGCATGGGCAGGATGAGAAAGGCGAATGGCTGAAAATCACTTACTATGACGAGGACGGCGCGGATGTCAGTGAGCGCTTCCGCTTACACACGCCCGCCCAGCGTACCGCTTTCGAACAGCTATTTATTCGCCCGCATACCCGCACGCCCGGCGTTCCTTTACGCTGGATCACGGCGGCGGATATTGTCGCACAGCAGGCGCTGTTGCGGCATCCCGATTTTGTGGTCGCGCGGATGAAAGGCCAGTACTGGCAGGTGCGTGAAAAAGTGTTCGACTATGAAGGCCGCTTCCGCCGGGCGCACGAATTACGTGGTTAATCGCACTTTTCATTGATGTAACGGCGATTTGAGTATAGAATCTCGCCCGCTTTTGCATACGCAAAGCAGATCACTTACCTGTTGCTGGGTCGCCTGTAGCAGGAATTATTAAAGAGAGATTTAAATGTTTACTATCAACGCAGAAGTACGTAAAGAGCAGGGTAAGGGTGCGAGCCGCCGCCTGCGCGCCGCTAACAAGTTCCCGGCAATCATCTACGGCGGTTCTGAAGCCCCGATTGCTATCGAACTGGACCACGACCAGGTGATGAACATGCAAGCTAAAGCTGAATTCTACAGCGAAGTTCTGACCCTCGTTGTTGACGGTAAAGAAGTAAAAGTTAAAGCTCAGGCTGTACAGCGTCACGCTTACAAACCAAAGCTGCAGCACATCGACTTCGTTCGCGCGTAATTGTCGACACGTTGCAAGAACCCCGCTCCGGCGGGGTTTTTTTATGGCGTTTTTGGTTTTTGTAGGCCGGATAAGACGCCGCCATCCGGCATTGCCTGATGGCGCTACACTTAGGTTACTTTCCGCCCGACGTGCGCCGCTGCAACTGATCGCGCAAATTCGGCGGCGTCCCTTTGATAGTCAGCGTATCGGTTGCCGGGTCCCAGAAAATCCGCTCGCCCAGTAGCATCGCATCAAAGTTAATGGTTAACCCGCCGCCGCTGCCGGCATATTTCGTTAGCTGGCGCAGCGTACTCCGATCCGCCGGAAAACTCTCTTCCAGCTCATAGCCTTTTTCGGCGGTAAATTCGCTGAAACTTACCTCACTGACGCCGGAAAGCTCCTTCGACAGCGATTCCAGCTCAATCTCTTCCCCGGCTTGTAACTGTTCGTTACAGTAGCTGTAAACCTGTTGACGCACGTTCTGACGTTCTGCTTTATCCAACTGCGCTTCTGCGGTGAAATCATCTACCGCCTGCAACAGGCCTCGATTCTGCGCTTTGGCATTCAGCCCTTCACTGGCACCGAGGAAATCCATAAAAAAGTCAGCGACCTTGCGCCCTACCCGACCTTTGAGAAACGTCAGATAGCGGGTCGATTGCGGATTAGTTTCCCACTCGGTAAGATCGATACGCGCCACGATATCCGCATGGTTGATATCAAGATAATGCGTCGGGTTAATGTCCAGATTTTCATTTACCCGCATACTGCTCAGGTTGTTCAGTACCGTAACCAGCAGATACTCCACCGCCAGGTAACGATAATGGCAGAACAGCACAATGCCGCCGTCCGCAAAGGGATACTTCGCCAGTTCGTCCCGCAGGCGTCCGGTCGCCGCCCGGCTAAAGGCAAGAAAATCTTCTTCCCCCTGACGTTGCAACCGCAGCGCTTGCGCCAGTTCACTCTCTTCGCTAAACAGGCCATACGCCTTATTCTTGGCGCTATAGACCCGATGCAGTTCAGCCACCATCTCGACAACGGTGGTTGTCGGCTCCAGCAATGAATCGCGCAAGACCAGCTCAAGATTTTGCTCATCGCGCTTGATAAGCTGGTGCAGGGCAATCTGGTTGATATCCAGACTCATGATAAACTCTCCTTTAAGACCGGGCGGTATTCAACCACCGCCTGCCGGAAGACGCAAGCCGATCGCCCTGTCATTTCAGGCGTTATCCGTAACGCGAATGATTTAGGGGATAAAAATGCAGAAAAAAAACTGTTGCTACGGTAATATGTTGCCCTTTCATGAACAAACAGATTTTGATTTATGCCACAACTCTCCCGCTATAGTGATGAACATGTTGAACAATTACTGAGCGAACTGCTCAGCGTACTGGAAAAACATAAGGCGCCGACCGATCTTTCCCTGATGGTGCTGGGAAACATGGTCACCAACCTTATCAATACCAGCGTTGCGCCAGCTCAACGCCAGGCGATTGCGAACTCTTTTGCCCGCGCATTGCAGTCTTCGATTAGCGAAGACAAAGCGCACTAAAAAGCCGACTCCGGAGAAACAAGCGACAGGTATGGTAACTCATCGTCAGCGCTACCGTGAAAAAGTCTCCCAGATGGTTAGCTGGGGGCACTGGTTCGCTCTGTTCAATATACTGTTGGCTACGCTGCTCGGCAGCCGTTACCTGTTTGTCGCCGACTGGCCGACAACGCTTGCAGGTCGTATATACTCTTACCTGAGCATTGTCGGGCACTTTAGCTTTCTGGTGTTCGCCGCCTATTTGCTTATTCTTTTTCCGCTCACGTTTATCGTGATGTCCCAGCGGCTGATGCGGTTTTTATCGGCTATTCTGGCGACGGCGGGTATGACGTTATTGCTTATCGACAGCGAGGTCTTTACCCGTTTTCACCTGCATCTTAATCCCATTGTCTGGGAGCTGGTCATCAACCCTGACCAGAACGAAATGGCGCGCGACTGGCAGCTTATGTTTATTAGCGTGCCGGTTATCTTATTGATTGAGATGTTATTTGCGACATGGAGTTGGCAAAAGCTGCGCAGCCTCACGCGCCGCCGCCATTTCGCAAGGCCGCTTGCGGCATTCTTTTTCGTCTCCTTTATCGCATCGCACCTTATCTACATCTGGGCAGACGCTAATTTTTATCGACCAATTACCATGCAGCGGGCAAACCTGCCGCTCTCTTATCCGATGACGGCGCGACGTTTTCTTGAAAAACACGGTCTGCTGGATGCGCAGGAGTATCAGCGCCGTCTGGTAGAGCAAGGCAATCCGGAAGCGGTCTCTGTACAGTACCCGCTCAGCGATTTGCACTATCGCGACATGGGCACCGGTCAGAATGTGCTGCTCATTACTGTAGACGGCCTGAACTATTCTCGCTTTGAGAAACAGATGCCGGAGCTGGCTAAATTCGCTGAACAAAACATCGACTTCACCCGTCACATGAGTTCAGGGAATACCACTGACAACGGTATTTTCGGCCTATTTTATGGTGTATCGCCGGGCTACATGGATGGCGTGTTATCCACCAGAACGCCTGCGGCGCTCATTACCGCGTTGAATCAGCAAGGCTACCAACTGGGACTGTTTTCCTCGGATGGCTTCACCAGCCCGCTTTACCGGCAGGCATTACTGTCCGATTTTTCGATGCCGGCAGCGCAGACGCAGTCTGATGCGCAGACGGCCAGCCAGTGGATAGACTGGCTTGGGCGCTATGCACAGGAAGATAACCGCTGGTTCTCATGGGTATCATTTAACGGTACTAACATTGATGACAGCAATCAGAAGAATTTTGTTAAACGCTACGCCAGCGCCGCCAGCGACGTGGATGCGCAAATCAGTCGGGTTCTGAACGCACTGCGTGAGGCCGGTAAACTCGACAATACCGTCGTGATCATTACCGCTGGTCGCGGCATACCGCTAACGCCGGAAGAAAACCGCTTCGCCTGGTCGCGAGGACATCTGCAAGTGCCGCTGGTGATCCACTGGCCGGGGACGCCTGCGCAGCATATTAATGTGCTTACCGACCATACCGATGTGATGACTACGTTGATGCAACGCCTGTTACACGTCAGTACGCCAGCGAACGAATATTCACAGGGCCAGGACATCTTTACCGTTCCACGTCGCCATAATTGGGTAACGGCGGCAGACGGTAGTACACTGGCAATTACGACGCCGCAAATGACCCTGGTGCTCAATAATAACGGTAATTATCAGACATATGACTTACACGGCGAAAAGATCAAAGATCAGAAGCCGCAGCTCAGTCTGCTGCTGCAAGTGCTGACAGATGAGAAACGTTTTATCGCTAACTGATTAATTATAAATCAGTTAGCACCGCCTCCCCTTGCATTCGCGATGGAAAGCGGTAGTATTAGCACCCACAAGTCGGCACGTAGCGCAGCCTGGTAGCGCACCGTCATGGGGTGTCGGGGGTCGGAGGTTCAAATCCTCTCGTGCCGACCAAAATCCCTTAGAAAAACCAACCACTTAAGGTTGGTTTTTTTATGTCTGTTTTTTGTACGGGGAAGATTTCGGGAGCTATCGGGGAAAAACCCCCGAGGCCATTCATCTATTACAGGACATCAATTCAGCAGATTACATCACCTGACTCCCGTCAAACTCCCCTGATCTTGCATCGCTAATGACACACTGATCATGCCAAATACCGACGGAGCACGACGATACCCGTCTTCATCCGCTGGTAGTCGCTCTTTTTTTGACTCCAAATTGCCTGGTGAAGTCGCGGATAGCTTCTGTACTGCTTAATACGTAACCGGCTGATAAATTCCTATGCCACGCTGTAACCCGGGCTGTCGTAAATGTGAAAAATCAGGGAGCAGATTTAATTAAACCTGTTACTTAGCCTGAAGCAGGTCTTCTCCGATCATGATGGTTGCCGGCATCCACGTTACAAACTGCCCCGAAAAATATTCCTGACCTGCCCCCTATTGACGATCCCCTGCGCCCACCAGACCCGGTGACATCCCCGGTTCATAGATCACCGGGGGCAGTAATCATGCCGGATCTGGCGGACTAGTACCCCATTATAAGGGGTTAGAATAAGGCAATGCGGGTAACAGGGTTACCTACGGGTAAAGGACAGTGTCGCGGCAGTCATCGTTTCGTCGCAACGGGAAATATCGCTGTAAGCCGATTTCTGCTTTGTTAACAACAGCCATTCTCCGGCAGGCAGTTGATTTACGGTGATAATCCCTGTTGCATCACTTTTTAATATCATTTGCGAGGCATGCTCATGATGTTCAACTGTGTTTCTGTGAGAACGGTGATCGTGGTGATGCTGAGAAACATACTCCGCAGAGTTGATCTCCACTTCCGCATTCTCCAGGGGGACGTTTTTATACATTATCCTGAATTTTGCAGGATGCTCGCTAGCTTTCAGCGGATTCGTCACAGGAATGATCTCCAGCTCCTGGCCTGTCGGTTGGGCTATGACAGCCATATCAGCCGGACCTCCGGTGCCTGTGATGGTCCGGGCATATTTTGTGGCAAATTCACAGTAGGTCACATCCGGCCGCTGCTTTTTATCGGCAGCCCTCCAGCCTGCTGAGGTACGGGACCAGAACGTCGGTTTCATACTGGCGGTAATAATATAGCTTTCTGGTACCGGGATATTTTCAGCCCGATAGATATAGGCCTCCCGTGTGGGCTGCAGTGTGATGATCTGTTTTCCATCCGTCAGTCGGGGAAGGGAGAAGTAATGTTTTCTGCCAGGCAGCGTTCCCCTGTCTGGAAAATGGTGACCGTAACCAATCACTGCCACAACCTCCCTCTGTTCAGAATGAGACGTCACCCAGACATCGTGCGCCCGCACGCTGAAAGCCATAAGGGAGAGAAGAAACGTGGCTGAAACGGGTAGTGTTTTCATTTGATGTTATTCCTTTTACCATTGGTAACTCAGAAAGAAATTCAGTGAACGCCCGGGAGACGGTAGCCCCTGTACGCTATAAGCCTGCTGATTAAAAGCGTTATCCAGCACCAGAGACGCTGTCATCCCCGCTTTAGTGTCAGGAAGATGATAATCAAGCGAGAATGCATGCAGGGCATATCCGGGCTGTGTTTCTGCATCTGCTTTTACGTGACGGGCGGGAGCAACAAAGGTACTGCGCCATCCCGCCGCGAGTCCCTGACCGGGAAGGGGGAGTGCCAGAGTGCTGACAACCGTGTCCGGGTTCAGCGTTCCCAGCCACTCCCGGCTGGCATCATCCATCCCTTCCGTTCGGTTATATGACAAATCCCAGTTAAACCACCGGGTGGCGTAAGCCGCCTGAACGTCCCAGCCCCAGATTCTGGCGCGCGGAACGTTATAGGAGTAGGTTCGTTTTCCCGGCATATCGACTCGTGTGGCAATGTAATTTCTGGCATGCGTACTGAAATAGCTGCCTTTCAGCCGAAACTCATCATCTTCCGCAAACAATGAAACAAAACGCAGTCCGGCCCCTATTTCCTGAGAAGTATTGGTCTCCGGTTTCAGATCGGGATTTGGAACCCAGTAATTAGGCCGGCCGCGGGCATAAAAATGCAGGCCATCCCGGTACATTTCCTCCATTGTCGGTGCCCTGAATGCGGAAGAAACGGACCCATATATGGTGAGCCATTCAGTTGGACTGAGGGTCAGTGCCGTTCTGGGCGATAATTCCCCGGCCGTCAGTTCCCCGTACTGGGGATTGATACTCTGGTAATGATCGTAACGGATACCCGTCACCAGTGAGACAGGAAAATTCCGCAGAGTGATTTCATCCTGCAACAGGCCGGAATAAAAATTAATTTTGCCCTCCGGATAACGCGTTTCGGCTCCGGAAGGCGTGTGGCGCTGCTGGTAATACTCGACTCCCCAGGAGAAATGATGGGCTGTTGTCTGTGTCTGAATCTCACTACGGTTAAGGACCTTCATGCCGTAGGTTACGCTCTGGCGGTTCTGACTTTCCCGGCCATCAGGCCTGGCCTTAATCCGGACGTCTGAGGTATACAGACGGGTTTCCAGATCCAGCCAGCTCTGATCGGCAGGATGCAGGTTATAGCTCAACTGCGCATCGCGTTGTGTGATATGCCGTAAATACGCCGCCGGATTGCCGTTGCCCGCGCGACTCAGTGTGGGGTTACCGGGTTCTTCTGATGTATTATCATAGAGTCGGATACTGCCGCCTAAAGACTGAGCATGATCGAACTGATAGAGGCCCTTTGCGAGCAGAGCCCCAGGCTTCTCGTCATCAGGGGCGGTTCCGCCGTCACTTTGTCGAATATTTCCCCGCTGGCGTTTAATTACGGACAGGAGCCCGTCAAAGTTGTCGGTACGACCGAAGGCGGAAATACCGCCTCCCAGACTGCGATCGCCCGTTGCTCCGGAGGAAAAAATGCGCCAGCCCGCATGCCGGCCATTTTCCAGTAAATCTGCGGCACTGACGGTCTGGTAGCTGATGACCCCACCAAGGCCTCCGCTGCCATAGAGACTGGACATTGGTCCCCTGACGACTTCCGCTTTTTTGATTAATGCCGGCTCCAGGAAAGTGGCGCTGCTTTTATCCATCCCACTGTCCTGTCTGACACCGTCCACCATAACAAGCACACCGCTTTTGTCATAACCCCGCAGGTTAAATGTTTGTCCGTTGGTTCTGCCGACCCCCACGGGGGTGATACCGGCAATGCCCCGAAGAAAATCGCCGGCGGTAAAGGCTGTCCGGGTATAAGCCGCATGATTATCAATCACGTTGACGACAGAAGGTGCCTCAAAAGCTGAGATTTCGGTCCCGGTTGCGGTAATGGTCATAGTGTCCTCTGCGGGAGAGGACGCATGGCTGAAGGCGGGCATACAAAGCACAAAAATGGGATAACAGTGAATGGTTGGTAATTTCATCATGGTGTAAGAATTGTAAAAAAAGAAATGTTATAACATAACATTTTACAAAAAACACCATTTGGATATGAAGTTAACGGTTTCCCCCGTGCCACCTCCCCAGGCTGTTATCCGTAATATATTATCGTATATTACGTAATGACCTGTTTCTGACCCCCGGCTGAATCTGGGCAGCCGATGAGTATCATCCACCTTCGCTGTTTTCAGGTACAGGCTACAGTGGACCTGCGGAGGAAATGCATTCAGAACAGCATTAAATCCGGTAAATTTAATATATTTAATCTGAGTATCACCACCGGTATGTCACAGTTAAATTGTTTATCCTGCCCTGCAGTCGCATTTCCTGTATTTTTTGTATAGATCAGAATATTTCCCATAATGGTATAAGCGTACCGCAGTGTGATTTTGGTTGTCCTATATGTCGAGCCTGTCCTCACTGCCGATAGGTATAGATCGACAGCCACCGTCTATGGGAATTAACTGAACTGTCGGACGCAACTGTAACCACTTTATTATGAACTCAAATTATGGCTTTTATAAATTTTCTGTATCGCATCAATAGCCCTACATCATAAATAGTGGTCAACCGCTTGTTCGATTCTTTAATAAATTGATGGAATAATTAATCATCATTTAATTACCGTACTAACCTTTTGAAGAGAATTACCTCAAAAGACGGTTCTGTGCTATTCGTCACATAAACAGCAATAACGGTAATAATATGTTTGACCAGACATCTACTTAATCGCAGAATACTGTACATATATCCACTACTGGATATATGTACACATCAATTAATTAAGGAAGGAAAGAGTATGACTGTAGAAAAATCCGTGGTTTTTAAAGCTGAAGGTGAGCATTTTACTGATCAGAAAGGCAACACTATTGTCGGTAGCGGCTCTGGGGGAACAACCAAATATTTTCGAATTCCAGCAATGTGTACAACCTCAAAAGGTACCATTGTTGTATTTGCTGATGCGCGCCATAACACTGCCAGCGATCAGTCCTTTATTGACACAGCAGTGGCCCGTAGCATAGATGGTGGGAAAACATGGAGTAAAAAAATTGCGATTTATAATGACCGTGTCAACAGTAAACTTTCCCGCGTCATGGATCCCACGTGCATCGTGGCGAATATTCAGGGAAGCGAAACAATCTTCGTCATGGTCGGGAAATGGAATAATAATGATAAAACATGGGGCGCATACAGAGATAAAGCTCCAGATACTGACTGGGATTTGGTTTTATATAAATCAACTGATGATGGCGTTACCTTTTCAAAGGTAGAAACGAACATCCATGATATAGTAACTAAAAATGGAACGATATCTGCAATGCTTGGCGGTGTTGGATCTGGTATTCAGCTAAATGACGGTAAACTGGTTTTCCCGGTACAAATGGTTCGTACTAAAAATATCACCACAGTTCTAAATACATCATTCATATACTCCACTGATGGCATAACATGGTCATTGCCATCAGGATACTGTGAGGGTTTTGGTTCAGAAAATAACATCATAGAATTTAATGCTTCTTTGGTTAATAACATCAGAAACTCTGGCCTCCGCCGTTCTTTTGAAACAAAAGATTTTGGAAAAACATGGGCTGAATTTCCACCGATGGACAAGAAGGTTGACAACAGGAATCATGGAGTACAAGGTTCAACAATTACTATTCCATCAGGCAATAAACTTGTCGCGGCTCACTCATCCGCGCAGAACAAGAATAATGACTATACCAGAAGTGATATCTCTCTCTACGTTCACAATCTATACTCCGGGGAAGTAAAGTTAATTGATGATTTTTATCCGAAAGTCGGTAATGCCAGTGGGGCGGGTTACTCTTGTCTTTCATATCGTAAAAATACAGATAAAGAAACACTGTATGTTGTCTATGAAGCCAATGGAAGTATTGAGTTCCAGGACCTCAGCCGTCATTTACCCGTAATAAAATCATACAATTAAACATCAAAAAATAGCCATTGCTGCTATATGTTATATATAGCAGCAGTTTCTGCTACATAGCTATATTTTTTATCGCTGAGCTGGTTTTTCCGGCAAGTCAGCATTTGAGGCATCAATCCGATTTACCACCCTATATTTTTCCATTCGTCGAGCTGCGCTTTCTCATCATCTGTTGCAATTCCAGGATCAACGGCATCCGGTAATGGTGCGGCTTTCAGTCATTTAAAAACGGCGCCATGGGGTGTCGAAGGTTCTAATTCTCTTGTGCCGACCAATCAATCATCTGTACCAGTCTACAGTCATGCAGACTGTAGACTGGTACAGAACCCCCTTAAGAAGTTGTGCTCTTGCATCCACGGTTTAAATGTCTGTGCTGTGACCGATCGGTCAGTCGACCAAAAACCAACCAGCCACAAACTTTATTTTCCCTAATAAATTCAATTAATTATTGGGATAACTGTAATGCAAAAGCCACGAGCACTCACCACTATCGGGATAAAAAATACCCGCTGAATCATTAAAGTAATGGATTATGCCCTTACCCGCTCTGCAAACGCAAAACGCTGCGTGAATGACTACTGGATCTATTGATTGGTCAGCTTTATGAACATGGTTGCAGTGAACTCAAATCCCGCCTCAACCCCTCCGTTAATTATCTTCCGGGTAGTCTGTCCTCAAATGCTTTACTGGCGATCCGCAGAATAAACCAGGAAGACATCCTTGCCCGCCAGCGGTGAAGAAGAGCTCCCACCTTAACGATAAACTGCTCGCCCCCCCCTCTACAAGTTGCTCAACAGCTAAGCAGAGGGTTCACCAGTATCAGCGAAAACAGCTTCATTGAGCTTCAGCGTGTTGCAGCCTGGATGGAAGCTGATGCTGCAGCAATATGTGAAGCTATTAATAGCAGGCGTGACGGTGTAGTCGGAGTATGCGAATCGTCTCAAAATGCTGAAACGGTAGATGCACGCGTGAGCCCGATTCGAGCCAATGAGACGACGGGGGATGAGTTCTCTGGCGTGAAGGGCGCTATTCCTATTGAATATAATGCATTTATTTCTTCTGTATAAAAATAAATCAGCCAGAAAACACCTCAATATTCATAACAATCATCTATTAAAATAATACAATTGATAGTCACACACTATTATTTATTAAAGCAACGTCAATACTTATCGCTTTTTGCACTAAAAACGGCAAAAAAAATTTTTTTCGATAAAAATTTCAAATTAGAATTTCCTGTAAATAAAGACTAGAATTATTACTAATTATTGCCGAGTAAATAGATATGGGTATTTTCATTTCAAAAAAGTTAAAATATTTTATAATGGCTATGGAAAAGCGTTCTTTTGCCAGTGCTTCTGAAGCATTGTGTATCACACGCTCACCATTAAGCAAAGCAATCACTGAAATTGAAGAGCATCTAGACGGCAAATTATTTATCAGAAAACATAACGATTTAATACCCACACCTCTGGCAATAGAATATTATAAAAAATGCAAACCGATATACGAAGATTTATTAAAGCTGGAGCAAAACAAAACGGTAAAATCATATAAGATAATTTTCGACAGTTATTTTCCTTTGAGTTTTGTAAATTTCTTACGCGATTTTATTGAGGCGCCAGGTATTGAATTCCGCGTTGAACACACAATTATTACACCTGAGAACCTATTCTCTCTTAAAAATGAAAACAAAATATTTATAACTTTCAATGACATAATTGACATTCCGGATGAAAATAAATCCTTATTGACAACCGGAGGCTTGCTCATGCTATCACCATTTATCCCATCAAATAATAACGTATTCGTCTGCAAAGATATTTATATTAATTTCCTGAAAAATATATTTTCAAAAATTTTAGGAGATTTTTTACGTGACATTAACTTTGTTGAACACACTTACGATCTTTCCTCTTTGATCTACAAAGTAAAAAATGGTGACGGCCATGCATTGCTCACCAACAAATTAGCACAGTACTATAACCTCAATGGAATAAAAAAAACGCCAATAAAAGAATATAACAGTCGCTTAGTCATTTATCATGATGCGTCTGTTCTGGATAGCAGACCTTTGTTAAAATTGAAACAAATACTTAATGATTTTATTTAGTAAAAAACCGCCTTTTTAGAAGGCGGTTTTAGTACCAATACGCAAGTACTAACTCAAAAAGTCAAATCGAAAGTTTTGCTAACTCTATTAGGGTTAATCTAAAAACCCTCCCCTATTTTCACTTCCTGATATCCATAGCATCGATCTTCACGTCTTTAGACGGGCATCTTCTCTATAAGATCGCGTTAGTTCACTTTTCTTATCTGATGACAAAACTGCACTTATTGAGTCATTTATTGAAAAAAAAACCACCCAAAATATTTATAATACTTATTGTAGTGTGATTAAGAAAAACATAATTCATTGTCTCTATCAAAAGTAGAGACATATCAACTATACAAGTAATGCCATTACATATACTGCGTAAAAGGCATTATCTGTAACAATAAAGGATAGTGAAATGAGTATGACAGCCACTTTATCTCTCAAAAAGTTAGAGGAGCATTTTGGAATACAGGACCAGTTATCCAACCGCGGATATTATTCTATATTTGATATCCTGAAGCTATCAAAAAGTGAATTTACTCGCCAGTATCAAGGCCTTTTTGGTGCTAAAGCCAGTAAAATCTACGATACCGCTTCCGGTTACGCAACGCAGATTATGCTGTTGTTTCGCAAAAATAACCTTGCTCAGGCGGTACAGACGTCGGTGTATTCCACTCAGTTGCAGGATAACGATTCTGTAGTGCCCACAAAGGGCGGCCCGACGTGGCAAACCCTATTTGCTGATGACTGGCGTGAATATTGTCAGAATAGCGCACCGGAAGCCAATGACTCTCCGGTTTCTTATCTCTCCTGGCTGTATAATCAGGCCACGAATTTTGAATCACAGATGGGGGTCGATAATATTATCCCGCTGGCTGTCCGCCGCCCTGACTTAGCAGAGCTTATGCTGGATAATGACGCGATTAATCAGGTTGTGCCCTCTTTGCAACTGGTTAATAAGGTACTTGAGCAGTCCGTCACTCCATACGTTAATAACATCGCCCCGAATATCAGCGTTAGCGAAACGCTAGCTGCCACCCGTTATTCAACGCTTCTACCTTATCATTACCCACATCAGCAGACGTTGCTTTCCCTGAAAGCCAGTGACGAATCTCTACAGAATACAATTAAAAAAACCGATACCGCCTGGCCTTATTTTGTGAAGCAGAACCTGCGTGCAGGGAAAGCGGAAACGGCATGGCAACTGGGCAGTGATCTGGCGCCTGAGCAGCAGAACATTCTTATTGAAAATTTTGCTGATTCTACAACCGAATTAACTAATTTCTACTATCAAAGTCTTGGGTTAAATTCCAGTAATTTTGAACCTTTCGTAAATAGTGATGTTTTATGCCAGCAACTCGGCATTACCAAAGAGGAGATGGAAAACTTAATCGCCTCAACCTGCAACGAGTCTAAAGTCTCTATTTCAGATAATTACCAACCTGCTTATCAGGCATCCGGTTCTGATTTGTATGGTGCCAGTTATATTAATAGTTATCTTAACGACCCTGCATTGTTGCAGGACAGAGGTGTGGTAAAAGATGAAGGCACTAATCCGACGCCGATGTATATCAGCTCACAAGGAGTTAGTTTTGTAGCTGGCAAGTTTGGTTCAGCGTTAAAAATTGATGCGACAAAAAATGCTGAAGTCTATTTCAAATCAAATATTGCTACTGATGGTTCCCAACTTATTCCTTTTACATTATCGTTCTGGTGTAATATCCCAGCGAATATAAAGTCAGACAGTCTGGTGGTGACCAATAAAACAGATCATTATGTTTCAACTGCAAAAGGAATTACCGTTAAGGCATCTCCTGGCGAGAATGGTAATTGTAGTCTGGAATTAAGCGCGTCAGATGGCGAAAACGACCCGCTGGCCGTGTCACGTGTACTCCCTGCTGATACCTGGATTTTCGTGTGTATTGAATACTCACTCAACACGAATCTTTACTTGATAACTAATGTTAATGGTTCTGGTTCTACACACTACGACACCATACAAATAGACTCCCCAGAAAGCATCGCATTAGAAGAGGAGTATTGGGGATTTAATGGAAATTATGGCAACAAATACTATAAAGATCATAGTAGTTGCCGTTCAGTCCTTTTATATGACGATATTGCCGTTTGGAATAAGAGTATAAGCGATAGCGAGATAAATACTTATCTTTCAAAAGGTACCACAGCGCTAGCGTTAAATGATCCAATTCAGTATTATTCCTGTGATGCTGCTGACGTTTCTATCACAAAAGAAACATCGCCAAAAATAGAAGTTTCCCAATCGCAAAATGAATATTATCCAGAACTACTATCCGATAGATATGGTGAATATTATAAACTCTGCGCAACGAAAAGTAACTACATCCGCCTGAATGATACTATTTGTAATCAGTTCGATGGTAATCAGGATTTTTCATTCGGTTTTTGGTTCAAATACTCCGAACTTCCAACAAACAGAACCCCGGTAGCCATGAATATATATCCAGAAAATGGTGAACATGGTTTTTCCATTGAACTTTATTCAAGCGGCGGTCTTCACGTCATTGTACAAAATGATCACAACTACAAAAACCTTGATACCGCTGCATTAACTACAGACACATGGTATTACGTTGCTCTCGTATGGTGCACATCGACTATGGTTGCCACCCTATATTTGGTGGAGGAGGGTTCAAGTGATATCAACGTTTATGAAACCAATGCGGTAAACGCGGGTTCATTTACTAAAAACGGTGAATTCTGCTGGACACTTAACGAAAGTGGAAATGTTAACCGAACATGGTACACCACGAACAATGATTCTTCAGTAGCACTCTGTTTTTCTGAGCCTGCATTCTGGTCTGGCCTCATCAACCAAAATGATGTCGCGCTTATTGCCTCATTACAGAGTTCATTGGATGACAAAGATTCGGGACTCAGTTTATATCCAGCGTGTTATTTCGACTTCAATACTTGCCCGACACTCATGCATCTGAGCGATGTACGTATGCAGCGCATCAATCGCATGGTCCGTTTACAACGCTGGCTTGGCCTCTCCTTTGAAGAGGTAGATTTATTAATCAACGCCTGTATTCGCGGTCAGGGTAGCCAGAATAGCGATAACTCCCTTAACACACAAACGCTGCGCATGTTGGGCGTTTACCGCCACTGGCAGCAAGCGTATCAGGTCACCGCTTTCCAGTTTGCCGCTATCCTGTATCAAATTACGCCTTATGCGATCTCTCCTGCTGTTCCTTTTCTGGACCAGGTATTTAATACTGCTTCCGCTTTTGATGAACCGTTCAAAATTACCGATCGGGCGTTTAACTATACCGCGCTGACTGGTGAGGATGGTCAGATTGTCAAGCAGATTTGCACGGGTCTTAGCATCACCCGCACTCAGTTTCTGGTACTGGCGAAACAGGTCAGCGATGCACAAAACTGCGGCGCGAATACCCTAATCTGCTCGTTAGATGTTATCACTGCGCTCTACCGTCTGGTGATGACGCCTCGCTGGCTGGGTCTTAGCTTTGAGGATGGCGTAGCATTATTAATGCTGGTAGAAGAAGGCAAAGCGCTGGCACGTCTTGCAAATATTCCGGTGTATACGGCAGTAGAGAATAGCGCCAGCGATCTGCTGGATACCCTGATGGCATTGTCTGACGCCGCGCAGTGGCTTGCTGATAATAACCTGACGGCGACCTGGGCGCTTGCCATGTTACATGACGGTGGAAAGATTCTTCCGGCTACAACGGCTGAACTGAATTTTGTGACCGATATTAATCAGCAACTCTCAGCCTCCCTCGTGACTGAGACCAGTTTTAATGGTATTGCATCCCCTCAGCTTAGCCCACTTACTTTTTCAAGTTATTCAGTTGTAACCGACAGCCCGACGGGTAACGGTTTCCAACTGGATTCAACACAAAATCAGTATGCGCAAATAAATGGGGATATTAACCAGGCCGTTGACGGGCTGGAAAATTACACGATTGGCGTCTGGGTAAATATCCCTCAAAAACTCAGCGATATAACACCTTTATTAGTAAATGCCACTATAAAAGACACAGACCACCTGACAACGGATATTGGTATTTATCTGTTAGCCAAATCGTCTAATAATATCACACCAGGCATACATGATCTTAATCAGGACGGAAATAGTGGAGATATTTCATTTACGCCAGGCACATGGTTTTATCTCGCTGCGGTTATGAATACTGAAAATAAAAAATTCACCGTTTATATTGTTGACCACGACACTCAGCAGTTAAGGAGTAAACAACTCAATATATCGTCAGTAACAAGTGTGACGTCAGGAAATAGATGGGCACTGAACCAGGATGGTGCCCTGCAATATTATAACATCTATCCAAACCGTGCCGGCACAATTCAGTATGACAATCTCACCGTGTGGAATGAATCACTCACAGAGGACGATATTAAAGAAATTAGTGCTTCTTCGGAGGTTGCAGGGGGTAGAAACGATTATATCGCGACAACAACCCTGGCAGGTAATTTTTCCTGGACAAAATGTTTTGACGATTTGCTTGATGCTAATGGCCTTGTTTACCCGGTAACGCCAGCATCAGGTGAAAGCGTCAACTCGCAGATTGAAAAACAGGTCCTGGCGGATATTCAACGCTGGCACTTGCCGCAAACTCCGCTGACACATGAACAGATTGCAGAGTCTGCTACAACGATTATCGCGTCAGCGAAGCAAAGCCAGGATGGTATTGCCGATAGTGCGCTGGCGAAAGCGTTTAATATTGATCACTCATATCCACCATACCTGCTCGCCTGGGCCGCATCCTCTGAATACGATCTGCTCAGCCAGATCCTGGCGTTAAATGGTATCACGACGCCAGATACAATCCCGGATGAGTATCAACAATATCTGTATCAGATTGCCCGCCGCGCAGGGTTATGTAATACCTTTAACCTGACGCCAGCCATGCTTTCGACGCTGCTGGCCCACCCAGCCTGGTTCGGCGTAGCCGATACTACAATTGATTTTAACTTGTTGTATCTGTTCAGCCGCTATAGCGACTGGATGAAACTGGCCGATAAAGAGGACGCCATGCTGGCTTACCTGCGCCGGGTAAACGGCACGCCATCGCCTACCCCAGAACAGGCCGCCTCCTGTCTGGCGTTGCTAACCGACTGGGAAAGCGATGAAGTCTTACAGGCCGCCGCGCACGCCGACCCAGCCACAGGGATCGCCACAACACTAGCCCACATTGACGTTGTGATGCGCCTGAAAACGTTGTGTACCCATACCGGTACATCCGTTGAAACCATGCTGAATACCGGCGACCTAACCACCACTTCCACTTATCAGGAGTGGCAATCTGTCGGAGAGTCATTAGTCGCCACGCAAAGTAATCACTAATTATCCAACCCTTTTTGCGGAGCCATCCGCAAAAAGATTTATTAATACCGTCACGGGCGGCGGGACTTTCGTCGCCCTAAAAAAGGAATTATTATGTCAACAACCATTAGCAGTGAATTAAATCAGGGCTACCGTAGCGCCTTACTCGCGTATTATATTGGGCAATATGCACCTAATAGCGGTGACACCACTTTAAGCAATATGATTAAAACATCAGACGATGTTTATGAATATTTGCTAATTGACCCACTGGTCACCAATGATGTGGAGACCTCTCGTGTAGCACAAGCGATGTCCAGTATTCAGCAATATATCAATAGTATTGCATTGAATATGGAACCGGGCTACAACACGCAAAACCTGGATACGAATCAACTTCAACAATGGAATAATGGCGCCGATCAGTATGCAGTCTGGGGTGGTTATGTTGAACTCGACAGCTACCCGGAAAATTATATTGATCCCACACTGCGCCAGGATCAGACCTCCTGCTTTAACGATCTGATCACTGAACTGAATCAGAAAACGGTCAGCAATGATACCGCTCAACAGGCGGTAATGGGGTATTTAAATCAGTTCGAACAAGTCGCTAACCTGACGATTGTCAGCGGTTATACCGATAATAGAGATCAGTCCAAAGGAACCTATTATCTGTTGGGTAAATCGACTTCTTCGCCGGTGCAATACTACTGGCGCTCGTTTGATATGTCTCTCAACGTTGATAACATTGTAGCATCAAACGCCTGGTCTGAATGGTATCCAGTCAAAACCTCCATAAATGATGACCTGATCCAGGGAACGCCGCGTCTGGCCTATTTTAATAATCGCTTATACCTGTTCTGGTTTGAACGTGCGGAAGGTAATGGTCCAAATGAAAGTGATACCATTACGGCTTATTCATCGCAGTGTGATTTTAGCCGCAACTGGTCATCGCCTTATACCATGATGTCAATTGACTCTGATACCGCGAATCATCACGGGGATCAAACATACTGTGATAAATTGTTCACTTCCGGCTATCTCTGTACTGCCTGTGGCTATAATGAAACTGATAATTATTTAGTTGTATCATTATACGACGGCACAGACGTTAAGGCATATACGGACAACGGATATAACGATTTCACCATCACGATAGATTACTGGTTTAATACTGAAAAAAAAGAAGCAAAAGTTAGTACCGGGATGACCAACATACTCTCCAAGTTTTTATACAACTATATCGAGAGCCAAACCATTACCAACAATCAAAGTAAAATCCAGTCCTGTTTCCTTGTGGATAAATTTTACGTTGCTGATGTTAAATGCGATTCAACAAAATTCTATGACGGATTACACTCGTATATTACGCTTCCGGCACTGGATACCAGTAACTTTTCTGTTAATACCGCAGATGATGGTAGCATCACTTTAGAAGGTTCGATTATCACCGCCTGCAACACCCAGAATACTGGCAATTTTTATAAACAGAGTTGGAATTTGAATGAAGATGCTGATGCCCTGTTAAATGGTTACATTTCGTTTACGGATGCAATATTTACCGGTCTGGAACTGGCATCTTTACCGACCACTTTATCCGCAACGATTAACACTGTCGCTATTGAGTCTCCTTATGGTAGTGGAATGAAAACCTTCCCATTATCCAGGTCCTACTCTATTGAAAAGGGAGTTGTTACTGACGCTGCTAATTTTGCTGCTGAAATGATTGTGACCAAGTCTGAGTTGGGGTGTGACTTTAATCTCGAACTCAGAAACGGTAACACCGAAGTTCTATCAATAGTTAAGTATAGCACTACTGACAACTTTTATAAAAAAACATCGTGGACCCTTGATGTCTTTGAGAGCAAAACAAGCGGTTGTTGGCAATCAACAGATGCTACCACTTGCGTAAGTAATACGGCTGCCTCGATAAATATCAATACAAAATTTAACTATTCTGTTTCTGATATTACAACTGATGAAATAAAAGCCGGCGCTATCACACGCTACATTTCTGTTGGCTATATTAATAATTGCGGCGGCGCGACCACCCATACCGAATATTGTATTTCGCTTCAGAAAGCAACGAATATTCCTCCTACTCCGCTCATCGCGACCCGCAGGGACGAGGAACTGGGTACCGTGGTATTCCTCTCTTTTAACGGTACGTTCGACGATGGCGTCACGATTTCTCCTGTCCGCCTGAACACCTTGTTTGCTAAACAGTTAATCAATAAAGCCAACGTTAGCATTGACGATCTGCTTGCCTGGGACACCCAGCTAACCCTGGAACCCGCAATGGTCAGCGGCGCTAGCCCAACGCCAATGGATTTTTATGGCGCGAATGGCCTCTATTTCTGGGAACTGTTCTTCTATATGCCGTGGCTGGTCGCCAGCCGCCTGAGCCAGGAAGGCAACTACGCCGACGCGCAAAAGTGGTTTAACTATATTTTCGACCCTTCCGCCTGCGGCCGCGTAAGTTCAAATGCCGATTACCCGGAACCGGATTACTGGAACGTTCGCCCGCTGGTTGAAACTAACTCACAGGAGAGTCTTGCGGCGTTAGTCCTGAACCCAGATGACCCGGATATTATCGCCAAAGCCGATCCTGCGCATTATCAGAAAGCGATCGCCATGGCGTATCTGGCAAATTTGATTGCCGCTGGCGACGCTGATTACCGTCTTTTAACCAACGATGGACTTGCCCAGGCCAAACTGCGCTATATGCAGGTCAAAACGCTGCTTGGTCCTCGCCCGGATATCTCGACGCTACAGCAATGGCAGCCCGATACGCTGAAAAATATCGCCAGCCAGCGCAATACCGACCTCACCGCGCTGGAAGATAGCGCAGGCATTTCGCTGCATGCTTTCTCCGGCAGCAGCACGGTCGCGCAGGATGTCACCATTAACGACGCGTTTTCGCTGCCGTTAAACGCGCAGTTGCTGAACTATTGGGACGTTATCGACTCACGGCTTTACAACCTGCGTCACAACCTCTCTATTACCGGCCAGCCGATTAACATTCCGCTGTACGCCACGCCGGTGAACCCGGCATTGCTGGTACAGATGAATGCCACCGGAGGTTCGTTGTCAGGCCAGGCTTCTACGCTCAGTATGACCATCCCGCCTTACCGTTTCGCCTCCATGCTGCAACACGCCCGCGGCGCGGTCGGCACATTAAGCCAGATGGGACAAACCCTGCTCAGCTACTACGAGCGTAAGGAATCCACCGGATTACAGGAGTTGCAACAGCAACAGGCGCTGGATCTCTCCTCCTTTACCATCAGTCTGCAAAAACAGGCTATTGACGCGCTGAAAGCCGATCAAAAAGCGCTGAAGGCCAGCAAAGATATCGCTCAACAGCGCTACGACTACTATTACGACCTGTACACCACCGGTATCTCCGCCAGCGAGCAGGAAGTAATGAATATGCAATCTTCCGCCAGCGCATTATTCTCTTCCGCAGAGCCCTTCCTGACGACAGGCGCGGCGTTAAATATGGCGCCGAACATCTTCGGCGTGGCCACCGGCGGGGCCGTCTGGGGTGCCGCGCTCACCGCCAGCGGCATGGTATTGCAGTTCAGCGCTAACAGCGTTCAGGCCACAGCCCAGCGTATCCAGGTATCGGAAGAGTATCGTCGCCGCAGCGAAGAATGGAAACAGCAATACCAGCAGGCGGATGCTGAGATGACCAGCATTGACAGGCAACTGGATGCGCTTGCGGTACGTCAGCAGGCGGCCCAGACCTCGCTGCAGCAGGCGCAGACCGAACAGGCAAATCTGCAGTCCACGATGCAGTACATCTCCAGCCGATTCACGCAATCGTCGCTATATAGCTGGCTTATCGGCCAACTGGCGGCGCTTTACTACCAGGCATACGACGCGGTGTTGTCGCTGTGCCTGAGCGCCGAAGCGTGCTGGCAGTATGAAATGGGTGATTTAACCAGCCGTTTCATTCAAACCAACGCCTGGAACGACAGTTACCACGGCCTGCTGGCGGGCGAAACGCTGGAGCTAAACCTGCAGCAGATGGAGTCTGCCTGGCTGTCACGTAACCAACGCCGGCTGGAACTCACCAAAACCGTGTCGCTGAAAACCCTGCTTGGCGATTCTGACTTCGCCAATCTGATCGCGGCCGGAACGGTAAACTTTAGCCTTGATGAGAAGCTGTTTGACAACGATTATCCCGGCCACTACCTGCGCCAGATTAAGTTTGTCACGCTCTCCCTGCCGACGTTGCTTGGCCCATGGCAGGATGTTCGCGCCACGCTCACGCAAACCAGCAGCAGCACGCTTCTGAAAGCGGATATTAATGGTGTGAATTATCTCAACGACACCACCACCGGCAATGCTGCGAACGTGGTCACAAACCTACGCGCCAGTCAGCAGATTGCCGTCTCTTCCGGCATGAACGACAGCGGACTGTTTGAACTCAGTTTTGGCGACGAACGCTACCTGCCATTTGAAGGTACCGGCGCAGTATCCAGTTGGCAGTTGAGTTTCCCTCGACCGAAAAGCAGTGAGCAGAAGGCCATTCTCGATAACCTGAGCGACGTCATTGTGCAGGTGCATTACACCGCCGTCTCTGGTGACAGTGACTTCGCGAGCACCGTTGAAAAAACTCTGTAATTTCCCTTGAAAAGTCACCGGCCAGACCTGGCCGGTGACTGGAGCAAAAAAATGTTAAACGAAAATGCATCTTCATCCACGGCCTCACTTATGGTAACCCCCCCTTCCTTACCAAAAGGAGGCGGCACCTTAAGCGGTATGGGAGAGGCGCTCGGTCAGGCAGGTCCTGACGGCATGGCGTCAATGACATTACCTCTTCCCGTAAGCGCGGGTCGCGGTTTTACACCTTCATTGTCACTGACTTACAGCAGCTCTGCGGGAAATAGTATTTTTGGTATTGGCTGGGCGTGCGCTACGCTGCGCATTAGTCGACGAACCAGTCATGGCGTACCGCAGTATAACGACAACGACGAATTTCTTGGCCCTGATGGCGAAGTGCTGGTCAAAACCATTAGTACAAGTAAGACCCCTAACCCCACCACCTGCCAACAATATGGCAGTACGAAACTATCTCAAACCTGGACGGTTACCCGTTATCAGCCACGTACAGAAGGCGCGTTTCATCGTCTGGAGCGCTGGCAAGGTAAGGCCCCAGAGGATGATTTTTGGTTACTGCATGAAAGCGCGGGTAATGTGCATATGCTGGGTAAAACCGCATCAGCTCGTATCAGCGACCCGCATAATACCGCACATATTGCTGAGTGGCTGGTAGAAGAGTCGGTCAATCCCGTAGGGGATCATATTTATTATTGCTGGCAAGCGGAAAATGACAGCAATATCAACCAAGTAGACAAAAATAATCAGCGAGATTGCTCCACACAACGCTATCTCGCCAACGTACAATATGGCTGTCAAACGCCCGCTGCTGATTTGTATCTCTGGAAAAGTGATAAACCTGACGCAAAATGGCTGTTCACGCTTATCTTCGACTATGGCGAACGGTCACTCGATCCCGGCTCGGCCCCTGCTTTCTCAACGACGACAAGTTGGCCTGCTCGTCAGGACGCGTTTTCCCGCTACGAGTATGGGTTTGAGATTCGTACACATCGTCTGTGTCATCAGGTATTAATGTTTCATCATTTCCCTGATGAACTAAAACAAGATAATGCCCTGGTTTCACGCTTATTACTGGAATATAACGAAACGCCGGTGCTCAGCCAACTGTCATCGGCACAAACGCTTGCCTATGACGCTGACAGCTCGGTACTCTCATGCCCGCCATTAGAGCTTTGTTATTCACAACCTGATATATCTGATACCCAGTGGCAAGAGATGTCATCGCTTGCCGGCCTGGATTCCCCGCCTTATCAGTTGGTGGACCTCTATGGTGAAGGCGTACCGGGCATACTGTGGCTTAATGGCAAAGACTGGCGTTATCGCGCGCCTTGCCGGGGCAAAACGGGTACAGACGAGGTTGTCTATGCCGACTGGGTTAACCTGCCGCAAATCCCGGCCTTGCAAAACACAGCCGCCCGCCTGATAGATATCGACGGCAACGGCCAGCTCGACTGGGTAGTCGCAACACCAGGCATGGCAGGTTTCTTTACTCAACAATCAGATAAAAGCTGGAGCCGTTTTACCCCGTTCAGCGCCCTACCTGAAGAGTTTTTTCATCCACAAGCTCAGTTTACAGAGTTAATGGGGTCCGGACTTATCGATCTGGCGATGATCGGGCCAAAAAGTGTGCGTCTGTATGCTAATGAGGGCAGCGCGTTCAGCGCAGGACTGAATATTAATCAGGATGAAAATATTGAACTGCCAGGCCCTGGGCGGGATGCCCGCGAATTGGTGCTTTTTACCGATATTCTGGGGTCAGGGCAATCACACTTATGCCGCATCCGTTATAACAGCGTTACCTGCTGGCCTAATCTCGGCGGCGGTCGTTTCGGCTCGCCTGTCCAGTTGTCCCTGCCATCGCCGTTAGACAGTGAAGAACAGTTTAATCCTGAAAATTTGTTGTTGGCTGATACCGATGGTTCCGGCGCGCCTGATTTAATCTATGTGCAGCATAACCAGGTGACTGTTTGGTTGAATCAGGGCGGTAATGGTTTCGTTTGCGGGTCCAGTATTGCTTTTCCTGACGGCGTCGTTTATGACCGTCTTTGCCAGCTTACTGTGGCGGATATTCAGGGCAATGGCATGGCTGAACTGGTTCTTACTGTTCCCTGGCCAACCCCTGCGCACTGGCATTTTGCTTTTTGTGCACAAAAACCCTGGCTCCTGGCGGGCACGAATAACAATATCGGCGCCAACACCACGCTCTTTTATCGCAGTTCAGCGCAAGAATGGCTGGATGAAAAACAGCAAAACCCACAGGCGACGCCGGCATTACCTTTCGCTATGCATCTGCTGGTTAAAACAACCACAGAGGATGAAGTTACCGGCAACCAGCTTAGCCAGAGCATCCGTTATCGTAAGGGGGTTTATGATGGCAAAGAGCGTGAATTCCGTGGTTTTGGTTATGTCGAAACTGAAGATACCAATGATGATGCGCTCCCGGTTGGCGACGATACCCCTGTCGCCGCAACGCTCCTGACAAAGTCCTGGTTTCATTGTGGCCGTGAAGAGGATGAAAACACACTATTTGGCACGCCCTGGCGCGGTGATACAGAAGAGATCGCGCTTAATGCCACGCTTCTGACAACCTGGCAGTCAGGAGAGGATCAGGTGTTGAACAACGCCGATGAAGCCACGCGCTGGTGGATGTTCCGTGCATTAAATGGAACAGAGCTGCGCAGCGAAACCTATGGACTGGATAACAGTAGCGTCGCCACTTCTCCTTATACCACCACACAACAGCGAATGCAGGTTCGTCTGGTTCAGGATGGCGCGATGCCCGTTGTATTGCCCGTCGCACTGGAGCAAATAACGCATCATTATGAACGTCTGGTTGGCGACCCACAGGTTTCACAACAGGTGACGCTTCAGGCTGACGACTATGGTTGCGTTACCCGGCAAGTTAGCGTTGCGTACCCCCGTCGCGCTTATCATGCCCTTCAACCCTACCCGGCCAACTTGCCTGATGATGCCTGGGAAAATACCTATGATGACCAACAGCAAAAACTGCGGCTGGTAGAGAGCCTGGCATCTTTTATTCACCTGGAAAATTCACAAACCTGGCGATTGGGGCTTCCCTCTCAACAACGGGTAAATCAACTGCAATTCGATTCTGTTCCCGCTGGCGGTATCAGTTACGAAACGCTTCGGGCAGATAACGGCCTGTTAAGTGCCGGACAAACTCGCTATCTGACCCAACAAAACGAAATTATCTACACGTCGACGCCCCCTGATTTGCCGGCGCTGGTGCACTATCAACGCACGGCGGTACTGGATGAAACAGCGCTTAAAGCCTATGACGGGATAACTATCCCTGCTGAATACAGTTTCGATAAGCTAGGTTATGTTAAGACACCGGCACTCTTTTCCTTTACAACCGAAGCCGACCTTTGGGCAGTTGAGCACAGCTTTACGCTCTATAACGATGCCAGCCAGTTCTCAACGGTTGCAAGCCAGCAATCTACCGGACTCGTCGGGGCTATAACCTGTCAGTATGACTCGTATTATCTGGTGCCAATTAGCCAACAAGATGTGCTGGATAACACCGTTAAAATGGAATACGACTATCGTTTCCTGAGCCCATGGCGCATCACTGATATCAATAATAATTATCAGGAGTGTCAACTGGATGCGCTCGGCCGTCTGCTGGCAACCAGTGTATATGGAACAGAAAACGGTGGTCAGGCGGTAGGGTTTGCAAAAATCGCAGACTATCCGGTCTCGTCTTCGCTTACCGTTGAGCAAGCCATTGCGATGGCGACAACGGCGGGGTATCTCCAGCAACTGGCCGCCATCAACGTCACTGATATGTTCAGTTGGATGGGGTGCGTTTCCGCTGACCAGGCAAACAGTGTCACTGCTGATGGCTGGTCGACTCTGCTGCAGAACCGCTTTATTACCTTTACCGGGCATATTCGTTCATCAGGTCATCTTTGGGCGCGTAAAAATCCACAACATCCTCTGGCAAATTTACTGGCTGAGGCAACCCGTAATCCCATCCACAGTGTGACCCTGACCGCAGATAACTATCCTGCAACGCTTGATCCAGATGACTCAACGACCCCCTTGCAACAAACCCGTATTTCGCTGAGCTACAGCGATGGTTTTGGCCGGGCATTGCAGCAATGTGTCCTCTTTCCGGATGGGAAAGCCTGGCACAGAGAAAGCGATGGAGAAATCAGTACAACAGAGATCGATGCCAGCCCTCGCTGGGCCGTTTCCGGACGCACTGAGTATGACAATAAAGGCCAGCCGGTTCGCAACTATCAACCCTTTTTCCTTGATGACTGGCACTACGTTGTCGATACCGCTATGCGTACGAATGGCTATAGCGACACGCATTATTACGATGCAACGGGCCGCAATATTCGCACGGTTACGGCTAAAGGCTATCTGCGCCGCAATACCTACTATGCCTGGTTTACGGTCGCAGAAGATGAAAACGACACGGTGGGCCTGGAGAATATTCCCGTATGACTTTAGCAATCGCCACGCCGGTGATTGCCGTCTGCGATAACCTCGGTATCACCATTCGTACTCTTAACTGGAACCGCGAGGATAAAGACAGTCCGCGCCGGCTTCTGGTTAACCACACCCGGCTGGATACGGCCAGCCGGGCCACCGTACAGCGCGATCCTCGCCGTTTCGCCGCCTGGCAACAGGACGATACGGCGTTGCCGAACCTGTACTGTATGGCATCGTTGACAGGTCAGACGCTGAAACGCGCCAGTACTGACAGCGGCTGGCAGGTAACGCGCTTTGATGCCGCCAGCCGCCCTGTGTGGTCCATTGATGGTCGGGACGCCGTACACGCTCAGGTTTACGATACGCTGGGCCGCCCGCAGAGCGGTAGCGAACAGCTAAAAGGCGAGGCATTGCGGGTAAGCTGGCGTCACGCCTACACGGATACCTGTTCTGCAGATGCTAACGCGCAGAAAAACAACCTGCGCGGATTATGCGTACAGCGCTGGGATGATAGCGGTCTGCAAACTGTCGAATCGATGGCGCTGAGCGGAGCAATTCTCTGCCAGACGCAGCAGTTCCTCTTATCTGCGCAAGCGCAGCCTGACTGGCCGGAGGATGATGCCGACAGACAGGCGCTACTGGAGGATAAGATTTATGTTTCGACAATATCTGCCGATGCGCGCGGTATTAGCCTGAACCAGACCGATGCAATGGGGAATCAGCAGAGCTGGCGTTATGACGTCAGTTCCCATGTAAAAAGCCAGTATGCGACACTTTCAGAGGGTAAAAAACAGACACTGCTTGAGGACATTATGTGGAATGCCGCAAGCCAGGTTCTGGAGGAAACCACGGGTAACGGCGTGACCACAACCTACAGCTATGAGCCCGAAACACAGCGTCTCTCGGCGATGAGCGCACTACGCGCCGACAGCGCTCTGCTTCAGGATCTGGTCTACGGCTACGACAATACTGGTAATTTAATTTCAATTACTGATAACACCATTGCGACCCGCTACTTTCAGAATCAGCAAACCGACGGATTAAGGGAGTTCACTTATGACGCACTCTACCAATTGCTGGAGGCAACCGGGCGCGAGAATGCCGGTAATACCGCCGTCCCGTATGCTGCTCTCCCCGCTTCTATCCCAATAGACAGCAATCAAACCATCGGTTATACCCGCTCCTTTCGCTATGATGACAGCGGTAATCTGCTCTCCCTCTCTCACCAGGGCGCCGCAAGCTTTACCCGTACAATGGTGATAAGTGATATGTCCAACCGCAGCAGGTTGCAAAACGACACCGGAACGCTGACGCCGGATGACGTTGATGCTGCGTTCGACCCTGATGGCAACCTCCTCAATCTGCAGGTGTCTGCCACTGCCTCTGACCCACTCATCTGGGACGCCAGTAACCATCTACAAACGGTCAACCTACTTGATCGTAACGGCGACATCCAGCAGAGCGATCGGGAGATTTACCAGTACAGCACCGGGATACGCATGCGCAAACAGACACGCCGCCTGACAAAAGCCGAAGATAATCGGTGGACTGTTGATGAAGTGCGTTACCTGCCCGGTCTGGAACTGCGACGTCACTGGCAGGAGACGGTCAGCGGCGACACTATTACGCCGCAGGCGGTTACTGAAGAACTGCATGTGATAACCACCCAGGCGGGGCGCGCCGGTATCCGACTGCTGCACTGGAAAACAGGTAAACCTGACAGCATTGATAATGACCAGGCACGCTGGCAGTTGAGCGACAATATTTATGCGCTGGAGCTGGATGCGCAGGGGCAAACTATCAGCCGCGAAGAGTACTACCCCTTCGGCGGTACTGCGGTGTGGGCGACACGCAGTGAGGTGGAGGCCGATTATAACGTGATTCGTTATTCTGGCAATGAGCGTGACGGCACCGGATTGTATTACTACGGCTACCGCTATTACGCTCCCTGGCTGTGCCGTTGGACGGCAGCCGATCCGGGCCAGGAAATTGACGGGCTGAATCTGTACCGCATGGTGAGAAATAATCCGATCACGTTGACGGACGTTGACGGATTAATGCCTAAATTAGCGTTGACGAAGGAGGAAATCGCAGAATTTGAGCATTTATATGAAAGCGCGCTGAAAAGTGGAAAATATGAAAAAAATTCCCCTGCCATGAAACGCTTCGTTCTCACCAACCATTCACGCGCCAGTACATATTCCTTAAAAAGCGAAACCATTATAAATGTTCTTTTTCACATCATGTATGAACAGTCAAAATATGTCCTTCCACCTGCATCCTCACAGAAAGCCATGAGTGCAAGTAAAGAAGCAAAAGCTAAAGCAGCTCAGGCGGCTGCCGACAATGGGAAAAAAGCAATACTCTATGTTTGGGCTGCACAATCCCCCTTGATACAAAACGCCTCTCCCACAGAGAAATTGAACGCAGACAAAATTGTTAGACATATAAGAAAACTAAACAGAGATCCAAATGCAACCAGAGATCGGTATGACATTTTCGAGCAAAACGCACATAAAGGTGTGGCGAACGGCATATATGAACTTGATGGTAAGACTGGCGCAGAACTTGCCGACCTTCTTGATGACTATATTAAGAATCACGCCACATTAATAAAGAAAAAACTCTATCGGGGAACAACGGCATTGCCATCCGTTAGGCCTGGTCAATTCACCGCGACATCGGAAAATCGGGATATTGCTGGATTGTTCGGGCCACATATCGAAACCTTTAGTGGCGGATATGCAGTACGGGTACCCAATATTTATTGCAACAGAGATGAAAAAGAATATTTATTCAGTCGGATCGCCCCGCCCAAACTGGCTCACTCTACTAATCCTCGCCAGAGAGCATTAGATCCTGGCGCTGGGTGTAGTAAAGCCGCCTGAGTCTTCATGTCTTGTCTCATTCCCATTACGGGAATGAGGCTTTTTAAATAATGTTCGGCATTAACCACAATGCGTTGCATTCTGTATTTCCCACTGAAGTGACTATCAATTCAATATTTTTAACTTTTACTCGCCTGATATTCATCATTCTCCATCTATGCCATACAGCGTGCTGTTATTGCACCAGTTACCTCCTTATTTAGCATCATTTCCAATGTTTATCTGGCTACGCTGACAGGATGCGTAACTAACAAGCGTAATACTACTGAGGAGTGAAAATAATGTGCACTGTAACAGTTGCTGCAGGCACTCCGGTTATCAGCGTTAATGATAATCGGGGATTTACCGTACGTATACTAAACTGGAACCGTGAAAAAGCCTCCGTTCCACGGCGTCTTTTGGTTGACCACAGCTACCATGCTGATGAGAGCCCGGTGGAAGAAAAACGTGATCCCAGGCTATTTTCAGCATGGCTAAATGATCGGAGTGTGGTGGCAAATTTGCGCAGTATGTCATCTCTTGCCGGGCAGGTAATCAAAAGGGAGAGTACCGACAGCGGATGGTTGGTCACGCTTTTTGATGCCGCGGCTCGCCTGGTGTGGTTCACTGATGGTCGGGGCACCACGCAAGAGCAAACCTACGATGAACTGGGCCGACCGGTACAGACAAAGGAGCAGCAAAAAGGCGGGGAAAAACGCGTCAGCCGGATAACTGAATATGGCGATAAAGGTCTGGAGGGCGATAATCTGAAAGGGCTACCTGTACGGCAGTATGATGACAGCGGCCTGCAAATCATCGATTCTGTCGCGTTGAGCGGAGCAACCTTACAAATATCGCAGCAATTCCTGGCGTCAGGTGACATCGCGCCAAACTGGCCCGCAGACGACACTAGCAGAAAACGTCTTCTGGATTCGGAAATCTATGTGACTTCACTACAAGCAGATGCTTCCGCAAATACGCTAAACAGAACCGACGCCATGGGGCACCAACAAAGCTGGCGCTATGATGTCAGCGGAAAAGTAACAAGTCAGGCCATAAAACTGGCTGGTGAAACTAAACAGACGTTACTTGAACATATCAGTTGGAGTGCGGCGAGTCAGGTTTTAGAAGAGAAAACAAGCAACGGCGTAACCACGGCATACGGCTATGAGCCTGAAACACAATGGCTATCGACACTGGCAGCACAGCGCGCTGATAACACAGTACTTCAGTCACTGGTATATGGTTACGACAATACAGGAAATGTCACCTCGATTACGGATAACCTGGTAGCAACACGCTACTACCAAAATCAGGTCACGGACGGGCAGAAAGAATTCAGCTATGACGCCCTCTACCAGTTGCTGGAAGCCACGGGGCGGGAAAACGCCGGGAACAAAATAATACCCTACAGCAGTTTACCTGCCGCACTGACGCCTATCCCCACGGACAACAGTCAGTATGTAAACTACACCCGCACCTGGATCTGGGATGACAGCGGCAACTTGCAGTCACTGGCTCACACAGGGGCCGGAAACTATACGCGAACGATGGTAACAGAGACGACATCAAACCGTAGTGTACAAATGAACGACGGTGGAGCGCAGGATTCAGATGAGGTAAGCCAGTGGTTCGATAACAATGGCAACCTGAAGCAGTTACAGATTTCGGCCTCTTCATCCAGTAATAACATGCTCTGGGACGGCAGCAATAACCTGCAGACGGTAGTGCTACTGTGCCGCGACGCCACGGATATGACGCAGAATGATCGGGAAATTTACCAGTATAGCGGCAGCAGGCGCGTGCGTAAGCAGACCCGCACCCTGACGAATGCCAGCCAGCAGCTTTGGAGCGTAGATGAAGTACGCTACCTGCCGGGTCTTGAGCTACGGCAAAGCTGGCAGGAGTCAGTAGAGGATAACAACGTTATTTCAGTAAACACATCGCAAGAACTTCATGCCGTAACCGGTCAAATAGGCCGTGCCGGCATACGGATATTGCACTGGGAATCAGGTAAACCGGATGACATTGATAACAATCAGCTACGCTGGAGCCTTTGCGACAATATCGGCTCAGCATCGCTGGAACTGGATGCTGATGGCCAGCAAATTAGCCGGGAAGAGTACTATCCTTTCGGCGGTACCGCGGTGTGGGCGGCACGCAGCGAACTGGAAGCCAGCTATAAAGTGATTCGCTACTCTGGTAAAGAACGTGACGGCACCGGATTGTATTACTACGGCTACCGCTATTACGCCCCCTGGCTATGTCGCTGGACAGCCGCCGACCCGGGGCGGGAGATCGACGGCCTGAATTTATACCGGATGGTGAGAAATAATCCACTGACACTTGCGGATGCCGAAGGCCTCGCTCCGACAGCATCAGGTAGCACTGAGACGCCCAAACTTTCTGCTAAGCAATTTAAGGAAGTGAATGGAGTCTATAAAAAAATGGCAACGGGTAAACTCTGGCAGAGGAAACCCAATGATCCGACAGTACGTATACCTGGCTCAACTTATGAGGTGCGTGCCATCAGCGCCAGGAACATCGAAAATCTGAAAAAAAGGTTGGGGAAAGCAAGCCAGGAACAACTAGATTTTTTTCAAAGGTTTAAGCAGCTTGAATTCCAGATGGTGCATCATACCAATGCCTGGATAACCAATCCTGAAACATTAGAAACGACTTTTTTAAGCCGCGATGAGTTAATAAAAAGAAAGATGGTGTTTGATAAAACCCATACCACCAAAGCTGATGTTGTTCAACTTGCTAATACCGGGTTCGCTTTCTTTGCCCTTTCGGTTAAAGGGATTAAACTGCAAAAGAACAGTAGTCGCTTTGGCAGCAACGCGCATGTGACATCGATAGACAAGGCGAAACAGAAAAGTCCCTATATGGCTGAAGCGCATATGATTCTTAACGATACATTAAAATTCCAGGAGAGAAAAGTATCAGATAGATTAGTTACCCTACTGGGTGGGGATGATATAGCGCGTAAAGATGCGATAGCGTTTAGTAAGCAGGTTGTCGCAGAAAATGCCGTAGATACGCTTTTTCATATTGATGATCTTCATATGGGCCTTTCGTTATCTATTCTCTGGAGTATTAAAACAGCGCCCATTTCGGAAAGATCCAGGAAAATTTTATTGGGTGTTAAGGGCGAAGCTCAGTTTGAACAATTAATTACTACCTTATTCAGGCCCCAGATACTGGTTCCTGTGGAATTGACGGTTTAATATTACGGTATACCTACTGTATTAATTGTCTATATAAAAACATACGGCCAATTTTGAACATTTCAGGTTGGCCGCTCATAACATCATACAAAAAATAAGAAACACGTTCACCATCACCCAATAAATAGTGGATAAATCGCTAAACGAGATCGGCTGTAAAATGGAGTGATTCAGAATGCAATGCTTTCGCCTGACTATGCTGGGCCGTATTTATCGTCGTGATCACCGCCGCGCTGATTACCTGAATTTGCGCGTTTCCCTAAGTATCAGAAGAGGATTGAGCTACAGATAATTTGCCCACGCATTATCTGCCGTCCAGTCAATTACCGCCTCTTGCGATGCTTTACCATATTGCTCGACGACATATATCGTTAAGGTAATCGGAGCATTACCGCTTGCGATAGCGCTCGTGGCTGATGCATCCAGCCTGGTGAGAAGCGATGCCGTCCAGTGTATAGTTATTGACGCCGCTGCGCTGCCAGGCTGGCAGCGCTATCACAAATTGCTCGGGGCTACTGGTCGTGATTTTAACGCCGTGGTTGAAGAAGGTACCACCGTGCCATTCAATATGATCCAGGCCATATTTGGTTTTCACTTTTGCCATTATTGCCTGTTTTGTCTGCTTGCCCTTTGCCAGTGCAAGAGGTAATGAAAGTGAAATCAGATCCTGTTTACGGCACTCAGGGGCAATATTAGTTATATATGATTACTCTTGTCCGCTTGTAAATCAACTATCCGTTTTCCTAAAAAAACGAGTACACGAATAGAAAGCGTAGAGGCAACAACAGCCCCAACGGACGAAGGGATTATTAACATCACAGAGAAGTGTTTATCAATTAAATGCGTTAATGCTAACGCAACCAAATCAGCGCATATAATACCTATAATTACTGATACAACAAAAAGGATAATGCGGACAGATAGTATATACTCCGACGCCGACACTACAAATACTGTACTTCCAGCAATTGCTCCAAGAATAATCCATACTGTATCTTGCCCAAGTAACTGGAACATTGATTCCTCCTTACCTTCTAAAGTTAATATCCTTATGAGCTTACATAAATTATAAAAACCGTATTATCCTGAAAGGATCTATTGGTTAATAACAAAATTGTATACCGGTGCCCATTGTCCTGTTTCGATTACTGTAGCATGTCTTTCAGCCCGTTCCGGTGTCTGTTTTGCCCAAATACTCCTTCTCATTTCATCTGCTGCGTTATTCCAATCCTGCCCAGTTATCGCCACGAGCATATTATTAAAACCAGCAAGACCATTCACCCCCATCTGATATGCCATTGATATCAGGATATCTGCACGTACTGAATTGCTGTATAACAAAGCCCGATTGATCTTCTCATTCCGTTGCATGCTCCTGTAAACCCTATCAATATTTTCCTGAAGCCAGGCCTCGATGACATTATCTGTTAAACAAAATGTATAGTTTTTCAGACTAGCACCTTGTGGACCAAGCTTAAATCCAACGCCAACAGTAGGATAACCGAGACTATCAATATAAGGTTTATGACTAACTCCCTCTTCCATTTTTAGCAATGAGAAAATTTCGCTATTTTTATACATTTATCTAACCTTACATTATTTTAGATAACCTTTTTATAGGTTACTGTGTCGCTATTATTTTATAGCGATAGACATTAAACCGATTGAATCGATTATACCAGGATATAAAATTACACAATCCACTGGTTATAGTCGTGATTGTTTTTTAATTCAATCTCGCGATAACAAGTTTAATAAAATATTAAATTTGTTTTTACAAAAATATTTCCCAAGCTATTACATTGTGTAACATCATTTAAAAATACTTATCAAGTATAAATTATTCGGTGCCATTACCTTTTACTACTCTCCGTGAATGCAATAATGATAGCTTGTTAAATATAGTGTTTTTATCATTTTTTACGCAAATCTGCTCAAATCTAAAAACAATGATTAGGTAGTGAATTCCGCCTGTACCTACTACAATCAATTGCATGAAAATAACTAATCATTTGAAATTAATAATATTTAAAAATAATGCCGTATGATTTAACTTAACAGAAGTCCTTTTGCCGGATGGCGGCGCAAGCGCCTGCTCCTCGGACAAGCAGGTATTCATGTCATTTATCCCTTTACAGGTTTTACTACTAACCCATGCACTAATTAGGGTAAAATTTACGCTCTTGGCAATGTGGTGAATCTGGACGATTTCCGCGCTGAAAACAATAATCATTCTAATAAAACTCAGGAGATACAGCATGCCTGAAGTAACACCTTTTCAGGTGCTTATTGTGGACGACCATCCACTTATGCGGCGAGGTATTCGTCAATTACTGGAACTGGACCCGGCTTTTCATGTCGTTGCCGAAGCGGGCGATGGGGCAAGCGCGATCGATCTGGCGAATCGCATTGAGCCCGATCTGATCCTACTGGATCTGAATATGAAAGGTCTGAGCGGGTTAGATACCCTGAACGCGCTACGCCGGGATGGCGTGACGGCGCAAATTATTATTCTTACCGTCTCGGATTCCGCCAGCGATATCTACGCGCTGATCGACGCCGGCGCCGACGGCTATCTACTCAAAGATAGCGATCCGGAGGTACTGCTGGAGGCCATTCGCAAAGGCGCTAACGGCGGTAAAGTCTTTAGCGATCGGGTTAGCGAATATCTGCGTGAGCGCGAACGGTTTGGCGTGCAGGAAGATCCCTTTAGTATTCTGACCGAACGAGAGTTAGATGTCCTGCATGAGCTGGCGCAGGGGCTTTCTAACAAACAGATTGCGTCAGTGCTGAATATTTCTGAGCAGACGGTTAAGGTGCACATTCGTAATCTGCTTCGCAAGCTTAACGTGCGCTCGCGCGTCGCGGCGACCATTCTATTTTTACAAACACGCGGAATGCAGTAACAAGGCAGGCCCGATGGCGCTACGCCACCGGGCCGTCAGGGCATTATTTCTCCTGCGCCAGCCGGATACTGCGCTCTATCACCGCCCGCCGGGCGTCGCCAGCCGGCAGTAACTTCAGCATCATCTCCCAGGCCGCCACCGCCTCGCCAGAACGCCCCTGCTCAAAGGCGCTGAACGCATACAGGCTT